>JAACAK010000136.1 GCA_011774835.1 Candidatus Kutchimonas denitrificans | reverse complement strand
GAGAAGGCGGCGACGGTGCCGCAGCCGATGGAGAAGAGGAGTAGGGTGAGCTGGTAATTGAGGGCGATCTTGCCGTGCCAGTCGACGAATTCCGACTGATTGCGCTTCCACAGCCAGATCGCCAGCGGCCCGAGAATGTTGCCGAGCGGGATGATGAGGCAGCTGAAAATCGACAGGTGACAGATCATCGCCCAGCGCTTGGCGTGGGTGTTGGAGAGGCTTGGCGAGGCGTCCCGGGCGTGCATGGAGTGCATATCCTGCTCCATGCGGCTGGCCAGCTTGGCGAAGAAAACGCCGCACTTGACGCACGACTCCCCCTTTTTCTGGGCGAAACCGCATTTGGGACAGTTGAATTCCGCTTCTGCTGACTGTGCTGACGATGCGGGAGCCGCCGGTTCGAAAGATGCCGCGGCCGAGGGTGAGGGAGCGGCGGCTGCGGCGGTCGGCGTCGGCGGCTGCGGAGCGGCGGCGGCCACGGCTGGCGCTGCCGGAGCCGTAGCGGGCGGCGTTTTCTCAGCGACGATTTCGCAGATGGCGCCGGTGCGGTCGAAGGCCGCCTTTATCTTCACCGCAGTCTCGTGCTTCAGGTCGCGCTTGAGAACCGTGGTGCGGCCGCTGAAGAGCTTTTCGATCCGCTCGCGGCCGCAGCGCATGAGGGTCGCCAGCTTCTCGCGGGTCTCGTCCGGGTCGGCGTTCAGCTCGATGGTTCCGTCGAAGACGAGCCGGTAGCGCTTCGGCGCTTTTGGGCGCGGGACGGGTGCGGCGGCCGACTCGTCGGCCTCGGCCGGGAAGGCGGTGCGGCAGCCGGGGTAGCGGTTGCAGACCATGAAGAGTTGGCCCTGGCGCGGCCCGGATTTTGCCGGTTTTCTGCTCATCTCGCCGCCGCACTTCGGGCAGGGGTTCAGGGGGGCCACACCGACCCTGATCTCCGTCTGTTCCGGCTGCTCCGGCTTCACGTAGACCTCGCCGCCCGCCTTCTGGCGGGCCTTGTCGGCCAGGATCGAGGCGGGGTGTTCGGCTACGAACCGGGCGTAAAAACCCCGGGCGGCTTCCTCCCGGCCGCTGAATTCGAGCAGGCTCGCCAGTTCGTAGAGGTGCTTTTCGCGCTTGTGCGCCGGAACGCTCTCGGCGTCGACCAGGTATTCGAGGCAGTCGATGCAAAGGTCGGTCTGTCCCGACTGGCGCAGCAGGCCGACCAGCTTCCCGACCAGGGCCGGATCGTCGGGGATCGCGTGGTATTTCTGATAGAACTCGGTGAAAACGGTCCCGATTTCAGTGGGACGGGATTTCGCCACCAGCGGCAGCGCCTTTTCGTACAGCTCCCGTCCCTCCGGAGTGTTCGTGACCTTGGTCTTCAGCCTCGCCAGGGCGAGCAGCGCCTCGGCGTTTTCGGGGTCGCGCTCGAGCACGATGTTCAGCGAGCGTTCGCCTCCGCCATAGCCGGTGGTGGCTTCCGCCGCCTTGAGCCCCTCCTCCAGGTGTCGCTCCTCGGCCGCCTCCCTGCCGAGCTTGAGCCAGGCGGCGATCAGCATCCCCGAGATCATCCCGCCAAGGTGAGCCCAATGCGCGACCATCGTTTCGCCGCCGCTCATCTGCCGGAGGCCGCCGGAGAGGTCGGCCAGGAAGAACAGGGCCATGATCACCAGCGAGTTGAGACGGATCTTGAGACTGATCGGCAGGATCAGCGAAAAGATGCCGAGGATCGGCAGAGGAAAGATCATGCTCTTGAAGTAGCAGCGCACCGCGAAAATGCCCATGATGCCCGCGATGGCCCCCGAGGCCCCCAGGGCGTGCCCCGCCTGGCCGGTGGCCAGGAACGCCATCAGCGCGAAGACCAGGTTGCCGAGAACGCCGGTGAGCAGGTAGAGCCCCAGGAAGGTCTTCTTGCCGACGCGTCGCTCCACCGCCGAGCCGACCACCCACAGAAACAGCATGTTCCCCCACAAATGGCCGCCGCCGGCGTGCAGGAACATCGAGGTGAACAGGCTCAGTGGTACGTTGAAAATATTGGGTTCTTGCGGCAGAAAGACGAGGTGATTAGCGATCAGCTCCGGATTGACGTTGATTTCGAAGCCGTAGAAGATAAGGACGTCGAGGAAAATAATGCCGTAAGTGACCCACGGCTTGATCTCGGCGCGGCGTTCGCTCTCCGAGCGCATCACCGGCAGAAAGGTGATGTGTTCGTACAGTAGTTCCTTGGGGTCGGCGCCGGTGGCGGCGGCGTGCATGCGGATGAGCAAGAGGAAGACGACCGGAAAGACCAGCAGCAGAAAGTTGACCAGGCCCGGCAGGAAGTTCTTGACCAGGATGATGGCGACCGCCGTGGCGAGCGCCTTGGCGACGAAGGCCTGCTCCTCATGCTTTTCGAAATACTCGAACAGGGACATCCGCCCTCCATGACTGCACTGCTGAATGGCCGCCGGCACGAATGGCCCGGAGCTTGTCCGGACGCTAGCGTTCGGACAAGATTCCGTCCCGTTTTAAACCGTCGCGGCGGCAGAGTCAATAGTGTGTATTAATTTTTACTTTGTTTTACTGCTATGGCCGGGAGGCCGGAGGGTCAAGCCACCCGTGGCAGGGGCGGACGCCCGGGGGTGACGGGAGGGCGGGTGCAGTTCTCGCGCAGGTACTTCCAGATGGTTTTCGCCAAGGGGGTCTTTTCTTGTAGAAGCCCCTCGTTGCCGAACATCGGG
>JAACAK010000120.1 GCA_011774835.1 Candidatus Kutchimonas denitrificans | reverse complement strand
CAGGCGATCGCCACCTGCCGCCGGCTGGGCGCCAACGTGGAGGCGTACGACATCCGGCCGGCCACGAAGGAGGAGGTCAAGAGCCTGGGCGCCAAGTTCATCGACATCGAGCTGGAGGAAGAGGAGGAGCTCGAGGACGCCGGAGGATACGGCAAGGAAGTGTCGGAGGCTTCCGCGCGCCGGCAGCAGGAGGTCCTCTCCGAGCACATCGGCGCCGCCGACATCGTCATCACGACGGCGGCGGTGCCTGGCAAGACAGCGCCCACGCTGGTTCCCGAGGACGCGGTCGGGAGGATGAAGGCCGGATCGGTCATCGTCGACCTGGCGGCGGAATCGGGCGGTAACTGCACGCTCACCGAAACCGGCAAGACCGTGGTAAAGCACGGCGTGACGATTCATGGGCCGGTCGACCTGGTGAGCGAGATGCCGGTCGATGCGAGCTCGGTGTACGCCCGAAACGTAACAGCGCTGTTCGGAGAGATGGTGGAAGACGGACAGCTGAAGCTGGACTTCGAGGACGAGGTCATCAGCGGTAGCTGCATCACGCACGACGGCGAGATAACGAACGAGCGTGTGAAAGCGCTCCTGTAGATCGAGGATGGTTCGAGATGCCTGAATCACTGCTCAACAACCTGTACATCTTCATCCTCGCCATGTTCACGGGGTTCGAAGTCATCACCAAGGTGCCGCCCCTCCTGCACACGCCGCTGATGTCCGGATCGAACGCGATCTCCGGGATCTCGGTGGTCGGCGCGCTGGTCATCACGGCCGCCGCGACGGGCGACACGCTGATCCTGATTCTGGGCGTCGTCGCGGTGGCGATGGGGATGATCAACGTGGCGGGTGGCTTCCTGGTGACCGACCGGATGCTCGAGATGTTCAAGGAGCGGCAGCAGCCGGCCGGGGGCGAGGAAGGCGGCGAGTAGCCGTGCCGCGGACCCGTGAGGGCTTGGAAACGAAAAGTCGTGAACGAATAGGGATATCGGAACTGCGATCATGAGCTTCTTTACAATTGCGAACCTGGCCTATCTGGTCTCGGCGGCGCTGTTCGTCTTCGGGCTCAAGCGCCTGCAGTCACCGAAGACGGCCAGGTCGGGCAACGTCATGGCGGCGGTCGGCATGGCGCTCGCCATCATCGTGACGCTGCTGGAGACGAACTTCGCCAACTGGCAGCCGATCCTGGTGGGTGCGGTGATCGGCGCGCTGGCGGGCTCGATCTCGGCGCGCGCGGTCCAGATGACCGCGATGCCGCAGATGGTCGGCCTGTTCAACGGGTTCGGCGGCGGCGCCTCGGCGCTGGTGGCGATCTCGGAATTCATGCGACTGCTGAGCCCGGACCTGGTGCTCACCGCCGACTCGGGGGTCAGCATCGTACTGGGCACGCTGATCGGCGGCGTGACTTTCTCGGGCAGCATGATCGCGTTCGGCAAGCTGCAGGGGTGGATGACGGGAGCGCCGATCACCTGGCCGCTGCAGAAGGCGATGAACGCGATCCTGTTCATCGCCACGCTGGCGATCGGGACCTACGTGATCTGGTTCGATCCGACCAACACCACGCTGTTCCTGGTGATCATCGGGCTGGCGCTGGCGCTGGGGATCACGTCGACGATCCCGATCGGTGGCGCCGACATGCCGGTGGTGATCTCGCTGCTCAACTCGTACTCGGGACTGGCCGCGGCGGCGGCGGGGTTCGTGGTCGATAACCGGGTGCTGATCATCTCGGGCTCGCTGGTCGGCGCCTCGGGCCTGATCCTCACGAACATCATGTGCGTCGGCATGAACCGGTCGCTGGCCAACGTGCTGTTCGGTGCGGTCGGCACCGCCGACGTGGGGGCGGGCGGCAGCGTCGGGGCGGGCGAGCACGCGGGCACGGTTCAGTCGATCGACGCCGACGGCGCCGCGGTGATGCTGGCCTACGCCCGATCGGTCATCTTCGTGCCGGGCTACGGGATGGCGGTGGCGCAGGCGCAGCACGCCGTGCGCGAGCTGGCCGACGTGCTCAAGGACCGCGGGGTGGATGTGAAGTACGCCATCCACCCGGTGGCGGGACGGATGCCCGGCCACATGAACGTCCTGCTGGCCGAGGCGAACGTCCCGTACGACGAGCTGTACGACATGGACGACATCAACGACTCGTTCAAGAACACCAGCGTGGCGGTGGTGATCGGCGCCAACGACGTGGTGAATCCCGCGGCCCGTCACGACACCTCGAGCCCGCTCTACGGCATGCCGATCCTGAACGTGGACGAGGCCGAGCACATCATCGTGCTCAAGCGCTCGATGCGGGCCGGGTTCGCCGGTGTCGAGAACGAGCTCTTCTTCCACCCGAAGACGATGATGCTGTTCGGCGACGCCAAGGAGTCGGTGAGCAAGCTGGTGATGGAGGCGAAGGCGGCGTGATGAGGCGGTGAACGGTAGTGGGTAGTGAGTGATGGGTGGTAGTGGCGGATGAAACGAGGGGCGGTCTGAGAAGGAGAGGCCGCCCCTTGTGCATCGGTGAGCGGTAGGGGGTGGGGAGTAGGCAGTAAGAGTCGGAGTAAGGGTGAAGGGTTGGGTTTACGTAGTGTGTGAATTACTTGACAGGGGTGTCAGGGGTATTATGTTAACGCTGTAAAGTAAACAGCGTTAACCGGAGAGGCGCAATGACGCCAAGAGTGTCGGATCCCGTTCGCGGGTTGGAGACCGAGGCCGCGATTCTCGAGGCGACCCGGGACTTGCTGGCCGAGAGGGGACTCGAGGGGCTGTCGATGCGCGGCGTGGCTGCCCGTGTGGGGCTGAGCGCCACGGCGATCTACAACTACTTCGAGAACAAACAGGCGCTGGTTCGCCAGGTCGTCTACCGGGGATTCGAACGTTTCGCCGGGTATCTGAAGGCGGCGGTGGAGGAGGTGCCGAAGGGGTCGCGGGAGCGCTTGCGAGCGCTGGGGCAGGCGTATCTGCGGTTCGCGCTCGAGAACCCGGAGTACTTCCGGGTGATCTTCTCGGCTCACGGCAAGGTGGGCGACTTCGATGAGCTGCCGGAAGGCGGCGGCTACCCGCTGTTTCGTCAGACCGTGGTGGACGCGATGGAGGCGGGAACGATCCGGGAGGCGAACCCCGATCTGGTGGTTCTCTACCTGTGGACGCACGTGCACGGTCTGGTGACCCTGCTGCTGTCGTTCGACCCGGACGCGCGCTGCGAGCACACGGGGGAGCCGCTGAGCGGACCGGAGCTGTTCGCCCGGTTTTCCGAGTTCATCTACGGCGGGCTGCGGCCGGAGTCCGGACCGGTTGGCGAAACGGCCGGGATCTCCGGGACGTAATGAGCGTAGTCCCGACTTCCAGAACAGTATCGGCAAGGTGAGGATACGGATGTCCGTGCAAACTATACTCAGCTGGCGCGCTGGCGGCCTCGCCGCAGCGCTGGGCGTCTTGCTGTGCGCCGGCAGTTCGTCGGCCCAGGTCGCCGGCGAGCCGACCTACACGCTGCGGGAGGCGATCCAGGCGGCGCTGGAAGGTAACCGCGAGCTGGAGAACGCGCAGCTGGGGCTGCTGACGGCGGACGAGCAGGTCCGCGAGGCGTGGGGCAGCGTGCTTCCGTCGATCGACGCGGAGGTGGGTTACACGCGGAACCTGCGGGTACAGGAGGCGTTTCTACCGGCGATCATCTTCGATCCCGAAGCGCCACCCGACGAGCTGGTGCCGGTTCGGTTCGGCGCCGATAACGCCTGGTCCGCCCAGTTCTACATCCGCCAGCCGATCTTCGACGCCGGCGCCTTCGTGGGCGTCGGCACGGCCGGACGTTTTCGCGCGTTGCAAGAAGAGGTGGTTCGGGGTGAGGCGCAGCAGACCGCGTCGCGCGTCCGAAGGGCGTACTACGCGGCGCTCCTCGCGCAAGAAGATGTCCGGCTGGTGGGCGAGAGCATCCGGCGGACCGAACAGACGCTGAGAGAGACCGAGGCGCTGAACCGATCGGGCCTGGCGAGCAGCTACGACGTGCTGCGGCTGGAGGTACGGCTGTCGAATCTGCGGCCCAACCTGCAGCGAGCCGAGAACGCCCTGGCCCGAGCCGAGCGCGAGCTGGCGATCGAGATGGGGCTCGACCAGCTGACGCCGATCCGCGTCGCCGGGCAGCTGCACGAGATGAACCTGGCGTCGCTGGAGGCGAACGAAGGTGCGAACGCGCAGCTGCTGCGGCTGGTGGGGTATCGGGGCGCGGCGGATGCGTCGGTGGAGGAGTTGATCGAGCAGGCGCGGGAGACGCGATCCGATCTTCGGCAGGCTCACCTCGACTACCAGCTACAGGACGCCCGGGTCCGTTTCGAGCGGACGAGCTACTATCCGAAGCTCAACGCGATCTTCAACGCGGGGTTCGTGGCGCAGGAGAACGGCGCGCCCGACTTCTTCGGCGAGAGCAGGAACCAGCGCTCGACTACCGCGAACGTGGGCCTGATGCTGGAGATCCCCATCTTCCAGGGGTTCCAGCGGTCGGCCCGCATGCAGCAGCGCGTCCTGGCTCGCCAGCAGTCACAGGTCAACGAGGACCTGTTGAAGCGCCAGGCGGCGAACCAGATCCGGACGGCGTACGAGGCGCTGCTCGAGGCGCGAGCCCGGGCGCAGGCGCAGCGGCAGGCGGTGAGCCAGGCGCGTCGTGGGTTCGAGATCGTCACCGCGCAGTACCTGGCGGGCACGAGCTCGCAACTGGAGGTAACGGAGGGCGAAGTTCTGTTACGGGAGTCGGAGTTCAATTACGCGCAGGCGGTGTACGATTTCCTGGTGGCCCAGACCAATCTCGACGAGGCGGTGGGGGTCGTGCCCCTGGTCGATGTCGGGGTTCCGGACGAGCCGGACCTGCGGATATCGGAATGAGCGTTAGCGAGTCACCGAAAGGGTACGGCCCTTGATGATAGAGCGAATTCGCAAGGTGGAGTCAAAGGCGGCGCTGGCGGCCGCTGTGGCGGCGACGTTGACCGCGGGTTGCGCCCCCTCGGGCCAGGAAGGCGAAGCGGCTGAGGCTGCGGAATCTTTCGTGAAGGTGGTGAACGTCGAGGTGAGCACGATCGAGCTCAGCGATTTCACCACGTACATCCGGCTGACCGGCGAGGTGGAGGCGCTGAACGACGTCACGGTAAGCGCCGAGGAGAGCGGCGCGATCGAGCGCTTTTACGTCGAAAAAGGGGAGCGCCTGAGGCTCGGACAGCCGATCGCCAAGATCCGTGACAATGTGCTGGCCGCGCAGGTCAGGGAGGCCGAAGCGGCGGCGAAGCTCGCGGCGGAGCGTTACGAGCGGCAGCGTCGTCTGTGGGAGGATGAAGGTATCGGCAGCGAGATCGCTTACCTGGAGACGAAATACCAGGCGGAGCTGCAGGCCGCCCGCCTGGAGACGCTGGAGGCGCGGCTGGAGCGCACGGTCATAGCGGCGCCGGTCCGGGGGATCTTCGACGAGCGTCTGGTCGAGGTGGGCGAGATGGTGGCGCCGGGCACACCGGTGGCCAGGGTCGTGGACATCGATAGGGTGAAGGTTGTGGGCGGCGTACCGGAGAGGTACGCCACCGCGGTGACGGTCGGCGACCCGGCGCGAATCAGTCTGGAGGTTTTCGGCGGCGAAGAGTTCCAGGGCGTGATCGAGTTCGTCGGCAGCACGGTGGACCCGCGGAACCGCACCTTCCCCATCGAGATCGTGATCGACAACCCCGAGCGGTTGCTCAAGCCGCGAATGGTGGCGACGGTCGAGATCGCCAACGACCGCTTGCAGGAAGTCGTGGTCATTCCCCAGACCGCCGTGCTTCGCACGGAAGACGGCTACCAGGCGCTGGTGGTAGCCCGGGAGGGCGGGGAGGGGAACGGAGAACTGTTCGCTCGGGCACGCCGGCTCGAGCTGGGGGCCAGCTACAACAACCTGGTGGTCGTGAAGACCGGGCTCAGCCTCGGCGATCGCCTGATCGTGGTGGGCCAACAGATCGTGGAGCCCGGCGATCGTGTAAGGATCGTAAACGCGGCCGAGCTAGCCGCCGATGGATCGTAGAGGTCAATCCGCCATGTCCAGATTTTTCGGTCGCAAGCAAAACGAGAACGAGGCGCCGCCCCCGGATCGGGTGGAACGCGAAGGCCACGGCAGCTACAAGGAGTTCTGGCTCACCTCGTTCGCCGTCGATCACCCGACCAGCGTGCTGGTGCTGACGTTCAGCGTCATCCTGGCCGGCCTGGTCTCGTATATCCAGGTGCCGAAGGAGGCAGCGCCGGAGATCACCGTCCCGTACATCGCGGTCAACACGATTTACCCGGGTGTGGCACCGGAGGACATCGAGACGCTGATCACGCGGGAGATCGAGGACGAGCTCAACAAGATCGGAGACGTCAAGGAGATCACGTCCACGTCGGTGGAGGGCTACTCGAGCGTCGTCGTCGAGTTCGAGGCCGGCATGGACATGACCGAGGCGCTGCAGCTCGTCCGCGAGAAGGTGGACATCGCGAAGCCCGAGCTCCCCGAGGCGGCGGAGGAGCCGATGATCATCGAGTTCAACTTCGCCGAGTTCCCGATCATGCAGGTGAACATCTCCGGCGAGTACAGCCTGGTGCGGCTGAAACAGCTGGCGGAGGATATCGAGGATCGGATCGAGCAGATCCCGGCCGTTCTGGAGGTCACGCTGTCGGGCGGACTGGAGCGGGAGGTCCAGGTCGATGTTGACCTGGCCAAGCTCAAGTACTACGGCCTCGCCTTCGGTGACGTGATCGACGCGATCCGCGAGGAAAACGTCACTACCCCCGGTGGCACGATCGACGTCGGGGACCTGAAGTATCTGGTCCGGGTGCCGGGTGAGTTCCAGGACACGCGCCTGATCGAGGATATCGTCATCACGTCACCCGGTGATCGGCCGGTCTATATCCGCGACGTGGCCAGCGTCGATTTCGGGTTCAAGGAGAGAGACAGCTACGCGCGGTTGGACGGCAGCCCGGTCGTCACGTTGAGCATCTCGAAGCGTGTGGGCGAGAACATCATCGAGACGGCGGACGCGGTGAAGGCCGCGGTTGAAGAGATGCGACCAGACTTCCCGCCAACGACGGTGGTGAAGATCACGTCCGATATGTCCGAGGACGTCCATCACATGGTGAGCAGCCTGGAGAACAACATCATCTCCGGGCTCATCTTCGTGGTGGCGATCCTGCTCTTCGCGTTGGGGATCCGCAACGCCTCGTTCGTCGGCGTGGCCATCCCGCTGTCGATGCTGCTCTCGTTCAGCGTCATCCAGATGTCGGGCATGACGATGAACTTCATCGTGCTGTTCAGCCTCATTCTGGCGCTGGGGATGCTGGTCGACAACGCGATCGTCATAGTCGAGAACATCTACCGCTTCCGGGAGGAGGGGTACGACAAGAAGGAGGCGGCGAAGCTGGCGACGGGTGAGGTGGCGATGCCCGTGATCGCCGCCACCGCCACGACGCTCGCCGCGTTCGCGCCCATGGCCTTCTGGCCGGGCATCGTCGGCGAGTTCATGGGCTACCTGCCGAAGACCCTGATCATCACGCTGAGCTCCTCGCTGTTCGTCGCGCTGGTGATCAACCCCACCCTCTGCTCGCTGTGGATGCGCCCCGAAGGCGAAAAGGGGCTCGGCCTGACCCGGGAGATGAAGTGGACGCTGGGCGTCATCACGGGTGTCGTTTTCTCCGTCGTGCTTATCGCCCGCCCGTTGCCGGCGGTTCTCCTGGCGCTCACGGTCATCTTCGTCTACTCGCTGCACCGTTGGATACTGGCGCCGGCGGCGCACTGGCTCCAGACCTTGCAGCTGCCGGCGACGCTTCGCTGGTACGAGGGCGTGCTGCGCTGGGCACTGGCTCACAGACTGCGGGTCATGCTCGGTTCGCTGGGTGCTCTCGTGTTGGCCGTCTTCTTGTTCGGCGCGTTCAGCAAAGGCGTCGTGTTCTTCCCGGAGGACATTCCGCCGTCCACCGTCTACGTGCAGGTCGAGGCGCCGACCGGTACGCGGGTCGAGGTGACGGACGAGATCGTACGGCGTATCGAGACGCAGCTGCGCGACCTGCCGGGAAGCGAGGACTTCGAGTCGGTGGTGGCGACGGTGGGCTCGAGCAGCGGGATCTTCGGGGGGCAGTCGGGCACGCACCTGGCCACGGTCGCCGTCAACTTCGTCGATTACGAGCTGCGTCAGCATGACGTGTTCGAGACGCTGGAGCGGATGCGGAGCACGATCGGCGAGGACATCGCCGGTGCCGATATCGTGGTGGAAAGGCCTCAGGAAGGACCGCCGACGGGCCTGCCGGTGACGATCGAGATCGTCGGCGAGGACGCGGACCGGCTCAAGGAGCTGGGCGACCGGGCGGTCGCCATCCTCTCGAACTCGGGCGTGGCGCCCAAGCTGGAAGGTCTGGAGAGCGACATGGCCGACGCGCGGCCGGAGCTGACCGTGGAGGTCGATCGGGAGAAGGCGAAGCTCTTCGGTCTGAACACCCAGAAGATCGGCTTCACGGTGCGGAGCGCGATCAACGGCGTCGAGGCGGGCGAATATCGTGACGGGGAGAACGAGTACGACATCGTGGTCCGGCTGGCGAAGCGATACCGGAACGACGTGAGCTCGCTGGCCGACCTGAACGTCGTGGCGGAGGACGGCAGTCAGGTGCCTTTGCCGTCGATCGCCGATTGGCGAATCAACCAGAGCTTTTCCGGGATCAACCGGAAGGATCTGGATCGAGTGGTGACGGTCTCTTCGGATGTGCGTTCGGGCTACAACGCGAACGCCGTGCTGGCCGAGGTCCAGAGCGAACTGGCCGGCTTCGCCCGCGACCTGCCGAAGGGCTACACGCTGCGCTACGCGGGGCAGCAGGAGGAGCAGGACGCGTCGGCGGCCTTCCTTTTCGGCGCGTTCTTCACCGCGATGCTGCTGATCGCCTTCATCCTCGTGTCCCAGTTCGATTCCGTGCTGAGGCCGCTGATCATCTTGAGCTCGGTGATCCTGTCGACGATCGGGGTGCTCATCGGGCTGACGGTATTCCAGATGCCGTTCGGCATCATCATGAGCGGTGTCGGAGTGATCAGCCTGGCAGGTATCGTGGTCAACAACGCGATCGTGCTGATCGACTACATCAAGATCTTGCGTGAGCGCGACGGCATGGGCCAGCGCGAATCGCTGGTGCAGGGCGGCATAACGAGGTTCCGGCCGGTGACGCTGACCGCGATCACGACGGTGGTGGGGCTGATCCCGCTAGCGATCGGCATGAACATCGACTTCTACGGCTTCTATCGTAGCCTGGAACCGAACTTCTACTGGGGCGGCGAGCAGGCGGCCTGGTGGGGTCCGATGGCGATCGCGGTGATCTGCGGGCTGACCTTCGCCACGTTCCTGACGCTGATCCTGGTTCCGGTCATGCACTCGTACACCGACGATATCGCGCACTTTTTCCAGCGGCATTTCAGCGCGAGTCGTGACCAGGAGGAAGCCGAAGAGGCGCGGAGCGCGGAGGAAGACATCGGGGTACCGGAAACCGTGACGGCGTAGGCCGCTCTCCGACGAGCTCGCTACAGACCGAGCTAAACAGCGAGCGGCGGGCCCTCCGCGATGGAGCGAGGGAACCCGCCGCCGCTCTTTTATCAGGCCGGTTACTTGGCCACGTTCGTCAGCGCCTCGAAGATCGGCATGTAGAGCGCGACCACGATGCCGCCCAGAATGAAGCCGACGACGACGATCAGAGCGGGCTCGAGTGCTTTCATCAGCCGCTCCACGGCGGTATCGACCTCCTGCTCGTAGAAGATCGCGACCTTCTCGAACATCTCGTCCAGCCGACCGGTCTGTTCGCCGACCTCGATCATGCGGGAGACGAGCCGCGGGATCACGCCAGACTCCGCGAGGGGGCGTGAGATCCCCTGCCCCGCCTCGATGGCGTGCCGGGTCCTCAGGATCGCCTTCTCGATCACCAGGTTGCCGGCGGTGGCCGAGGACGCGATGATCGCGTCGATCAGGTTCGAGCCGCTGGTCAACAGGGACGACATGCTCTGGGAGAAGCGGGCGACGGCGGTCTTGCGCAGCAAGTCGCCGAGGACGGGAACACGCAGCAGCAACGAGTCGATGGCGAGTCGACCCGAGCGTGTGGCGTAGGCCTGTTTGAGGAAGAGCAGGGCGCCGAGGAAGATTCCAACGATCCAGACCCAGTAGGCCTTCAGAAACTCCGACATGTTGACCAGCACCTGCGTCGGGTAGGGCAGCGTCATGTTGCTGGACTCGAACATCTTGACGAAGGTGGGGACGACGAAGCCCAGCATGACCCCGAGAGCGGCGACCGCGACGAAGATGATGATCGCGGGGTAGACCATCGCGGTCTTGACGCGGGAGACGAGCTTCTGGCTCTTCTCCAGGTAGGTAGCCAGGCGCCCCAGGATGGTATCGAGGACGCCGCCTTGCTCGCCGGCTTCCACCATGCTGACGAAGATGTCGCTGAATGCCTGAGGCTGCTCGCGCATGGCACCGGCCAGATCCTTGCCCGCCTGCACGTCGACGATCACCTGGTTGAGCGCCTTGCGCAGCGCCCGGTCCTCGGTGAGGTCCTGGCAGACCTCGAGGCTCTGGACCATGGGGACGGCCGCATCGATGAGGGTCGAGAACTGGCGCGCGAAAAGCACGAGCGACGCGTTCTTGACACGGCGATTGAATTGGAAGCTCGGGCCCCTCGCCGCCTTGACCGGCTTGACCCACTCGGGCACGAGGCGACGCTGGACCAGGGTGCGGGTCGCGTCGTCGGCGGTCATCGCCTGGATGACGCCTTCGCGAATCTGCCCATCGATCGTATGCGCTCGGAAAGAGAAGCCGTTCACCGGTGCCTCACCTGTTTGCTGTTATTCGACCGCCTCGAACCAGTGCCGCCCGGCGAGTGGCTGGGCGACGATCGCGTGCGAGAGCGCGCGGCCCGCCGCGCAACTGCTGTACTGGAGAGTCGTTCCGCCACGGAGCGAAGCTTCGTCGCCGGCGCTGACGCCGTTGCGCACGAGGATGCCGCCATTGATGTTGGTCGTCCCCTTGAAGTCCGCCTGTCCCTGGACCAGGACGATCCCGTAGAAATCGAAGGTTCCCGTGATCTCGAGGTTTCCGTCAACGAGCAGGATGCCCTGTCCAATGCCGTTGCCGGAAAGCTTGAGGTTGCCGGACACGTGGATGGTCGGCAGGTAGTCGAAGCAGGCGCCGGTCGGATCCACGGGGTCACCCCAGTTGGTGAACGTCGACTCGACGCATTCACCGCCCACGACGTCCGGCTCGATGCTGGTGTAGACTTCGCCGCCCGGGAACTGCTTGTCAGCGGCTCGCGCCAACTCCTCATAGGAGACATCGCCGAACTGGCTGAAGTCGTCGCGGACGATCGAGGAATCTTCGAGAATCGGTGGTTCACCCTCGAGGATCGGGTGACCGCTGATCTGCAGCTCGTCGTCGTTCTGGAGCGTGATTCCCGGCTTGTCGGCGAAGGTGCCGGGGCACTCGCCGCCCCAGACGATCGGTGCCGTGTCCAGGCCAGAAACCTTGACCCCTTCCGAGGTCCCCACGATACGCAGCTGGCCCTGCGTCTTGATCGCCGCGTCGCAGCAGAGCCCGTTCGCCCGATCGACCCGAACCATGGTGGTCACGATGCGCTGCGCGGTGAGGCCGGCGCCCGGGCGGCCGACGGTCCGCATGCGGAAGAGCGACGTGAAGGGGTCGGTGCCGTCGTCGACCCGGAGGATGGTCGTGCTGTAGCGGGAGCCGTCCTCGAGGTCCCGCCAGCCGGTGACGGTGCTGTCGCCGGGATTCAGGAGGCGGGTGCTGCGGTCCCAGTCGGCGAGCTGGCTGGTGGCGCCGGCGTCTGCGGCGTAAAGCGCCTTGAGGCTGTATCGCAGTCCGGTATTGGCGGTAGCGTTGTTCCTCGCCACGTAGAGGCCAGCAAGGGCCAGCAGCGAGACGATGACGATGACGAAGACAGCGGCGGGAATGGCGAAGCCGCCCGGGTGCTCGCGTCGGGCGGCGCGACTCAGGTCATTCATTGGTTCCTCAGCCTTACCGTCGCGGTTAGCGTGTCGCGGGATTGAATACCGCCGGGCGCCTGCGACACCAACCTCATGTCTAGGCGAACCAGGCTGTTGGGGTCCGAAGTTTCCGCGCCCGACTCATCACGATAAACGAAGGTCAGACCCGAGCCGTCGCCGGCGAAGGGTCCCGCCAGAAGGTCGACGTTCGAGCCGTCGTCCCGGGCCAGCCACCACGAGCCGTCGTCCTGCTGGAGGCTGTACGTGTAGCGGTGGAACGCCCGGATCGGGGCGCCCACGGGCACGCCGTTGATGGAACCGGCGACCGACAGGGATCCCCGGGCCGTCGGGCCGCCGCTGTAGGCGCAACCAGGCCCGGCGTCCGAGGCCTCGCTCGCCGAACCCGCACTGCGGACCAGCCAGCCGGCAGGGTGGTAGACGAGCAGGCTGTCGCCGGCGGCGGCGCTGAACCGGCCGGACGCGTCGATGAAGCTGAGCGAGCTGGAGAGGGTATCCACGCCGCAGGCTACCGCGAAGCCGACGGGCGACCGCAGACTGAGCCGATCGGGCTCGAGCGTCTGAAAGTCGCCCTCGCTGGCGCTGGCCTCCATGAGGTCCGCGGCCAGGACGTTGGCGGCCAGGCGCAGGGCGTCGTGACGCACGGTCATCACCTGCTCGTTCGTGTACAGTCGCTGTTGATAGACGAGCACCTGGTAGAGGGCGCCCACGACGATCGTACCCAGCACGATGACGACCAGCAGCTCCGCCATCGTGAAGCCGCGCTTGCTCGATCGGCACATCGCTATCGATCTCATGGTCTCAACCGGAAAGCGACCACCGAGTCCCGAACTGAGATCGCTTCGGTAGGCGCGTAATTGGTGAACAACAGGATTCGGCGGTGATTCGCCTGCTCGACGACCGTCCACCGCGATGCGCCCTGCTCGGTCTCGCGACTGCCGTCTTCCAGCTCTGAATACGGGATCGCCAACAAGCGCTCCAGCTCGGATTGCTGAAATTCGGCGGCCTCCAGCTCGAACCGCGATCGGCTCATCGTCCGTGACGCGTACATCCCCGATGCCGCCAGCGAGACCACGACCACCGTCAGTAGTACGAGGCCTACCAGCAGCTCCACTACGGAGATGCCCTTCTCGTCCATGCGCGATTCAACGTTCATTCGGTCATCACCCGCCCTACGGGACTCACCTGAACCGAGTCCGTCCGGTCTCTCAGCGCTAACACGATCAGCGCACCTGCCGTTGGACACGTGGCCGACGCCGTACCCACGCCCCGACCGTTGAAGCAGAGCGCGCTCCTGTTCGTCGTCAGGTCGACGTCGAACTCTTCCCCCACGTGGAAGATGCCGACGGTGTCGACAACCCCCGTCGCCGCCATCGACGTGTCCGCCTCCACCCAGACCCGGTCGCCCGCCGCATCGAGGCGAAGCACCGCCGGCCGCCCGTAGCGGATCGCCGTCGCCCGCGCCAGCGCGATCGACGAGACCACCACGTGCCGGGCGTTGTGGATCGAGGCCGTCACCCGGGTCCGACTGAGGGTCGGCAGCGCGATCAGGTAGATCGCGGCGACCATCACCAGGGCGATGATGATCTCGATGATCGTGAAACCGCGGGCGTGGTCGGGTCGAGGCGGACGCCGGCACGGACAATTATGTAATGTTTGCAACAACGGAAGTCCGGGATTCGCCGTGGGGCGGGGGATGGGAAGCTACCGCAGTTCCACGATGGGATGTGCAAGCGGCGTGCCGGTGCCGGGATGCCGGCGTGCTTTCTTAAGTTGTTATACAGCAACGAATTGGGTGTGGCGGGGGAACGGGCGATCGGTCAGAATGGGGGGAGCGGTCCGGTCATCCTGACGATTCCGTTGCAAACTGCAAGCGGAGACGAGGGATCGGGGAGACCTCCGGGGGACGAGGGGGTGATGGAACCTGGGGCGCCGGGCATTACGTAGGGTGTCTGTAGAGACAGGGAGGTGGGGCCGGAGTGGGGGTGCGCGGAGTTCCTGGCGGGAATGTGGCGCGGCGCGAAGCCAGGGAGTAGATTCTGCTCATTCCAGGCGACAGCTGACCGGTTCTACTCCTGACGATCTCCTTAACGAGATGGGAGGAAGAGCGTATGGCAGGCTTTGCGGAGCGCATGATGGGTGCTGCCGCACTGGACGTGCGGACGTACGAAGAGGTGGAGCACGACCACACGGCGACGGGACAGGCGGCAGGCGTGGTGGCGCTGGTGGCGATCGCGAGCGCGATCGGGTCGTACGGTGTGGGCGGCATAGCCGGTGCGATTGGAGCCGTGGTGGCGGCGTTCGTGAGCTGGGTGATCTGGGCGGCGGTGACGCTGGTGGTCGGGACGAAGATCTTCGACGGCACGGCGGACATGGGGGAGATGCTGCGGACGCTGGGGTTCGCGCAATCGGTGGGTGTGGTGAAGGTACTCGGGATCGTACCGATCCTGGGGTGGCTGGCGTCGATCGCCGCAGGCCTCTGGATGCTGGTGTGCGGCGTGGTGGCGATTCGCCAGGCCCTGGATTTCACGACGGGCAAGGCGATCGGAACGGTGCTGATCGGCTGGGTCGCGATGATGCTACTGTACGTGCTGTTCGGCGGCTTCCTGGCCGGAGTGTTTGGAATTTTCGGATAGGACGCATCGTTCGGCGGACGCGGCCGATCGGTGAGGCGGGACCCGGGTGGGTGGAACTACGTCCGGGTCCCGATCCTATTATGTGAACGTAACGAGTATTGAGGAGGAGTACGATTACCCGTAGGAGTGCGAGCACGGGCCCCGTACTCGTGTTCCTATTTGCTCGTCCTCAGAGAAGTTGAGACGGAGAGCGCGGTGCCATTGCGATCGGAACGAGATAGCGAAGCGGAACGGCTGGCTCCGGGTCTGTCCGGGTTCCACCCGGCGGTGGCGACGTGGTTCAGCCGGCGTTTCGAGGCGCCGACGGCGGCGCAGGTGCGCGGGTGGGAGGCCATCCGGTCGGGTCGCGACACGCTGATCGCGGCACCCACCGGTTCGGGAAAGACTCTGGCGGCTTTCCTGGCGAGCATCGACGACCTGCTGCGCCAGGGGCTGGCCGGAAAGTTGGCCGACGCGACGCAGGTCGTCTACGTGTCGCCGCTCCGGGCACTGTCCAACGATATCCACGTGAACCTCGCGGAGCCACGGCGCGGCATCCGCGGCATGCTGGAGGAGCTGGGACTTCCGGCGGTGGAGATCCGGGCCGCGGTGCGGACCGGCGACACGTCGGCCTCGGAGCGTCGCGCCATGCTGCGCCGGCCGCCCCACATCCTGGTCACGACCCCCGAATCGCTTTATCTGCTGCTCACCTCGGACGGTGGTCGCGAGATGTTGCGGGACGCGCGAACGCTGATCGTGGACGAGATCCACGCGGTGGCCGACGACCGTCGCGGTTCGCATCTGGCGCTGAGCATGGAGCGGCTGGAGGAGCTGACGGGGCGCGAGCTGGTGCGGATCGGACTCTCGGCGACGCAGAAGCCGATCGAGGAGGTGGCGCGGTTCCTGGTGGGCACGCGGGGTGTGGACGAGGATGGCGACCCGCGCTGCACGATCATAGACGAGGGGCACCGGCGTCGACTCGACCTGGGGCTCGAGATACCGGACTCACCGCTCGAAGCGGTGATGTCGAACGAGGTCTGGGGCGCGATCTACGATCGAATCGTCGAGCTGATAAGGGAGCACCGCACGACGCTGGTATTCGTCAACACGCGCCGGCTGGCGGAACGCGTGACGATGGAGCTGACCGAGCGGCTGGGCGTGGACGAGGTGACGGCGCATCACGGCAGCCTCTCGAGGGAGCTGCGGCTGGACGCCGAGCGTCGACTGAAGAAGGGCGATCTGAAGGCGCTGGTCGCCACGGCGTCGCTGGAGCTTGGGATCGACATCGGCGCGGTGGACCTGGTCGTGCAGATCGGCACGCCGCGAACGATCGCCACCTTCCTGCAGCGGGTCGGTCGATCAGGGCACGCGCTGGGCGCGACGCCGAAAGGTCGGATCTTCCCGCTCAGCCGGGACGAGCTGATCGAATGCACGGCGCTCATCCGTGCGGCGCGCCGCGGCGAGTTGGACCGGTTGGCCATCCCGGAAAAGCCGCTGGATGTCCTGGCGCAGCAGATCGTGGCGGCGGCGGCGGTGGAGGACCGGGACGAGGACGACCTGTTCGATCTGGTGCGGCGGGCCTATCCGTACCGGGAGTTGACCCGGAGCGAGTTCGATGATGTGGTGCGGATGCTGGCCGAGGGGTTCACGACGCGACGGGGTCGACGCGGTGCGCACATTCACCGGGACGAGGTGAACGGGCGGATCCGGGGACGGCGTGGGGCGCGGATCGCGGCGCTGACGTCGGGGGGCGCGATCCCGGACGTCGCCGACTACTCGGTGATCGTCGAGCCGGAGGGCTCGTTCATCGGCACGGTGAACGAGGACTTCGCCATCGAGAGCCTGCCGGGCGACATCTTCCAGCTGGGCAACCTGTCGTGGCGGATCTTGAGGATCGAGTCGGGCCGACTGCGCGTGGAGGACGCGCGTGGCCAGCCGCCGACGATCCCGTTCTGGTTCGGCGAGGCACCGGAACGCAGCCCGGAGCTGTCGAGCGCGGTCTCGGAGCTGCGGGCCGACATCGAGAGTCGGCTGGACGAACCGGAGGCGGCGATCGAGTGGCTGGTCGACGAGCTCTACGTGCCGCGAGCCGCCGCACGCCAGCAGGTGGAGTACCTGGCGGCGGCGAAGCGAGCCCTCGGCGTCCTGCCCACCCAGGAATGCATCGTTCTCGAGCGCTTCTTCGACGAGGCGGGCGGCATGCAGCTGGTGGTGCACGCGCCGTTCGGCAGCCGGATCAACCGGGCCTGGGGGCTGGCGCTGCGCAAGCGCTTCTGCCGCAGCTTCAACTTCGAGCTGGAGGCGGCGGCGACCGAGGACGCCATCGTTCTCTCGCTCAGCACGTCGCACTCGTTCCCACTGGAGGAGGTCTTCGGTTACCTGAAGCCGGAAACGGCGCGGGCGCTGCTGGTGCAGGCGATGCTGGACGCGCCGGTCTTTCCGACGCGTTGGCGCTGGAACGCGACCCGGGCGCTGGCCGTCCTGCGACGGCGCGGCGGCCGGCGCGTGCCGCCGCCATTGCAGCGGATGGAGTCGGACGATCTGCTGGCCTCGGTCTTCCCGGATCAGGTGGCCTGCCTCGAGAACATCGCCGGCGACCGCGAGGTGCCGGACCATCCGCTGGTGAATCAGACGATCGAGGACTGCCTGATCGAGGCGATGAACATCGAGGGGCTGGAACGCCTGCTGTTGGACATGTCAACGGGCGCGATTCGCTGCGTGGCGCGTGACACGGCGGAGCCGTCGCCGCTGGCGCACGAGGTCCTGAACGCGCGGCCATATGCTTTCCTCGACGATGTGCCGCTGGAGGAACGGCGGACACGGGCGGTCTACACCCGACGTTCGCTGGAGCCTTCGAGCGCCGATGAGGTGGGTGGCCTCGACGCGTCGGCCATCGAGCGGGTTCGGGGCGAAATCTGGCCCGATCCCCGGGATGCCGACGAGCTGCACGACGCCTTGCTGACTTTCGGGTTTCTGACCGCGGACGAGGTTCAACGGGGTCACGACGGCGCCTCATGGACGCCGCTGCTCGATGAACTGGCGCGCGCGGGCCGGGCGGGGTGGCTCGTCACGAGCGGCGCCACCGGTGCGCCGGGGATATGGGTGGCCGCCGAACGGTTGCCCGAGCTCCAGGCGATCTTCCCCGGTGCGACGATGGAGCCGCGGCTCACCGTGCCGGCCAACCGGCGGCGCGAATGGGACGAGGGCTCGGCCATGCGCGAGCTGGTCCGTGGCAGGCTGGAGCTCCTGGGCCCGACGACCGGGTCGAAGCTGGCTGCCTCGCTGGGACTCGATGTTCGGCCGGTCGAAGCGGCCCTGCTGGCGCTGGAGACCGAGGGGTTCGTGCTGCGTGGTCGATTCACGCCGGGCGGCGCGGAGCTGGAATGGTGCGAGCGGAGGTTGCTGGCCCGGATCCATCGCTACACGCTCAATCGACTGCGGGCGGAGATCGAGCCGGTGAGCGCCGCGGACTTCATGCGCTTCCTCCTGGTCTGGAGTCGCGTGCAGCCGGAAGAGAACGCATCCGGGCCGGAAGGCCTGGCGGCGGTTATCGAGATCCTCGACGGCTACGAGCTGGCGGCGGTGGCCTGGGAGGCCGATGTGCTGGCATCGCGCCTCGAGTCCTACGACCCGCTGTGGCTCGACGGGCTCTGTCTGGCGGGGCGGGTCGCCTGGGGCCGGCTGTCGCCGCCGGCGTCGCACGGTGGCCGCGGGCTCGGCTCGGGCCCGATCCGCTCGAGCCCGATCGCGCTCTTCCGCCGTGACAATCTGCAGAGCTGGCTGGCGCTGGCCCCCACCGTCGAAGGAATCGAGCTGTCGACGGAGGCGCGGCAGGTGTTGGCGGCGCTTGGCCACCGCGGCGCGTTGTTCTTCGGCGAGCTGGTGAGCGAGTCCGGACTACTTCCCACCCGAGTGGAGGCGGCGTTGGGCGAGCTGGTCGCGGTGGGCCTGGTGAGCGCCGACAGCTATGCGGGGCTTCGGGCGCTGCTGATCCCTTCGAGCCGACGCAGGCCGCTGGAGCGAAGGGGACGTCGCCGCCGGGGGAAGGTGGCGCCGTTCGGGGTCGAGTCGGCCGGGCGCTGGTCGGTGTTTCGTGAAGCCGTCGCGCGCGGGGAGCACGAGCGACCGGTCGCCGGCACGAGGGCCTGGAACGATCCCGACCCGGAGGCGGTGGAGGCGCAGGCGTGGTCGTTGCTGCGCCGGTACGGCGTGGTCTTTCGCCGACTGTTGGAACGCGAGACCAACCTGGCTCCGTGGCGCGAGCTGACCCGCGTCTATCGACGGCTGGAGGCCCGCGGCCTCATCCGTGGCGGCCGTTTCGTGGCCGGGTTTTCGGGCGAACAGTTCGCCCTGCCCGAGGCGGTGGGGCGGCTGAGGGCGGTGCGGAGACAGCCGCCGGACGGCCGGTTGCTGGCGGTGAGCGCGGCGGATCCTCTGAACCTGGTGGGCATCACGACGCCCGGCGGCCGCGTGGCCGCGCTGGCCGGCAATCGCGTACTGTACCGAGATGGCGTCCCGGTGGCGGCGCAGGAGGCGGGAAAGGTGCGCATCTTCGCCGCGGTCGACGGGGCGGGGGAGAGGGAGGTGAACGCGGCGCTGACGCGCCGACCCGTTCCGCCGCAGCTGAAGGTCTACCTGGCAAAATGATCGGGAATTTCTTCATGATGCACACTTTCTGTTATCGCCGCATCCTCGGAACGCTGACCGTTCTCGTCGCGGTTTCGGCGCCGGCGGCGCTCGCTCAGGAAGGGGCCGTGTCGAACGACGGGCCACTGGCGCGAGACAGCGTCCACATGCGGATGCTTCTGGAAAAGACGATCTTCGCGGTGGACGTGCTGACGCTGGACGTCTGGCTGGGCGGGGACGCTTCCGGCCGGATCGAGACGCTGCTCGATGAGCACGAACGATCGAGCTGGCTGGAGGACACCATTGCCACGATCGCCCGGGACGCTCGCCATGCCAGGGTCGAGCTCCAATTCGTGCGGGACGTGAGCCTGGGGCAGTTCGTCGACGGAATACGCGAGGACCTGAAGAAGGTTTACGAGGCCGACCTCATCCCGCAGGCGAAGTACGAGGAGATCTCTTCCAATCTGCCGGTCTGGTTCTCGTTCCTGGACGAGCGGGGGATAAAGGACGGCGACCGGATCCTCTACGGTATCGAAGGCGACACGCTGCGAACGCGATACATGAGCGTGAGCGGTCGGGAGCTGCTCGATCAGACCGACGTCGGTCCGGCACACCGACTGGCGGTTATGGGGAGCTACTTCGTCCGGGACTCGAGTTTCCGTGAGAAGCTGCTGAAGTCGCTGTTCGAGGAATAGCCTATCCGCCGGGTGGGCAGGTCGTCTGGATCCCTTCCGTGCTTGCTTGAGTAACCAGCAGGCGCTCCGCCTCGTACGTGCAGGGCCCCGCCACACCGTGTCCGCCCATCGGCACGACGATGTGCCGGGCGTTGGTCAGGCGCGAGGCGACTTCGTCGCCCCAGGCCGGCGGCGTCGCCGGGTCGCGCTGACCCGATATCAACAGCGCCGGGACGTCGGACACTACCGGAGCGTGGAAATCGGACGGAAGAGCTCCCTCGACCCAGCGATCGCAGGCGGCGCGGTAGCGGTCGATGAGCGTCGAGCCGAGGAGCGTGCCGGCGGTGAGAGCGTCGATCTCTGCGTCGGTCGTGAACGGGATGTCCTCGGTACAGATCACCGAAAGGTGCATCCCGGTGGCGAACGTCGCACTGGCCACCCAGGAAGAGCGCTGCACGGCGTACTCGGCGAATCGTGACAGGTCGCCGGTCAGAAACGCCTCCCAGGTCCAGGCCAGGATGTTATCGGCCAGGTCGCCATAAAGCATCCCGCGAACGGCGTAGCCGAAATCGCCGCGGTCGAAGCGGACGGTCCCCACCGACAACTGGAGCTCGATGGGCCCCTGGTCGAACTCGCTTACCAGATCCCAGAACTTGATCCGTATGCCGGGATAGTTGTTGGCGCAGGTCGCGTCCGCCTCGCAGTCGGCGAAGAGTACGTCGAGCGCCGTATCGACGTTGGCTGCGCCCCTCAGGTAGATGTTGCGGTCGATGGGGGCGACGGCGTTCATCACCGCCGTCCGCACCTTCGACGGGTGCCGGCGCAGGAACACCTGGACGGTGCGAGTGCCGAACGATCCGCCGTTAAGGTTGACCCGGTCGTAGCCCAGCCGGGTCAGAACTTCGGCCAGGTCGTCCACCGCCAGATGGGTGGCGTAGAGTCGGAGGTTGGCTTCCCCGGCCAGGCGCTGGCGGCAGGCCTCGATGTGATCCGGTGGAAAGAGCGAGCCGAGGACCGATCCGGGTCCGCCGGGCAGAGGCCCGGGGCAGGCGAGGCGGTTCGAGAGCCCGGTGCCGCGCTGATCGATGAAGACCAGGTCCCGCTCGTCCCGGAGTCCGGCGTAGAACGACCCGTAGGCCGCGGCGAGGCCGGTGGCCGATTCCCCGGGGCCGCCCATCAGGAACACGACGGGGTCGGGCCGACGGTCCGCGCCGGTGGCCGGCAGCACGACCACGGCGATGCCGAGGGTGCGGCCCGACATGGCAACGCGGTCTTCGTAGACGGGGAAGCTGCCGCAGAGAGCGGAGCCGATGCCCGTGATAACGCACTCCGCCAACTCGCCGGAGGGTGGCGGTTGCAGCGTCTCCTCCTGGCAGCCGACCAACGGGAGGGCGAGTGCCAGGATGAGAGCGACGTAAGAGACGCGAATCAGTGCGTGCCTGCCGTGTGGCGCATGACCGTGTCGGGGACCTCTAAGTTATAGAGTAGTGGTCGGCACGGCCGGCCTCAAGCGGCGCGATTTTCTTCCTAGTAGGACTCGCGGAACGCGGCACGGAAGACCTGGCCCACCACAGGCGTGCCGGGTGGCAGGTTCTCCGGGGTCTCGAACTTCGTGTCGAAGCTCCAGTTCCGGACGGGCCGACGGTAGTAGCTGGTGCCGGGGTAGCCGCCCCAGGGCGAAGCGTGTTGGGGCGCATAGAGCGAGATGAACGAGCCGATCATCGTGTGGACGCAGCGACCGTTATCGGGACCGCCAGAACACGCTTTCCAGTCCTCGAGCATCTTGACCCAGCCGCTGCCGCCGTACGGAAGGGCGGTCGTGCAGGCCGGGTCCTCGTGGAAGCACCCCAGGTTGCCCTCGCCCACGCCGGTGATCACCGCGAAGTACTGGCTCGTGTCGTCGGCGTTTGGGTTGCGGTTGTCTTCGTTGTCGCCCTGGTTGGCCCAGTGCGAGTCGTCCCAAGCGTTGGAGAGGACGGCCAGCCGGTCGCCGAACAGCGCCGCGGGCTGCCAGTTGATCGTGTTGTAGTCGCCCATGACGAACAGCGGGTACTCGCTGCCCACGGTCAGCGGCCCGGGGAGCTGGGCGCCGTTCCGGATCCGCAGGATGGGGAAGTACCCGTTGTTGAACTCGCCGTCGCTATGAGGGTCAGTGATAGACGAGTTCGAGGTCGACCCGTTGATGAACTCGACGTAGATGATCTCGGGCAGGTAGTCGACCGGGTAGCTCGCATCCCAGGCGTTGAGTTGGCCGATGTCGATGTCGAGGACGTCGACCCATCCTTCTTCAGCGTTGTCGAAGAAGGCTTCCCACTTGAAGTGGAAGATGTGGCACTTCATGTCGTCGGGCAGCGGCGTTCCTCCGTCGTAGCGGACCACGCTGATATCGGGGATGAGCGCCGGTAGGCCCGGCGGCGGCACCGCACCGCAGGCCATGGCGGGATCGACGTGGGTGGTCAGATCGACGCTGACGTACATATCGGCTTTCCAGGCGAACTTCGTCGCCTTTTCCGCGGTGCCGTCATCGCCGTCGCGGGGACGGATGAGCTCGTGCGGCGGAACCCCGTCGGGGAGCGGAAGGTTCAAGCTGTCGGTGCCGAAGGCGCCGGTGCGGAGCTTCCCCTGGAAATCCGCCTCGGCCTTCGCCTTGAACTGTTCGGGGTCGGGCGTATCGGCGCTGTCGAACGTGAGCTCCTTGTCGTTGTTCGAGCCGTCCTTCAGGAAGACATGGATGCCGCAGGGGTCGCTGGCATCGCCGCTGATCGACTCGTGGCTGGTAAAGCCGTCCCGGTAGATGCCCCCGGGGGTCGTCATCGTCTTGTGGAAATGGAGATCGCAGCCACTGAGGTAAAAGCCCTGGTTCGAGTGCACCCGACCGATCATGTCCTTCCTCGAGCCGGCGTCATCGACGAAACCACCTTCGAAGAATACGGCGAACTGGAAGATCGGGATCGCCTGCGCCTTGGCACCGAGGACCACTGCGCCGTGGGCGCCGGTGGGGTCGGTGGCCTTTGACGTGATCGTCAGGTTCTGTGTCAGCGAGTACATGCCGGCGAAGGGGCCGTCCGACAGCGGCTCGCGGAACGGCGCCCCATCCTTCGCGACCACGTACTCGGTGAACTCGAAGCCCGGCAGCGTCGGCGGCGTCATGTCGGCCAGCTCCGAATCCTCGATCACGCCGTCCTGAACCGCTTCTTCGATCCGGACCAGCGCCGCTTCGGCCCCCGCCTCGGCGGCATAGAACGCACGTGTCGACTGGTAATCGGCCGACGTGGTCCGCCGCACCGTCATGCTCGAGCTGACCGCCGCCGCGATGACGATGGCCACGAGGACGACGATCAGCAGCGTGGCGATGAGCGCCAGCCCGCGGCGGTCAGCGGTGGCCCGGCTGAAGGTGGCCTTGCGCCGCCGTTCCAGACTGCTCCGAAGACGATAAGAGTGGGGTCGCGACACGATTACGCTCCGTAAGTCGTTATTTCGTTGTCTGTTGGCGTTCTGAGTGCCGGCGGGGTCGCGGCGGGGTTCTGCACGCTTCGGTTGGAGGTGCAAAAAGTAGACCCCGTCCGGGAAGGTTCCCCGGCGCGAAGACCGGATCTGTAAGACGTTGGGGTCAGGGGAGATGGCGCTTTGACCACGATCCGTGCGGCCCTTTCATGGTCCGGTGGATCCGTCGAATTCGGCCGGATGAGGGAGGGTCCCGGACAATCTGACCGAAAGGATGGAGGCGCCAGCTCGAGCAAACGGTGGACCGAGCCATCTAAGTAGCGCGCTCGCAACGAGTTCAGTGGGCGAGCCGACCCCCGGCATAGGGAATGCAACGAGGGGTCGAGGAGGGAGCGAACACACTCGCTCCACGGCCAGATGGAGGAACCGGTGTCAAGCGAGGGCGGGTCCAGGCGGCTAGCGGATCGAAGCGGCGTCACCCTGATGGAACTGGTGGTGGTGGCGCTGCTGCTGGGCGTGGTGGCGTCGCTCGCGATACCGCGGGCGCTGAAGACCACGCCGCGGCAGGAACTGACGCGGGCGACGAGGCAGCTGGCCCGTGACCTGGAGTTGGTGCGGACGCAGGCGGTGGCGGCGAAGCGGACGGTCCGGGTGCGGTTTTGGGCGTCCGAGGGGTTCTACACGGCGTTCATGGACGTGACGGCGGCCCGTGACGGGACGATCAACGAGGTCGCGGACGAGGTTCGTCCGAGCCGGCTGATCGCGAGCGACAAGCACGTGGGTCTTCCGGGTGTGGAGTTGCCGCACGGGATCGTCTTCGGGTCGGGCGACGCGACCACGGGCCCCCTGGGAGGTGCCGCCGGGGACCCGATCCCCTTCACCGATGATCGTGTCGAGTTCAACACGCGGGGCATGGTCCTGCCTCTGGGTACGCAGGGGGTGCTGTTCCTGGCGCACGAGGATGATCCAACGGTTGTGGCGGCGGTGACGATCTCGGGGGCGGGCTCTTTCGAGGTCTGGCATTACCGCGGCGGCAACTGGGACCGATGAGTAGCCACGAACGACTGAGCGGCTCGGAATCTGGTTTCAGCCTGATGGCGGTGATGATCGCCGTGGTCCTGGTCTCGGTGGCGGTGGTGGCGCTCTCTGGCACGACGATCTACGTCATGTCGATGCAGACCGAGTCCACGGTGCGGTCGACCGCGGCGGGTCTCGCCGCGGCGTACATGGAGGAAGTGAAGGCGCGACCGGTACAGGCCCTCGAGTCCGAAGCGGAGGTGGCGGTTACAAGTACCGGTCGGGTTCCCGAGTCGGCGCTGGAACAGGCGGATTACCGGCGCGAGCTGATCGTCGAGCCGGGACCGGCGCCCCGAT
Organism: Candidatus Kutchimonas denitrificans; assembly: GCA_011774835.1. Classification (GTDB taxonomy): domain Bacteria; phylum Gemmatimonadota; class Gemmatimonadetes; order Palauibacterales; family KS3-K002; genus Kutchimonas; species Kutchimonas denitrificans. The sequence goes on along the minus strand of JAACAK010000120.1, from coordinate 86,320 downwards.
CGAAGCTGGTGACCGTCGTCGTCGAATATCCACGGGGCCGGTTGCGTATGGGCAGGGTGGAGCTCGTGACCATCCTGTACGAAGGCGTGGGGTCGTCGTGAGAGACCGATCCGACCGGGGCTTCACGCTGATCGAGCTGCTGGTCGGCCTGCTTCTGGGCACGATCATCCTGAGCGCGGCGATCACTTTCTTGATCACCCACATGCGGTCGCTAGAGGGCAGCGACACCCGGGAGAATGTAGCCCGCAACGACCGCTATGTCGGGGCGTTGCTGCGCCGCGACCTGCAGCTGGCGGGGATCGGCATCAAGAGCGGCACCAGATACGGGACGTTGAGCGTGTGGCCGGGCACGAGCGGCGACACGCTCATCGTTTTGTACGTGCCCTACCAACCCGAACCCGCTCCCCTCCACCCGGTCGACCCGACCGAGTCGCAGCCGGCGGACGCCGGGGAGGGGACCTGCGGGCCACGCTGCATCGAGGTGCTGTACGATCCGACCAAGCCTAAGGAGCTGCTCGTCGGCGACCTGGCCCGGATGGAGGTGGAGGGTGTGCGCCGCCTCGTGCTGATCAACGACCTGAGGATCGACGGCCCCGAGTGGGAGATCGAGTGGACCGAGGCGGATTCTCTCCTCCACCAGCCGGCGGGCCTGACCGGCACGCCGAACGTGCAGCTGAAGGTGCCAGGCACCTTCGTCCAGAAGCTGGCCGTTGTGATCTTCTACCTGGACGGGGAGCGCTTGATGCGGGCGGATGAGCTGAATCTGGACGGCTCGCCCAGCGGCCAGGTCGTGGCGTACGGCGTTGAAGAGTTCGATATCTCGCTCATCTTCGCCGACGGCGATACCCTGGGCCGGGCCAACCCGTCCGACACCGATTACTCCAACGACTACGACGACATCGCCGGTGTGATCGCCGTGGTCACGGTACGGGCGAGCCGGGTCGATCCGCGTGTCAACAACGGCCAGCTGGTCCGGAAGACCTCGGAGTGGCGAGTATCGCCCCGGAACCTTCGCTACGAAAAGAACCGTTACTGAGCGCCGCGTCGAGCGACGGGAGCGCGGCGAACGGGCTCGAACCTGGCGGGGGTTCGGGCCCGTGCCGTCTCTAGGCGACACGAACTGTCTCGGCGTCGCGTATGTCTATAAGTATAGAGAGGGAGAGCGTGCCAGCGGCGGCGAATGCGGAGTAGAGCGATGGAATTCAAAGGCAAGATAGCGTGGCTGGCGCTGACCGTCGCGGTGATCGGCGCGGCATGTGACGATGATCCAGTCGGTGTAGACGGGGACGTCACGTTCGAGATCGAGATCGAGCCTCAGGGCGCCTGGATCCATCCGGACCAGGCGGTGGCCTTGACCGCGACGGTGTTCAGGCACGACCCGACGGGTGGTGGCGGCGTCGGGGTCACGACGCAAGTCGATTCCGCCGTGAGCTGGTCGAGCTCTGATCTCGGGGTGGCGACGGTGGACGCCGACGGCCTCGTCCGGGCGGTGGGGCTGGGCGAGGCCACGATCACGGCGCGGGCCGCCGGTGTCAGCGCGGACGTACTCATCGCGGTCACCGCCGCCGATTTTCCGGACGTGCGAGGAAACTGGACGGGCCAGTATCGTCCCACCAGCTGCACGCTCTCCGGCGCCACCGATCCGTTCTTTTGCACCGATCTGTTTGCCGACGGGGCATCGCTGATCATCGAACTCGACCTGGACCAGTTGGGCGAGCGGGTGAGCGGCACGCTGCTCCAGGGGACCCTGAGCGGCTTCGTCGAAGGCACGATGAACGCGCAGGGGGTGCTGAGCCTGACCGGGGATGCCGGGGGCGAGGCGTTCGGCACGCGCACAACGATCGTGGATTGGGGCACGGCGCTGGTCGGGGACTCGCTGTTGGGCGGCTGGCAGTTCCTGGTCGAGGATCTCAGTGGGTCCGGGTTCGGTAGCGCGGACGTTAGCGCCGAGCTGCGGCTGCTGGGGGAGGGCGTGTTGCAGTTCTTCGGCTGCCCGGTCGAGGTTGAGCTGTCGCTCGGCATGGAGAGCGCGGGCGCGCTGGGCTCCGGCGACTGCCAGCTGGACGACGCGAGCTACTTCGATGTCTACGGGCTCGACGGGGCGGCGGGCGATTCGATCGAAGTGGTGATGCGGTCATCCCAGATCGATGCCTTCCTGCTGGTGTCCGATTTGGACGAGATCGTGCTCGGCACCGACAATGACAGCGGCGGCGGCGTGAACGGGACGGACGCGGCGATCACGGTAGTGTTCGATGTGCCGGCGACGGTCCTGATAATCGCGAACTCGCTCGCGGAGCTGGAGATCGGGGACTATAGCCTCACGGCGACGGGACTGAATCCAGGCGCCCCGTCGGGGTCCGCACCCCTGGTGCAGGTGCCCCGGCCCGAAGACGTCCCCGCGGTTCGCGTCATGACGGCCGGCGTCGTGAAGGCCCCTCCGCGACCCGGAAACCTCAGCGCCACAGGCGCTCGGATTCGTCGGGCCCCCGATCGGTCGATCAAGCGCTGACGCGGATGCCTGCTGCGGTCAGTCGAGTTTTCCGGCGGTCTCTGCCTGGCTGGCGATGACGTAAGCGACCAGCGACGCCTCGATCGCCCAGTCGATCGTGTAGTCCATCAGCGTCGTCTGCCTCAGCACGTCGGCGCTGCCCTCTCCCGTCCGGATGTGCCGGTCGGCCAGCACCAGGTGAATGGCTCGGCGCAGCATCTGCCAATGCAGGAGCAGCGCGGATTCGGGTGCGCCACCTTCGCGGTAGCGGCGACCCAGCTTCTCCGCGAATGCATAGCTGGGCACCTCGTCACCGATGCGCTTCCAGGTCGCGGCCCCCAGCTGAGCCGCCAGCGCCGCCACGTCCTCAGTCAGCAATTGCGGGGCGAACGCCCGGTAGGGCAGGTTGGAGGCGATGAGCCGGTAACGGTTGGAGATGTCTTGCGCTCTGTGGATCAGGGCCTCCACCAGCGAGGTCGTCTCCGGCTGGGAGGCAGAAGCATCCCGGGCAGCGGTGATCCTGTAGTCTGGCACGGCAGTCCTCCCCCAAGGCGAGGTGGGTGAGATAACCGACAGCTTTTGGGGGTGGTAGCCGTGGCGGGTCCGACAGGGTCGTGCTCCATAGTACACGGTCGCGCTTCGCAAGTCAAGCCTGGAAGTTCAGCGCACGGTTGAAGTTACGGTGTGTTTAACGTTTGCGTCCGCCGGCCGTCTAATTAGTGGAGATCGGAAGGGTCCGCGATAGCCCGGCTTCTCCGCCGAGCGGGCGGAATCCCAGGAGGGTAAATATGATTTCGAAGCGAAAGATCTTGAATTCGACCCTGGCCGCGCTGTTGGCCTTTGGCCTGGCGGCCTGTGACGAGGGTAGTGGAATCCTGGACCCGCAGTCGGGCCCGGCAGGCACCGAGCTCGACCTGGCGGTGGACGACGATTTTACTGACGCGCTCCTGGCCGACGCGGAAGCGGCCCTCTCCGCGGTGGAGGATGTGGCGTCGATAGGAACCTCTGGTCCGAGCCTGGCCGCCGAGCCGAATCCGGATCTGGTCGACGAGGCGCGCGCTCTGTTGGAGCAGGCGCGGCAGAAGTTCGTCGAGGCCCGTCGTGCCTGGCGGCACGGTGACACCGAGCTGGCGGCGCAGTTGGCGATGGAGGGGCGTCTGCTCATCGCCGAGGCGCTGGTCCTCGTCTTCGGTGAGGAGGCTTATGCCGATCTATTGCAGCGGGTGAACAACGTCATCGTCTGGCTCGAGGAAGGTGTCGACGCCGAGGTGTCGGAGCTGCTGGATCGGATCCGCGGGCTGCGTGACGAGGCCGAGGCGATCCGCGCCGAGGATCCGACCTCGGAGGACAACTTGATCCGGGCGACGGAGCGTCTGATCCTGGCGCTGCAGATCGCTCATCGCGAGCGGACGCAACAGCGGCAACAGGAGATGGCGCAGCACGCGCGCCACTCGATCTTCATGGCGAGCGTCGGGATCAACCTGGCGGACAACATCATCGGCGTGGACAGGTCCGATCGGCAGGCTTACCTGCTCCGGCACGCCATCCATCTGCGCAACGAGGCTTTCCGGCTGTACGAGGCAGGCCGGTTCCGGGTCGCCTTCGCTCTGGCGCGCGAATCGGTGAATCTGTCGCTGGTCGCCGTGCTGCTGGAGCCGACGACGGACGTGAGCAAGGTCGCCTGGATGGAGGAAGTGAGCAACAACGCGATCGCCGCCGCCGAACAGGCGATCGTCGGCCTGCCGTCCGACCATTTCCTGGTGAGGGTCCTGGAAAGGGCGAAGGAGCTGCAGGCTCGCGCTCTGGCCGTGGCGGATGAGCGGCCGCGGCTGGCCATCGAGGTGCTGTGGCACTCGTCGCTGGTTGCTTGGGCGGTGGTGCTCACGGTAAGCCCGGATGCGGCCGTTCCGTAACGCGAACCGCTTTCGTATCGGAGGGAGAGGGGGTCGCTGTCGATGGCAGCGACCCTCTTCGTCATTGTCGCCGTGGAGGCCGCGGCCGGCTCACTGCTTCTCCCGCTGTCGGCGCCGCACCTCCTGCAGGTAGGCGTGGAGGGTGAGGAACTTCTCGTACACTATCACGCCCTTTCCGTGACGGCCGATCTCGGCGAGCAGGTCCTTGAGTCGGCCACGGCGGATGACATAGAAGCGGAACGTCTCGGCGAAATCCTCCAGTGGATGCTTGGACGCGTAGGCGGTGACGTGGTTCACGGGCGTCTTGGAGAGGGTACGCTTTCGGAACGAGACCCAGCTCTCGTCCACACCGCGGTAAGCCTTGTCTACATCGCCGAAGGCGCGACGGAAGCGGCGCGAGCGAGCGAAGCGCCAATGGTGGTATAGGAAGCTGTGGCCCAGCTCGTGGGTCAGTAGCCCCACCATCGCTGGCCACGCGATCTGGTGGCGACGGTCGACCAGGTAATAGCCGTCGATCTCGACGATCTTGGGATACCGGGGGTCAACGCCCGATACGCCCGGTCGCACCAGGATGCGGAAGCCCCAGTCGGGCACGCGGACCCGGCGGAGCAACCCGCGGACGCGCTTGATCGCCGGCTGCATCAGGTCCTGCCCGGTGGCGTCGCCGCCGCACCAGGGGCAGTAGTCCATCATGTCATCGACGCCGCCTTCGCAGTGCGGACAGGTCCCCTCGAACTCGCCCTCGTAGTCCCAGTAGTTGACACGTCCGCACCAGGGGCAGTGATGCATGGGGAACTGCATGCCGCCGCGGCAGCTGCCGTAGGAACAGCGAGCGTGGAACAAGAACCCGCGCGGCTTCTTCAGCGGGACATCGCTCGACGCTTCGTCGGAGATGTCTTTTCCGCACCATGGACAGTAGGAGAAGCTGTCGGAGACGATCCAGCCGCAATAGTAGCACTCGCAGCCGGTCACGCCGTTCGTGTCGCCCCAGGTCTGCTTCTTCCCGCAATCGGGGCAGAAGTACCAGTATCGTCTGAGCTCGCGGGCGCAGCGCGTGCAGTAGCTTGCGGCGTACGTCTCGAACTTAGGCAGCTTCATACCGCTTTAACGCCTCACTTACGATGCGCTCGATGAAGTCGTAGTAGTCCAATCCGCTGCGCTCCGCCGCATTGGCCATGTCTTCGCCGAACGCGATGAAGGGGTTGGGGTTGGCCTCCAGAAGGTAGACCTTCTGGTCGCGAGTCAGGCGGAAATCGATTCGCGCGTAGTCCCGGAGGCCGAGAGCGTGGAAGGCGATGTGTGCGGCCCGTTCCATCTCCTTCCGGGCTTCGGCGCCGAGCCGCCGTGCGAAGATGTTCTTGATGCCCCAACGCTGACGATAGTCCAGATCCCATTTGGCGCTGTAGGTGGCGATCCTCAAGCTGGGCTCCTCGATGCGGTCGAAGGTGATCTCGATAGTGGGGAGCAGCTGCACCTTGTGGTTGCCGATCATGCCGAGGTAAAGCTCGCGGCCCTCGATGAGCTCCTCGGCGATCGCCGGCTGGTTGAGCGCACGATGTATGAAGGCGACTCGCTCACCGAGACCGTCGAGATCGGTGACCACCGATGCCTGCGAGATTCCCACCGACGCATCCTCGTGCATCGGTTTGACGATGAGCGGAAAAGCTATCCCGGAGGGGGGCTCGATCCGGTCGGAGTCGTAGACCTGGAAGCGGGGCACCCTGACGCCATGGTAGGAGAGGATCTTCTTGCTAGTGGCCTTGTCCCTGGCGAGCAGCAGAGCCTCCGGGGATGAGCCGGTGTATCGATAGCCCTTCATCTCGAGCAGCGCGGCGACGCCGTAGTCGTAGCGGGCCCTGCCCATGAACGACTCGGTGCAGTTGAAGACCAGCTCCGGCTCGAATTCCTCCAGCCGGTCGAGCATACGGCGCAGGTTGTCGTGGAAGCCGATCAGGAAGACGTCGTGGCCGTTTTCCATCAGAGCGTCGGCGACGTCGTACTCGGGCTCGTAGACCTCCGCCGCGATTTCTTGCTTGAAATCGGCGTCTTCCCATCCTCGGGCCGGCGTATCGAAGACGACGGCGATCTTCATCCTCCCCTCTCCCCTCCTCTCCCGTCCTCTCACCCCCCGTAGACGACGCTCGCCTACAGAATGTATCGGGCGGCGTTCGGTTGCAACTCTGGGCAGGTGAGAAGCGGGGTCAGTCGGATTCGGTCAGCCGCAGCGAGAAGGTGGCGCCGCGGCCTGGCCGGGAGCGGACGGCGACCGTGCCCCCGCATTCCCGGACGACGCTCTCGACGATGGCCAGTCCAAGTCCGGTACCGACGCCGGGAGCTTTGGTGGTGAAGAACGGCTCGAAGACCCGCTCTTGCGCCTCGCGGGGTATCCCGGGGCCGTTGTCCTCGACCTCGAGCACGACGGCGCCGCCTTCGTGAGAGGTGCGAACGACTATTCGGCCGTCCGGTCGCCCGGAGACGGCATGCTGGGCGTTGTCGAGCAGGTTGAGGATGGCCTGCTCCAGCTGGCTCTGGGCGCCGACGATGAAGGTGGGTTGCGGGCAGAGCTCGCGGACCAGGTCGACGTTCTGGCAGCGGTCGGCCAGCGTCCAGAGCGCTATCGCACGTTCGGCCAGCTCGTTGACCGAGACCAGCGTATCCTCCGATTCGCGCCGCGCGAAGACGAGTAGCTCGCGGACCATGAGGGCGGCGCGCTCGGCCTCGGTGCGCACGAGCTCGAGGGTCTCGGGGTCTCCGCTCACGCCGCTCTCGATCAGGTCGTCGACCAGGGTCGTAATGCCGGTCAAGGGGCCGCCGAGACCGTGGATGACGCGAGCGGTGATTTCACCCAGGGTGGCAAGGCGCTCGCGGTGGGCGGTGATCGAGACGATGCGCTGGCGATCCGAAGTCTGGCGGAGGGCGGCGGCCCCGACTTCGAGGGAGGCGCGTGCCTCCTCGGCGCGGCGACCCTGGCCCTCGGCGGCCAACCGGGTGAGGAGTCCGATGGCGAGGAAGAAGAGGCCGAAGGTGCCGGAGTAGATCGAGACGCCGAACCAGTACGCAGCGCCGGCCGAAGTCAGAATGAGGGGGAGATCCGGTGCCAGCATCGCCTGTCCGACAGCGACGGCCAGAGTGGCGAGGGCGGCCGAGATGAAAACGCCGCGACGGCCGGTTCCGAGCGAAGCGAGCACGACGAAGACGCCGTAAAAGGCGTCGTAGTAGAACTGGTTCTCCAGGCCCTCCGACCACAGGTAGGTGAGGGAGAGTCCGATGCATACCAGTCCGATCTCGATGCAGCGCAGGTACAGCGTGCGGCTCGACACCCAGTCGGGCCAATGCCGCTCGGCAATGGCGAGCGTGGTATTGTAGGCGAAGGCGGCGGCAGCGAGGCTGAACGCGAGTGGCCAGGCGGCTGTACCGGCGGCGGCCAGGGCATAGAAAGGAAGGGTGAAGAGCAACCAGCGGTAATGACGGACGGCGGCGTCGAAGATGCGCGCGGCGCCCTCGAGCATCGAACCGGCCCCGAACGCCGGATCGCGCGAGGCCAGCGACCACTCGCTATCGTGGTGAATTGTCGTGTTCATCGTCGCCCGCCGGTTCGAAGACGCGGTCGTTGGATTCAGCGGGCACCGCGAAACGCGTCGGGGGCGTCGATACGGGCCACGGCGCGGCTACCTCTCGTCCGGGGTTGGGGCGTTTTTCGCACGATGAGCTTGGTGATGGTTGCCGGCCGTGCTATTCCCGTTTCCCTCGGCGCTGGCTTCGCGCCACGCGAACGGCAGCTCGCAGACCGAGCAGACGACCCAGTCGCCGAAAAAGTCGCTGCGGACGTGTTCTCCAGAGCGACGGCAGTGGGGGCACCTGAGCAACATGGAGTTCTCCTGTCTTGCCGGGCGGGGGTGAAAGCCGGAAAGATGGCAGAGCAGACGGCATGCCGGATAACGCGAGCCGACTGGTCGGTCCGAAGCTGTTGTTATATAGATAGTTATGACATCGAGCTCGGAGGCCGCCGGGCCGGGGTCACCGGCGGATGTTACCCTGGAGTAACGCCGCTGGTAACGATAGCTCACCGACCGGCGACCGTTCGGCTGACTCGATGACGGATTTGGGGCAGGAGCGCGTCGGGTTGGATCTGGGACGGTCTCCCGACCGGGAGCCCGGCTGGCCACGACGCCACTGTGGCGGGACTCCTGGTAGGGCTCAATCCTCTTGCAACAGACCGTACTTCTTGCGCTTCTCCCACAGGTTCTTGCGTGAGATCCCCAGTGTCTCAGCGGCGCGCTGGATGCTGCCGTCGCAATCCTGCAGTGTTCTGCGGATGTACTCTCGTTGCGCGTCGGCGAGAGTGAGGCCTCGGGGCAGGCGAAAAGAGTCGGCCTCACCGGTGTCGCCCGCGGCGGTGACCTCGAGGGAGCCGAGCTCCGGCAGGTCGGACGGCTTCAGGGTGGGGCCATCGGCGAAGATCATGGCGCGCTCGATGACGTTGCGCAGTTCCCTCACGTTGCCGGGCCAGTCCCAGGCTTTGAGGGTCTCGAGGGTGTCGTCGTCGAGACTTTCCACCTGCTTTCGGAACTCGGCGTTGAAGACCTCACGGAAATGATCGGCCAGCAGGGGAATATCGCTCTTCACCTCGCGCAGCGGCGGCAGCTCGTGGGTGGCGACGCTGATACGGTAGTAGAGGTCGGTTCTGAATTCGCCGCTGCGAACGAGGGCTTCGAGGTCACGATTGGTGGCGGTGATGACCCGTTGGCTGACCTCGATCTCCTCCGTGCCGCCGAGTCGACGGAAGCGGCGCGACTCGAGAAAGTTCAGCAGCTTGGCCTGAAGCTCCAGGGATAGGTCGCCGATCTCATCGAGGAAGAGCGTGCCGGCGTCGGCGACTTCGATCAGGCCGCGCTTCGACTCGCGCGCGTCGGTGAAAGCGCCCTTCTGGTATCCGAACAGCTCGGCTTCCAGCAGGTTCGAGGGCAGGGCGGAGCAGTTGATCTCGACGAAGCGGCCGTCGGAGTGCGGGCTGGAGTAGTGGATCGTTCGCGCCACCAGGTTCTTCCCCGTGCCGCTCGCACCGAGGAGCAGGACGGTGGGGCGGGGGATCTCGGCGATGCGCCGCACGAACTGACGGATCTCCTCGATCCGCGGATGCTCGCCCAATATGGCGCGCAACGAGAACTCCTCCTGGCGGACCTTCTGGATCGTCGCCGCCTCTTCGCGGAGCGGCCGCTCTTCCAGTGCGCGGTTCAGGAGGGTGGTCAGCTCGTCCATGTTGACGGGCTTGGTGAGGTACTCGTTGGCGCCGGCCTTGAGGGCTTCGATGGCGCTTTCCAGGTCGGCGTGTGCGGTGAGGACGAAGATCGGAAGGTGGGGATCGGACTGTCGCAGCCGTCGCGTGACCTCGATGCCGCTGAGGCCCGGCATCACGAGATCGGTGATGATGGCATCGGGCGGCTCCTCGGCGCGCCGGTTCGACAGCGCTTGATAGCTGTCGAAGATCTCGTTCCGGAAGCGGCCCGACTTGCCGAGGTTGGCGGCCAGCAGCTTCGCGTAGGTGATGTCGTCGTCGAGGATGTAGACTTTCGGTATCATCGCTGCAATATTTATCGGCAGTTGCTGAAGTAACAAGCCCGGGCTTTCCGGCGCCGACCCCGCCCCAGCGAGACGTTAGCTCCACATGGATGATTCCTTCCAGGTCGTCCTGATTGACGACGACCCCGATCTCCGGAAGCTGCTCAAGCTGACACTCGAGTTCACCGCCGGCTGGCAGGTGTCCGCCGCCGCCGCCGGCGCCGAGGGGATCGAGATGGTTCGCCGCGTGAACCCCGACATCGCCGTGGTCGACATCATGATGCCCGACATGGACGGGTACGAGGTATGCCAGCGGCTGAAAGACGATCCGGCGACGGCGGACATTCCCGTGGTCTTCCTCACCGCGCGCAAAGAGCTGGACGAGGCCAGGGTCGAGGCTTGCGGCGCCCGTGGCGTGGTGATCAAGCCGTTCGAGCCGGAAGAGCTGGCGGACCAGCTCCGAACCCTCTGCGGAAGGGGTCCGTGAGATGGAGGAAGCGATGCCGGACGAGCCGCGGGACGTGGAGGAATTGCTGGCGGAGGTCTACCGCGAGTTTCGGGAGGGGTTGCCGGTCCGCCTGGAGGCTCTGCGCTCGGCGCTGACCCAATTGATCAAAGGGTGGGACGAAACGGCGGCGGACCTGTTCTACCGCACTGCCCACACGCTGAAGGGGACGGCGGCGTCTTTCGATGCCGACGAGCTGGTCACTCCCGCGACCGTGCTGGCGGACCTGGGCCTGCGTTGGGAGGAGAAGGGCACGTTGGACCGGGGGGAGATCGAGCAAGCCGTCGAAGAGCTGGAACGACTGGCGGCGGCAATTGAGGGTTACGTGGAACGCATGGAGGGCGAGGGGTCCGGATGAGCTCGGAGTCCGACACCGGTTTACAGGCGGCGCGTCTGGAGGTCGTCGGCGAGCTGGCCTCGCTGATCAACAGCACCTACGACCTGGACGAGATCTTCCGTACCGCGATCGAGAAGCTTCGCCGGGTGCTCGAGTTCCGGCGGGCGAGTGTGGTGCTGGTCTCCGCTGACCGAGCCAGCTACTACCTGCACACGCTGTTCGACGAGGCGCAGGGCGGATTCGTTCGGGAGGAGGGGGTCTTTCCGGTCGACCGTGGATTGACGGGCCAGGCGATACGGACAGGCGAAGCGATCCGGCTGGATACGTTTGCCGGCACTGATGGTATCCGCACGGGACGAGAGGAGAACGTGTCGGCTTTGATCGTGCCGATCCAGGTGGATGGGCAGGTCATCGGCACGCTCAACTTCGGCGCTCAGGACTCGGAGCGGTACGAGGAGGAGGATCTCGAACTGGCGGTGCTGCTGGGACGGCAGATCGCCACGTCGCTCCACTACTCCAAGCTGCTCGCGACGATTCGTGAGCAGCAGGAGGCGCTGGCGGCGGAGCACGAAGAGGTCGAGTCGGAGCGCAGCCGGCTGGAGGCGCTGGTCGACGCCAGCGACGCGGCGATCATGATGGTCGCGGCCGATCGGGTGGCCCACGCCAACAACGCCATGGCGGAACTGCTGGGCCTGCCGCGCGAGGTGGTGGTGGGGAGGCCGATAGAGGAGATCAACGCGGTTCTGTCGCGTTCGCTCTCGAGCCCCTCGGCGCTCGACGCGCAGAACCGCGCTCTGTCCGGCGGTGCACCGCTCAACGATCGGGTCGAGTTCGAATTCCCACGACGACTGGTCTGCCAGCGGACGGTGACGACCGTGCGGGGTAACGCCGACGAACCGCTGGGGCACCTGGTGCTGTACCGGGACGTGACGAAAGAGGCGGAGGCGGAGGCGGCCAAGAGCGAGTTCGTTTCTCTGGTCAGCCACGAGCTGCGAACGCCGCTCACCTCCGTGAAGACTTCGCTCAACTTGCTGGTGAGAGGCGCCGCCGGCGAGCTGTCCGCGGAAGTTCGCGAACTGCTCGAGATCGCACTGCGGAACCTGGACCGGTTGATCCGGTTGGTGGACGACCTGCTCAACCTGTCTCGGATCGAGAGCGGTCGCGTGGTGACGAAGCTGGCGCCGGTGCCGCTGGACGACGCGGTGGCGCGGGCGGTGGATTCGGTCGCCGGCTTCGCTCAGGAGCGCGGCGTATCTTTCGCCCACGACGAATCCGATGCGGGGCTCATGGTCCAGGCGGATGCCGATCGGTTGCAGCAGGTCATCATCAACTTGCTATCCAACGCCACAAAGTTTTCGCCCGAGGGCGGCCATGTCGGCCTGCGCTGGTGGAAGCAGGCTGATCAGGCCGTACTCGAGATATCCGACGAGGGACCCGGAATACCGGCGGACAATCTCGATGAGATCTTCGACAAGTTCCGTCAGTTGGAACGGACCGCGACGCGAAAGTACGGCGGTGCGGGATTGGGGCTGGCCATCAGTCGGACGATAGCCGAGGGTTTCGGCGGTGACTTGTGGGCGGAGAGCGAGGAAGGCAAAGGATCGCGATTCTTCCTTCGCTTGCGGCTGGCGCACGAGGGACCGAAGGAGCGGGCCGCGCCCCGCGAGGTTTCGGGTCCGCGATCGGTTCTTCTCGTGTTGGGCGATGCGGATCTGCAGCGGTTGCTGCGGTCCCAGTTCGATAGCAGCGGTTGGAAGGTGGCCGTCACCTCGGCCGGTACCGACGCGATGAGACGGGTCACAGATGGCGCCGTCGACCTGCTGGTGGTCGCGGTCGAGCTGGAGGACATGCACGGGCTCGAGTTCCTCCAGCAGCTTCGCGCCTCGCCCCGCAGCGTCGACATTCCGGCGCTTTTGTTCGGACCGGGGGGCGACCCGGCTCAGGCGGTGGCGTACGGCGCCGACGGTTGGCTGGCCGGCGATACCGACCGATTGCTGGTGGAGGCGAACCGGCTCGCGTCGGCGCCGCGCCGATCGCTGGTGCTGTTGATCGAGGACGACCCCGCGGTGAGACTGGGATTGGCGCGGGGGCTGCGCAGAGCGGGCTATGCTTGCCTCGAGACCGCCAGCGGCGCGAGCGCGCTGAGGCTGGCCCGCGAGCGGACGCCCGATCTGGTTCTGACCGATCTCCAGTTGCCTGGCATGGACGGCCTGGCCCTATTGCGCCAGTTCCGCAACGACCCCAACCTGGCGGATGTTCCGGCCATCGTGGTGACGGGCCACGCGGCGCAGGCGGAGAAGGACACCATCGCGTCGCTGCGAGCTCAGTTCGTTTCGAAGCCGCTGGCGACGGCGGTGGTCCTGCGGGAAATCGAGCGACTGCTGGGCTCCTGATCGCGATTCCTGTTAGTGATCCAACGGATATAGAGATGGAAAAGATCGTAGAGTGTGTTCCGAACTTCTCGGAAGGTCGAAACGACGCCGTGATCCAGAGGATCACCGATGCCATCGAGGCCGTTTCCGGTGTCCGGCTTCTCGATGTGGATCCCGGTCGCGATACCAATCGCACGGTGGTCACTTTCGTCGGCTCGCCCGAAGCGGTTGAAGAGGCGGCGTTCCGCGCCGTAGAGCGCGCGGCAGAGGTGATCGACATGAGGGAACATCAGGGGGCGCACCCGCGGTTCGGTGCCACCGACGTCTGTCCGTTCGTACCTGTTGCCGGCGTTTCCATGGAGGATTGTGTGGAGATCGCCCGCCGCGTGGGCGCACGGATCGGGGAGGAGCTGGAGATTCCGGTTTACCTGTACGAGGCCGCCGCCAGCCGGCCCGAGCGGCGCAACCTGGCCCGCGTGAGGGCCGGCGAGTACGAGGGGCTGGAGGAGAAGCTCGGCGACCCGGAATGGAAGCCGGATTTCGGACCCGCCCGGATGAACCCGACCGCCGGTGCCACCGCCGTGGGCGCCCGGGAATTCCTGATCGCGTACAACATCGACCTGAACACGATGGATCGACGCTACGCGAACGAGATCGCGTACGTGCTGCGCGAGCGCGGCCGCTGGAAGCGGGTCGGCAACACGGAGCCCTTCTACTACAAGGGCGAGGTGGTCCGCTTCCCCGAGGACGGAACGTACCCGTGCGGCCCGTGTGATTTCGTGGGCGGCTCCTTCGAGGAGCTCGAACGCCACTACCGCGAGGCGCACGGCGGCGACCTGGGCAAGCGATACGAGGATCTGGGGATCGATCCGGAGAATCCATCCGGTCCCGTCTTCATCGATGGGCTGTTCACCCATGTGAAGGGGATCGGCTGGGTGATCGAGGACTACAAGCGGGCCCAGATCAGCATGAACCTCACGGATTACAAGGTCGCGGCCCCTCACCAGGTCCTCGAGGCGGCACGTAGCGAGGCTGCAAAACGGGGCATCGTGATCACCGGTTCCGAGATCGTGGGGGTCATCCCGTACGCCGCGATGCGGGAAGCGGCGGTCTTCTACCTGAGGCGCATGCGCAAGTCCACCGGACTTCCGGTCCCCGACCTGATGGAGACCGCCATCCAGTCGATGGGGCTGCGCGATGTGGCGCCCTTCGATCCGGAAGAGAAGGTCCTGGCGATGCCTCGTGTCGACGGCCCGCTGGTCAACCGATCGACGTACGACTTCGTCGACGAGGTCTCGCGCGACACGCCGGCCCCGGGTGGCGGTTCGGTAGCGGCCCTCGCCGGGGCCCTGGGCGGTGCTCTGGCCGGGATGGTCGCCAACCTGTCGGTGGGGAAAGGCGAGTTCGACGCTCAGTACGAGGAGCTATGTTCGATCGCCGAACGAGCACAACAGGTGAAGGACGCGTTGGTGGTGGGCGTCGATGACGATACGAGCGCTTTCGACCAGGTGATCGACGCCATGCGCATGCCGCGAGATACGGAGGAAGAACGCCAGGCGCGGCAAGAGGCGATGCAGGAGGGATACAAGGCCGCCACCCGTGTGCCGCTGAAGACGGTCCGCGATTGCCGCGACGCCCTGGCCCTGTGTGTCGAGATGGCGGAGTTGGCCGACCCGGAGATGGTGAGTGACGTTGGGACCGGCGCTCACATGGCGGCCGCCGGTGCCCACGCGGCGGCCTACAACGTCCGCATCAACCTGCGCCACATCGGGGACGAGGACTTCAACGCCGAGATGAGCCGCTCGCTGAGCGCGTTGATCGAGGAGTGCGAGGCGCTGAAATCGAAGGCCGTGACGAAGGTCGATGCGGTGCTGGCGGCGAGCACCGCTTAGCGACGGTTACTCTTGGCGCAGCGCTTCCACCGGGTCGACCCGCGCGGCGCGTCGCGCCGGCAGCGAGGCGGCGGCCACCGCGATCATCATCAGGATACCCAACGAGGCGAGATAAGCCGCCGGGTCGTAGGTGGAGGTCGCGAACAGGAAGGTCTCCAGACCTCTGGCGGCGGCGATCGACAGGGCGAGTCCCAACGCCAGGCCGATCCCGGCCAGCTTGATGGCACGGCCCAGCACATCGGCCACCAGGCGTCCGCCGTCGGCACCCAGGGCCATGCGAATCCCGAACTCGCGGGCCCGACCCTCGACCAGAAAGGCGAGGAGCCCGTAAAGGCCGAACGCCGCCAACGCCAGGGCGAGCCCGCTCAGGCCGCCGACCAGTGCGGCGCGGAACCGCTCGCCGCTTTTCGTGCCGCTGAGCAGCTCGTCCAGCGTGGCGACGGTCTCCAGCGGCAGCTCGGGATCGAGCTCCCAGACGACGCGTTGCACGTTGGCGAGCAGCGCCCGGGGATCGCCCCGCGTCTCGATGACGAAGGTCATCCAGGGGAAGGTGGCCTGAGCGACGGGCGTGTAGATCTCCAGGGGCGTCGGCTGGCTGGGGCCGAAGTGGCGAACGCCCGCCAGCACGCCCACCACCTCGAACTCGATGCCGAAGGTCTCGATCCGGCGGCCGATGGCCGAGCGGTCGGGCCAGGCGCGGCGAGCGAGGGCGTCGTTGACCAGCGCGACTCGCGGCGCGTCGGCGTCGTCCGCCGGCCCGAAGCCTCGGCCTTCCAGCAGCGGAATGCGCAGTGTCTCGAAGTAGCCGGCACCGACCGCCCGCGCCTCGGCGCAGACTCCAAGCGCTTCGCCGCCTATCGTCACGTCGTCGCAGAGGTTGCCGCCGCTCAGCGGCAGTGTGCTGACCGCCCCGGCCCGGAGGACGCCGGGCAGGTCCGCCAGCCGCCGGGTCAGTCGATCGTAAAGGCGGAGCCGATCGGCGTCCTCTGGATAGCGGCGGCTGGGCAGCTGCAGACGGAAGGCGAGTCGGTTCTCCGTGGCGATGCCGGTGTCGACGCGGCTCAGGCGAACGAAACTCTGGAGCAGCAGACCGGCCCCCACCACGAGCACGCAGGAGAAGGCGACCTGAGCGACGACCAGGGCGCTGCCGGCCGCGCTGCGACCCGGCGAGCCGGCTGACGATTTGCCGCCCGCCTTGAGTAAAATATGCAGTCGCGCCTCTCGCAGACCGAGTGCCGGAATCAGGGTGGCGACGAGCGTCGTGACCGCGCACACGGCGAGGGCGAAGCCCACCACCATTCGGTCGATGGACACCAGCTCGCCCCGGGGTAGCGGCGTGGGCACGAAGGCGACGAACGCATCGGCCAGCCATGCCGCGAGAAGGATGCCGGCGGCACCCCCCGCCAACACCAGCACCGCGCTTTCCAGCAGCAGGTCGCGGGCCAGATGCCGGCGACCGGCGCCCAATGCCGCCCGGATGCCGAACTCGCGGGCGCGGGCCGCCGTGCGGGCGAGCAACATGTTGCCCAGGTTGGCACACATGATGAGCAGAACCAGTCCCGTGCATGCCAGGGCGAGGAAGAGCGGGGCGCGGAATGGGCCGGTCACGGCCTCGTCGAAGCGGCGGAGGAGCACGCCGCGCTCGGCGTTCGAGTCGGGATACTCGGCGCGCAGCCGGGCGGCGACGACGTCGAGCTGCTGCTGGGCCTCGTCGATCGTGACGTCGTCGGCGAGCCGCGCGACGGCGGTCAGGTTGCGGGAGCCGCGGCTCATGTCGCTGCGCAGCGGGATCCAGACATCGATGCCGCGCTCAGGGAAATGAAGCGGGTCGTACTCGAGTACGCCGATGACCGTGGCGGGCCGATCATGCAGGCGCACGGTGGTGCCCACCACGTCGGGCCGCGCGCCGAAGCGGGTGACCCACGTGGAGTGGGCGAGCACTATTACGGGCGGGCTCTCGGGTCTGAAGTCGGCGCGCGATGGCAGGCGACCCGCAACGGCGCGGAGGCCGACCGTCTCGAAGTAGCCGGGCGTGACGCGGCCAGCGACGGCAGCGAGTGGATCACCGGCATCGGTGAGGATGCGCCGTGTCGTGGCGACTCCGCCCATGGCGACGATGCCCGGCGTACCCTCGAGGTAATCGGCCAGATCGGGTGCCGAGAGGACACCCGAGGGCGTGGGCGAGCCCTCCCGGGTGCCGAGCCCGGCGACCAAACGGCCCGGCTCCTGATAGGGGAGCGAGCGGAGCAACACCGCCTCCACCACCGAGAAGACGGCGGTGTTGGCGCCGATTCCCGCGGCGACCATGACGATGGCGACGACGCTGAAAGTGGGGTTACGAACAAGCCGGCGGACGGCGTAGCGGAGATGCGTCCAGGCGCCTGTCATGTCGACTCCCGGGTGCTCGTGATGGTGTACGGGTTGCCTCGTTCTGGCAGCGGGTGCAAGCCACATACCGGCGGGGCCGTCGACAGGAACGCGGAGCGGCGCGGCCTCGTGCCTCGGACGCAGGAGTCCGCGTCCCGGCTCCGGGATGGCCGGTTCCGCTTCCGAACAGGGGGTCTGGTTCTCAGGGGCTCTAGTATTCTTGATCGGCGGTGAGGAAGCGGATCGGGGTCAGTCGTGGAATCGCGCTCTAAGCCGGGAGACCCAGGACTTCCACTCGTCGACCGCGGCCTCCTCGTCCGCCAGGTAGGCCATCGCGAGACCGGTCGGGAGCTCCATACGGCGGCGCACGCTTTCCCGCTCGACCGTCACCGTGAAATGGGTGTCGGGACCCAGATGGGCCGGGGGTTCCACCGAGACGACGGCGAGTCGCGAACTCGCTTCGCCCTCATCGTCCAGCGAGGCCGCGATTTCGTCGTGCAGCGCCCGGGCCGCTTCGCTCGCTTCCATGATAGGATTCTGGCGAAACGGGGGATTTCTGTCTAGCTTTGTGAGGTTGGCCGTAGCAGGGTTCCCCGCCGACTGATGAACAACGGCTTGAAATTCCGCGAATAGGATCTGCGATCAGGCGGAGGTACGGATGCGTCGACCAACTCTCGAACTCATAGGACTCCTGGTGCTGACCGCCGCGGAAGCCGTCGTGCTCTACTTTGTAAGCGACGCCGCGGCGCGGCTCAGCATCGGGCTTCTGCTCATCGCCCCGATCGTATGGATCTCGTCACGCATGGGGTTGAGCGACCTCATCACTCAATCACCATCGGCTCGTGTCCACAAGCGACGCTTCACTCGACTGCGGGGTCAGGTACAGCAGCTCCTGGACGAGATACGCCGACTCAACTGGATGGCGGTGGACGCCGAACGTGGTTTCCGCAACCGTGAGAAGGCGTTGCGCGAGATGGACATGATCGAGCAACGCCTGAAGGAGCTGATTCAAGAGATCCGGAGCACGGCCGGACAGATGGCCGCCGAGAGCGAAGTCGTGGTCGAACGTAGCGAGGGCGAGGCCCGGGCCACCTGAGTGGCCGACGGCGATCCCCACCCCTATCACGTATGAGTCCCAGCATACTCGAGATCTTCGCCGCGGACGCTCGCAAGTACACTGATCGTCTGCGTGGCGCCGTGGAGGGTGAAGATGGACCGGACGCCGACGGGGTACGACGGGCGTCGAGACGTCTCCATCATGCCGCGGTGCTGGCCAACCACATACCGGTGATCGAAGCCGCGCAGGCCCTGCAGAAATCGTCGGTACAGGTGATCGCCGGCAAGCGCGTGCTGTCGGACGATCTGCGATCGACGTACGTCGAGATGCTCGATGCGCTGGATGCCGTCGTGACATCGCTCCCCGACCGAAACGAGGGTGCGGAACAGCGGCTGAAGGACGCGACGGAGAGGCTGGCTGGCGGACCGGCCGAGGTCGCCATGGCGCCCGAGGCCGAGGTCGGCGCGGGGTCCGCCGATTCACCCACCGTCGAGCTCGAGCAGGACGAGGCGGACGTGGTGTTGCGGGCCCTGATCGATGATCTGGGTGACGCCGTGGAACGGTTGGAGAATGATCCGCGCGATCGGGAGCCACTCAAGGCGATGCTCCGCAAGATCCGGCGACTGCGTGAGCTGGGCCGCGTCGAGATCCTCTCGCCCGAGGACAAGGCGCTGGGCGCGGTGGAGGAGCTGATCCTCCAGATCGCCGATCTCAATGCCACCGTCGGACCCGGCTACCTGACGGTGTTCCGTCACGCCCGCGAAGTGCTCGAGGGGATGCGCGGCGACGGCGGCGAAGCCGCTCCCTCCATCACCCAGGTCGGCGGCCGCGCGGTCGAGGTCGACCGACTCAAGGAGAGCGTGCTCGAAAAGGTCCGCCGCGCTCGCCAGGTCGTCTGGGTCAGCGACCTGTTTTATCCGGACGGACCTCACGTCGTCGCTTGCCCGATCGCCGAGGAGAAGGCGGGCTCGATCGAAGAGTACTTCCTCAATGAGGCGACCCAGCGTCTGGAGCGTTGCCAGAATCTTCAGCGTTCGATGCTCGAATCGAATCCGGAGCAGATGCGTCTCTCCGGGGAGTCGCTCGCTCATACGCTTCGCCACTTGAGGGAACGAGCCGCAGCGTTCAACCATGGAGGCATGGGACGGGTCACCCGGCGTGCCGCCGCCGCGCTGCGGGCCCAGCTAGTCAAGCCTCCGTCCCAGGTGCGGCGCATCGCCACCGGTCTGGGCGACGTCCTCACCCATCTCCGCGCCTATATCGAGACCGAAGACACGACCGCCCGCAGGAAGGCGATCAAGGACGCCGAGGAGGCGCTCAACCTGGCGGTCCTCAGCGGCGAGCCACAGGCACAGCCCGAAGCGGCCGTCGAGTTCGATCCCGACGCCGCCCTACAGCAGGCGCTGGCTCTCAGGACTCGCATCGACGAACGGCTCAAGGGACTCAGCGGTCCACAGGTCGATGAGCTCCGGGGTGACCTCGAGGAGCTGTTCGATCTGCTCGCTCTGTACGTGGCGGCTTCGGCCGAGCGACACTGATCGGTGGGTCGGTGGGTCAGCGGGTTACTGCGTTAGTGGGTGAGTGCGTTAGTGGGTTGGTGGCTGGCGAAGTGCCTGTCGTCGCGGCGCGCTGAGAGTGTCTCAGCTTCTCTTGTTTCGCGCCTTCTTCTCGTCGTCGTCGTTTTCGTCTTCCTTATCGACTTCCTCTTCCTCGTCGTCGTCTTCTTCTTCTCTATCTTCTTCTTCTTCTTCTTCTTTCTCTACCTCGGCCTCTTCCTCTTCTGCCTGGTCTGCTTTCTTCGCCTCCGCGTCTTCCCCGTCCCCGTCGTCGCCTTCGTCATCGGTCTCGCGCAGAGCGGCGTCGATCTGCTGCATCGCCGCGTCGTCAGCGCCGGCCGCTGACTTCTTCTCTTCCTCGGGTGGTTCCGGCTCCTCGCCCTCGGGGGTCTCTTCAACGGAGCTGTCGGCGGCCGCGGCCTCCGCCTGAGCCTCCAGCTCGTCGAGCATCTTCTCTGTTTCGTCTTCCTCCTCGGTCTCCGTTTCGTCGGTGGCTGTGATGTGGCTGCCGCTCGGATTATCGCGGGAGGCGCGGGGCATGACGATCTGGGGCTGAACGACCTTGCCGGAGCGGCCGGCCTCCTCCACGGGGGTGGGCACACCGGCCGACTTGCGGATACCGTCGATCAGATCGCGCATCTGGGCGGCCAGCCGGTCGAGCTCGGCCTGAGCGTGCCGCGGGGCGATCTTGCCCTCGCGGCCCTCGATGGCGACGCGGTTCATGTTGCGAACCTGTTCGAGCATTCGCTCGGTGGCCGATCGTAGACGGCCGTACTTCCGGCGGTCGAGGCCCCCCGACTTGCTGCGCAGCTGCTCGAGCACGGGGTTCTCGACCTCGGGCTCATCCCCGGACTGTGACAGGTAAAGCGTACCGACGTAGATGGCGACAGCGGCCAGGACACGTACGAACAGATGCTCCTGAGGTATGGCGGCAACGGCCAGCGCCAGGAGAACTCCGCCGAACCCAACGACCCCCCAATTGATAATCGCGTCCCCTGTCGGCTTGTGCTCGGCCATCGCTGGGGCCTCCGACGTCGTTCCTGTTTAGTTGCACTCAAGGCCGGAGCGGCGGGAGAGGCAAGACTCGTTATACTATGCAATTTCGAGGCGACGGATGCTAGAGGCTGCCGAGATTGCGCTCCGAGGCCGGGGCGGCAGATTGTGGGTGGGTAAATGGAAGTCGTTCGCGATGGGAGAAGGGCATGGCTAAGGGGTTGTCAGGGGAAGACCGGATCATTCGTGTGGCGCTCTGTCAGCGCAACCTGTTTGTCGGTGACATACCGGGTAACGTGGCGAAGATCAGGCAGAGCCTGGCGGGGGTGAAGGACGCGGGTGCGGACCTGGTATTGTTTCCGGAGCTCACGATCACGGGCTACCCGCCGGAGGATCTGCTTCTCAAGCCATATTTCGCCGAGAAAGCCGCGGCGGCGCTGTACGAGCTGGCGAACGAAGTGGAGGATGTGGTCGCGGTGGTGGGATTTCCGCAGCTGCTCGACGACCTGTTCAACACGGCGGCCGTGATCGCGGGCGGCGAGGTCGCTGCGGTGTATCGAAAGAGGTACCTGCCGAATTACGGGCCGTTCGACGAGCAGCGCTATTTCGCCCGGGGCGACGACGCCCTGGTGCTGGACATGGACGGCGTGAAGGTCGGAGTAACGATCTGCGAGGACCTCTGGTACCCGGGCGGACCCGCGGAGTGGGCGGTGCTGGATGGAGACGCCGACGTCCTCGTGAACCTGTCGGCTTCCCCGTATCATCGCGGGAAGGGCCCTGAGCGCGAGGAGATGCTGGCGACCCGCTGCGAGGATTACAGCTGTTACCTGGCCTTCTGCAACATGGTGGGCGGCCAGGACGAGCTGCTGTTCGACGGGCACAGCGTGGTGATCGATCCTCGCGGTGTGGTGCTGGGCCGCTGCCGGCAGTTCGAAGAAGACACGCTGGTGATGGACCTCGACTTGCGCGGCGTCTCGCGCCGAAGACTTCACGATCCGCGCTGGCGCCAGCGCCACGGCAGCAAGAGGGATCAGGTTCGTGTCGTGCCCGTGCGTCGGGCGCGCCGAAAGAAACCGAAATTCGAGATGTCTCCGCCGGTCCAGGTGGTGCGGGACGAAGCGGAGGTGTATGCGGCGCTGGTGCTCGGAACCGCCGACTACTTTCGCAAGAACGCTTTCGACCACGCCGTACTGGGAGTTTCCGGTGGGATCGACTCGGCGCTGGCGCTGGCCGTCGCGGTGGATGCGTTGGGCAGCGAGGCGGTGACCGCGGTCTCGATGCCTTCGCGCTACACGGCGCAGCACAACCGCGAGGACGCGGCCGAATGCGCGCGCCGGGTCGGCGTGGATTTCAAAGAGCTCCCCATCGACGGGGTGTTCGGCTGTTATCTCGACGCCCTCGAGGAGCCGTTCGCCGGAACCGATCCCAACGTCGCCGAAGAGAACATCCAGGCGCGCATTCGCGGCAACGTCCTGATGGCGCTTTCCAACAAGTTCGGCTGGCTGGTGCTCGCCACCGGCAACAAGAGCGAGTACAGCGTCGGATATGCCACCCTCTACGGTGACATGGCCGGCGGCTTCGCCATCCTCAAAGACGTGTCGAAGACCTGGGTTTATCGGCTGGCGCGATGGCGCAACCGGACCGAAGAGGTCGTTCCGCCGCGCGTGCTGGAGAAACCGCCGACGGCCGAACTGCGCGCGGGCCAGCTCGACAGCGATACTCTCCCTCCCTACGAGGTCCTCGACCCGATCCTCGAGGCCTATGTCGAGGAAGACCGCTCGCCGGAGGAGATCGAGAAGATGGGCTTCGATCGCGAGCTCGTCTATCGAGTGGCGGAGATGGTCGATCGGGCCGAATACAAGCGGCGACAGGCGCCACCGGGGATCCGCATCTCGCCGCGGGCCTTCGGCAGGGACCGGAGATTGCCGATCACGAACGGCTACCGGAGCGGAGTAGGGAGTGGGGACTAGGGAGTGGGGAGCAGGGGAGCAGGGAATAGGGAGTAGGGGTGTGTGTACGGGCATCCAGGGCGTGGGCTTATTCCGATACAGGCTTGTGGTTTTGCGGCTTTGAGTCGTACGTTTCGGAGGATTTGAACGGAGGTTCTTCGATGACGTACGTGGGGCTGGATCTGGATATCCTGGAGGAGCTGTGCCGGGACGGGCGGGCTTCGTTGCGGACGATCGCCGAGCGGCTGGACGTCTCGACGTCGACGGTGAGCCAGCGGGTGAAGCAGCTGGAGTCGAAAGGGGTGATCCAGGGGTACCGGCCGGTGTTGGACTACGGCAAGCTGGGCTATCGGCTGACGGCGATAACGAAGATCAAGGCGCGGGGTGTGGACATCCCGCGGATCGTGGAAGAGCTGGTGAAGGAGGAGACGCTGGTAGACGTGTACGAGATAACCGGTGATTACGATGTCCTGGTGGTCGGGAAGTACCCGGACGAGGAGAGCATGAACCGGGAGATCAAGCGGATGCTGGCGCATCCGGAGATCGAGGGGACCAACACATCGATCGTGCTCTCGATCGCCAAGGAGGGTGGGGACCTGGAGCTCCGCGCGCTGGCTCCGGAGGGCTGACGGCGCGGACGAACGGACCGGACCCGGCACACCCCACGGCGTACTGTACACTGCACACCGCACACTGCACACTGCACACCGCACACCGACCTATGGCCGACCTTGACCGGTACTGGAAGCGACTCTACGAGCTGCCGGGGATCGTGAAGCGGCCGGAGCGGGCGAAGCTCGACGCGTTGAAGGAGGTGGGCTCGCGCGTGCTGGTGGAGGAGCGCACGGACTACCAGCGCGTCCTGCTGATCGAGACTCCGAAAAAGGAGCTCATGCTGCTGCTGGACGGCGAGATCCAGTTTTACAGTGGCGACGAGCATCGGTTTCACGAGTCTCTGGCGTTGGTTCCGTTCCTCTATCGGCCGGCTCCGATCCGGCGCGTCGGGGTGATGGGCGGCGGCGACGGGCTGGCGGCCCGGGAACTGTTAAGGCACTACGGGGACGAGGTCGAGCGGATCCAGATCGTCGACATCGATCCCGCGGTGACCGAGATGGCGAGGAGCGTGCCGGAGCTGGTGGAGCTGAACGGCGGCAGCCTGTTCGACGAGCGCGTCGAGGTGATCAATGCTGACGCGCTCACGTTCGAGCCCGACGGGCCGTTCGACCTGATACTGTGTGACTTGCCGGACCCGACGAGCCCGGTATTGGGTCGGCTGTACAGCCAGGAATTCTATCGCCGGCTGCGAGGCCAGCTGGATGCGAACGGGCTGTTGTCGGTTCAGATCATCTACGTGCCACCGCTGTACGACGGGGTGCTTTCGACTTTGCGCAGTGTGTTCCCGGCGGTGGAGGAGTATGCGGTCTGGATGTACAGCTTCGTGCGGGCGGGTTTCGGACTGTGCGGGTTAGGGAAGCTGACGCGCCGGCATCCGCCGCCGCCCGCTGCGCGCCATCTGACGCCGCCGGCGGTCGAAGGGATGTTCTACTTCGCGCCCGACGAACCGCGGACCGAAACGACGGACATCAGCACGATGGAGAACATGAAAGTGCTGGACTGGTACGAGTCCTACCTGCGGGAGCACTTCGAGGAGCGGATCCTGTATTACTGAGCGTTCGCGGAGGCGTAGCGAAGGGGCCGCCGCGCCGATGGGTTGGGGAGAACGACACAGAGATCGCCCGGGACGCACTCCGAACCTGGATACTTGCTGAGACCGTCGATCGCTCAGGCCGCGTTCTCCGGGAAGCCCCTGAAGATCAAGTCACTCTCGTGCCGTTCCGGGCCCAACCGGTCGAGCACGTAGTCGCGAGCGCGGACCGCCCGCTCGGCCAGCGCGCAGCTCACGATGTCGACCGACGCGTATCCGTATTCCGGATAAGTATGGATAGCGAAGTGAGATTCACGGATCGGCAGGAAAACGGTCAGCCCCTGTCTCGGGTAACGATAGGTGGCCGGCTCCGCGAGCGGGTGCAGGGAGGCTGCGGCAGCAGCGCCGGTCAGGAGCTTCCCGATGCGGTCGGGGTCGTTCAGGAGCTCGGAGTCGATGCCGTACATGTCGAGCATGACATGGGTCAGCACGGCGCGCTCCGTCGCCGCCTCCGGTGGAGCCACCCTGTGCATTTTCACCCCCCTGAGGTCTGCGCGGTAACTGGCGATCCGGTGGAATAGAGTGAATAAGAAAAGTAAGGATGCGCCCCCGCGCAACCCGCGAAAAAAGGGCCCGAAGTGCAGGTTTCACGCCAGAATTCCGGCCTGCCGCGTCCGCTTCCTCAGCTCTCGATTCGGCTATCGAACGGGATCGGGTTCGTGATGCAGTAGACCCCCGGACAGCGCTCGTGGGCGAGCTGTCGGATCTCCTCGAGCTTCGAGGCCGACGCTTCCGACTCGACCCTCAGCGTGGCGTTCATCCCCTCGGTGACCGGCCGGTCGGCAACGCCCATGGGGCTGCTGAGGTCGATCGGGTTCTCGACCCGAACCTCCAGCGACTTCAGCTCGACCTCGTGCTCGGCGGCCACGGCGGCGAAAGTGCCGGAAAAACAGGAGGCGAACCCGAACATGCAGTAGGAGACGGGATCGGGTCGGAGCCCGGAGCCGCCCATGAAGGGTGCGAAGTCGGTCTCGACCGAAACGCTGCCGTTGGGGTACTCGACCTCGGCGCTGAACTGTGGGGCGCCCTCTTCGAAGTTCCAGCGGCCATTGATCGCCTTGAGCTTGATCGCCTCGCCGGGATCTTTTTCGATCGCGGACGCGAATTTCTTCATCGCATCGACATCTACATTGTTGATTCTGGACATCTTCACTCCTCTTTTCGCTGGTTTCGTTCTGTATCCAGGCGCGCCCGCGCCGCCGGTCGATGGACTGCGACGCGAATGCTTCCGCGCCGTCGGCGTGCCGCTAATATGTGGGAATCGAGGCCGGTCCCGGGGCACGTCATCATCGCAGGGCCACTCGGACGAGGTGATGAGGTATAGTCGAAGACTATGGGTCGGGTGAGAGCGTGACAAGCCGAGCGCATCGAAGCGTGGTCGTCGCACCCACGGCGTTCAAGGGGACGATGGGGCCGGCGACGGTCGCCCGGGCGATGGTTGCCGGGGTCCGCCAGGTCTGGCCCCGGGCCGAGACGTCCGAGCGTCCGCTGTCCGATGGAGGGAACGGCCTGCTGGAAGCTTGCCGCGCCCTGGAGGAGGGCCAGCTGGAGCCGATCGTGGTCCAGGGGCCGCTGGGTGCGCCGGTCCGGGCCGTGCTGCTCCGTCAGGGCTCGCGAGTCGTGATCGAATCGGCAGAGGCCTGCGGGCTGCACCTGGTGCCCGAATCGCGCCGTGACCCGATCGGCGCGACCACGTTCGGTGTGGGCGAGCTGCTGCGTGCGGCGGTCGCCGGTGGAGCCGGGTCCATCGTTCTGGGATTGGGAGGTAGCGCCACGGTGGACGGCGGCTCCGGCATGGCCCGCGCTCTGGGGTGGGAGTTCCTCGACGGTCGCGGCCGGCCGCTGCCGCCGGGCGGCGGCGAGCTCTCGCGCCTGGCGTCCCTCAAATCGCCCCCGAGGTGGTCGATCGAGGTCACGGCGCTGTGCGATGTGGAGAACCCGCTGGTGGGACCGTTGGGCGCGGCCCGGGTCTACGGGCCGCAGAAGGGGGCTGACGCCCGCCAGGTAGAGCTCCTCGAGGCCGGCCTCGCTCGATTGGCCGAGGTAGTGGAGACGGAGCTCGGCGTAGGAGTCGCCGACTTGCCCGGCGCCGGCGCCGCAGGTGGCCTGGGCGCCGGCTGCCGCGCCTTTTTGGGCGCGCGCCTGGCCTCCGGGGCCGATTGGATGCTGGAGCGGGCCGGGATCGAGGGGCTACTGGCGTCGGCCGACCTCGTCGTAACGGGCGAGGGCCACTTCGATGCTCAGAGCCGGATGGGCAAGGTGACAGGGAAGGTGCTGGTGGCCGCGGCGGCGGCCGGCGTGCCGGCTCTCCTGGTCTGCGGCCGGATCGACGGCCCACTGCCCGACGGGGTGGAGGGGATGCAGGGGGCGGGGGCCGCCGGCCAGCTGGAGACGGAGGACCTGGCGGAGCTGACCGCAGCGGGTTGCCGCGCCCTCGACGAAGGGGATAGACTTTGAACCGCTCGCAACGCAAACGAATCGCGTACCGATCCGGGTAGCGGAGAAGAGAGATCACATACATGTCGAACGGAGACCTGATGGAGAAGCTGGTGTCGCTGTGCAAGCGCCGTGGCTTCGTCTTTCAGTCGTCGGAGATCTACGGCGGCCTGGGCTCGGTCTGGGACTACGGGCCGCTGGGCGTGGAGCTCAAGCGCAACGTCAAGGACCGCTGGTGGCGGGACATGGTGACGACGCGAGTGGATATAGAGGGGCTGGATGCCGGGATCCTGATGCACCCCGACGTATGGGTGGCCAGCGGGCACGTGGAGGGGTTCACCGACCCTCTGATCGAATGCAAGAACTGCCACCGCCGCTTTCGCGCCGATTTCGTCGAGGGTGACCAGTGCCCGTCTTGCGGAGTGAAAGGCGAGTTCACGACTCCCAGGATGTTCAACCTGATGTTCAAAACCTTCATGGGGCCGGTGGAAGACGAGGCGGCGCAGGTGTACCTGCGGCCGGAAACGGCGCAGGGCATCTATGTGAATTTCCTGAACGTGCTCAACTCGTCGCGCCAGAAGATCCCGTTCGGCATCGCGCAGATCGGCAAGGCGTTCCGCAACGAGATCACGCCGGGGAACTTCATCTTCCGGACGCGCGAGTTCGAGCAGATGGAGATGCAGTACTTCGTCAAGCCCGGCACCGACCAGGAGTGGTTCGACTACTGGCGGAACGAGCGGCTCGAATGGGTCCGGTCGCTGGGGATCCGCGCCGAGAAGCTGCGCCTCGAGCAGCATACGCGAGAGGAGCTCGCCCACTACGCGTATGACGCGTACGACATCCAGTACGAGTTTGCGTTCGGCTGGCAGGAGTTCGAGGGAATACACAACCGCACCGACTACGATCTTGCCGCTCATCAGAAACGCTCGGGCAAGAAGCTGGAGTATTTCGACCAGGCGTCCAACGAGCGATACACTCCATACATCATCGAGACATCCGGCGGTGTCGACCGTCTGATGCTGGTCCTGCTGGCCGACGCGTATCGCGAGGAGGAGGTGGAGGGCGAGACGAGGGTGTTGCTCGCCCTGCAGCCCCAGCTGGCGCCCGTCAAGGCGGCGATATTCCCGCTGGTCAAGAAGGATGGGATGCCCGAGGTGGCGCGGAAGATTCACGACGACTTGCGTCAGCGGTTCCACACCTTCTACGACGAGTCCGGTTCGATCGGCCGCCGGTATCGACGGCAGGACGAGGCGGCCACACCGTTCTGCATCACCATCGACGGTCAAACGCTGGAGGACGATACGGTGACGGTCCGGGATCGTGACACGCTGAAGCAGGATCGAGTGGCCACCGGGAAATTGGGCGAGTACCTGGCAGACAGGCTGGGCGGGTGAAGGTCTGGGTCCGAGCCGGGGGGTGCTTCTGCTGAGACGCCTGTTCGCACTGGGCCTCGGCGCCGCCGTCGGCGCCTACCTGGTTCACCGCCGGCAGCGCGACCTGGCGGCCGAACCGCGTACGATCCGGGGTCCCGACGGCCGGTCGATCGAGCCTCGCTTCGTCGAGCTCGAAGGTGGCGAATGCGTTCCCGTGGTCGACGTCGGTTCCGGTCCGGCGGTTGTGCTGGTGCCCGGGCTGACCGGAGACCACCAGGTGTTTCGGTACCAGATCCCAGCGTTCACCGAGCGCTACCGGGTCATCGCACCGAACCTGCGCGCCGACTTCGAGGGAGTCGACGCGAACTTCGACCAGTTCGCGGCCGATCTGGGCACCGTGCTGGACGAGCTGGGTGTGTCGTCGGCGACGCTCCTGGGCCTCTCCTTCGGTGGCCCGATCTGTTTGCGCTTCGCCAGGCTGCACCCCGACAGGGTCGAGGCACTGATCCTGACCAACACGCTGGCCCGGCTGGATCTTTCTCACGTCGGCCTGAACCGAACGCTGCTGATCCCGTTGGCTCGCTGGTCGACGCGCCATCTGCCGGTCCGGATGATGCGGAGGCTGGCGGAGTTGTGGGGGGACTGGCGCGTGTGGGTCTACGATCCGTCGCCGGGCAACGACCGGATCATCGAGTACGAGCTCACGGCGCCGGTGCGCATACCGACGTCGGTGGGCACACTTCGCATGGCGACGTTCAAGGACCGCGACCTGCGCGGGGGGCTGCCGGAGATAACGGCGCCTGCCCTGGTCATCGCAGGCGCCACCGACACCTACACGCCCAACGATTGGCAGCGCGAGATCGCGGACCTCCTCCCGGCAGCCACATACGCGGAGGTCCCGAATGGGGGACACCTGTCCTTGATCTCGCAGGCGGAGACGTTCAACCGGATGGTGCTCGAGTGGTTGGAAGAGGTGCGCAGCAGTGCCGACCGGCGACGCTCGACCACCGAAACCGCATGAGGGCCAGGCAAAGTGACTTCGCGATCTGAAGTCTTCGGGTCCCGTTGGGGAATGCTGCTGGCCATGCTGGGGATGGCCGTCGGGACGGGCAACATATGGCGCTTCCCGCGGATCGTCGCGACCAACGGCGGCGGCGCTTTCCTTATCGCCTGGGTCTGCTTCCTGCTGCTGTGGTCGGTGCCGCTCATCCTGGTCGAGTTCGCCATGGGCAAGGCCTCGCGCTCCGGGACGGTGGGCGCGTTCGGCAAGCTCATCGGCCGCAAGTTCGCCTGGATGGGGACCTGGGTCGGCTGGTGCGCGACGGCGATCATGTTCTACTACAGCGTGGTGATGGGTTGGTGCATCCGGCACTTCGTGGCCACGCTGACCGGCGCCATACCCGGCGCCACGCCGGAGGCCTTCTGGAACGGGTATGCGGGGTCGTCGGGAGCGCTGCTCACCCACGGCATCGCGATCATCCTGGGTGTGGCCGTGGTCGCTCGAGGCGTTCGAGGGATCGAGAAGGTCGCGAGCATTCTGATCCCCAGCCTGGTCGTGCTGGTCATCGCTCTGGCGATACGGGCCGTCACGCTGCCCGGCGCCGTTCGCGGCCTGAACTTCCTGTTCACTCCCGACTGGTCGCAACTGCTGAGCTATCGGGTCTGGCTCGAGGCGCTGACCCAGAACGCGTGGGACACGGGTGCGGGGTGGGGGCTGATTCTGACGTACGCGGTCTACATGCGTAAGAACGAGGACACGACCCTCAACGCGTTCACCCTCGGGTTCGGCAACAACTCGATGTCGCTGCTGGCGGGCATCATGGTGCTGTGCACGGTCTTCGCCATGCGTCCGGACGCCGCGTCCGAGATCGTCGGGGCCGGCAACGAAGGGCTCACGTTCATCTGGGTTCCGCAGCTGTTCTCGACCATGCCGGGCGGTCGATTCTTCATGGCGCTGTTCTTCCTCGCCCTGGTGTTCGCCGCCTGGACCAGCCTGATCTCGATGATCGAGCTCGCCACGCGGGTGCTGGTCGACGCTGGGGTGGCGCGGCGTCGAGCGATATTCTGGGTGGGTGGCGTTGGCTTCCTGGCTGGAGTGCCCAGCGCCCTCTCCCTCGAGTTCCTCCGCAACCAGGACTTCGTCTGGGGCGTCGGTCTCATGCTGTCAGGCTTTTTCTTCGCGTTCGCCGTGATGAAATACGGCGTGCGACGGTTCCGGCTCGAGTTGATCAACGGCCCTGGCGCCGATGTCCACATCGGTCGGTGGTGGGAATGGGCGATCGGCCTCTGCCTGGTCGAGGCGGTCGTACTGATCGTCTGGTGGTTCATACAGGTGCGCGGGACGGGGTGGTCGACGGCGCTGGACCCGGTCAGCACCTACAGCATCGGGACGGTGCTGCTGCAGTGGTCCGTCGTGCTCGTCGCATTCTTGCTGCTCAACCGCTGGCTCGGCGGCCGATCCGGCGCCAGGGACGGACCGCCGATCGAGCCGAACGATTGATGCGAGGTGGGCCGAGGAGCGGCGCATGAGGGATCGGCGGTCGGAATCCGGTCGGCTGACGCCATACGAGCTGGTGTTCGGGAGCACCAAGCTGGCGGAGGACGAATTCCCGACGATCGCTGCAGAGGCGGAGCGTAGAGGGATCGAAGCCGGGAAGCGCGACCGCTTCGCGCAGCTGGAGAGCGTGGCGCACCTGATCGGCCGGCTGGTCCCGGAGACGGCGGAGATGGCCGCGTTCGATCGCTATCTGGACACCCTTTATCATTGCTTCCATTTCTGGCGCTCCGGGCTCCAGCTGGTCACGCTCGAGGAGGCGCTGGCGCGGAGTCTGGTCGAGGACCCGCCAGACCTTTCGGGCTGGTCGCCCGGCGCGCGAGGCGGCCTTTACATCGAGCTGCCGCGCAACCTGTTCTGGGCCGACGTCATCGCCAACGACCCGCCGGAGCCGGTCGAGGGCATGTTCGTGCGGACCGATCGCGACGGGGATCGATCGGTGATCGAGATCCTGCTGGTCCTCGGGATGCGCGCCGACCGGCCGGGTTTCAGTACGGCCGGCCTGACGGTGGAGCTCGAAGAGCTGTCCGGCTCCGAGCCCGATGCCTTTCGATCGGATATCCCCGGAGCCGATCTGGCCGGCCTCTATTCCCTCGGCCGACCCTCGGAGGCGGTCAGCCTAGCGCTGGCATCGCTCTGGTACATGGAGCGATACCCCGAGGCGGCGGAACGAGTCGAGGCGGACGCAGCGGCCGAATCGTCTGCGGTCGATGTCGGACCGACCTCGCTGGACCACGTCAGGCTGCAGCTGAACGAGCGGGACCGCGAATGACTACCGGGATCCGTTTCTGCCGCATCTTCGGTTTCGAGGTCCGCATCGATCTCTCCTGGTTCGTCGTGTTCCTGCTGGTGCTCTGGACGTTCGCCCAATCGGAGTTTCCACGCCGGGTTCCCGGTCTCGAGCCAGTGGAATACGTGATCATGGCGTGGGCCGGAGCGGTGCTCTTCTTCGGCTCCGTCTTTCTACACGAAGTGGCTCACTCGGCGGTGGCCCGGGCGCGGGGCATCCCGGTGGACGGGATCACGCTCTTCGTCTTCGGCGGGCTGGCCCGCATCCGTGCCAACGCGGAAACGCCGCGCGACGAGTTCCTGATCACCATCGTCGGACCGTTCTCCAGCGCGGTGCTGGGACTCTTCTTTCTCGGTCTGGCCCAGCTGGGCCGCGAGCTGGGTGCCACACCGGCGCTGACCGGTGTGGCCGATTACCTGGCGCTTCTCAACTTCATCCTCGCCGTCTTCAATCTCATACCGGGCTTCCCGTTGGACGGAGGACGGCTGTTCCGTTCTGCCGTATGGCACTTCTCGAAGGACATCCGCCGGGCGACCCGCTGGGCCGCGTACAGCGGTCGCGGCTTTGGACTGCTCATGGTGGGGGTGGGCATATTGAACCTGTTCGGCGGCTACCTGGTCAGCGGGATGTGGCTGGTGTTCATCGGCTGGTTCCTGATCCAGGCGGCGGAGTCCGGATATCGACAGCTGGTGCTGCGGCGTATCCTGGAAGGCGTGCAGGTGCGGGAGGCGATGACCCGCAGCCCTGAGACGGTGAGGCCCGGGCTCACGTTGCGTGACGTGGTCGACGACTACTTTCTCAAACGGCGCTACAACGCGTTCCCGGTGGAGGACGGCGATGGCAAGACGCTCGGTGTCATCACGCTGAGCCAGGTCAAGGGCGTCGAGCGGGAGAAATGGCCGACGACGACGGTGGCGGCCACGATGATGCCGGTCAGCGATGCCGTGACGGTGAGGGCGGAGGATTCGCTTGCGGAAGTGTTGAGCAAGCTGGAGAGCGTAGGGGTGGGACGTGCGCTGGTCATGGATCACGATCACCTGGAGGGCGTGATCACGCGCGCCGACATCGCGGGCTGGCTGGATCGGTACCAGCAGCTTCACTGATCGAAGGACGACCGAAAGGACGAGCGACCGTGTCAGCCAGGAAGAAGACGGGAAACGGAGGATCGAGCGGGGGGAAGCGATCGGGGCAGGCCGCCGCCGATCGAGCTGCGGCGATCGTCCAGCGGCTGGCTGAGGCCTACCCGGCCCAGATCGAGCTGGAATTCAGCAACCCGCTGGAGCTGGCGGTGGCGACGATCCTCTCCGCGCAGTGCACGGACGCGCGTGTGAACGAGGTGACTCGGGACCTTTTCAAGAAATACCAGAGCGCGGAGGATTACGCCGATGCCGACCCGGAAGAGTTCCAGGAGGAGATCCGGTCGACCGGCTTCTTCCGCAACAAGACGAAATCGATCCTCGGCTTCGCCCGGGCGCTGGTGGAAAGGCACGATGGCGAGGTGCCGAAGACGCTGGAGGAACTGGTCGAGCTGCCGGGGATCGGCCGCAAAACGGCGAATGTCATCCTGGGCTCGGGCTTCGGCATCGACGAGGGGATCGTCGTTGACACGCACGTCAAGCGTGTCTCTCAGCGCCTCGAGC
This sequence comes from Candidatus Kutchimonas denitrificans, assembly GCA_011774835.1. Classification (GTDB taxonomy): domain Bacteria; phylum Gemmatimonadota; class Gemmatimonadetes; order Palauibacterales; family KS3-K002; genus Kutchimonas; species Kutchimonas denitrificans. The sequence continues at coordinate 52,834 of JAACAK010000120.1, read as the reverse complement.
TCACGGAGGCGAGCGAGCCGGAGAAGATCGAGCGCGACCTGATGGAGGTCGTACCTCAGGAGCGGTGGAACAGCTTCGGGCTCAGAATGGTGCTGCACGGACGTTATACATGCCACGCGCGGAAGCCGAAGTGCGACGGTTGTCCGCTGGAGGAGCTGTGCCCCAGCGCGCACACCGTTTGAGCGAGGGCCGAATACCTGAACGGTTGCGGTGTATAGCCTAAAGAAGCGGGAGTCGAGGAAATGGAACTGAATCGCGACGAAGCGCTCGCCCTGATGCACGAGTACACGGCCAACGAAAATCTGCGTCGACACATGTACGCCGTCGAAGCGGCGATGCGGGCTTACGCCCGGCAATATGGGGAGGACGAGGAGCTGTGGGGAATCACCGGGCTGCTCCACGACTTCGACTACGAGCGCTGGCCCAACGACGAACGCAAGCCTGACGACGAGCACCCTTCCACCGGTGTGGCGATTCTGAAAGAGAAAGGCTATCCGGAGGAGATGCGGCAGGCGATAATGGGGCACGCCGACTATACGGGGGTGCCGCGCGAGAGTCGGATGGCGAAGACGCTGTTCGCCGTCGACGAGCTAACCGGTCTGCTCACCGCCTGCGCGCTGGTTCGCCCGAACGGGCTGGCCGATCTGAAGGTCAAGTCGGTCAAGAAGAAGCTGAAGGATTCCAGTTTCGCCCGCGGGGTCAACCGGGAAGACGTGAAGAAAGGGATCGAGGAGCTGGGGGTCGACTTCAACGAGCACGTGCAGCTGGTGATCGAGGCGATGCGCGAGATCGCGGACGAGCTCGGTCTGCTGGGGAGCGATGACAGTCAGAGCGATTCGGTGTGACGATGGCGATCAAAACGATTATCGAGCCATTCAGGATCAAGGCGGTCGAGCCGATCCGCATGACGACGCGGTCCGAGCGCGAGGAGAAGATCCGCGCTGCGGCATACAACGTCTTCCTGCTCCAGGCCGAGGACGTGCTGATCGACCTGCTGACCGACAGCGGCACGGGCGCGATGAGCTCGCACCAGTGGGCGGCGCTGATGCGCGGGGACGAGTCGTACGCGGGGAGCCCGTCGTATTACCGGTTCGAGGAATCGGTGAAGCGCTGCTTTCCGTTCGAGCACATCATTCCGACGCACCAGGGGCGAGCCGCGGAGCGGATCCTGTTCAGCGTGACGTGCGAGCCGGGCCAGATCGTGCCCAACAACACGCATTTCGATACGACGCGTGCCAACATCGAGTATCGCGGGGCCGAGGCGCTGGATCTGCCCTGCCCGGAGTCTGCCGACACCTCGGAGCGCCATCCGTTCAAGGGGAACATGGATGCCGGCGCGCTGGAGGCGCTGCTCGATCGGGAGGGTCCCGACAAGGTGCCGCTGGTCATGTTGACGATCACCAACAACTCGGGCGGCGGCCAGCCGGTTTCGATGGAAAACGTGCGCGCGGTGTCCGCGATCTGCCGTCGTCATGGTGTGCCGCTCTACATCGATGCCTGTCGCTTCGCGGAGAACGCGTACTTCATCAAGCTGCGCGAACCGGAATATGGTGATCGCTCGGTGGCCGAGATCGCCCGCGAGCTGATGTCGCACGCCGATGGCTGTACGATGTCAGCGAAGAAGGATGGGTTGGGAAACATCGGCGGCTTTCTGGCCACGAACGACGGGGACCTGGCCCGGCAGGAGAAGGATCTTCTGATCCTGACGGAAGGCTATCCGACCTACGGAGGGTTGGCGGGCCGGGATCTGGAGGCGATCGCGGTGGGTCTGGAGGAGGTGGTGCAGGAGGACTATCTGCAGTATCGGATCGCGTCGACCGATTATCTGGGTCGCCATATATCGGCCGAGGGCGTGCCGATCGTGCAGCCGCCGGGCGGTCACGCGATCTACATCGACGCGGCGGCGTTCCTGCCGCACGTCGAGCCGCTCGCCTACCCGGGAATCGCGCTGGCCGTGGAGCTGTACAGGGAGGCCGGCATCCGGGGGGTCGAGATCGGCAGCGTGATGTTCGGCCATCGGGAGGCGGAGTCGGGCGAGGAACGCCCGGCGGAGAAGGAGCTGTTGCGACTGGCGATCCCGCGGCGAGTTTATACTCAGAGCCACATCGATTACGTGGTCGAGGCGTTCATCGAGGTCTGGCGCCGCCGCGAGGCGATCCGGGGCTACCGAATCGCTTACGAATCGCCGTTTCTGCGGCACTTCACGGCTCGGTTCGAACCGGTAGAGGAGTGACCGGACCGCCGGGCCAGCTCGGTCGGCGGTACATCGGAAAGGGCGTGCTCGACATGAACAGCAGCGCTGTCATCGTGATGATCCTGACCTGCGGGTTCGTGTGGGGCGGCTTCGTCTTCCTCCTCAGATATGGCATCCGGCGCGAAAGAGAGAAGCAGGGGATCGACGCCGCCGGATAGCCTGGTCGCCGCCTGCTGGCGCGCCGCGGCGCTGGCGCCCGGAGGATTCGTGCTCGGTCACCTGGCGGGCCGCGGTCTCGGGCGAGCCGCGGTGGGCTGCCCGCTGCTGGGCGGCTGCAGCGAGCCGGCCCCGATCCTTCTGGCGATCCCGCTGGCGATCCTCGGGATGGCGGTGGCCGCCGGCCTGACGGCGTCGCGGGTGCGACGCTGGTGGGAAGGGGTCGCGGTGTTCGCCGTGGGGATCGCCTCGATGTTGGTGCTGGTGATTTCCGTCGGCGTCCTGGGCGCCGGTCGCACGGCGGGCCGCGGCCTGGCTCTCGGCTGGCTGCTGGTGGCCGTGGCGGTGGCCGTAGCGACGTGGCGGCGCGGGGACGAGTCGAGTGTAAGAGAGGACGAGAACGAGAGACCATAAACAAGCAGAGAGGTGGTTTACATGTCTGATCCAATCATCCCCCGAGAGTTCCGGCAGATGAAGCGGCCGTCGTTGGGCAAGGCGCTGGCGATGGTGCCCGCGGCCGCGGTGGCGCTTTTCCTGGTGACGATGCCGTTTTCCTGCACCACGGTAGCGGACTACGAGGTGGCCGTACTGCAGAACCCGATCACCGGTAACGTGGTGGACGAATCGTTCGGGCAGGGGCTGTACTTCGCCGCGCCGGCACTGTTCTGGAGGCAGTACTTCACGTATCCGACGCGCGAGATCCAGTACCCGGCGGGCGGCGGCAGCGAGCAGGCGCAGGCGCTGACCTCGGACCAGCTGACGATCACGGTCGACGCCGCCTATCGCTACCGGGTACTTCCCGCTAAGGTGGTTGACCTGTTCCTGGTGGTCGGCGACATGCGGGACGTGAACGAGTACGTGTACACGACGTTCCGAACCGCGCTGCGCGATGCGATCGCCGAGCTGAGCGGTGCCGAGATCCTGTCGACGGATCGGCTGCGGATCGCGTCGCGAGTGGAGGAGCTGATGGACGAAGAGCTGGGCGCCAAGGGAATCCAGGTCGTCCGCTTCTTCGTGCGCGAGATCCAGCCGCCGCCGGCGGTTCGCGAGGCGATCGAGCTGAAGCTGCAGCGCGAGCAGGAGGTCCAGGCGCAGAAGTTCCAGACGGAGATCGTCACGGAGCAGGCCCAGCAGAAGCGGGAGGAGGCGCTGGGCATACGGGACGCGCAGAACATCATCGGCGAGAGCCTGACGCCCGAGTACCTGTCGTACTACTATATGCAGACGCTTCAGATGGTGGGTGAGAAGGAGGGGAACGTCATCATCGCGCCCACCGAGGGAGGGAATCTGCTGTTCGACGTGCCGACGCGCCGTCGTCAGTAGCGATTGAATGGGGAGCTTGCGCGCCGGGCGCCCGCGCTGAATGATGGTGAAGGCGCCCGGTGCAGGAGTCTTCATCATGTGCAAGCGCTTCGGCCAGTTCATTACGATCTTCGTTGCGGCCGTTCTCGCCCTCCCGAGTTGCAGCGGCCGCCAGGCGCAGCCTGCCTACGATATCGCTCCGGTCCTCATTAACAGGGAAGAGATCACCCGTGCCATGCGCTCGGTCGGAGCCGGCTTCGAGGCCGAGGTCGTGCTTCTGGTCCGGGTGGATGAGGAGGGATATGTGAGGCAGGTGCGTCTTGCCAGCAGCTCGGGCAATGAGGAATTGGACGATGCGGCGCGCTGGATCGGCGAGCAGATGCGATTCGAGCCCGCCCGGTCCGGGGGAGATCCCGTGCCCGCTCTGGTCCGCGTACCGGTGAACTTCGATCTGGTGACCCGAGCCAGCTACCCGCCCCGACTGCGGAACGATCGGGTCGTGGTGAACCGGATCATCAACGAGTACCCGGACCTGCGCGGCCGCTACCGGGTTCGTGTGAAGGTGGGGCCGGAAGGGTGGATCTTGGAGAACCGAAACGCGGAGGCGTCGAGCGATGAGGTCATGTCGGCGGGATCGCGTCTTCTCGACGACTTGACGTTCTGGCCCGCCTATCGAGGCGAGCAGCGCAAGCCGGCATGGGTGATCCTGGTGATCCGATTCGCCGGACCGGAAACCCGGATCTACATTGAATCGACGGACACGTAGAAGCGGTAGGGAGTGGGGAGTCGGGAGTGGGGAGTACTTGAACCGCTGCCGTTCAGGCCTCTAACCGTTCGTCCACTCCTTTCGCCGTCCACACGGGGCGTAGGGTGGGGACGTATTGGGCCAGGAAGTCCACCGCTCGCCGTTCCGCCCAATAGATCGTTTGCCACGGGTAACGACCCGCCACGAACCCGGCGTGGCCGCCCCGGTGGGTGAACTCCGCCTGCAGCCACTCGGACCCGCTCACCGAATCGTGGGGCAGGCAGGAGGCCGGTAGGAACGGGTCGTCCTTTGCGCTGATCAGCAGGGCGGGCCGCCGGATCCGATCCAGATAATGAATCGAGCTCGATTGTTCCCAGTAGTCCTCGGCGCTCTCGAAGCCGTGCAAGGGCGCCGTTGCCGCTTCGTCATAAGCGCGCCAGTTCCTCGCCCGACGGACGGCGCGCTCATCCAGGAGCTCGGGGTACTCACGGGCCTTGGCCAGCGCCTTGGGCTTGAGGGTGCGCAGGAAGAACCGGGTGTAAAGCCGACCCAGGCCGCGTGACATCCGGGCCGCCGAGGCGCCGAGGTCGAACGGCACCGAGATCGCCACGGCCGCGCGCACTTCGTCCGGAGCCTGAACGCCCTCTTCTCCCAGCCACTTGAGCAAGACGTTGCCGCCCAGCGACACACCAACGGGCAGAATCGGCGCTCCCGGGTCGCGCTTGGCCAGCTGACCGATCACCCAACCGAGGTCGCTCGTCTCGCCGGAGTGGTAGAGACGCGGCGCCCGGTTGAGCTGGCCGCTACACCCGCGGAAATTGAGCCCCAGGCCCCGCCAGCCTCGTGCTTTGGCCAACGAGAGCAGGCCACGCACATACTTCCGTTCCGACGAGCCCTCGAGTCCATGAAGCGCGAGCAACTGCGGTGAGCCGATCGGGCCATCGACGAAATCGATGTCGAGGAAATCACCGTCGGGAGTGGTCCAGCGCGCTCGGGTCGTGGACACCTGCGGGTGGCCACGGACGAGCCGAGCCCATACTGTCTGGCGATGTGGCCCACGCAGCCACCAGGCGGGCCTGAACGGACCGACGGTCTCTGTTGAGCGTGCGGCTACCGGTGTCGAGCTCAAGGGCTTCACCGATCGTCACGTTCCTGACGCCCTCGCTGGCGCCGGTTCGAACCCTGACTCGGGCGTGATCCTTGCGGCTCGTGCCGTGGGTGCGGGCAACACCGGGCGGCAGCGCCGCCGAGGGTGGCGTTTTGCGACTTCGCGAGCCTTCTCGCAGTTTGCCCGTGGCCGAATATATTGTGGCCAGTTACGGGTTCGCGCCAGCGTAAGTCGGCCGAAACCCGCGGTTTGAGGACCAGGTTGATGACCGCCGAACCTTCGGCGTGAAGGCAGATCGCAGGCAAGATGAAAACGAGAACGCAGGTCGAAGAGGCCCTTCCCGGCTTCGACGAGGTTATCGAATCCATAGCGAATAGCGTTGACCCGGATCAGGTCGAAGCGCTGAAGTCGTTCGCGCGAGAGCTGCTGAGTCGGGCAACCCCGGACTTCTTCGCAGAGAGACGGCCGGGCGAGCTGGAAGAGCTCGTGCTGTCCGTCTTCCGGCTAGTGGAGGAAACCGCCGCCGACGAGATCGGAGTTCGTGTCTACCAGCGTCCCAACTACGGTCACCATGGTGGCGCCGAAGTCGTGATCAGCGACCGGCCGTTCGTGGTCGACACCGTCCGTCAGTACCTGACGTCCAAAGGGTTCGAGATCCGGCACCAGCTGCACCCTGTGGTTGTCGTGGATCGGGACGCCCAGGGGAAGGTCATCGGGGTTGGCGATTGGCGAGCCGAGGGCCAGAAGATCTCGGCGACGTACTGTGAGTTCGAGGGCCACATCGACCAGGCCACCCTCTCCGCCCTCGAGTCGGACATCCGCGTCTGCATGGAGGATCTTCGTCTCGCCACCGACGACTTCCCGCTCATGCTGAAGAAGACCAACGAGGTCGTCGATGTGCTTCGCGGCTACGCTCGTGACGGGCAGCGATCGGCAGAGGAGATCGAGGAGATCGGCGCGCTCCTCGAATGGCTGCGGGACGGTGGATTCATCTATCTCGGCTTCCGCGAGTACGACTTCAAGGCCGAGCAAGACGGCAGGGTCTTCGCCTCGGTCAGGCGTGGGTCGGGGCTAGGCATACTCCGTCGCGAGGAGGAGTCGGCCATCTGGGAGCCAATACCGGTCGAACAGATGCCCGCGGAGCTGCGGGCTCGGGCGCTGCACGGTCCGATACTGCTGGTCTCGAAGGCGAACTCGGAGTCTCGCGTGCACCGCCGCGCGCGCATGGACTACGTCGGAGTGAAGAAGCTGGACGAGGACGGCGCCGTCATCGGCGAGTGGCGCTTTCTGGGACTGTTCACCTGGCAGGCGTACACGTTCCCCAAGAACGACATACCGATCCTCCGCCAAAAGCTGAGGGAAGTACTCGACAGAGCGGACGTCCCGAAGCTGTCGCATGACTACAAGGCGATCATCGCGCTGTTCAACGACATGCCGCTCGAGGAGCTGTTCCTGGTCAGCCCCGATGATCTGGAGAGGCGCATCTCTGCGGTGATGGCCACGGAGGACACCGGTGACGTGCGGCTCGTGGTCACACCCGATTCGTTGGGCCGCGGCGTGAACGTCATGGTGATACTGCCGAAACGGAACTACACCGACGAGGTGCGCGGCCGGTTGCGTGGTGAGATATCACGAGCTCTCGGCGGCACCGTTCTCAATGACCATCTGTCGATCGGGACCGGCGATACCGCCCGGCTCCACTTTTACATCTCGGCATCGCCGGAACGGGTGGAGGCGGTCGATGTCGGCGAGCTGAAGAAGCTGGTCGGGTCGATCGTACGGACGTGGAAGCAGCGGCTGCGGGACGCGCTCGGCGAGGAGCGCGACGCGGAAGCCGTACACGGCCTGGAGGAGATGTACTTCGAGTCGTTCTCTCCTGGCTACGTGGCGACCACCGATGTCGACACGGCCGTAGAGGATATCCAGCTTCTCGAGCAGCTGCGCGAGACGGGTTCGCTGCAGGTTTCGCTGGATGAACGGGTCAACGGTGGCGTGGAGACGAGCTCGCTGCGGCTGTTCGTGCCGCGCGGCTCGATGATCCTGGCCGACGCCATGCCGGTCCTGGAGCACCTGGGGCTCAGGGTGATCGAGGCGGATGCGATGGACGTCGGGTCGGGAGCCAGCGCGGCGACCATTCACACGTTCATCGTTCAGGGTCCGGACCGAAAGCGTCTCGATGGAGGGATAGTGGGCGAGCGTCTCACCGAGACGCTGCGGGCGGTGGCGAGCGGCCAAGCCGACGATGACGCATTCAACCAGCTGGTCATTACGGCAGGCATCACGTGGGAAGAAGCGTCGGTCCTGCGGGCGTATTCCGCCTACGCGTTCCAGATCGGTGCGCTGACCAGCCGCCGCGCGGCGCCCGATGCGCTGACCAATTATCCCGGTTGCGCGCAACTGCTCTGCCAGGTCTTCCATGCCAAGTTCGACCCGGCGTTCGTGGGCGATCGTGATGCGGCGATAGGAGATCGCAGCTCGCGCTTCTTCGAATCGTTGCAGGCGGTGGTGTCGATCAACGACGACCTCACGCTGCGCCGACTGCACAATCTGATTCACGCCACCGTGCGGACCAGCTACTACCGCAACCTGCGGCGCGACCTGCAGTGGCCGCGCACGACGTTCAAGCTGGACTGCGAAGCGATCGAGCAGATGCCCTATCCGCGGCCGGCGCGGGAGATGTTCGTCCATGGACCGCAAACCGCCGGCCTGCATCTACGGTTCGGACCCGTTGCTCGAGGTGGGCTGCGGTGGAGCGAGCGCCCGGACGACTTCCGAACCGAGGTGCTGGGACTGGTCAAGACGCAACAGGTGAAGAACGCGGTGATCGTGCCGAGCGGGGCGAAGGGCGCCTTCTATGTCCGCAAGCCGCCGACCGATCGAGCCCAGATCGAGCCGGCCGTCCGTGCTTCGTACAGAGACTTCATCGGCGGCCTGCTCGACGTGACCGACAACGTGGTGGATGGAGAGATCGTCAGGCCACCCGACACGGTGATCTACGACGATGAGGACCCGTACCTGGTCGTGGCGGCGGACAAGGGGACGGCGGCGTATTCTGACGTGGCGAACGCGATCGCTGCCGAGTACGACTTCTGGATGGACGACGCCTTCGCTTCGGGCGGCTCCCACGGTTACGACCACAAGAAAGAGCGGATCACCGCGCGCGGGGCATGGGAGTGCGTCCGTCACCACTTCCGCGAGATGGGCGTCGACCCAAACGCCGAGCCGATCACGGTGGTCGGCATCGGCGACATGAGCGGCGATGTGTTCGGCAACGGCATGCTGCTGAGCCGAACGATTCGCCTCCTGGCCGCCTTCGACCATCGCCACATCTTCGTGGACCCGGACCCTGACCCCGAGGCGTCTTATGCCGAGCGCGCCCGACTGTTCAAGCTGCCTACGTCCAGCTGGGACGACTACGATCGGTCGGTGCTGAGCGCCGGCGGCGCGGTCTACCCGCGGGGTGCGAAGGAGATTCGACTGTCGGACGAGGTGCGCCGGGCGCTGGACATCGACGCATCGACAGTGAACGGGCAGACGCTGATCCAGGCGATTCTGAGGGCGCCCGCCGACCTGCTGTGGAACGGCGGCATCGGCACGTACGTGAAGTCTGCCGAGGAAACGCAGGCCGATGTCGGGGACTCGAGCAACGACGCGGTGCGGATCGATGCGAACGAGCTGCGGGTGCAGGTGGTGGGCGAGGGCGGTAACCTGGGGCTGACGCAGCGTGCGCGCATCGACTACGCGTTGGACGGTGGCCGCGTGAACACGGACGCGATCGACAACTCGGGCGGCGTCGACATGTCGGATCGCGAGGTCAACCTGAAGATTCTGTTCCGCAAGTCTATCGATCGCGGCGCGATGACCTACGACGAGCGCAACGAGCTGCTGGTGCAGATCAAAGATGAGGTGGGCGAGAAGGTGCTAGCCAACAATCGAGCCCAGAGCCGGGCGCTGAGCCTTGAACAGGCGCGTGCGCGTGAGCGGTTGGCGGACTTCCGAGACGCTTCCTATTACCTGGAGCAGCGAGCCGGGCTGCGCCGCGCGCTCGAGCACATTCCGGGCTGGGGTCGGCTGCAGACACGCAAGGAGCAGGGCAAGAGCCTGACGCGCCCCGAGCTGTCGCTCCTGCTGGCCTACAGCAAGCTCCATCTGAAGCGAGAGGTCATCGCGTCGACGCTGACCGAGGAACCCGCACTCCTCAGCTGCCTGGTCTCCTACTTCCCGGCGGCCGTGGTCGATCGGGTGGGAAAGGAGGACCTGCTCACCCATCGCCTTCACCGCGAGGTCGCTGCAACGGTGCTGACCAACCGGCTGATCGACCTGATGGGCTGCACGTTCGTGCCCCGCGTGGTTCGAGACTCGGGTGTCACGCCAGCGGCTGTGGCCCGCGGCTGGTACATCGCCGCCGAGATCATGGGTACGGCGGAGCTGCTGCGGCGCATGGAGCAGGACGATATCCGCCTGCCCCCCGAGCAGCAGTATCGCTGGCTGCTCGCACTGGAGGGGATACTGGATCGCACGGTCCGCTGGGCGGTGGAGAACCTGCCGGCGGACGTGGACGTTGGCGGTGTGATCACGAAGTTCAGGGGCCCGGTACAGGAGCTCTGTGACATCCTGCCCACGATCCTGCACGCGTCGCAGAGCGCCGAGTTCGAGCAGGCGCTCGATGAGTTCACCGCCAGTGGTGTGCCGAAAGAGGTGGCGTTGCGAGTGGCGGCGCTGCAGTTCCTCGAGGACCTGATGGAAGTGACGCGGATCTCGAGAGAGTTCGACCGGCCCGTGGTCGATGTGGGACGGGTGTATTTCGCCCTCGCCGGTCACATCGACTTCGCCCTCCTGCTGGAGCTGCTGAAACTGACGCCCGGCGAAGACGAGTGGGAGCAGCGCGCGGCGCAGGGGCTGATACAGGATCTGGGTCAGGCGCGACGCAACCTGACACTCGCTGTGCTGACGAACGGCGGCAGGGACAGGTCGATCGAGGAGCAGATCGAGGAATTCAGCGCCAGGCACGCGGAGCGCCTCGAGGTGGTGCGTGAAACGTTGGAGGAGCTGCTGACGTCCGAGCACATCAACATGGCGGCGCTAACCGTGGCCACACGAGAAGCCGTCCGCCAGTCGACGCTGATACTCGAAGGCCGTAGCTGAAGCGTCGTCGGGATGCCGGAGGAGACGTGATGACGATCAGGAAACCGAAGTCGCGCGAGTGGGGGATGTCGACCCGGGTGATACGATCGGTGACGGGGGGCGGTGCAGCGATGGGGCCGGGTGGCGGCACGTCGTTGACAGCGCCGATCTGGCAAAGCTCGACCTTCGAGTTCCACCGGCCGGAGGAAGTGGCGGACGCCGCGACAGCAACCCAGCCGGAGACGTTCTACACGCGGTACGGCAACCCGAATTTCAGCGCGGTACAGACCGCCTTAGCGGAGCTGGAGGGCGGAGAGGCGGCACTCGTCACCGGGTCCGGCATGGCGGCGATCATGCTGGTCTTTCTCGGCATGCTGAAGAACGGCGACCACCTGGTGAGCCAGAATTGCCACTACGTCGGAACGATGAAGGCGCTGGAAAGCTGGCTGCCTCGGTACGGGATCGAGGTGACAATGGTGGATCAGACCGATCTCGATGCGTTCGCTGACGCGATGCGACCGAACACGCGACTCGTGATGCTCGAGACGCCCACCAACCCGACGCTGACGATCACCGACCTGGCGGGCGTCATGGGCATCGCCCGCGACCATGACGCGTTCGTCTGCATGGACAACACGTTTGCCACACCGATCAACCAGCGTCCGCTCGAGCACGGTATCGATCTCGTGGTCCACAGCGCGACCAAGTACCTGGGCGGGCACAGCGATCTCACCGCCGGCTTCGTCGTGGGTCGCAAGGAGCTTATCGACGAGCTGTGGCTCGCACATATCATCCACGGTGGGATCTCTCACCCGTTCGAGGCCTGGTTGCTGGGTCGCGGGCTGCAGACCCTCCCTTTCCGTGTCGCCCGCCACAACAGCAGCGCCATGGCCGTCGCCGAGTTCCTCGAAGGCCATGCCGCGATAGAGCGCGTCTACTATCCTGGACTCGCCTCGCACCCGCAGCACGAGCTCGCAGCGAAACAGATGGACGGCTTCGGCGGCATGGTTGTCTTCGAGCTGGCGGGCGGTTTCGACGCGGCTCGTGACTTCACCGCACGGCTGGAGCTGGCCCGACGCGCGGTGAGCCTGGGTGGCACGGAAACCCTGGCCGTTCACGCCGCTTCGATGATCCATGCCCGGCTGACCCCGGCTCAGCGCGCCGAAGCGGGCATATCGGAGAACCTGATTCGGGTCTCGGTGGGGCTGGAAGATCCGGAGGACATCGTGGCGGACTTCGAACGAGCGCTCCGGTAGTCGGTGCGTCGGTACCTCGGTGTGCAGTGGATGAGCGGGTCAAGGGCAGGATGGTCATGACCAGGTCGTCGCGTGTCGGCGGCTCGCTTCTCGCCGCCATTTTGCTGCTCGGTCCGGCGGTGCCCGCCGAGTCGCAGAACGCTCTGGTCCGGGACGCCCCCATCCAGCCTGTCGTGCTGGCGAAGCGCGGCCACATGATCTTCGGCGTCGGCGCTCTCTACGAGCGGAACGTCGTGATCCCGCTGCTCGATGCCCGGGGCGACCTGGAGACATTCGGAAGGCTGCAGATCTCTTGGGCCATCGCGGACGGGCTCATTATCAGTCTCGAGGGTGACGCTTACAAGGTGCTCAACGTCGACACGTTGGGGATGCCGCTCGTGACGCCCGACGAGGGGCTCGCGGACGGCGAGAGCTCGGGTGCTGGCAACGTTTCGGCCGACGTCACGTTCAAGGCGCTGGGCGATGCCGATGGCTTCGCCTTCGGCGGTCGGCTGCGGTTCGACATTCCCTCCAGCAACCAGGCCGAGGGGCTGGGCACCAATACGACCAACGTTCGCATGACGTTGCTGGGGAGCTATGGTGGCGGGCCGCTGCGGTTTACCGGTGATGCGGGTCTGGCCATCCTCGAGGCGCCGTTGGAGAACTTCGAGCAGAACGATGTCTTCGCGTACAGCGCGCAGTTCCTCTATGATCTCGGCCTGCCGCAGCGGCTCCGCGTCCGCGCCGGAGCGTACGGGCGGGCGAGCACGCGGCAACGTGTGCCTGTGGGCACCGAGGACATTGGGGAACTGATGCTCGGGTTGGACTTCCGCCTGGGTTCCTGGCTCGTCGACTTCGGGGGCTTCGCCGGTTACGCCGGCAACTCGGGGGATTGGGGCCTGGCCGGCGGCGTCGCCCTGCTGATCGGTGACGAGGAGGAGTGAGTTGGTAGGTTGGTGGGTTGGTGGGTTGGTTGATTGGAGAGCGGTCAGGTCAGCCATGTAACCCTGGGCGCCGATCACCAGTCCACCCACTAACCGACTAACGCACCAACCTACCAACCTATCGCCTCACCGCGTCCGCCTCCGCTTCGGTCGCCACCATCCGGCCGGTGGTCAGCTCCAGCACGATCCGGTCGGCATCGTATATGTCATCGAGTGCTTCGAGAATCCCGCGCACATCGACGGCGACGGAACGATTGACCTCGGGATCGTAGATGTAATCGCCGGGAAGGCTCTCGATGTTGCCGTCGAAGATCAGGCCGACGACCTCGAGATCGTCGTTGATGACCGGCGATCCGGAGTTGCCGCCGATGATGTCGGCGGTGGTGACGAAGTTGAGGGGCGTTGCCGGGTCGAACGCATCGGGCGGCGCCAACCAGCCGGCGGGCAGGTCCCAGGGCGTGCCGGGACCGCCGTGCGAGTAGTAGCGGTCGTAGAGGCCATAGAAGGTGGTGTGGATCGGGGCGACCGTCCCGTTGTACTCATAGCCTTCCACCCGCCCGTCGGCGATTCGCAGCGAGAACGTGGCGTCCGGCGGCATCGTGGTGCCGTAGACGCCGAAGTGTGCCTGGCCCAACTGCTGCTCGATCACCTCTTCGTCTTCATTGAGAGCGCCGTACGTGGCCTGCACGTTCCTCGTCGGTTCGAACAGCTGTGCCATCGCCTGGACCGCCGGGTCCTCCAACGTGAGCGTGCCTGATTCGACGGCGTCGGCCGCGCGCGCCGAGTCGGCGAGCACGGAGTGCGAGATCAACGCCTCGGCCGTCTCCTCGGCGGTGCGCCCCTGCAGGAGCTGCGTCGTGACCTCGTGCTCGGGGCTCAGGTACTTCTGGATGTCCCGCAACCGCGCCTCCAACATCCCGCGCTCCAGCACCGGATGCTTGGTCTCGACCGCCAGCAGCTGCGTCTTGAAAGACTCCGCCTGACGGGTCAGGTACAGGTAGGCGTAGAGCGCCCGCAACATGGTGGCGGACGTCCAGTTCGGGCTGCCCAACGCGAAGGTGGTGCCGTATTGGGGTCCCAGCGCGATCTTCTGCGCCTGGATGTCGGCCATGCGGTCGAACAGTCCGCCGTACTCAGCGCTAAGCTCCGGGTCCGCCTGGAGCGCCGCCCGGAAGTCGGCCTCGGCGTCAGCCAGCTGCGCCATGTACTCCGGATTGAACAGGCCCTCCCAAATGCCCCGGTAGGCCTTCTGGGTGTTCTCCAGGCTGAAGATCGTATTGCGCAGGTCTTGCTCCTCGGCGCCCTCGGGGTCGGCCGCGAGGTACGCTTTCAGCACCGGCAGGCGTGTGTCGAGGAAACCGAGGAGGGTCTTGTCCCCCACCGCCCGTCGGAACTCCAGCTGGGAGACCGTCTGCAAGCGGCTGCTGCCGCCCGGGTTGCCGATCACGAAAACGGCGTCGCCCTGCTCCACCCCGTCTTCGCTCCAGGTGAAGTGGTTGTTCGATTCGAGCGGCTCCCCGTCCTCCCCGTAGATCCGGTAGAACGACATGTCCAGGTTGTAGCGCGGGTACGTGAAGTTGTCCGGGTCGCCGCCGAAGAAGCCGATCTGTAGCTCGGGAGCGAGGACCAGGCGCACGTCGTCGTAACGGCGAAATACATAGGCCGAGTAACGTGCCCCGTTCCACAGCGCGATCACCTCGACCATGATCCCCGCCTCGGCGCCGCCGCGCGCGGCGGTCATGCTGTCCGCGATCGTGGAGCTGGCGGCTTCCGCCGCCTGCGCCATCTCCGCCTCGGGGACCGTTGCCGTCGCCGCCCGCACCCGGTCGGTGACATCGACGATCTCGATCAGCTGGTCAGCGGTCTGGCTGGACGGGCGCTCGTCCGAGAGGCCCAACGCGTAGAAACCGTTGTCCAGAAGATTCTCATCCGGCTCGCTCACCTCGGTGACGCTGCCCCGGGCGCAGTGGTGGTTGGTGAGGACGAGCCCGTGCGGTGAAACGAAGGAAGCCGAGCAACCCTGGATGCGCAGAGCGCCCAGCCGTGCCTTCTCGAACCACTCCTGGTCAGGTTGGAAGCCGTAGGTCTCGGCGAAGTACTCGAGCGGCGCGTACTCGAACGTCCACATCTTTCCGTTGATGAAGCGACCCGCCTCGACGTCTTCCAGCGAAGGCATGGGCGGGACCGTGAACGCCGGCATCGGCGCGACCGCCGACTCCTCGGCCTCGGGGGCGGGGGTGGTGGCGGGGGCAGGTTCCTGTTCGACCGGTGCGGTGGAGCTGCAGCCGAGGAACAGCCAGGCCGCGACCGCCAGAGCCAGGCGGTTCGGGCCGGGCAGATGAATGAGATTCTTCATATCCGATCTCGCGTTTCAGTTATGAGGTCCGATCGCTGTACGTGAGCCTCGAATGTGGCGAACGGCCCGAAGCGGGGCAACCGGCGTCCGACTGGCGCCGCACGGGCCGGCCGGGTACTATTGCTCGGTCGCCGAGGTTCATGCGGAATCAATCAACCTAACTCGATGCCGAAGCGGGAAGACATACGTAGCGTCCTGCTGCTGGGCAGCGGGCCGATCGTGATCGGGCAGGCCTGCGAGTTCGACTATTCGGGCACGCAGGCCGTTCGCGCGCTGAGGGAGGAGGGCTACCGGGTCATCCTGGTGAACTCGAATCCGGCCACGATCATGACCGATCCCGACCTGGCCGACGCCACCTACATCGAGCCGCTGACGCCGGAGTGGGTGGAGCGGGTGATCGAGCGCGAGCGGCCCGACGCGCTGCTCCCCACGATGGGGGGCCAGGTGGGGCTCAACGTCTCGCTGGAGCTGTACGATTCCGGGATCCTCGAGAAATACGATGTCGAGCTGATCGGCGCCGACGCCCGGGCGATCCGCCTGGCGGAGGACCGGGAAGAGTTCGCCGAGGCGATGAGGCGGATCGGCCTCGAGGTCCCGCACGGTGGCTTCGCCCACTCGATGGAGGAGGCGCTGGCGGTGGCCGAGATCGCCGGCTTCCCGGCGATCGTGCGCCCTTCCTTCACGCTCGGCGGCACGGGCGGTGGCATCGCGTACAACCGGGAAGAGTTCGAGACCGTTGCCCGGACCGGGCTCGACGCGTCGCCGATCGGCGAGATCCTCATCGACAAGAGCGTGATCGGGTGGAAGGAGTACGAGCTGGAGGTGATGCGCGATCACGCCGACAACGTCGTGATCGTCTGCTCGATCGAGAACTTCGACGCCATGGGCGTGCACACCGGCGACTCGATCACCGTGGCGCCGGCGATGACGCTGTCGGATCGCGAATACCAGGTGCTGCGCGACGGCGCGATCGCGTGCATCCGGGAGATCGGCGTCGCCGCCGGCGGTTGCAACATACAGTTCGCGGTGAATCCCGACAGCGGCGAGGTCCTGGTCATCGAGATGAACCCGCGGGTCTCCCGCTCCTCGGCGCTGGCCTCCAAGGCCACCGGCTTCCCCATCGCGCGGATCGGGACCAAGCTGGCGGTGGGCTACCGGCTGGACGAGCTCCCCAACGCCATCACGCTGAAGACGCCGGCCTCGTTCGAGCCGGTCCTCGACTACGTGGTCGTCAAGGTTCCGCGCTTCGCCTTCGAGAAGTTCCCCAGCGCCGACCCGACGTTGAGCGTTCAGATGAAGGCGGTGGGCGAGGTGATGGCCATCGGCCGCACCTTCAAGGAAGCCTGGATGAAGGGGTTCCGGGCTTTGGAAAACGGCCGCGACGGCTGGGAAATCGGCGACTCGTTGACGGACGACGGCCTGGAGGCGGACGACCGAGAGACCCTGCTCGCCGCGTTGCGGCGGCCCACGGCCGACCGTCCCTTCCAGCTCAAGCGGGCTCTGCGTACCGGACTGTCGACGGAGGATCTGTACGAAGCGAGCCGGATCGATCGGTGGTTCCTCGAGCAGCTGCGGGACCTGGTCGAGGCCGAGGAGCATTATGCGTCGCTGGACGAGGCGACCCGGGAAGCGACCTGGGAGATGAAACGGTTGGGGTACGGCGATGCGCACCTGGGGAGGCTGCGCGGCGAGGGCGAGGCGGCGGTCCGGCGTCGGCGCTGGGAGTGGGGGATGCACCCGTCGTACAAGATGGTGGACACCTGCGCCGGCGAGTTTCCCGCGGCCACACCGTACCTGTACAGCACCTACGAGGAGGAGAACGAGTCGGCGCCCAGCGAGCGGCGCAAGGTGGTGGTGCTGGGCAGCGGGCCGAACCGGATCGGTCAGGGCGTCGAGTTCGATTACTGCTGTGTGTCCGCCGCGTTCGCGCTGGCGGAGGAAGGGTTCGAGACGATCATGGTCAACTCGAACCCGGAGACGGTGTCGACGGATTTCGACGTCAGCGACAAGCTGTACTTCGAGCCGCTGACGTTGGAGAACGTGCTGGAGATCGTGCACCTCGAGGGGCCGGAGGGCGTGGTGGTCCAGATGGGCGGCCAGACGCCGCTCAAGCTGGCGAGCGCGCTGCGGGACCTGGGGGTCGCGGTTCTGGGGACGTCGGTGGACGCGATCGACCGGGCCGAGGACCGCGAGCGCTTCGAGGCGCTGGCCCGCCAGCTCGACATCGCCCAGCCGGCCAACGGCCTGGCCACCAGCGAGGCGCAGGCGATCGAGGTGGCGGGCCGCATCGGTTACCCCGTGCTGGTGCGACCCAGCTACGTGCTGGGTGGCCGGGCGATGGAGATCGTCTACGACGAGGAGTCGCTGAAAGGCTACTTCGCGCGCGCCGTCCGTGCGTCGCCCGAGCATCCGGTGCTCATCGATCGATTCCTCGAGGACGCGTTCGAAGCGGATGTGGACGCCGTCTGCGACGGCGACGAAGTACTGGTCGGCGGGGTCATGCAGCACATCGAAGATGCCGGGATCCACTCGGGCGACTCGGCCTGCGTCGTGCCGCCGTACCTGCTGCGGGACGAGCACGTCGACCAGATGAAGGCGCATACCCGGGCGCTGGCCCGGGAGCTGGGTGTGGTCGGGCTGATCAACGTGCAGTTCGCCGTGAAAGACGGCATCGTCTACGTGCTCGAGGTCAACCCGCGGGCGAGCCGCACCGTGCCCTTCCTCAGCAAGGCGACCGGCGTGCCGCTGGCCCGGCTTGCCGCCCGCCTGATGGCGGGCCGCAAGCTGTCCGAGTTCGAGCTGCGGCCGAACGGGGAGGTGCAGGGCGTCGCGGTGAAGGAATCGGTGTTCCCGTTCGACAAGCTGGCCGGAGTGGACGCGCTGCTCGGCCCGGAGATGCGCTCGACCGGCGAGGTGATGGGAATCGCCGACTCGTTCGGCCTGGCCATCGCCAAGGCGCAGGTCGCGGCGGGCAATCCGCTGCCGATGTCGGGCCGGGTCGTGGTGACCGTACACGACCAGGACAAGGCGAACGTCACGCCGATCGCGCGGCGCTTCCATGAGCTGGGGTTCGAGGTCTGGGCGACGAGCGGCACCGCGAAGTACCTGCGCGGCCGAGGCGTGCCGGCGCAGAGCGTGCTCAAGGTGCACGAGGGGCGCCCCAACATCGTCGACCACCTGATCTCCGGCGAGATCGACCTGCTGATCAACACACCGCTGGGCAAGCACGCCCAGTTCGACGATTACGCGATCCGGCGCGCGGCGATCCAGCATCGGGTGCCGTATACGACGACGCTATCCGGCGCTTCGGCCCTTTGCGACGCGGTGATCGGGCTGCGCCACCGGAAGCTACAGGTGATGAGCCTGCAGGATCGGGCTCAAAGAGCCGCTGTAAGTGTATGAAGCCCGTACACACACATCATCGCCATCGCCCTCCCCCAACGCCATGCTTGGGGATGGCGTTGGGATAGAGTTGGCGACGGGAAGGGGAAGATGAGCGCACTGGTAGGCAGGGTCGTCGCGACCGAGCGAAAGCCGAACACGACTCATGAGTTCCACTTCTGGACCGGCCGGGAGGCCCAGATCGGCATCGGCTCGATCGTGCGGGTCGTGGCTGAGGCGCAGACCGTGTACGGCGTGGTGGTCGAGGGGTTCAGCTACACCGACCTGATGTCGCCGCTCCACGACTACATCGGCGCCGACGCCGACCCCGAGGCGGAGGCGCGGTCGGCGTCGGAGCGGCCAGAGATTCGGCTCTATTCGGCCGCCGTCCTTCGCCGCGAGCCGGAGGAGCCCGTGCAGCCGGTTCCGATGGGCGCCGTCTATCTGGCGGACGACGACGACGTCGTCGTGGGACTACGGATGGACACCTACGTCGGGGTCGAGAACGAGACCGGCATCCCGCTGGGCCTCTACACCAGCGGTGGTATGGAAGCGAAGGTCTATCTGGACGCCGATTTCCTGCTGGGTCCTGAAGCGGCCCACCTGAACATCACCGGGGTCAGCGGGCTGGCCACCAAGACGAGCCTGGTCGAGTTCCTGCTCGCCTCGGTCTTCCAGCACATGCCGGCGGCGAAGGGATCGGTGGCCGCGGTCTGCTTCAACGTCAAAGGTCCGGACCTCCTGTTCCTGGACCAGCCGGGCCTGCTGGACGAGAACGATCTGCGGATGTACGGGAAGCTGGGCGTGCCGGCGCAGCCGTTCGAGAACGTGCGCTACTACGCGCCCTACAAGCCCGACGGCTGGAATCTGAACACGCTGCGGACGCATCCGGAACTGATCGAGAACGTCGAGCCGCTGCGTTGGGGGCTCAAGGAAGTGATGCAGTTCTCCGAGGTTCTCCTGACGCGTGACGACCTGGACGCGAAAGCCGACGCGCTGGTCGATTTCATCCGCGACCGGGTCCTCGATCAGCCGTTTGGCCCCAGCCATGGCCATCTCGTATCCCGGGACCACCTGGTGCGCACCTTCCGCGACCTGGAAGCCTGGTTCGACGACGTGCTGGCCTATTGCGAGAGCAGCGGTTCCGACCGCTGGATGACGCACCACACGGCGACGATCCGCAAGGTGCGGAACAGGCTGAACGGGATCGTCAGCCGGGCGCACGGCCTGGTGGTGAACGACGACGCGGTGAACGATCTGCCGTGGGGCGAGTTCGAGGATCGGGCGGTCTATGTGGTGGACGTGGCGAACGTGGAGCCCGAGGCGCAGGACCTGGTGTTCGCGCGGGTGGTGTCGCGGCTGCGCGAGGGGCTCGAGTCGGGGAGCCTGGGGGTGAACCACGTGATCGTCTTCGCGGACGAGCTCAACAAGTACGCCCCCTCGGACGGGCCCGAGACCTACGTGCGGAAGATGCTCCTCGACATCAGCGAGCGGGGCCGCTACCTGGGGCTCGTGCTGTTCGGCGCGCAACAGTTCCGTTCGCAAGTCCATCGGCGTGTCGTGGGCAACTGTGGCTCGTCGGTCTACGGTCGGATGGACATGGACGAGCTGGCGACGCCGGGCTACGGGGTCCTGACGCCGGCCACCAAGACGAAACTGGCCAGCCTGCCGAAGGGGGACCTGATGGTCCGCCATCCGCATTTCACGCAGCCGATCTTCGCCCGCTTCCCCAAGCCGGCGGTGATGCGCGGGCGCGATGGGATCGAGAAGTTCCCGCCGCGTCACGACCTTCCGTTCGAGGATGCCATCGCGCGGGGGCTCAAACGCCTCGACGGGCGCGTCAAGCTGAACGAGGTGAAGGACCTGATCGCCGGACGCGATCGCGAGGAAGTGCTCCGGGCCTATCACCACGCCGAACGGGTAGAGCCGGACGACGCGCTGAGCTTTTTCCGCGCCCGGCTGAAACGCAAAGTGTCATCGGAGGTCATCGAGCCAACGGCTCGTCCCGTGCCCGTGCCGGAAGACCCGTACGGAGGTGACCTGTAGGGTGACGCGTCGGTATGCGCTGACCGCCGTGACTCTGGCGCTGCTGAACGCCTGCGCCGGCGTCGCGGCGGCGCAGGGGCCGGACCGAACGGGCGGCCGGCGCGTTCAGCTCAGGCTGGTGGCCGACTCTGGGGTCGTGGGCCACTTCCGGTTCACCGGTCAGCTGACGAGCCGGCTGGTCTTCGACATCCCGGAGGACGACCCGCGCCACGACCTGCTGGCAGCCGTAACGGCCCCCCAGTCCACCACTCGGGATGTCGCCGGCACGGTGGTCTCGACGCCGGCGGCCGCCGACGAGGATCGGCGTTACCTGATCTACTGGCTCGGCTACCGGTTCAGCGGCGAAGAGGATCGGACCCTGTCACCCGTGGCCTGGGACAGCATCTTCCAGAAGGTCGGACGTCGCGCGACGCTCCGCTTCAGCCCGCTGGGTCGGCCGCTCGGCGTCCAGGTGTCGTCGGACGCGGTACGTCCCGTCGCCCGTTCGCTGGCCGACATCCTGGCGGGTCTGGCGATGGCCTTGCCCGCCGATTCGGTGGGCCTCGGCGGCCGATGGGAGGGGCAGGTCGCGGTGCCGATCACGGCGCCGGACGGTTCGCGTCAGGAAGCGCTAGTGCAGGTGACCTATCGGCTGGCGGAGGTGAGTCGAGAGCCGGATGGGGTCCGGGCGCGGATCGAGTTCGATGGCGAACCGGTGGGCGTATCGATCGGCGTGCGGACCGTCAGCGGCGAGTACTTCGGCGAGAGCGTCTTTTCGGTCAGCGGCGGCTACTACGAGGAGATGATGGCACTGGCCAATCTCGAGGTGAACTGGGAGGATACGAGCGGTTTGCCGCCGAGTCGCACCGTGATAGAGTGGCGAGGACAACTGATCCGCAGGTAGGGAGGGAAGCGTGGTCAAGCTCTGGGGTTTTCTGCATCTGGCGGGCATGGCGTTTTGGCTGGGAGGGATGACGACGCTGGGGATCTGGACCGGCCGGGCTCGACGGACGGCCGACCCGAGGATCATCGTCTTCGCCTACAACACCGCAGCCCGCTACTATCGCGGTTTCATCTCCGCCGTGGCGATCGTGACGTTCGTGTCGGGTATCGCGCTGGTGTTCGCGACCAACCGTGAGTGGTTCCAGCCCTTCCCCGATCACTGGCTGTTCCAGATGCAGATCATCGGCACGCTGGTCTTCCTGGCCACTCTGTTCTTCGTCATCCCTAACGCGGTGGCGCTGGCCGGGTTCGCGGAACGCGACGCGGAGGAGGGGACTGTGTCGCCCCAGTTCGCGCGACGCGTGCGGTGGCAAGTGATCGTCGGCAACGCCGTCGGCGCCGCCCTCATCTATCTTGTCATCCTCGGGGTCTTCCGTTTCTGATGTCGAGAGCGGCCGCCCTCGCCATCCTGTTCGCCGTCGGGACATGTCTCGCGACGACGGCCGCGGGCCAGCAGGGACAGGGCGAGCACCGCCTGCGTCTCGGCGACCGAATCGGGCGCGTGGACCATTACCGGCTGGCGTTCGACCTGGAGATGCGAGCGGAGTACAGCGGCTCCGGGGCGATGGATGAGGCGACGCGCCGCCTGCTCGCCGTGCTGAGCCAGGGGATGGACGTGCGGACCGCGGTGGAGTACGAGCAGCGGCTCGCCGATGTGGCGCCCGATGAGACGCACATCTTCGAGGTCCGCTGGCACGACTACCAGTTCCAGGGCCGGCTGGGTGACGAGGAGATACCGCCGCCGCCCGGACACGCCTCGGCGCGCCGCGAGCTGCTCTCCGGCACTGCCCGTGTGAAGACGACGCCGACCGCGGAGACCCTCGACGTCTCCTACTCGAGCCCGAGCATGGTTCCTCTGGCGCGACAGTTCCACCAGGCGGGCATGCCCACCTTTCTGCCGGCGACGCCCGTGCGAGTCGGCGACAGCTGGACGGGGCGGGCCAGCCTGCCGCTTCAGACGGGCATCGGCGGACCGGAGAGCATGGAGTTCGAGCTCGAGCATACGCTGAGAGAAGTCAGGGAAGGGCCGGACGGACCGATCGCGGTGATCGCGCTCTCGGGCAGCTACACCCGCGAGGAGAGTATCGAGGCGATGGAGCTGGGTTTGCCTCTGCACATGGAAGCGAGCTTTACCGGCGTCTCGCTGTTCGCCATCGCAGAGGGCCGGTTCGTCGGGGGCAGCTACGAGCTGGACATGTTCGCGCTTCACTCCACCGGCGCGGCCGAGGTGGAGCTGACCGGGCATGCCAACGGCCGTCTCGAGCTGGTGGAGGCGCCATGAAGCTGGTGCACGCGGCCGACCTGCATCTCGGCTACCGGGCCTACCACCGGACCGACCCGCGCGGGATCAACATCCGGGAGGCCGATGTGGCCCGGGCCTTCCGCGAGCTGCTCGAGCGCGCGGCGAAGCTCGAGCCCGAGCTGCTGATCATCGCCGGCGACGTCTTCCATACGGTCCGGCCTTCGAACATCGCGATCGCCGACGCGTTCCGCCGACTGTCGCGGTTCCGGAGCGAGACGGCGGGTACCCGTGTGGTCATCGTGGCGGGCAACCACGACTCGCCCAAGGCAGCGGAGACGGGGAGCATCCTGAGGCTGTTCGAGGAGATCGACGGCGTTTACGTGGCGCACCACGAGGCGCGCCGCCTGGCGTTCCCGGACCTGGATACCGCGATCTTGTGCCTGCCCCACGCCGAGCTGTACGGCGGTGCCAGCGTCGCCATCGAACCGGACCCCGACGCCACCCACAACGTGCTGGTGGCCCACGCCGAGATCGACGACGAGCGACTCAAGCTGCTGATGGACTTCGGGGCGGCGAAGCTGCAGCGGAACGAAATCGAACCGACGGACTGGAGCTACGTGGCGCTGGGCCACTACCACCTGCGGACGCAGCTGGCGCCCAACATGTATTACGCGGGCGCGATCGAGCGGACGAGCCTCAACATCTGGGCGGAGGCGGACGACGCGCGAGTCGAAAAGGAAGACACCTGGAAGCGAGCGGAGTGGGGCAAGGGCTTCATCGAGTTCGACCTCGACGGCGGCCGGGCGGTCTTCCACAAGCTGGCCAACCCGCGCCCGGTCCTGGATCTCGACCCCATCCTCTACTACGACCAGACTCCAGGTGAGCTGGACCAGGCGATCGAGGCGGCGGTGACGGGGATCCCCGATGGGATCGCCGGCAAGATCGTCAGGCTGCGCATCTTCAACGTGCCGCGCGAGATCTACAGGGAGCTGGACCACAAGAAGATCCGCGGGTTCCGGACCGAGGCGCTCCATTTCAACCTCGAGCCGAAGCCGCCGCAAGTGGAGCGGCGCGTCGCGTCGGGCGCGCCCGGCCGGCGCATGACGCTGCGCGAAGAGCTCGAGTCCTTTCTCAAAGCTCGCTTCAAGCCGGAGTCCGATTCGGTCGACCGCGAGGCGCTGATCGCCCTCGGCCTCAGGTACCTGCATGAGGCCGAGGAGAAAGAGTCGCTGGAAGGCAGAGAGTGAGATGCGGCTGCTGCGCGTCACCCTCGAGAACTTCCGCCAGCACCCCGACACCCAGCTCGAGCTCCGGTCCGGGCTGACGGGGATCATTGGCCCCAACGGCTCGGGCAAGACTACCATCCTCGAGGCGATCGCCTGGGCGATCTACGGGACCCAGGCGATCCGCGGGACCAAGGACACGCTTCGCTTCAATCGGGCGCCCGGCCGCTCGCTGGTGCGTGCCGAGCTCGAGTTCGAGCTGCGCGGCGAGCGCTTGCGCGTCGTACGCTCGCCGAAGACGGCCGAGCTCTACCGCAGCGAGACCCCGGAACCCATCGCCGCCGGCACCACCGAGGTGACACGTCAGCTCACGCGACGGCTCGGGATGACGCGCCGCGAGTTCTACAACACGTACTTCACCGGTCAGAAGCAGCTCCAGGTGCTGGCCGGCATGGGACCCACCGATCGGGCTCGTTTCCTGTCGCAGGTGCTCGGCTATGAGCGGCTGCGGGCTGCCCAGGATCTGGTGGGCGGCCAGCGCAAGGTCCTGCGGGGCCAGGTCGAGGAGCTCACCCGCGCGCTGGGCGATCGGGAGAAGCTCGAAGCGGATCGTGAGGCGGCGGAGGAGCGCCTGAAGGACGCCAACGCGGCCCTGGGCGCGGCGGAGACTCGGAGTGGCGAAGCCGCGGCGGGCTTCGCCGACGTGGAGCCGCTCTGGACCGAGCTGCAGGAGAAGCGGGAGCGGCATCAGGACCTCAGTGGCGAGCTGCGGATCCTGGGCACGCGGCTCGAGCGTGTGATCAAGGACGAGAAAGAGACGGAGGCCGAGCTGGCCCGGCTGGCCGACGCGGCCGGAGAGCTGGAGCGCCTGCGGGCCGAGGCGGCGCCGCTATCCGCCCTGCGCGAGGAAGAAAGCAAGCTGCGCGAGCTCGCCGACGCCGAGGCCAGGCGACAGGCGCTGACCAGGCAGCTCGAGGAACAGCGCGAGCGAGTGGTCGCGCTGTCCAAGCGAATCGCGGAGCAGGAAAAGAACGCGAGGGACCGGGACGAACTGAAGGAGAAGCTGGCGGAGCAGGAGGCCGAGTGCGAACGGCTGGAAAAGAAGCGGGAGGAGGCGGCGGCCAGCTGGCAGCGTGACAAGCAGGAAGTGAACGCCCAGCTGCGCATCCTGCTGGATCAGGCCAAGGAGCTGGAGGAGCAGATCGAGGGTCTGGAGAAAGAGGGGCCGGATGGCACCTGCCCCACCTGTCGCCGTCCGCTGGGTGCCGAGTACGAGGAGGTTCTGACGCTGGTCCGCAATCAGTACGAGGAGGTCGTCCAGGACGGCAAGTGGTATCGCAAGCGGGAGAAGCAGCTCGAGTCGGAGCCAGCGGAAGTGGCCGAGGCTCGGGAGCGGTTGGCCCGGTCGCGCCAGGGTTTGGAGCGGCTGGTGTCCAAGCTGGCGGACGCCGAATCCGCGCTGGCCCAGACCGCCTCGCTGAAATCGGAGCTGGGCGCGGAAGAAGAGCGCGCCCGCAAGCTGGCGGGCGCGGTCGCCGCGCTGCCCGACGGCTACGACGCCGATCGGCATGCCGAGGTCCGCCGGGGGATCGAACGGCTGAGCGAGTTGGAGAAGAAGATCACTCAGTTGGAAACGCGGCTGGAGCGACGGCCGCAGCTGCGGAGCGAAATGGCGGAGGCGCAGGAAGAGGAGCGGCAGATTCGGGCGCAGATCGAGGAGCTCGAGGCGAGCCGCGAGGGACTGGCGTTCTCCGAGGAAGAGTATCGGGAAGTCGGCGCGAAATTCGAGGCGGCGCGGGTGACGCTGGAAGCGGCGCGCCTGGACGTCGAGCGAGCGCGGACGGAGCTGGAGGGTGCACGGGCCGGGGCGGAAGCCGCGCGGATGGCGGAGAAGGAGCACCGGCAGCTCGAGGCCAGCATAACGGCCCGGGAGAAGGAGCTGCGCTTGCACAACGATCTGTACCGGGCGCTGGGCGAGCTGCGGCACGAACTGAACGACCGGGTGCGTCCAGAGCTGTCGGAGATTGCCAGCGTGTTCCTCGCCGAGCTGACCGACGGCCGTTACAACCGTCTGGAGATCGGACCCGACTACGATGTCGTCGTGCTGGACGAAGGCGATGAGAAGCCGGTCATCTCAGGCGGGGAAGAGGATCTGGCGAATCTGGTGCTGAGGCTGGCGATCAGCCAGATGATCGCCGACCGGGCGGGCCAGACGCTCTCGCTGCTAATCTTCGACGAGGTGTTCGGCGGCCTGGACGACCAGCGTCGGGAGAGCGTGGTTCGCCTGCTGCAGCGTCTGCAAGACCGCTTTGAGCAGGTGATCCTGATCACGCATATCGAGTCGATCCGCGACGGGATGGACCAGGTGGTTCGTGTCGCCTACGAGGAGAGCACGGGCGCCAGCGTGGTGCGGGATGAGAGCCCGGACGCCTCAGCTGGCGAGCCGGAGCTGGAGGATCTGGCTCTGACGACGTGACGGCCCGGCGACCGGCGCGTCACGATTATCTCCTGGTCGGATGTCGGATCAGTCTCTGCCCCCCGGCTCGGAATCGGGGGGCAGCTCGATCGGTTCGGTCTCCACGTCGGTCGCCGCCGGTGGCGCCACGGTCTCCGGCCGCACGTCGCGCATCTCCTCGGGCAGCGGTCCGAGGGCCACCTCGAGGAAGTCGATGGCGCGGTCCACCGCGCTGTCCGATTCGGCCTGGTCACCAGTCACCAGCTCGGCGTTGGCCAGCGCCATGTACGCCTGATAGTACTGGAGCGGAATTCCGCTGGTCGTCAGGTCGGGCCAGAAGTCCCACTCGGTGATGTCGCGATAGATGTAGTGTTCCTCCAGGAGCGTCTCGGTCCGTTCGACGTTGATCCACCACGGCGTGTCCCGGCCACCCTGGTTCCGTGCCTGGACCGGGATCGGGATGATCGAGCCGCGCGGCTGAAAGTCGATGGGCTCCAACTTGAACGCCACACCCTGCCGGACCATCCAGCGCTGCAGGTCGAAGTTCTCGTACGTCCCCGTGGTGCCCGCGAAATAGATGGGGCGGTCGCCGGCGGCGCCCTGAAGTATCTGTAGCAGCATGATGTCATTGCGCAGCAGGCGCTCACCGCGGGGAATCGTTCCGACGATACCGCCGATGCGCACCGCCTGCGTATCGGCGAAGGCGGCGCAGTTGCCGCGCCGATCGATCGGATAGCATTCGGGCACGCTCTCCAGCTGCTCGTCGGTCGCCTGCAGGATCGAGCGGGTGGGCCGCGTCCACTCCATCTCGGAGTAGATCGGCAGCGCCTCGTCCGGCTCGAACGATCTCTGACATATGATCCGCGTCTCGTCGCGCGATGGGTCCTGGCCGTCGCAGGGGGCCGTCAGGTCACGGAGCTGTTTCGAGTACCAGGGTGTGGCCAGGTACGAATAGACGATGACCGTGACGTCCTGACGCAGCCCCTCCACCTCCTGCAGGTACCAGAGCGGGAACGTGTCGTTGTCGCCGTTGGTGAACAGGACGCCGTACGGCTCGACGGACATGAGCAGGTTGTAGGCCCAATCGCGAGCGGCATAGTCGCCGGCGCGGCTGGCGTACTGCCAGTTGAGGAGCATCGGCAGCAGGGCCAGCAGGAGGACGGGGCTGGCCCGCTTGAGGTGGTCGGTCGTGATGCGGGCCGACGACCCGGCGATGGTCTCGGCGAACGCGCGCCAGAGCGCCGCGAGCCCGATGCCCGCCCATACGCCCCAGAACGAGAAGGAAACGATGAAGAAGTAGTCGCGCTCGCGGACCTCGCGCCAGCTGCGGGGAACGCCGACCTCGGAGCCGTTTGGCCCGATCGTGGTGGCGCCGACCGAGTAGCCGTACTTGAAGTTGAGATAGATGACCAGCCCGAAACTGACGGTCGCGAACAGCGCCGCGAAGTAGACCCACGAGATCCGATCGGCGTAGTAGTGGCGCCAGGCGCCCAGCAGGCCGAGGAGGAGAAAGACCAGGGTGAAGGGGGCCCGCACCCAGGCGAAGAACGTATTGTCCCCGTTCAGGCTGCGCGCCCACTGCCAATCGAAGTACTGGGCGAAGTTGATGAACTGCCAGCGCAGGAGCTTCATGTCGCGCGGCGGGTTACGCGGCGAGCCGGGAACGTAGAAGATCGGGTTCAGATTGATCGGCGGCTTCCGATACTGCTCGCGCCGCAGGGAGGATGCGAGGGCCGGGCAGCGGTCGTTTTCCGGTTTGCCGGCGACCAGCGATACCGGCGGATGGAGGCGAACGATCTCGTAGGCGGCGGCGACGACCGATCCGCATACCGGCTCGGCCTCGTTGATCACCGGCCGATCGTTCGCCCGGATCGGCAGCGCCAGCTGGGCGCTCAGTCCCAGGAACCAGGCCAGCGCCGCGAAGGCGTAGAGCCGCGGGCGGGCGAGCACCCGGGGGTGCACCCAGATGATGAAGAGCAGCATGGCCGGCGCCACCAGGAATGCCATCAGGTGGTTGCCAAGGGATAGGGCCAGCAGGAAGACGATCAGGATGAGCAGGTTGTCGTCTTTGCCCTTCCCCAGGTTGTCGCGCCAGCGGAAGATGAGCCAGGTGAGCAGGGCGATGGTCATCAGGCTCACCGTGTAGACCTTCTCGTTCACCACCGACTGGTTCCAGACGGTGAAGGCGGTGGCGGAGATGAAGGCGGCGGCGCCGGCGCCGGCGCGGCGAAACAGCTCCTGGTCGGAGAAGAAGGCGAGCACGCGATGAACGACCAGGAACCAGAAAGCCGCGGCGGTGGCGCTCATCGCCGCCGAGAAGAGGTTGATCTTCATCGCCGTGGGGAGCGGCACGGGCGTCATCAGGATCTCCCACGTCCGCGCCAGGATGATGAACACCGGGTTGCCCGGCGGATGCGGTATGCCGAGGATGTGCGCGGTGGCGATGTACTCGCTGGTATCCCAAAAGGCGGTGGTGGGTGCCAGCGTGATGGCGTAGAGGGCGAACACCATAAGGCCGACGACACCGGCCCAGCGATAGGGCGGCTCGTATTCGGGCGCTCCGGCTTCCTTTATTACGCTATCGGGCGTGTCGATCGCCCGCTTGTCGTCTGGCATGTCGTCTAGCTGATCACGTTGACAGTTTTCGGGAATCGTGCCGCCGCGGCGGTCTATATATACGCGCGGCGCAGGCTCGCGCTAGGGTTCAGCGGCTGAGGAGGAGGTCGCCGGCGGCCAGCACTCGCAGTCGCCAGCCGACGGCCAGCCAGGTCGTGCTGCTGTACTCGGCGACGATGGCCGGCCCCTCTAACTCGTGTCCGGCCAGCAGGTCCTCGCGCCGATGGAGCGGTACCCGTCGCCAGCCGCCGTCGAAGTAGACCTGGCTCGGGCCCGCGACTTCCGGCGGATCCGTGGCGGCGGCCAGTTCGGGCTTCGCCGGCCGCCGGACCGGGGCGCGGGCGGTGACCCTGACCGTCACAGCCTCCACCGGGGCGTCGTCGCGCCGGAAGCCGAAGCGCTGCTGGTGGGCGGAGTGGAAGGCCTCGACCCAGTCGGCGGTCGCCGGCACACCCAGCTCGTAGCTCTGTCCGACATAACGGGCGTCGATCCCGCGGTCGATGACCACGTCGTCGCCGGCGAACCCGTCGAGCTCGAGCTCGCCACGGGCCTGCGCTTCCAGCTCGTCGAACACGGGCTCGAGTGTCGCCAGGTCGGCGTCCGAATCGGTGGCGAGCACGCTGCGCGACGTGTCCTTACGGACGTCGGCCACGAGGATGCCGTGGGCCGAAAGCGTGCCCGGATCGGGTGGCACGAGGACCCGGGAGACACCGAGGCGTCCGGCCAGGCGGGCGGCGTGGAGGGGCGCGGCGCCGCCGAAGGCGACCAGCGTCAGATCCGCCGGATCATGGCCCCGCTCGAGGCTGATCAGACGCAACGCCCCCTCCATCCGCGTGTCCGCCACCTCGAGGACGCCCTCCGCCGTCTCCTCGGGTGAAGCGGCGAGCTCGTCCGCCAGGCGCTCGAGCGGCCCCGCGATGGCGTCGCGGTCCAGGCGCTGAGCGCCTCCCAGGAACAGGTCGGGCGCGATCCGGCCCAACCAGACATGAGCATCGGTGACGGTCAGCTCGGTCCCACCCGCGCCGTAGCAGATCGGCCCGGGGACGGCTCCGGCGCTGGCGGGGCCCACCTTGAGCGCACCGCCCGGATCGCGGCGGGCGATGGAGCCGCCGCCGGCACCCACGGTGTGGATGTCGATCACCGGGATCGCCACCGCGCAGCCGGAGATCTCGTACTCCCGGGTCGTCAGCGGTCGGCCCGGACACAGCGAGACGTCGGTGGAGGTGCCGCCCATGTCGAACGAGAGCGCCGCATCGAAACCGGAGCGTCGCGTCGCCTCGAGGGCCGCGACCACACCGCCCGCGGGCCCCGAGAGCACCGTGTGGACCGGCTCCCGGGCGGCCCGCTCCACCGAGAAAGCGCCACCGCCCGACGCCATGATCCGCACCCGCTCGGCACCCGCCGCCGCGTCGAGCCGCTGCAGGTAGCGCTGGACCAGCGGAGCGACGTAGGCGTTGACCAGCGCCGTAGAGAAGCGCTCGTATTCGCGGTACTCGGGGAGCAGCCGGGCCGAGAGCGTCACCGGCACGTCCAGCTCGGCCAGCGCCGCGCCCAGCGCCTCCTCGTGCTCGGGATTGGCATAGCTGTGCAGGAAACCGACCGCCACCGATTCGAAGTCGCCCAACCTGTCGAGCAGTCCCTCGATCTCCGCCGGCTCGATCCCGCTCTCCTCGGACCCGTCCTTCAGCATGCGTCCGGAGACGCCGAAGCGGGCCTCGGGGGCGACCAGCGGAGACGGCCGTTCGGCCACCAGCGCATAAAGCTGGGATGACGGCCGAGCCTGGCGCCCGATCTCGATCAGGTCCTCGAATCCCCGGTTGGTGATCCAGGCCGTTCTGGCGCCGCGCCGCTCCAGCAGGGCGTTGGTGGCCACCGTCGAGCCATGCGCCAGAACGAAGACCTCGCCCTCCTCCAGCAGCTCGGCCAGCCCATCGAGCACCGCCCGGGCGGGATCGTCCGGGGTCGAGGCACGCTTGTATACGGTCCTGACACCGTCGCGCAGCACGACGAAGTCGGTAAAGGTGCCGCCGGTATCGACGGCGACGGAGGTGGGTGTGTCCGATCGCATGAGCCGGGTAAAGCTACCGGCCGGTTGCAGGGGGCGAAAGCGGGTCCGCGGTGTGGTGCGCTTGGAACTGCCGGCCCCGTCTATTAGCTTGGACCGTCGACTTCACATTGCCACAGCAACGCCGGTAACCATAACCGGGATAAGTATCGGCAGAGGACGGGACGGGAGATGAAACCCGAGAGAGCGCAGGTGTTCGCCCAGGGTCTCGTCGCGGGGCTGATCGCGTACGCGGCGGTGGCGGTTTTCTTCTTGCTGGTCAACGTGGTCGCGGGGCGCTCGCCGTTCCATACCGCCGCGGCGCTGGGCGAGGCGCTGTTCTACGGCCTCGAGGATCCGACGCGCATCACGATCGAGCCCGGTCCCGTGCTCGCCTATAACGGCCTGCACCTGATCGTGTCGCTGCTCGCCGGTACGATCGCGGCGTGGCTGTTCTTCGAGACCGAGCGGCACCATTGGCTCTGGTACTTCGTGTTCTTCGTCTTCATCGCCGGTTTCGTCTTCAGCCTGGTGTTCGTGGGCGCGGTGAGCGTGGAGATCGCCGGGCTGGTCCCGTGGTGGTCGGTGGCGGTGGCGAACGTGGTCTGGGTGGTGGGGCTGGTGAGTTACCTGTGGTACCAGCATCGCGGTCTGGTAAGAGAACTGATGGAGGAGCAGGAGTCGGCGACTTAGCAAAGGAGAAAGCTTGATGGTACCCAAGCGAATCCTGTCCCGAGGGATCATCGCCGGCCTGATCGGGGCGACGATACTGGCGTTATGGTTCCTGCTGATCGATACGTTGCGAGGTCAACCATTCGCGACGCCCTCGTTCCTGGCCGGCGTGCTCGCCGGCGTGGAAACGACCGATCGATCGCTGTCGCTCATCGTCCTGTACACGTTGCTGCACTACGCGGCTTTCGGAGCCGTCGGCGTCGCGATGGCCTGGCTGCTCACGAAGCTGGAAGCCTGTCCACCGATACTGCTGGGGCTGGTGCTCGGGTTCATCCTGTTCGACCTGGTCTTCTACAGCGGAGTGGTGCTCACCGGGGTCGACGTGGTCGAGCGGTTGGGCTGGCCCGAGGTCCTGGCCGGCAACCTGTTCGCCGGGGTGGGAACTATCGGGTATCTGCACACGAGTCTGGGATTGCAGTCGCCGCAGTGGGTCGCGACCCTGCTCGGCAATCGAATTCTGCGGGAGGGCGTGATCGTGGGCGTGGTCGGGGCGCTGGTCGTCGCCGTGTGGTTCTTCCTCTTCGACCTGGTGCAGGGGCGCATGCTGTTCACGCCCGGCGCGCTGGGCTCCGCCTTCTTCCTGCGCGTGGCCGATGCCAGCGAGGTGCAGATCGGCCTGCTGACGGTGGGCGGCTACACGATCGTCCATTTCGCCGGGTTCATCGCCATCGGGCTGGCGGCCGCGACGGTCGCGGTGCTGGCGGAGCAGCGGCCGCCGCTGATCCTGCTGGGCCTGCTGGTGTTCGTCACCTTCGAAGCCTTCTTCCTCGGGCTTCTGGCCGTGGTGGCGGAATGGCTGCTGGGCGCCCTGGGGTGGATGTCGGTGGGGATCGGGAACTTGCTGGCGGCTGCGGCGATGGCCTTCGTGCTGTGGCGCGAGCATCCGAAGCTCAGAGCGGCGCTGGGCCCGCAGACGTTCTCGACCGATGAAACGGACGTCTCGTCTCCGGCCGAACCGAAAGTGTGACGAGGATGCCCGGGGCGGGCGGGACGGGTGGGAGGGGGTGGGAGGGGGTGGGAGGGGGTGGGAGGGGGTGGCTGACCCCGTGACGTTTCCAGGAGCGTAGACGGTGCAGTGGTGGTGCTCGGCCCAGACGGCGGCGTGGACGTGGAGCTGGACTCCGTACCCGGGCGTTTGGGCCTTCGTGCTGGCGCTGGGCGCCGCGTACTGGCTGCTGGAGCGGCGCACCGGGCGTGACCCGGAGCGGCCGCGGACTTTGCGGCGCATCGCCTTCTACGGCGGCCTGCTGGGACTCTGGGTCGCGCTGGACTGGCCGGTGGGGGCGCTGGGGGCCGGCTACCTGGCCAGCGCGCACATGGTGCAGTTCCTCCTCATCTCGCTGGTGGCGCCGCCGCTGCTGCTGTACGGCGTTTCGACGAAGGCCTACGCGAGGCTGGAAGCCCGACCCAACCTGATGCGCGCGCTGCGCGTTCTCACCCATCCGCTGGTGGCCCTCGCCATCTTCAACGTCGTTCTGCTGACGACGCACTGGCCGTCCGTGGTGGACGCACTGATGGTCTCGCAGCCGGGCTCGTTCGTTCTCGATATGTCGTGGCTCGTGGCCGGGCTGGCGCTCTGGTGGCCGCTGGTCGCGCCGGTGCCGCGCCGGCCCGGCTTCTCGCACATGTACCGGATCGGCTACCTGATCCTGGCCACCATACTCAACACGCCCGCCTTCGCCTTCCTGACGTTCAGCAACCTGCCCCTGTACGCGACGTTCGAGCTGGCGCCGCCGGTCTCGGGCCTCTCCGTTCGGGATGACCAGCGGCTCGCCGGACTGCTGATGAAGATCGGCGGCGGCCTGATCTTCTGGACGGCGATCACGGTTCTATTCTTCCGCTGGTATCGAAGCGAAGAGAGCTACGGTAGTGGGTAGTGGGTAGTGGGTAGTGGGTGGTGGGTGATCCGTCGTGTTCCCACCACCCACTACCCACTACCCACTACCGCTTATCGTCCCCATCCCGTGCGGCAAGACGTGGAAGAGCACGATGAGCGCGACGACGACTAGCACCGCTAGGAGGAGCGGCGCGACGAAGACGCCGCTGAAGATCGGGCTGTCGAAGCGCAGGTGCATGTAGAACATGACGACCAGGGCGAACTTGGCGCCGGACAGCACCAGGAGGATGGGTACGAGGACGCCGCGCAACGCCGGTATATAGAAGACGGCCACCTCGGCGGCCGTGATCACCGTCAGGATCAACCCGATCATGACGTAGAACCGCCAGGTGGGGTGCGAGGCCGGCTCGTCGGTCGAGCCGGTGCCTCCGACGACGCTTTCCTGGTCCTGTGCTGCCGCGCTCATGCCCCCTCCGTCACGGTATCAGATAGATCAGAGTGAAGATCACGATCCAGACCACGTCCACGAAGTGCCAGTAGAGGCCCGCGATCTCGACCTTGAGCGAGTCCTCGCGACCGATCTTGCCCATGGCCGTCAGGGCCGCCAGGGTCAGCAGCCACAGCACGCCCACCGAAACGTGCGCTCCGTGGAAGCCCGTCAGCACGTAGAAGGCCGAGCCGAACACGTTGGTCTGGATCGTCAGCCCCTCGTGGACGAACGTGGTGAACTCGTAGGCCTGGAAGCCGAGAAAGATGAGGCCGCCGATCGCCGTGGCCAGCAGCCAGGTGAGCGTTCCGGCACGGCTACCCCGCTGGACCGCATTCAGCGCCAGGACCATCGCCAGCGAGCTGGTCAGCAAGACGAACGTGCTGACGCTGGTCACCGGGATGTTCAGGACCTCGTGGGGGTACGGCCCGGTGACCGCGGCGCCCTTGTAGACCATGTAGGTCGAGATCAGGCTGCCGAAGAAGAGGGTCTCGGACCCGATGAAGGTCCAGAAGCCCAGCTTCCGGTTGTCGAGCCCCGTGGCCGTCGGTGGGTGGTGCGCGATCTCCATCTTCCTCCAACTGTTCCGTGTTCTCTGTTCTCTGTTCTCTGTTCTCTGTTCTCTGTTCTCTGTTCTCTGTTCTCTCGTCCGACATCAACTCTCGGCCCGGAACGCCGGCTGGAACGCCCACGAGTAGACGCAGACCGCCGTCACGGCGAGGCCGATGAGCGGCACCCACCAGATCCGGGCCATCAGGAGGATCCAGGTCAAACTGATCCCCAGCGCCGTCAGGATGGGCCAGGCGGAGGGCGACGGCATGTGCGGCTCATCGCCGCCGGTCGCCACGGCCCGGTCGGGTCCCGCGGCGGCCCCCTTCCAGAGCGGGTCCCGGCTCTCGACCTCGGGGATCTCGGCGAAGTTGTAGTGCGGCGGTGGCGACGGCACCGACCACTCGAGGGTCGGCGCGTCCCAGGGGTTCGCCGCCGCCGGCGTACCGCGCCGGGCGCTGCGGATCAGGTTCCAGACGAAGATCAGCGTGCTGACCCCGAAGATGAACGCTCCGATCGTCGAGGCCATGTTCCAGCCCCCCAGGCCCAGCTCGGCCGGATAGGTGAAGACGCGGCGCGGCATGCCGAAGAGCCCGACGAAGTGCTGGGGGAAGAAGGTCAGGTTGAACCCGACGATGAAGGTCCAGAAGTGCCACTTCCCGAGCGTCTCGCTCATCAGGCGGCCGGTCACCTTCGGGTACCAGTAGTAGAACCCGGCGAACAGACCGGTGACGGCGCCGCCGACGATCGTGTAGTGGAAGTGGGCGACGACGAAGTACGAGTCGTGCTGCTGCAGGTCGACCGGCGCCGAGGCATGCATGATCCCCGACAGGCCGCCGATGGTGAAGATGGCGACCAGCCCGATGGCGAACAGCATCGCCGTGGTGAAGCGGAGCGCGCCGCCCCACATGGTGGCCAGCCAGTTGAAGATCTTCACGCCGGTCGGGATGGCGATGATCATCGTGCTGGCCACGAAGAACGAGTCGGCGATGGGCCCGAGCCCGGTGGTGAACATGTGGTGGCTCCACACGCCCCAGCCGATGAAGCCGATCAGGATGCCGGCGTAGACCACGATCGGGTAGCCGAACAGCGGCTTGCGCGAGAAGGTGGGCACGACCTCGGAGATGATGCCGAACGACGGCAGGATGAGGATGTAGACCTCGGGGTGCCCGAAGATCCAGAACAGATGCTGCCAGAGCACCGGGTCGCCGCCGGCGCCGGGCACGAAGAAGTTGGTGGCGAAGAAGCGGTCCGCCGCCAGGAAGATCAGCGCCACCGCGATGACCGGGATCGCCGTCGCCAGGATCCAGCTGGTGACGAAGGTCATCCAGGTGAACAGCGGCATGCGCATCAGCGTCAGCCCGGGGGCGCGGAGGTTGATGATCGTGGTGATGAAGTTGATCGCGCCGATCAGCGAGCTGATCCCGACGATCGACAGGCCGATCACCCAGAAGTCGACGTTGAGGCCCGGCGAGTACTGGACCGAGGTCAGGTTGGCGTAGCCGACCCAGCTGGTGTTGGGCGCGGCGCCGAACAGCCAGCTCGAGTTGAGGAAGAGGCCGCCGAACAGGAAGACCCAGAACGACAGCGCGTTCAGACGCGGGAAAGCCACGTCCCGCGCGCCGATCTGCAGCGGCACGATGTAGTTGAAGAAAGCGACGGCCAGCGGCATGGCGACCAGGAAGATCATCGTGGTGCCATGCATGGTGAACAGTTGGTTGTACGTCTCGGCGCCGATGAAGTCGTTCTCGGGCACGGCCAGCTGCACCCGGATCAGCAGCGCCTCCAGTCCGCCCACCAGCAGGAAGAACAGCGCGGCGCTGGCGTACATGATGCCGATCCGCTTGTGGTCCACCGTGGTGATCCAGCCGCGGATCGTCGCCCAGAGCCCGCCCGGATCGGTGTAGAGAGCCGCCGCGCCGTGTCCCTCGGCGTGGGCCCGTTGCGGGCCCCTCTCGCTAGCTATCGCATCTGCCATGCAACGGCTCCTGATGACAAGGGTGGATTCGCCGACTCACCGGCCGAGGCTCGCCAGGTAGGCCGCCACCGCCTCGACCTGTTCCGACGACAGGCCGGTGGGCGGAAAACCGCCGCCCTCCTCGGCCACGCCCGGCATCTTCACACCCGGCTTGAACTCGGCCGGCGCGGTGATCCAGGCGGCCAGGTTCTCCCGCGTGTTCTCCAGCAGGCCGGCCCCGATCGTCGTCCGCGCGCCCAGCCGCGTCAGGTCCGGACCCAACCGACCCCGGGCGTTCGTCCCGGCGATGGCGTGGCAGGCGACGCAGGTGGCACCCATGAAGACCTCGCGACCCCGGGCGGCCAGGCTGCCGCTGTCCGGCTCCACCGGCGTCTTCATGCGCTCGACCCATTCCTCGAACTCGGGCTCCGGCGCGGCGATCACTCTCAGGCCCATCAGGCTGTGGGCCGGTCCGCAGAACTCGGCGCACTGCCCCATGAACGTCCCCGCCTCGTCCACCGTGAAGGTCAGGCGGTTGATCGCCAGGCTGCCGTCGGGCTTTCGGACCAGGGGATTGAGGTCGCGCTTGCCGCCCAGCCGTGGGACCCAGAACGAGTGGATCACGTCCGCCGACCAGAGACGCAGGTCGACCTGCCGGCCGACGGGCAGGTGCAGCTCGTTCGCCGTGACCACGTCCTGCTCGGGGTACCGGAACTCCCACCACCACTGGTGGCCGATGACCTCGACGACCAGGGCGTCTTCACCGGCCTCCCTCTGGGTCTGGAACACGGTATGGATCGTCGGGATCGTGATCAGGACCACGATGATCGCGGCGCCCACCGTCCACCCGATCTCCAGTCCCAGGTGGCCGTGGATCCGCTTCGGCTCCGGTCCGCCCGGCCGGGCCCGGTAGCGGAACAGCACCCAGCCGAGGACCCCCCAGACGACGGCGAGGATCAGCATGGTCCACCAGAACACGGTCTGGTAGAGACTGTGAATCGCCGCCCCGAAGTCCCCGCTGGCCGGATCGATCGTGCTCTGAGGATAGTCCTGCCCGCACCCCAGGAGGGCGGAGCTGACGATCACGATCGTATAGTAAATGGGGTTGAGCAAACGCCGGCCACGCCCGCCCGCTAACTCACCGGCACCGATCACGTTTCCTCGGCTGTTTCTCTTGTGTTAGAGCCCGTTCGGCTGGCGGAAACGATAGTAAATCTGGACCGGCGGTCAACCTGCGGCGGTGCCGTTTGCGGCGGAGTCGGCGGCGCTGGCGGCCGCTGGCGCGAACGTCTTCGACCCGTCCCCCTGGTAGCGGTAAACGAAGCTGACGCAGCCGGGCCGGCCGCCGGGGCAGTAGTAGCCGACGAACCGGAGGGCCGCGTAACGGCCGTCGGCGGTGCGGATCGCCAGCACGCGGTCCGCGGGTCGCAGGATGTGCGAGGTCCAGCTGTAGTCGTACCAGTCCTCGAGGACCGGGTTGCGCGGGGTGTCGCCCCGTCCCTCGTCGGTCGTCCAGTCGTCCTCCGGCACGGTCAGCGCCGAGTCGATGCGGATCGGACCCAGGTCGGCAACGGCCCCTCGGCCCGCCGGGTTCGTGTCGCCGCCGTTGCTGATCATCCGGTGCCGCTGAAAGGCGAGGTCCCAATCGAGCGAACGACGCGAATCGACATCGACCACGGAGCCGCGGGAGAAGTCGAAGTAGACCCAGCGGTCGTGCGCGGTCGCGTCGACGGTATAGAGCCGGGGCCCCACCGACCGCTCGCCGACCGCTTCCGGGTTCGGGGCGGTGGGAGCGAACTCCCGCACGCTGGGCCGCACCAGGCTGCTGACGATCAGCACGACCACGAGTGCCGCGAAGAGGAGGCCGATCGAGGTCAGCACGAGGGTGGAGAGTCCGGGTTTCTGCATGGGGGCAAGATAGAGTCGCGCGGGACACCCGGCAGCCCCGGCCCGCTTGCCGCGCCGCCGGGCCGTCGATAGCTATAGGGTTTGGCCCGGAACTTCGTGAGCGACTGGAGGCAGCCCCGGCATGTACCGCAGTCATGTCATCTCGTGGAACCTGACCAAGAAGTGCAACCTGCGTTGCGAGCACTGCTACATCAGCGCCGGTCGCATCTCGAAGGGCGAGGCGCGGGACGAGCTGTCGACCGAGGAGTGTCTCCGGGTGGTGGACGGGATCTGCGAGGTCAACCCGGAAGCGCTGTTGATCCTGACCGGCGGTGAGCCGCTGCTGCGGAAGGACGTGTTCGAGATCGCGTCGTACGCCAACTCGAAGGGGCTCTGGGTGGTGGTGGGGACCAACGGAGTGCTGATCACGCCGGAGCTGTGCCGGCGGATGATCGAAGCGGGCATCCGCGGCGTCGCCCTCTCCCTCGATTCCCTCGAGGCGGCGACCCACGATGCCTTCCGGGGTGTGCAGGGCGCCTGGGACAACACTGTGGAGGGGTCGAAGGTACTGAGAGCGGCGGGCCTGCCGTTCATCGTCCAGACGACGATCGGGCGGCACAACCGCGACTCGATCGTCGAGCTGGCCCGCTTCGCCCACGAGCTCGGGGCCCGCGTCTACAACCTCTATTTCCTGGTGCCCACCGGACGCGGTGCGTATACCAGCGACATCTCGGCCGACGAGTACGAGGAGACTCTGGCTGAGCTGATGAAGCTGCAGGAGGAGTTCGCCGGCCGGATGCTGGTGAACTCGAAGTGCGCGCCCCATTACCAGCGGATGCTCTACCAGAACGACCCGGACTCGCCTTTCCTGAAGAGCTTTGCCGCCGGGGCCGGCGGCTGTCCCGCCGGCACGCACTACCTGGGGATTCGTCCCAACGGCGACATGACGCCCTGCCCCTACCTGCCGGTATACGGCGGCAACTTGCGCCAGCGGTCGTTCCGGGAGATCTGGGAGGAGTCCGACGTCTTTCAGCGCATCCGCCGGCGGAAGACGCTGGGCGGGCGCTGCGGCGCGTGCGAGTTCAACTCGGTTTGCGGCGGCTGTCGGGCCCGGGCGTACGGTGCGACGGGGGACTTCATGGCGGAGGACCCGTGGTGCGTGTACGAGCCCGGCGCCTACGGGTTCGAGCCGATCAGCTTTGCGGGGAAGACGACCTACGGGATGGAGCTGGACGGCACGTTGCCGTGGACGGCGGAGGCGCGAGCGCGGCTGGAACGAGTCCCGTCGTTCGTTCGCGGCATGCTGGCGAAGCGGATGGAGAGCTACGCCGCCGAACGGGGCCAGCCGCAGGTGACCGCCGAACTGATGCAGGAGGTGCGGGAGCGGACGCTGAGCGGCCGGATCGGCAACGTCCCGTCGTTCGTGCGGAAGATGCTCGAGGCCGAAAGCGGCGCCGGCGTCGAAGACGACGCGACGCCGCCCGGCGATGCTTGACACGACGGCCGGTACGCCTCTACGCTGGCCGATCATGGAGTCGGTGAGTGAGACCGCCGTGGGCCCGGCGGAGAGTTCGAGCCTCGATCCCCGGACGCGAAAGTATCGTCAGGCCGCCGTCGTCTACTTCGGCTACGGCGCGTTCTATCTGTCCCGGATCGTCGCCATGGGCGTCCGCAGCGACTGGAACCTGCACGGCTATCCGCGGGTCGCCGCCTGGGTTCTGATTCCGATCGGGTTCCTGATCACGGTGGGCTTCCCCTTCTTCATCTGGCGACAGGTGCGCTGGTTCACGATGGCGCTGGCCATCGTCGTCTTCATCCGGGCGATCTACCTGTTCGCGCAGCCGAACACGGGGTTCTTCCTGGGGCCGTTCCTGGTCACCGCGGTGGCCGCCTGGATGCTGGCCCGGGCGGCGTGGGATCTGTGAGTCCGTCCGACCGGCGGCGCACGTACGCCGAGCTGACGGAGGGGACGGCCGCCGATATCGCCGGCCAGCTGGCCGAGCGGCGGCAGCGGCTCGAGCGCCGACTGGCCGGGGTCCGACATACGCTGGCGGTTCTGAGCGGCAAGGGCGGTGTGGGGAAGAGCCTGATCGCCGCGAACCTGGCGGCGTGTCTGGCGGACCAGGGTGCGTCAGTCGGTGTGCTCGACGCCGATCTCAACGGCCCGTCGATGCCCCGGCTGCTGGGTGTCGAACGATCGTCGCTCCGGGTCGAGGGAGACGGGATAGCGCCGGCCGTCGGGGCGGCGGCCGTGAAGGTGATGTCGATGGATTTGTGGCTGGAAGGCCCCGACAGCCCGGTCCGCTGGCGCGGAACCGAGTCGGGGAGCTTCCTGTGGCGCGGCACGCTGGAGGCGAACGCCCTGCGCGAGTTCCTGTCCGATACGGCGTGGGGCGACCTGGACTACCTGATCCTGGATCTTCCGCCCGGGACCGATCGGATCGCGCCGGTCCACGACCTGCTTCCGGGGCTGGGCGGCGCGCTGGCCGTGACGATCCCGTCGGAGCTGTCGCGCTTCGTGGTGAGCAAGTCGCTCACCATGGTGAAAGAGCTGGGGATCCCGATCGTCGGCTACGTGGAGAACATGTCGGGCTACCTTTGTCCGGACTGCGGCCGGATCGGCCCGCTGTTCAGCACCGAGGCCGCGCCGTTCGAGGGGGTGCCGCGCCTGGCCGCCGTGCCGTTCGACCCGCGCTTCGGCGCCGAGGGCGACGCCGGACGCCCCGACGTGCTCGGGCGCCCCGACGCCCCGGCGGCCCGGGCGGTTCGTGATCTGGCGCGGGCGGTCCGGCAGTTCTACGAAAACGGATCGTGAGGTAAGGTTAGATGAAGTTTCTCTGTGTGGACTGCGACGCGCAGATGAAGTCGGTCGAGAGCGCCGCGCCGGGTGACGGGACGATGGCGATCACGTTCCGCTGTCCGAATTGCGATCGCCAGGTCGCCATGCTCACCAACCCGATGGAGACCCGGATGGTCGACAGCCTCTGCGTCGACCTCAGCGACAGCGCCGCCGAAGCGCAGCCGTTCGAATCGGTTCGCTCTCATCTCGAGACCCGCCATCCGGACCCGTCGGGCCCCGACCCGGTCTGGAGCGACGAAGCGGAGAAACGGTTGGGCCGCGTACCCGGTTTCGTCCGCGGCACAGTGCGAAAACTCTATATGGAGTGGGCCCGGGAGCGCGGGCTCAGCGAGATAACCCTGACGGTGATGGACGAGGCCCGGGCCCAGCTGGGCATCGAGGAGATGTGAGGAGGTCAGGACATGACGCTGCACGAAAAGGTCTCGGCAGCACACGCCGTCACGCTGCAGATCGATCACGAGCTGTGTTCCGGCTTCGCCGACTGCGTCGAAGCCGCGCCCGATGCCTTCGAACTGAACGAGGACAACCTGGCCGTCCTGGTCGACCTCGAGGAGCCGCCCCTCGAGGCGCTCGTCGGGGCGGCCGAATCCTGTCCGGTCAGCGCGATCCTCATCTTCGGGGAGGACGGCACCCAGCTGGCCCCGGAGGCCTGAGCGGCCGGTGGTCGAACCGAAACCCGGTTGCGCGGTTTGGTTGACAGCCGCCGGTAAGGCCAGCTATACTCGCTCGGTTGTAATCCGCGATAATAATTCCTGTTATCGGTTTTTGCATAGATCGGGATCGCTCCGTGTCGCTTCGCCCCTCGCCCCCGACGACCACGGAGGCCGGGAGCCGGGTCGAGAACAGAACCGAGTCATGAACGGGAAGCTCGCCGCGAGCCTCCCGCCTTCTGCTGTGGCATGGAACACAGACAAGCCGGCAACATCCAACAGGTGATTCGCTCGCGGATCTCCTGAAGAACCCTGGGCACCGAGGGATCCATGTACAGAGAGGTCTTCGTTCCCTGTGACAACTCGCAGGAGTGCGATTACGCGATTCACCGCGCCATCGAGCTGGCCCGGAAGTGCGAGGCCGGCGTGGTGGGCAACCACGTCTACGCGGCGAAGCTGCACGACGTGCGGTTTCGCCAGCTCGAATCCGGCCTGCCCGCCCGCTTCCAGCCGAAAGAGGAGATCCAGCGTCAGCGAAAGATTCACGACAAACTGATCGAGAAGGGCCTGCAGCTGATCAGCGATTCGTTCCTGGACCGGATGGAGGAGCAGGTGAAGGCGGCGGGCGTCAAGATGAAGCGGCAGCTGCTGGAGGGGATCCACTTCGAGGAGATCGCTCGGGAGGTGAACTGCAACGGCTACGACCTGTGCGCGATGGGCGCGCACGGCCTGGGCCGTCAGCCGCATTCGCAGCTGGGCGGTGTAGTGTCGCGGGTGATGCGGCGGCTGGAGAAGGATCTGCTGATTACACGGACCGACCGGCCGCTGCGGGACGGGGTCTACCTGGTGTGCGTGGATGGGAGCTCGTACAGCTACCGTGCGGCGCGGGTCGCGCTGGAGCTGGCGCGCGAGTTCGAAGCGCGGGTGGAGTTCTGCAGCGCCTTCGACCTCGATTTCCATCACATCGCGTTCAACAACATCAAGGACGTGCTGAGCTACCAGGCCAGTCGGGTGTTCAAGTTCGAGGAGCAGGAGGAGCTGCACAACAACATCATCGACAAGGGCCTGCTCAAGCTGTGCAAGGCGAACCTGATGCGGGCCGAGAAGATGGCCGAGGGTTACCCCGAAGTCGAGACGGGCTCGCAGGTTCTGATCGGCAAGCCGTTCGAGAGCATCCTCGAATACATCGAGGAGCTGGAGCCGACCCTGTTGGTGCTCGCGCGCCACGGCTCGCACCGGATCGAGGGCACGGATATGGGCTCGCAGGTGGAGAACCTGGTGCGGTTGGCGCCGTGCGACGTCCTGCTGACCGGCACGGTGGACGTGCGGCCGGAGGATGTGC
Organism: Candidatus Kutchimonas denitrificans; assembly: GCA_011774835.1. Taxonomy (GTDB): domain Bacteria; phylum Gemmatimonadota; class Gemmatimonadetes; order Palauibacterales; family KS3-K002; genus Kutchimonas; species Kutchimonas denitrificans. Next base: position 9,320 of record JAACAK010000120.1, on the reverse strand, counting down.
CGTGGATCGAAGAGGACGGGGTGGCGGGCCTCGAGTGGGACCCGCTGGCGGCCGTCCGCATTCAGCGGGTACCGCCGTTCGCCCAGGGGATCGCCCGCAACGCGGTGGAGGAGTGGGTCGAGGAGCGCGGGTTCGATGTCGTGACCAACGAGCTGCTCGACCAGGCGATAGGGTCGCTGCTGCCGACCCACATGCAGCTGGTGATGGGGATCGGCCAGGCGGAGGAGATCGCCCGGGCGGAGGTGAAGGCGGAGGAGGCGCTGGCGGACCGACCGGTCCCGATGTGCCCGATGGGCAGCGACCGCGAGGCGGCGCGGGCCCGGGCGCGGGGCGGCGTGACGTGGTCGAAGGAGGCGTGGGAGCGGCTGGAGCTGGTGCCGCTGATCGCCCGACCGTTGGCCCGGTCGACGGTGGAGCGCTTCGCGAAGAGCCGGGACGCCGAGCACGTGACGGTCCAGGTCATGGACGAGAACAAGCAGGCGATGATCGAGGCCGACACGTTCGACGTCGAGACGATGATGGTGATGTTCAGCGAGCTGCGGGCCCGGGAGATCCGTGCCGGCGCCGAGGGCGCCCAAGGCACGTTCAGCGAGGCCGGCGGCTCGAAGTGCCCAATCCGTGAGGTGCAGGAGATGCTAGACCGACGGGCGGCGGAGGGAAACGGCGGCGGCGAATGACGAGTGGGAGAGACGCCCTGCGGACGGCCGGGCTGGTCGTCGGCGCGGGGTCGCTGGTCCTGGCGGCGGCGGACCCCGCCTGGGCGCAGGCGGCGGAAGGGATACGCGAGTACGGCAACTTCCCGGTCATCGGCAGCCGGGCGGCGGTGTGGATCGCCGCCCAGGTGCACCTGATGTTCGCGGCCTTCGTGCTGGGCGTGCCGATGTTCGCGGTGGTGACGGAAGCGATCGGCATCTTCGGTAAGGACGCGCGCTACGACCGGCTCTCGAAGGAGTTCACGCGTCTGCTGCTCATCGCCTATAGCGCCACGGCGCTGTGGGGCGCGACACTGACCTTCCTGCTCATCACCCTCTACCCGCGGTTCATGTCGCACCTGACCGGGATCTTCGAGACCTCGATCTGGGTCTACGTGGGGCTCTTCTTCGTCGAATCGGCGACGCTCTATATCTACTACTACGGTTGGGAGCGCTGGAAGGAAGGGCGCGCCAAGATCTTCCACTGGTCGCTGGGCATCCTGCTCAACGTCTGGGGCACCGCGGTACTGTTCATCGCCGACAGCTGGCTCAGCTACATGATGAGCCCGCCGGCCGAGGTGACGGCGGACACGGCGCCGGCGCAGGTCCAGTTCTGGAGCGCGTTCGCCAACGCGACGTGGATGCCGATCAACATCCACCGGCTGATCGCGAACGTGGTGTTCGGGGGCTCGATCGTCGCTGCCTACGCCGCCTACCGATTCCTCGCCGCCCGGAGCGAGGACGAGCGCCGGCACTACGACTGGATGGGCTACGTCGGCAACTTCATCGCCATCGGCGCGCTGATCGTGCTGCCGTTCGCCGGCTACTGGCTGGGCCGCGAGATCTACGAGTACAACCAGGCGATGGGCATCACGATGATGGGCGGCTTCATGAGCTGGCTCTGGATCATCCAGGCGTTCCTGATCGGGGTGCTCTTTCTGGCCGGCAACTACTACCTGTGGGTGGGGATGGGACGCATTCCCGGCGCGGAGCGGTTCACGCCATATACGAAGTGGATGCTGCTGGTGCTGATCATCGGCGTGATCGTCTGGGCGACGCCGCACACCATGATCGCCAACCGGGAGGAGCTGGCGGCGATGGGCGGCACGCACCACCCGTTCCTCGGCGTGCTCGGCGTGATGAGCGCCAAGAACACGGCGGTCAACCTGATGATCCTGACGACGTTCCTGTCGTTCCTGCTCTACCGGCGGGCGAACAAGCGGCCGGCCGTGAGTTGGTCGCGGCAGGGGACGATCGTGCAGGGTGGCGTGCTGGGGCTGGCGGCGGCGGTGGTGATCTTCTACGGCATCTACGGCTACTTCGTCACCGCGATCGTGCGGATCGGGTTCAGCGTCTACCAGGTGCTCACTGTGCTGGCGGCGATGGTCGTGGTGCTGGCCGTCGACCTGTTCATGTTGCGCGGGGCCGAGTCCCGCGGCGCGATCCGCTGGGGGCGGATGCCGCCGCGCTCGCAGTACACGCTGATCATCCTGGCGGTGACGTTCACCTGGCTGATGGGCCTGATGGGCTTCGCCCGCAGCGGCATCCGTCAGCACTGGCACATCTGGGAGGTGATGCGCGACACCAGCCAGTGGGCGGCGACGCCGGCGCTCGGCTACGCCGGCGTGGTTATCAGCGCCTGCGTCCTGATATTCCTGGCGATCGTCTCCTTCGTCTTCTGGATCGGTGGTCTGATCGAGAAGCCGGCGCTGGCGCGGGCGACGAGCGAAGCGGTGGGGTTGTCGCCGCAGCCGGCGGGCGACTGAGGAGGGGGACGATAAGCATGTTCATGACCAACCTGAAGATCGCCATCGTCGTCGTCCTGACGGTGGCCGGCTATACGCTGATCGCCAACATGATCCCGCAGATCGAGTCGGAGGTGCCCGAGGAGCTGGCGCTGTCGGCGGACGCGTCGGCGGCCGAGCTGGTCGCGGCGGGCGAGCGGATCTTCGGGGGCGCCGGCGGCTGCACGGCCTGTCATGGGCTGGGCACCCGGGCGCCCAACCTGACCCGGTCGACAGACGGCCTGGGGCCCATCGGCGCGCGCTGCGGCGACCGCGTGCCGGACCAGGACTGCAAGACGTACCTTTATACATCGCTCACCGACCCGGGGAGCTACGTGGTCGACGGGTACAACCCGATCATGCCCGACGCGGACCGCACGTTGCCCGAGGACCAGATCTGGGCGCTGGTCGCGTTTCTCCAGGCGCAGGGCGGCGTGGTGACGGTGACGGCCGACGACCTGGTCGGTGCGAGCTCGGCGGCGACAGCCGCGTCCGCCGCACCGGCGGCGGCCGCTACCGCCCCGTCGACACGAGACCCGCGGCAGCTGCTGAACGAGTTCGGCTGTCTGGCCTGCCATCAGCTGGACGGCCAGGGGACCGCCATCGGCCCGGCCTTCACCGACGTTGGCGCCCGGCTGGACGCCGCGGCGATCCGCGAGTCGATCCTCGACCCGCGGGTGGAGGTGAGCGCGGGTTACGAGGCGTTCGCCAACCTGATGCCCACGGATTTCGGCGAGCGGATGACCGCGGCCCAGCTCGAGGCGCTAGTCGATTTCCTGGCCCAGCAACGGTGACCCACGTGAACCGTCTGAGAGACTACCTCCGGCACCCCTTCTGGCTGGCGATCGCGCTGCTCGTCGCGGCGTATATCGTGTTCGAGTTCGGAGTCGCCTACCTGCCGCCTCTGTTCGGGGTGCGGAGCGCTCCGATCCCCGACAGCGTGCTCCTCCAGTATCTGATCACCGCGGCGGTGGGGATCCTGATCTACGTCAGCGACAACGAGGAGCGCTGGAAACGGTTCAAGGAGCCGGTGGGCACGCTGCTGGTCGATCCCGGCCTGCGCTGGTTGCGCACGGCGCTCCTGGTCCTGGTCCCGCTGGCCGTCGGCTGGCTGACCTACAGCCAGGTGCGGCCCGGCGTGGCGGCGCCGGTCCAGCTGCGCTCGATCCACCCGGCGCCCCCGACGTCGATCAGCTTCCGCGGCCGCACGATCCGGCTCACCGGGCTGGAGAACCCGCTGCGGGCCGACGGGTCGATCGAGGAGGACTACGAGGTGGGCAAACGGGTCTACTACGGGAACTGCCTGCCGTGCCACGGTGACCTGCTGGACGGAAACGGGCACTACGCCCACGGTTTCAACCCGCCGCCGCTGGCGTTCACCGACAACGGGACGATCCCGCAGCTGACCGAGAGCTTCGTCTTCTGGCGGATCGCCAAGGGCGGCCCGGGCCTGCCCACGGAGGGGACGCCGTGGAACTCGGCGATGCCGGCCTGGGAGCCGATCCTCACCGAGGACGAGATCTGGGCGGTGACGATCTTCCTGTACGAGCAGACCGGCTGGACGCCGCGGACGTGGGAGCACGAGGGCGAAGCGGGCGCGGAGGGCGGTCATGACTAGGGCCGCGACGATCGCCTTCGGATTGGCCCTGTGGTGGATCGCTACCCCCGCGTTGGCGCAGGATACCGAGCGCGGCCGGGAGCTCTACGACCGCTGGTGCGCCGAGTGCCACGGCACGGACGGCGCCGGCGAAGGCTCGGCGGCGGCCTACATGATGCCGCGTCCCCGGGACTTCACCACCGGCCTCTACCAGATCCGCACCACGGCCAACGGCGAGCTGCCCACCGACGCGGACCTGGTCCGGGTCATCGAGGACGGGATGCCGGGCACCGCGATGCCGGGGTGGGAGTCGAAGTTCAGCGACGACGAGGTCCGCGACCTGGTGGCCTACATCAAGGACTTCTCCGACTTCTTCGAGCTCTTCGGCGCCCCGGAGCCGTTGGAGTTCGGGGACCGCCCCGGCGCGGATGCCGAGGCGCTGGCCGAGGGCCGACGGCTCTACGAGCAGATCGAGTGCTGGAAGTGCCACGGCGACCGGGGCCGCGGCGACGGCCCCTCGGCGCCCACCCTGCAGGACGACCTGGATTTCCCGATCCGCGCCGCCGACCTCAGCGAGAATTGGAATTTCAACGGCGGCGGCCGCGTCCAGGACATCTACCGCCGTCTCCGCACCGGCATGGACGGAACGCCGATGCCATCGTTCTCCGATCTCATCGACTCGGGCTTCATGACCGACGAGCAGATGTGGTACCTGGCGGCCTACGTGCGCAGCCTGTCGCCGCCTGAACGGCCCCGGGTCCGGGACGTGATCGCCGCCCGGCGTGTCGAGGGGAGAGTGCCGGCGGCAGCCGACGACTCGGCCTGGAACGCCGTGCCGCCCTATTATGTGCCGCTGGTCGGTCAGATCATCGAGCAGCCCCGCTGGTTCGCGCCCGGGGTCGATGGTCTGTATATAAGAGCTTTACACGACGGAGCGACGCTGGCCCTGCGGGTGACCTGGCACGACCCGTCGCAGAGCCCGGATCCCGATTGGCTCGAGTGGCAGGGCTGGGTGGCGGAGACGGTGCAGCCGGCCCCCGAGGCCGAGCCGACGGCGCTTCTCCCGGACCGGCTGGTGGTCCAGTTCCCGACGGCGATACCGACCGGTCGCGAACGGCCCTACTTCTTGATGGGCGACTCGCGGCGCCCGGTCTACCTGTGGGAGTGGAGCAGCGACGCCGGGGCCCATGAAGCGTGGGCCAGCGGATTGGGTACCCGGGCGCCTCTCGATGGCGGCGATCTGAGCGCGGCCGCCGAATGGGAGGCGGGTGCCTGGACGGTGGTGTTCCAACGGCCGCTGGCCGCCGCCGACACGGCGACGACCTTGAGCTTCCGCTCCGGCGTGGCGATCCCGATCGCGTTCTTCGCCTGGGACGGCTCGAACGGCGAGAGCGGGGCGCAGATGGCGGTGAGCTCGTGGTACTCCATCTACCTGGAGGAGCCGACCCCGAAGACCGTATACGTCTCGCCGGTGCTGGCGATGCTGGTCACCGCGGGGCTGGGGGTGCTGGTCGTATGGCGCGCCCAACGGCGCGAAGTGGAAGGTTCAAGTCAACAGTAACGGAGGGCTGTACCGATGATGAATCGAGAAAGATGCCTGACGACGTTTCTGGCTTTCGCCTGCGCGCTGATCGTGGCCGCGGGTTGCGGCGGCGGCGGCGAGGCCGGCGGCGAAGAGGGCGCGATGGAAGAGGAAGCCGGCGGCGTGGCCACGGCGATGGACGCCAAGGCGGCGACCGTCGACACGGCGACCGCTGCCACGGTCAGCGGGACGGTCAGCTTCACCGGCACCGAGCCCGAGGCCGAGGCGATCGACATGAGCGAGGAGCCGAACTGCGCCGCCCGTTACGACATGCCGAAGACGACCGAAGAGGTCGTCGTGGGCGAGGGCGGCGGCCTGGCCAACGTGTTCGTCTACGTCAAGGACGGACTCAGCGGGATGACGTTCTCCGTGCCCTCCGAGGGTGTCGTGCTGGACCAGGCGGGCTGCTGGTACCGGCCCCGGGTGTTCGGCATCCAGGTCGGCCAGGACCTGGTGATCAAGAACAGCGACGGGCTGCTCCACAACATCAACGCCAAGGCGGAGCAGAACCGGGGCTTCAACATCAGCCAGCCGGTGGAGATGGAGACGACGCGCCAGTTCGGCGTGCCCGAGGTGATGGTCCGGTTCGAGTGCGACGTGCACGGCTGGATGTACGCCTACGTCGGCGTGCTCGAGCACCCGTACTACTCGGTCACCGGAAACGACGGCAGCTTCTCGCTCGACACGCTGCCGCCGGGGACCTACACGATCGAGGCGTGGCACGAGCGGTATGGCGCGCAGACGCAGCAGGTGACGGTGGGCGCGAACGAGAGCGCCGAGGTCACGTTCACGTTCGGTGACGCGTCGGCTTAGGCAGACGACGAGGAGGATTGACCGACATGGATTGGCTACCGGCGGCGGCGTCCACGTACGCCGCCGATATCGACAGGATCTTTTACGTCATACTCGCCGTCACCGGCGTCATCCTGGTCGGTGTGCTGACGGTCCTGATCTACTTCCTGTTCAGGTACCGCGGCCGCGAGGGCCGGAAGGCGTTCTACATCGAGGGGAGCAACCGCGCTGAGGTGATCTGGACGGTCATACCGGCGCTGTTCATCCTCGGACTCGCCTTCGCCAGCCAGAGCGTCTGGCCGAAGATCAAGAGCCCCGACCGCTTCCCGACCGACGCGCTGGAGCTGCACGTGCGGGCCGAACAGTTCGAGTGGAACGTGACCTACCCGGGCGCCGATGGCAGCCTGGGGACCGACGACGATTTCACCACGCGGAACCAGGTCCACGTGCCGGTGGATCGGCCGGTTGTGCTTCATATGGAGTCGATCGACGTGATTCACTCGTTCTTCGTCCCGGCGTTCCGGATCAAGCAGGATGTGGTGCCGGGGATGCAGAACGACGCCTGGTTCCAGGCGACCGAGACGGGTGAGTTCGAGCTCGCCTGCGCCGAGCTGTGCGGGCTGGGCCACTATCGGATGCGCGCCCGGGTGATCGTCCACGCGCAGGACGAGTACGAGAGCTGGATGGTGGAGCAGAGCTGAGAGGATCTCTATGGCGACAGCAGAAGCGGTGGCGGGCGGAGCGGCGCACGGCCATCACGAAGAGCTGAGCTTCGTCCGCAAGTACATCTTTTCCACCGATCACAAGATCATCGGCATCCAGTTCCTGTTCACCTGCCTGGTGTTCCTGGCGGTAGGCGGCCTGCTGGCGATGATGATCCGCTGGCAGCTCGGGTTCCCGGGCCAGCCGCTGCCGGGCGCGGGAGTCCTGGGCGAGGCGCGAGCGCCGGGGGGCATCATCCTGCCCGAGTTCTACAACTCGCTGGTCACGATGCACGGCACGTTCATGATCTTCTTCGCGATCATGCCGCTGCTGGTGGGCGTTTACGCCAACTACCTGATCCCGCTCAAGCTGGGCGCGCCCGACATGGCGTTCCCCACCCTGAACATGATGTCGTTCTGGGTGTTCGTCGCGTCGGGCGTGGTGATGCTGGCCAGCCTGTTCGTGACCGGCGGCGCCGCGGGCGCCGGCTGGACGGTCTACGCGCCGCTGAGCGCCGTGCCGGACTACACCGGCGTGTATCTGGGCCAGCAGCTGTGGGTGGTCAGCATCGTGCTGTTCGGCGCCTCGTCGCTGCTGGGCTCGGTCAACTACATCACGACCGTGATCAACATGCGGGCGCCGGGGATGACGCTGTTCCGGATGCCGCTGTCGATCTGGGCGCTGTTCATCACCGCGATCCTGGCGCTGCTGGCGGTGCCGGTCCTGGCGGGCGCGGTCATCATGCTGCTGTTCGACCAGACGATCGGCACGACGTTCTTCCTGCCGGCGGACGGCGGTCAGCCGCTGCTGTGGCAGCACCTGTTCTGGTTCTTCGGGCACCCCGAGGTCTACATCCTGATCCTGCCGGCGATGGGGATCGTGTCGGACGTCATCGCCAACGGGTCGCGGAAGCCGATCTTCGGCTACCACTCGATGGTGTTCGCGATCATCGCCATCGCGTTCCTCGGCTGGATCGTCTGGGGCCACCACATGTTCCAGAGCGGCATGAACCCGCTGCTGGGCACGTCGTTCATGATCTCGACGATGGCGATCGCGGTGCCGTCGGCGATCAAGGTGTTCAACTGGCTGGGCACGATGTGGCGCGGCAACATCCAGTTCCACACGCCGATGCTGAACGCGGTGGGGTTCGTGGCGCTGTTCACGATCGGGGGGCTGAGCGGGATCTTCATGGCGTCGAACACCGTGGACGTGTTCATCCATGACACCTACTTCATCGTCGCCCATATCCACTACGTGCTGTTCGGCGGCAGCCTGTTCGGCATCTTCGCGGCGATCTACTTCTGGTTCCCGAAGATGTTCGGCCGCATGATGAACGAGACGTGGGGCAAGATCCACTTCGCGCTCACGTTCATCCTCTACAACCTGGTCTTCTTCCCCATGCACATCCTGGGCATGGGCGGCCACATGCGCCGGATCTACGATCCGACCGAGTACGAGTTCCTCCAGCGGTTCCAGGGGATGAACGAGTTCATCACGGTCAGCGCCTTTCTGCTGTTCGTCGCCCAGATCCCGTTCCTGGTCAACTTCTTCTGGAGCCTGTTCCGGGGCGAGAAGGCGGGCGAGAACCCGTGGCACGACAACGGGCTCGAGTGGACGACACCGTCGCCGCCGCCGCACGGCAACTTCGCCACGGCACCCACGGTATATCACGGGCCGTACGAGTTCAGTCACCCGGAGGCGGAGGAGGACTTCTTGCCGCAGAATCAGCCGCTGGGGGGCGGCTGAGGTTAGTGCGTTAGTGGGTTGGTGGGTTGGTGGGTCAACTTGGAAATCGGAAATTGGATGTGGAAATTGGAAATTCACCTTGGAAGTTGAACCTTGAAGAGCGAACATTCAGCGATCGAATCTTCTAGGTGAATTTCCAACGCCCACATCCAATTTCCAACTTCCACTTGCAGAGGGGCACGAGTTGAGGAGCGAGTCAGCGGTCCTATCCGGAGGCGTCCAGGCCGAGCCCGGGATGCGGGTCTACAACCAGAAGCTGGGGATGTGGGTCTTCCTGGCTTCCGAGGTGATGTTCTTCACCAGCCTGATCGGCGCCTACATCATCCTGCGCTTCGGCGCCGGCGAGTGGGCCCTGCCCGGCATCCCGCTGGAGGAGGGCGGCTCGCCGCTGGCGATCCAGATCACGGCGGCGAACACCTTCCTGC
>JAACAK010000012.1:44392-82001 GCA_011774835.1 Candidatus Kutchimonas denitrificans | reverse complement strand
GTCATGAACGACGCCGACGCGGCAATGGCGAGGGCGATGGCGAAGGCTCGCGGGTCGTAACCGGCTCCAGCGGCGGTGGACATGGCGATCGGGAACATCAGAACCGCCGCCGCGTTGTTCGTGATGATCGTGAGCAGGCCGATCGTGGCGAGCACGATACCGAGCAGCGCGCCGCGTGGCCCGAAGGGTCCGAAAGCTTGAATGACGAGATCAGCACCCGTGTCGGCGAGGCCCGAGCTCTGCATGGCCGATCCGAGTCCGAAGGCGCCGGCGATAACGAGGATCACGTCCAGATCGATCGCGTTGCGGGCTTCGCCCGGTGTGAGTATGCCGGAGATGACCAGCGCCGCCGCGCCGAGCAGCGAGAGGTGGAGGATCGGAAGCAGGCCGAGGCCGGCACCGACGACGATGGCGAGCCCGATCAGACCGACCCAGCCGGCTTTGCGCGTCGCCGCCGGGGGAGCACCACCGAGCCGCGAGACGAGCAGGAAGTCGTTGCGGTCGCGCCATTGCCGGCGAAAGTCCTGGCCCGCCAGCAGCAATAGGGTGTCGCCGACCCGGAGGCGCACCGACCCCAGCTTCGCCTTGACCCGGTGGCCGGCACGGTGGATGGCGACGACGGCGGCCTGATAGCGACCGCGAAAGCCCACCTCCTTGAGGGTCTTACCGACCAGCGGCGAGGCCGCGCCCACCACCGCCTCGAAAAACGTGTGGCGGCTGGTATCGAACTCGCCGACGTGTTCCTGCTCGGTGGACACGAGGCCTCTCGTGCTCTGCAGGTCCACGATCAGCTCCGCCGTACCGACGAAGGTCAGGCGATCGCCGCCTGCCAGGACGGTTGTCGGCGTCACCGGTGCGATCGACTCGCCAGCGCGTTCGATCTCCACCAGGTAGACGCCCTGGAGATGACGAAGGCCGCCGCGCTCGACCTCCTGCCCGTCCAGCGGCCCCTCGGGCACGACCTCGAGGTGTACCACGAACTCGCGTCCCTCCTCTTCCAGCTCGCGCCGTGCGGGGCGCCGTTCCGGCACCAGGAGCGGAGTCAACAGCACGATGAGCAACAGCCCGACCAGTGCCACCGGCAAGCCGACGGGCGAAATCTCGAACATGGCCAGGGGCGGCTGCCCGGAGGCCTCGAGCAGACCGGAGATCACCAGGTTCGTGGAGGTGCCGATAAGGGTGACCATTCCGCCGAGGATCGCAGCGAAAGATAGGGGCATCAGGTACCGGGAGGGCGAGTGGCCCGAGCGGTCGGCCCAGTTGGCGACCTGAGGCACCAGCATGGCGACGATCGGGGTGTTGTTGAGGAAGGCGGAGGCGGTTGCGGCCGGTCCGACCAGGCGCGTCAGAGAGCGGCGGGCCCCTTTCCCGGCACCGAGGGTGGACCTCACCACAGGCTGCAGTGCCCCCGTTTTCTCCACAGCTCGAGCCAGGATGTACAGGGCAGCGACGGTGACGGGCGCCGGATTGCTGAAGCCGATGAGGGCCTGACCGGGAGTGACGACGCCGGCCACGAGGAGGACGATGACCGCGCTGAGGATTATGGCGGAAGGAGGCAGGAACTCGCGGGCCAGAGCCGCGACGGTGACGATCAATACCGCGAGCGTGAACCAGGCGTCCCAACCCATCCGCGTGCTCCCTTCTCCTACCCGATCATGGGCGGCGGAGGCGGCTACAGCAAGCTTCGGTCCGCTGCGATGAAGCCTTCCCGCTCGAGTTGGAGGATGATCTGTTGGGCGGCCTCCTCCGGCAGCGTTTCGCTGGTGTCGACAACCACATCGGCGACCGTCGGTGCCTCGTAGGGGTCGGAGATTCCCGTGAATTCCTTGATGATGCCGGCGCGCGCCTTGGCGTAGAGTCCCTTGCGGTCGCGCTCCTCGCATACTTCCAGCGGTGTGGCCACGTGAACCAGGACAAAACCGCCCACCGGCTCGATCATACGACGGACCTCCCTGCGCACCGAGTCGTAGGGCGCGATCGGGGCGCAGATCGCGATCCCGCCGTTCTTGGTGATCTCCGAGGCCACGAAGCCGATGCGGCGGATGTTGATGTCCCGGTGCTCCTTGGAGAAGCCGAGCTCGGAGGACAGGTTCTTGCGAACGATGTCACCGTCCAGCAGCGTCACCGGTCGGCCGCCCATCTCGAGTAGCTTTACCAGTAACGCGTTGGCGATGGTCGATTTGCCCGAGCCCGAGAGTCCAGTGAAAAAGACCGTGAACCCCTGTTTGTGGCGGGGTGGGTGACTGCGGCGCAATTCCTCCGCCACCTCGGGATAGGTGAACCACGCGGGGATCTCGCGCCCTTCGGCCAGCCGACGGCGTAGATCGGTCCCGGATATCGACAGCGACCGGGCCCCTTCGGGAACCTCGTCATCCGGCACGTACTTATCCAGGTCCTCGGCGTAGACCATCATTCGGAAGGGTACCATCGTGACTCCGAGCTCTTCCTCGTGTTCCTTCAGCAGCTCCTGCGCGTCGTAAGGGCCGTAGAACGGCCGGCCCGTCGAGTCGGATCCTGGACCCGCGTGGTCGCGTCCGACGATGAGATGCGTACAGCCGAAGTTCTTCCGGATGATCGCGTGCCAGACCGCCTCACGCGGTCCGGCCAGCCGCATCGCGAGGGGCAGCAGCGACAGCCTCGCCGTGTTGTGCGGGTATCGTGGCAGCAGTGCCTGATAGCAGCGGACTCGCGTGTAATGGTCCACGTCGCCGGGCTTGGTCATGCCGACCACGGGATGGATGAGCAGGTTGGCTTCCGCGTCCTTGGCAGCGCGCAGCGTCAGCTCCTGATGCGCCCGGTGCATCGGGTTGCGCGTCTGGAACGCGACCACGCGGCGCCAGCCGAGACGCCCGAAGCCCTCGCGCACCTCAGCCGGCGTGTTGCGGAGCTCGCGAAAGTCGTAGTGAATCGGCGGCTGGAGACCTTCCAGGCGCCCCCCGACGTAGAACGGGTGACAGCTTTCCAGGTAGGCCACACCCGGGTGTTCCGGGCTCGTCGTCCCGAAGACCTGCTTCGCTTCCGCCCTCCGGTCGGGCTCCCAAACGTCCTCCACGTGCAGCGCCGCCAGCATCACGCCTTCGTTATCGCGTAGCGCCAGCATCGATCCCTCTTCGAGCTGTCCGGCCAGTTCTTTTGGGACGTCCAGCGTGATCGGTATCGGCCACAGCACCCCGGTGTTCAGCCGCAGATCATCGCGCACCGACTCGTAGTCGGTCCGCGTCATGAAGCCTTGCAGGGGGGAGAATCCACCGTTCAGCAGCAGCTCCAGGTCGCAGAGTTGCCGTTCGGTGACGTCCCACGAGGGCCAATCGCGCGAGGCGGCCTGCAGCTCGGCTGCTCGCTCGGCATCCACGAGAAGGTCGACGAGGGTGCCACCGTGAGGCGCGATGAGATGATCAGTCAAGCTCGAACACTCCGATCAGGTGTGAGGGATCGCAATGCCGCTGCCCACACTCGCGGTTCCGGGTCGTCTCACTCTGTCTTTCCTTCCAGCTCGGACATACGGTCGGACGGACCGATGGCGTTCAATTGTTCACCCGCCCGGGCGTACGCATCCGGAGCGCCCGCCAGGATCCCTCTGACCTTGGGAAAGGGCCGATTGAAGGTCAGCTTCCCGCCCGCCAGCTCGGTCACCAGGCCGCCGGCCTCCGAGACGATCAGCGCGCCGGCGCAGACGTCCCACTCGTGCTTGGGTCCTCGGGACAAGGTGGCGGCCGCTTCACCGGCACCGACCAGGGCGAGCTTGTACTGGATGCTGCCGGTCGGCACCACATCCCACTCGTCCTCGAACGGTTCGAACTCGCCACGGTTCAACTCGGACCGGGAAGCCAGTAGCCGCCGGCCTTCGGCGACCCGGACCGGTGACCCGTTGCGGAACGAGCCGCCGCCGCGCACCGCCCAGAATGTATCACCGCTGGTCGGGTTGTGAACAACCCCGAGAACGGGTTCACCCCCTTCCACGAGCGCGATGGCGACGCAGTATTCGGGCAACCGTTTGACGAACTCTCGGGTGCCGTCGAGCGGGTCGACGATCCAGAGGCGCCGCTCATCGAGGCGTTTTCGGTCGTCAGCGGTTTCCTCGGACAACCAGCCGATCGGTGCCAGGTCGAGAAGGTGCGTCTTGAGCAGCTCATCGGCCATGCGGTCGGCACGTGTCACCGGCCCCGCATTTCCTTTGCTGTCCACGTCGAACTCGGAATCGCCGACCTCCTGTATGATCCTCCCGGCGGACTGGGCCGCTGCCACAACGTCCTTAATCATCTTTGCCCGACCTCTTACGAGCCTCTCCGTCGGTGAGGGTGGGACTTACACAGAAGTGGGGAGCGCCATCGCGTCAACACGAAACCGCTCCCCGTCTTTGGAGGGCCTTGTGCGCCGGCGTTCGTCCGGGACGTGTGGCTCGGAGGCACGCCGCGCCTTGCCGACTACATGGCGCCTTCGCCCCGAATGACCGCCGGCAAGGTCTTGAGCAGAATCGAGATATCGCGGCCAATGGACCAGTTCCGAATATAGTGGAGATCTTTGGCCACGACAGCGTCGAAATCCTTCACGTGGCTGCGCCCGTTCACCTGCCATTCGCCGGTGATCCCGGGCAGCACGCTGTAGCGCCGGAAATGATGAGACTCGTAGAATTCGAGATCGTCAATGAAAAAAGGACGCGGGCCCACCAGGCTCATCTCGCCCCGAATCACGTTCCAGAGTTGCGGAACCTCATCCAGACTGTATCTGCGAAGGAAGCGACCAAAGCGGGTGACCCGCGGATCGGTCGCCACCTTGAACAGACGCCAGTCACCGGAGCCATTCAGGTGGGCGAGAGCCTTCTTCTGCGAGTCAGCTCCAGCCACCATGGTCCGCAGCTTCAGCATCCTGAAGGGACGACCGCCGAGGCCAACGCGGGTCTGCCAGAAGAAGGCCGGGCCGGGCGAGTCGAGCTTGATCAATACGGCCAGCACGAAGATGACTGGCGCCAGGAGGACAAGTCCCAGCGTCGCCCCCACCACGTCGATGACCCGCTTCACCGTCATCTCGGGGAGCTTGGGCGCCGGTCTCACCAGCTCGAGGAAGCGGAGCGGCCCGTCCGACTCGGGGCGCACGTCGGGGCTGAATTCCTGCAGGAACGGCGGCACGCAGAATATGGGAAGTCCTCGCTCCTTGCAGCCGCAAACTACCGCCCGGACGAGCCCGGGAGGTGTGTCCACCGACAGCACGATCCCCGCCAGCGACGCGTCGCGGCTCACGCGATCGATGGCGCGCAGCGCCCACTCGCGCCCGCCATTCGTGGGTCGCTCGACCACGATGGTCTCGCACACACGAACCCGGTTGTCGCGCTCGCGGGCGATCCGCGCCGCGTCCTTCACCGCCCCGTCTGGCGTGGTGATGAGCGCCACCTTGCGCAGCCCAACACCGGCGCGACGCAGCCTCCTGTAGCTCCCGCGGGCGATCTTGCGGCCGCTCAGCAGGAAGAGGAGCGCCGAGCTCCCTGCTAACGTGATCGGCTCGGTGGTCAGAGCGAGGCTGGAGTAGATGTGAAGGCCGGTGAAGAAGATCACCGACCCCATGACGCTTGCCAGGCCGACCCGCACGTAAGGCTGCACCGTTCGGCTACCGTATGCGCCGGCGGCCGCAAGGACGAGAATCTGAAGGATCAAGAAAGCTGGAATCGTATTCGGCGGCAGGAAATAGTGGCTCACGCCCTCCACCGGGTTGATCGGTATGGTAGCCGCCGCCATCGCGCCCGCCAACACGAGACCGACCATTACCGCCAACGAGTCGCCGAGCATCAGGCTCGTGACCCGGACGATGCGTCGCAGGCGCTCCCGCAAGCGTCGCCGCCACACGCGGTCTATTTCCAGACGAATATCTTGGCCGGGTATTATCGGCTCGCCGCTCTCGTCTGTCTGCTTGAACCAGCTGGTGTCAGCCCCCATCCGGGCCAGATCTTTCGCACTCAATTTGTGCATTCCCTGCGTGTGGCGGGCGCACGCTGACGGTTCAGTGGTCGTCGGACAGCCCTGAGCGAAGCTGGGACTCTTGGCGAGCTGGCCGATGCTCCTATTCATGTCTTAGCCGGCTAAACCTCTGCCGTCGCGCTGACTACCGGCGACCGTTTCCTCGAAGCGGGCAACGTGGCTGAGCTTGGCGGGCTCAATTTCTCGGCAGATGTTTATGGGTTGTGAGTGGAGCAACCCGAACCGCGGGGGAGCCTGCGCTGGGCGTCGCGCAAGGTCGAGCCCCCATGTTATGTATAAGGTGTGACCGTGTCAAGCTTTACCGGGCCGTTACATCGCCTGAACGGTCCCCGCCGCACTCCGGAGGCTCAGCCGTTAATAGTAATCTAGATACCACTCCAGCGAGCGCCCGGCTCGTTTGACAGCGGCCCACTCGATTCATTAGACGAGCTGGGTCGTCGAAACGTTAAAAACCGCCTAGCCCCGATGCGGATCGATGCGTATTATGCCGACGATGAACCGCTGGATATTGCTTTGCGCACTGTCGTTTGCCCTCGTTCCGCAATCGCTGTCACGGGTATTGGCCCAGACGCCGGAGGAAGGGGCGTGGGCCGATCGTTATTACGGTTCGCGATACCTGGAGCTCTCGAACTGGAGCTACCGCTACATAGAGCTGCTGGTGGCCCGGGGGCGTCTTGGTGGCCTGTCGCCGCTGGTACAGCCCTACCGGCGCGCCGATGTGGCAGCGGCGCTGGTCCGAGCCGAGCGAGAGGAGCAGCTGGAGCGGAGCGAGCGCGAGTGGTTCGAGCTGTTGAAGCGGGAATTCGCGCCGGAGATCGATCGGATCGTCCGGGGTCGACCCCAGGACATCTCGTTCCTGGCCGAAGTGGGCGCGGGCCTGGACGCCATGAGCCATACGCACCGGGATCCACTGAGGCCGGAGGGACCGGCGAAGGTATTCCCCACGGTCATGTTGGGTCTGTACGGGGAGGCGCCGGCGGTGGCCGGAGCGCTGCGGCTGCGGTGGGACAATCACTATTTGAACGATCCTCAGTTTCCCAATGGTCGGGTAGTGCCACGGCGAGCGTGCGATCCGTTGGTGGACGATTGCGCGTACCGGGTCGAGGAGGCGTACGTGGAGCTCCAGCTTCCTTACGTGCGTCTCTTCTTAGGCCGCATGTATCGGAACTGGGGGCTCCCCGGTCAATTCGGCTTCCTCGTCTCGCCTTATAGCTACAGTTATGACCACGTGGGCTACCGGTTCGGAACTGACCGGATCGGTCTGACTGGCTTCTTCACTTCCTTCAACGATTTCCCCGGCGATACCGCTCGCCATATGTCGACCCATCGTTTCGACTGGATGATTCGGGATAACCTGGTACTGTCGGTGGGCGAGTCGGTCATCTATGGCGGCGAAAACCGACGAATCGACCTCGCGCTCATTAACCCCGTCGGCGTCTATGAGATCAGTTCCGGCCGCGGTCGTAGGGGTGGCGACGTAAACGCGCTGGGGATGGCCGAACTCTGGTGGCGGCCGTTCGCCAACCTTGTGACGTACGCATCGTTCATGGTGGACAACACCAACGTGGGTGACGTGGGCGTCGATCATGGATTGAACCAGTACGCGTGGGGACTGGGCGTTCAGTTGCCGGCAGTGAAACCCAATCTGGGTTTGCGGGCTGACCTATCGGTGGTCAATAGCCTGGCGTACCGCAGTCGAGTCGATCCATATGAGTACTATGCGGTAGGCGAGCCGGGTTGGGGGATCGGTCTGGCTCACGATCGGGTTGACGCCGTTACTCTCAGCACGCTGGCGGACTGGTTCCTTCTGCCGAACCTGTTATTGCGACCCCAACTGGTGCTGTTGTGGAAAGGCGAGGCCGACATCACCGACCCCTGGCCAGACGATGCGTTCACGGGGTTTCCGAAACTGCTGGTCGGCGTCGTCGAGACAACGGTTCGCCCGGCGCTGGGGGGACAGTGGACTTTTTCGCGAGGCGACTTTCGTTGGGACCTCGGTGTGAACTTCATCGAGAACGAGGATCACGTGGAGAAAGGTTGGGTGGCGGAAGTGGTGGGGCGTGCACGCTTCGCGATCGGGCTTCGATTCTGAGCCGGCAGGACGAGTGACGCGCCGGCGCCGCCTGGTCGTGGCTATCTACCTGACCGCCGTCGGCGTCGTCACGCTCGCCCCCTTGCCCAGCGGCGCTGCCACGGAGTTGTTGGGGTCCGGCTTCGACAAGGCGATCCACGCGCTGATCATCGGGGGCCTTGCTCTGGTGCTGCTCTGGCGCCCGGAACCGCCTCGGCTGCCTGCCGCCCTCGCCGTGGTGGGGGCCTCGATGGCCGTGGCGGCGCTGATCGAGCTGGCTCAGATACCGTTGCCCTACAGGAGTGGCGAGCTGTACGACTTCCTGGCCGGAGCCTCTGGCGGTCTGGTGGCGACGGGGTTGTATCTAGCGATGCGTGGGGGGCACGCCCGGCGCGCCGACTGAGTCACCTCAGGACTCCGCCGGGCCCCGTGGTCTGGGGGTCGTGCCTTTGCGACGACCTCGCTTCTTCATGTCCTCCGGCTTGGCGCTCTCGGTCACCTGCGAGAGAAGTTCCTGGATCTCCTTTTCGATCTCGTGGATGCGTAGCTGGCCCACCGCCATGTTGACGCCGCCCGTTGCCACGCCCTGACAGACGGTGTGAAACTCCCGCACCTTCTTCAACAGAACGTTCACCCAGTGGCGGAACAAGTGATCCTGGCGGCGATCGTCGAGACCGCTGGGCGGCCCCTCCAACTCCTCCGCGCGGCCTCCCACCAGCGCCGCCCGGGCCAGCAGAACGCCCACCACCAGCCCCAGCGCGATCCGAACCAGCGTGTCTTCGACGAAGGCGAGGATCGCTCCAAGGGCCACGATCTCTACGACGATGAGTGGCCCTCTCATAGTATCGTCCACTGAGCCTCTCCCTTGGTTTGGGAATGAAGAGCCTCGGGTGTGCTCCTGTTGGATTCGTGGGCAGGGGAAAATATAGCGGACCATGGCCGAGGCCACCAGCCGAGGGAGGACGCATCATCGCGTCGAGCCAGAATGACGATGGCTGACCGCGCGTCGGTCACTATGACCGGCCGGCGAAGGCGGCCGGGACGGTTTCTCCTGCTGGGACAAGGACTTACGCGGAGGGCTGCCTGGCACCGAACGTGCAACGGCTGAGCGATGCGGGAGGATCCCCCCAAGGTCCAGGACCCGGCCGCGGGCGGGGTGGAGGTTATAAGTGAATTTAGGTATGGAGTTGGAACGGGACGTATCACCCGCCACGTACCTTTGGGACCGCCGAATCGAATTTCCCGCTTTCGCCGACGGCTCCGCAGTCGAGGCGGCCATCCAAACCGGTCTGGCCCTCGAGAACTGGCAGCTGGCAGAGGCACGCCGCAAGTGGCGTGTGGTGATCGAGACGGCCTGCGAGGCCGGTCGGGCCGCCCGGAACGGTGGCGTGCCGACGCGGCGGCTGATTTCGGATATCGACCGTGTGCTCGATGCTGTAGAGCTGGTTCTGTTCGATGGGCGACTGCCCGCCGACGTGGCGGCGCGGGCCGCACGTTCCGCCGCCCGGATGTGCGCCCGGGTCGTGGAGCACGTCTTGCGATCCTATTGGGAGGAGTCCGAATTGGTCAGCGGTGATGAGTGATCGGTGTTCGGCGGTCACGATCAGCGACCCTCCTACCGAACTGTCTGCCCTTGCCGGCGAACCCGGGCGCCGTAGCTTTTCGTATAGAATTGGAGAGCGTTGGCAGCGGTTGGTGCTTTAAACCGAAATCCACCACCGCGTGGTGTGGAGGTATCGATGCAGGTGAATGCTCACAACGCCGCCGTCTTCCTGCTGGTCACGTTCGGGTTGGCCTCGTTGATGGCGTGCGGAAAGAACGTCCGACGCCTCGATCCGGAATCGACGACCGACCTGAGTGGGTTCTGGAACGACACCGACTCGAGGCTGGTGGCCAACGACATGATCGCCGACTGCCTCACCCACCCATGGATCCAGAACCATGCGCTGCGCGCCGATGCGAAGCCGGTAGCTATCGTCGGCTCGATCCGCAATCGCAGCATGGAGCATATCCCGACGGGCACCTTCATCCGCGATATCGAGCGGGCGCTCGTGAACTCCGGCCAGGTGAGCGTCGTCGCCAACCCGTACGAGCGTGAAGAGCTGCGGGACGAGCGCGAGGCCCAGCAGGACTGGGCGCGCGAGGAAACGCGCTCACGGTTGCGGGCCGAGACGGGCGCCGACTACATGCTCAATGGCGCCATCGATGTGATCATCGACAAGGAGGGGGGGACCGAGGTCAAGTTCTACCAGGTCGACCTCTACCTGACGGACATCGAATCGAACGAGCGCGTCTGGATCGGCCAGAAGAAGATCAAGAAGGAGATCTCGCGTCGCGGAATCGGGTTCTAGCCCGAACGACTTGTCCGGACAGTTCGATCCGTGGTGAACGGTGGGAAGTACCCGTGCTGGCGGTCGGCGCTCGCCATCGCCGTCACGGTCTGGCTTGCAGGATGCGCAGCGCACGCCGACACGATGGGCGGCGTGCGCGAGGCGCTCCTGCACAACGATCTTGATGAGGCCCGCGCCCGATTGGCGGACGCCGGCCGCGGGACCGATGACCTCCTGTTCGCTCTCGAAGACGGTCTCCTCCTGCACTACGCCGGCGACCCCGAGCTGAGCAACGCGAGGTTCGAGTTCGCCGAGCAGCGCGTCGACGAACTCTACACGAAGAGCGTCGCACGGGCGGCGATCTCGCTCGTTACCTCCGACCTGGTCCTCAAGTTCGAGCCGCGTGGCATCGACAATTTCCTGATCAACTACTACCGGGCGCTGAACTACATGCAGCTGGATGACGAGCCGGGTGCCCTCGTCGAGTGGCGGAAGCTGAATTCGAAGCTGCAGTTCAGCCGGCAGCAAGGGGACGCGAGGTACCTCGACCCGCCGTTCTTCGACTATCTGGCGGGTCTCGGCCTGGAGGCCGACGATCCGAACGAAGCGTATGTATCGATGCGGCTGGCCGAGGCCGGCTACCGTGTACGTGGGATCGCGCCCCCCGTCGAACTGCTGGACGACCTGTTCCGCCTTGCCGGCGATCTCGGTTTCGAGGACCATCTGGAGATGTACAGGGGCCGCTACGGCGTCCCGGCTGACCTCGAGCCGCTAAGCTACTCGGAGCCGGGCGGGGGCGGCGCGGGCGGCGAATTCGGCGCGCGCACCGGAGAGGTCGTCGTGCTCTTGGAAGACGGCCTGGTCGCGCCGATCGAAGAGGTGCGGGCCTACATCCCGATCACCGAGGAGCGAGCGTCGGCTCTGGAAGGGAGCGATCGGGAAGATCGTTTCGACCTGGCTCTGTCGCTGGCGGAAGATTACGAGAGGGGACGCTACCGCGACGTGACGAGGCGCCACGCGAAACGACGCGAGATCGCGTACGTGATGCCTCTGTCACTGCCGGCCTACGGACGTGGCGACCCGGCCTTCGACTGGGCCGAGGTGATCGTAGGCGATGCGAGTGCCGACGCTCGCGTGTTGCTCGAGGTTTCAGCGCTGCAGCGCGCTGCATTCGAGGACGCGCTGCTGGGGATTTACGCGAAGACCATCGCTCGGGCGCTGGTCAAATGGTTCGCGGCGGCGAAGCTGGAAGAGGAAGCCGAAGAGGAGGGCGGCGACACGGCGGGCGACATCGTGGGCGCTCTCGCCAACGTCATCAACGTGGCGACCGAGCGGGCCGACACGCGGGCCTGGCTGGGTCTGCCCGATCGAATCTGGATGGTTCGGGTCAGGGTGGCACCGGGAATCCACGAGCTCAGGGTCCGCCTGCCGGAGTTCGGCGAACAGTCGTTGGGTCCCGTGGAGGTGAAGGCGGGCAGCCGTACCTTCGTGAGTTTCCGCGTCTTTTGAGCTGGAGCCCGACCAGGTGATCGCTTCGCTTTCGCGGCTGGCCCTGAGGGTTGCGCTCTGGGCTCTCGACCGGTTCTACGAGATCGGCCGGATCGGCCGCACGATACCTGATGGCCCCCTCCTCGTCATCGCCAATCATCCTAATAGCCTGATGGACGGCCTGGTGATTCTCAGGATCGCCGGCCGACGCATACGCCCGCTGGCCAAGGCGCCTCTGTTCGGGCAACCGGTGATCGGGCACGTGCTGGACGGCCTGGGGGCGCTGCCGGTCTATCGCCCGCAGGACTTTCCGGGCGAAACGCACCGGAACGATCGGACGTTCGCGGCAGCGGTGGGGGCGCTTCGCCGCGGGGAGGCCGTTCTGGTCTTTCCCGAGGGTCTGAGCCACTCCGGTCTGCAGCTGGCCCGGATGAAGACCGGTGCCGCGCGCATCGCTTTCGGGGCGGAGGAGGCGGCGGACTGGCGGCTGGGGCTGCGGATCGTCCCCGTCGGCCTGACGTACCATCGCAAGGACGCGTTTCGGGGGCGGGTGGCTGCGGCGGTGGGCCGGTCGTTCGAGGTCGCCGGCTGGCGAGAGTTGCGGAACCGGGACGAATGGCTGGCGGTGGGATCGTTGACCGCTGCCATGCGCGAGGCGCTCGAAAAAGTCACCCTCAACCTGCCGACCGAGGATGATCGTTCGCTGATCGAGACCGCCGAGGCGCTCTACGCGGCAGAGAAGGGGCTAAGCCGACCGCGCTCTCCCCAGGGGCTCGCACCACGGCTTCCCCGACTCCAGCGGTTCGCCGAGGCCCTCGCCTGGCTCTACGTCGAGCGACCGGACGACTACGAACGGCTCAGGTCGGCGGTCGATGACTACCGCTCGCGGCTCCGTCGCCTCGGTGTGCGAGAGGGCGAGGTTCCGCGAAGATTCCCGCTGCCCGGCGTGATCCGATACGCCCTCGTTCAAGCCTTTGTTCTGTGCGTTGGTCTCCCCCTCGTTGCACTCGGCACCTTCTTCTGGTACCTGCCGTATCAGGCGACTCGATTGCCGGTCCGCCTGTTCCGTCCAGATTACGAGGCGGTCGCCACGGTCAAACTGGCCAGCGCGGTCATCCTGTTTCCCATCGTCTACGCCCTCTGGCTGATCGCTGCCGGGTGGACCACGGGCCTCTGGGGTGTGGCGGCGGCCGCCGTCGCCCTGCCGCTTCTCGGGATGGCCGCCCTTCACTGGCGCCATCGCTGGAGCCGGGTCAAGGAAGATGTGCGCATCTTCCTCAACGTGGTTCGGGAGAAGACCCAGCGCGATGAGCTGGTTCGTGAACGTCGCGTTCTAGTGGAAAAGTTCGAGAGCGTGGCAAGAGAATGGCAGGATGCTCGGGCCGCGCGGCCGACGACACAGCCCGTGCGCTAGCTCGTTCCCAGACGACGGTTACTCCCCGGTCGATCGGATGGCGCTTCCAGGATCCCCTCGATCAGCTCGGTCAACTGGTCCGTTGAGAAGGGTTTCTCCAGATATGGCCGCCCGCTTTTTCGGATGAACTCCCGCGTGCTCTCGCTCAGGATGTCTGCCGTCACCATGATCACCCTGCCGCAGAGTTCGGGCCGGTTCAGCTCGATCCACTTCCATAACTCCCGCCCGCTCACTCCCGGCAGGCGAATGTCGAGCAGGACGACATCGAATCTCCTGCCCGCCTCGAGGATCTCCATCGCGATGTTCCCGCTGGGAGCCAGGACGGGGTCGTAGCCCTGCGCGGCACAAAAGCGCTCATAGAAGCGTCGAATGATCGGCTCATCCTCGACGATCAGGATCCTGGGCGGGCCGGTCGAGCGGTCCCGGTCGAGGTTCATGAAAATCGCTTTTCTCCCCGAATAAGATCCGAAGCCCTGTCAGACTTCTGGGCGTTTGGCCAAGAATCATAACATTCTGTCACAAAAGCATAAGGCGCCCTGGGCATCGACCTCACATAATAGAGGGAATTTCGCCGAGCGATCGGCGAGCGGTCACAACGTCCCCCGGAGGTTCAGCATGAAGCTCGCACGTGTACTCTTTGCCATCCTGGCTATCGCGGCGCTCAGCGTGGGCTGCTCGGATCTGCCCAGCTCGCCGGACGGCTGCCCCACACAGGGTGGTCCGCACTGCAGCCCTGACTGATTGAACACGGTGGCGGTGAAGGGGCTCAAGCACTCACCTGAGCCCGTTCCCACACCACATTTCGTCCAACGCTCTCGAGGCGTTCGAGTTCGGACCCGGTCGGCACCAGGGGCCGAAAGGCCCGTGTGCCGGCCGGGAGATTCGCAAGAGCCTGGCGCGATTTGGCGGCCTCATCCTCCAACCCACGAGACTCCGCCACGGTCTGACTGCGCAACAGATACTCGCGGGCCCGTTGCTCTTCGTTCAGCGTCACGTAGCCCAGGCCCACGGTCCGCAGGGCACTGGCAAACTCGAATGGCAGGGCTTGCAAGTTCTCATCCGCCAGCAAGTCGTGGCTGATGGCTTCGAACCGGTCGCGGTCGCCTCGTGCCGCCGCGACATCGGCCAGGCCGGTCTTTGCCCGCAGGAGCGATGCCGTGTCATCCGACCCGTTCGCCACGATCTCGAACGCCGCGTCCGCGGCTTCCAGCAGGCCCGCCTCGAAGAGGATCACTCCACAGTCCTGCAGGGCCCGCATTCGCTGCTCGTTGGATTCATATCGGCCGTACGCCTCCCAGCCGCAGACCGCGGCCTCGCCCGGGCGGCCCGCGGACGTTTCCACCAGAAGCAGCGCGTGATAGCAGTAGCCTTCCAACTCGCTGTCGCCCAAACTCTCCGCCTCCTGCAGCGCCCGCAGGACCTCCGTACGGGCCTCGGCGACCTTGCCGCGCCGCAACGACACCAGGCCCAGGTTCTCCTGGGCCAGCACCGCCTGTCCGTGCGCCCCGGCCTGGCGTGCCCGGCTCAGCTGCTCCCGATGTAGAGCCTCAGCCGCGTCCAGATCGCCCAGGTAGCGTTCCGTCAGCCCCAACCAGAATAGAGCGTTGAGTTGCTCGATCTCGTCGGGCAGCTCGGCGGTCAGTTCAACGGTCAGGGCGAAAGAAGCGCGAGCCAGCCGGTAGCTGCCGTGCTTCCGATGGTGTAGTCCGAGGAGCTTCAGGGCTGTCGCCAGGGCCGCGGCCGAGTCTTCCTCCAGCGATGCGTACAGCTCTCTCAGCAGCCGGGCATGCGGCGTGTCGTCTTTTCCGAACACGCGATAATAACGGGAGCGTACCTGCTCCAGCGCCCGGACCTCCACCGCTTCCCGCCGCGCCGCACGCCGGGCTGTCGCCAGAACCAGGAGGTACTCGACCGCCGCGCGCTCTCGGCTGCCGCCGTCCCCGGCCGCCGCGATCGCTTCGATCAGGGGCCGAAGCTCGCTTCGCTCACCCAGCAGATAAGTGGCCAAATCGGTGCGTGCGCTCATTCGATCGAGTCAGGCCAGGGTGGTTGACTTTGTCAGTTGCCCGCGCCGGGGTGCCACGTTTCGGTCAGAATTACCGGCACTCCGGTGGCCGGCGGCCTTTCTGCCCGACTCGGCCGTACCGTGGTGCATCTGGCCAGGCGCCATAATTCGTTTCCTTAATTGCGGTTACAGTTCCGGGTCACGACATCCGATGCTGGCAGAGTTCGTGCCCTATCCACAACCGGCCGCGTGCGCCGCGTCGTGAGGTCCGGTCAGCGGAAGGCGGGAGAGAGCGGCGGCGCGCCCGGCGACATAGGATAGATCACAAGATAGGCCAAACCCCGGGTAGGGAAAAGGGACGGAAGGGCCTCGAGCAGGTGTTCGGCAAACTGAGCGTAATCGGGATGAGACGACGATGGTCGAGTTCGGCTGACGATCCGGGCTGGACGGCCGGGGACGTGAACGGCGCCAGTGGGTCGGCGGATTCGTCATCGCGTCAGGTGCGGATGGGTGAGGTGAAGAGAAGCTACACGGCTCGTGAACGCCTGATCGACTGCCCGCACCGGGAGTGCCCGGGGTTGCTGTTGACCGGTACCCGGGAGGTCGAGCGCCACGGCTCGGCCGCACGGATCGCCTTGCGCTGCACGAGAGAGCCGGAAGACCACGAGGTGACGCTGTCGATCGAACCGTACACGGCGGAGGAGACCGATGTCTTCAAGTCGCAGCTGTTGCGGGGTGATCCTCCGGCATGCGTGCGTTGCGGGAGCGAGATGGACCTGGGATCGGTGGATTCGCCCGACGGGTGGGGCAATTCGGAGCAGGCCCAGCCCGCCTATTTCTGCCCCTGGTGCGGGTTGCGGTGGGTGCCGTCGGTCGAGACGAAGCGAGGGGGCGGGCATAGCCCGGTCCCGGGCTTGAGGGAGTGAGCAAGGAGCTTGGTACGATGAAACCTGCGAAACCAGCGGCGCAGGATCTGCGCGGAATAGCGGCAAACACGGCACGAGATCTCGCCTTGGGTCTTCGCCTTGCCTCGTTGAGAATGGAGAACTTCGAGCCGGGTCAGGGTAAGGACGCGGCCCGCGAGTTGGCGGAGCATCTTTCGGTGTCGGCACGTCGCGCGGTGGAGCTCTACTATCTCGAGTCGCTGACCCAGGCGGTGGCCGTCAGCGAGGGCCCGTTGAGGGTAAGGCGCAAGAGCGAGCTGGATCTTTTCAGCGTGGATGAATCGCTCGAGATCCAGAAGCTCAAGAGCGACGTGTCCGGCTGCTACAACAAAGTCGGCTTCGCGTTGCTGTTGGACTGCGAACTGGAGCGGGCGCGCCGCCGCAAGTCTTCGCTTTCGCTGGCGATCTTCAAGCTGGACCCGCCGGATGACGAGGTCGTGCAGGAGGTGGCGAAACAGGGGCGCGAGTGCTGTCGACTGCTCGATGTGCTCGGTGTATTCGAGGGGCACGGGGTCGGGATGCTGTTGCCAGACACCGGGCCCGAGGGTGCGCAGGTGGCGGCGCAGCGGGTGCTCTCGTCGTTCCTCTCGCAGCGCGAGATGGCAGGCGACTCGAGCTCCGTTCGATTGCTGGTGGGCATGGCGAGCCACCCCGACGACGGGGCGGAACCGCGACAGCTGCTGGCGAAGGCCGACGGCCGCGCGGGCGGCTGTTCGCTGCTGGAGGAGCCGCTCGAGGTGGGTTGACGGTCAGGTCAATAGAGGTGTGTCGTATGCGGCGCCACCGAATCGGTGGCGCCGCTCTTTTTTGGACGCCCGTGTCTACGTGCGGGTTCTGACCAGCAGGATGAGCCCGATGACGAGAAAAAGTAGATTGGGCAGCCACGCGGCCAGCACGGGGGGCAACACGCCGCCGGCGCCCATCCCTTCGGAGATCCGGACGGTGAGCAGGTAGACCAGGACCGTGGCCAGGGCGATGCCGACGCCCGTCGCCGGGCCGCGGCTCCCGGTGCTCATGCCGAGGGCCGAGCCGAACAGCACCACGATCAGGCAGGCCATGGGGAAGGCGATCTTGAGCATTTGCTGGACGATGAGCTGGCGTGCGTCACCCCCCGAGCGCTGGATCGACTGGATGAAGCGGCCGAGCTCGCGGAAATTCATCTCCTCCGGATCCTTCGGCTCCGCCTGCAGCTCCCGTGGGCTCTCGGTGAAGTCGGGCTGGTGGAGCGTGTCGAACGAGAACGTCACCACGCGGCCGGGCTGCGGGTAGTAATGAAGGTAGCCGTCGGTGAGTACCCAGCTGTCCCTGTCCCATTCGGCCGCCGGCGCGTGGATACTGTAGGTCGGGTAATCCGGCCCGGTTCCCTCGCGCTCGATCAGGATGTCCCGGATCACGCCGGTCTCGGCGTTGAGGCGCCGGATCTTGTACGCGCGGCCGCCGTCCGCGCCGTAGACGAACTGGTTGCGCACCGCCGTCGTGACGCTCCCCCTTTCCTCCAAAGTCTCTGCGCGTAGGCGATTCGTGATGGGGACCAGCTCACCCAGGGCGAGCCCGGCCAGGCTGAGCACGATGCCCAGCACCACGAGTGGCCCGATCAGCCGATAGAAACTGATACCGCTCGCCTTCGCTGCCGTCACCTCGAAGTTCCGGCTCATCAGGGCGACGGTGAACACGGCGCCGAACAGGCTGGCGACGGGGAAGGAGAGCCCCATCTGATAGGGGAAATCGTAAACGTGTGCCAGAAGGACCTGCTGGATGCTGAGCCCACGCGCCAGGTACTTGTCGAGATCGTCGGTAAGCTTGATGACGATGAAGAGGAGCGGCGCGCCCAACACGCAGATGAACCAGACCTTTATATATAGACCGGCCACGTAGCGGTCGAGGGTCCTCATCGGGCGCCGCTCCCGAGGCCGGCGGGTTGCGCGGCCTCCGTGGGACGTGCCGCGGGTCCCCGGCGGAGCCGCAGATGCCGCGTCCCGGCCCGTGTGACCCAGAAGAGCGTGGCGCAGCCGACGATGAGGAAGACCACGTTGGGCGCCCACATCGCCCAGAACGGAGAGATGATGTCCCGGTCGGCGAATTCCTCACCGCCGATCAGGAAGACGTAGTAGACGCAGAAGACCATGAGGCTTACCCCGATGACCATTCCGATTCCGCCACGGGGAAACCGTACGCCGATCGGCGCCCCGATCAGCACGAAGACGATGGCCGCGGCGGGAATCGCGAACTTCTTGTGGATCTCGACCGCGTACTTGTTGATCTCGCGACGATGGATGTCCGACCGCGAACCGATGCGCCGAAGCTCGTTGGCGACTCGAGCCGCAAACGGGACGGCGTCGCCGGCCGGCGGCCAAGCCGACCGCCGCGACCGGGAGAAACGTTGCCGAACCGGCTCGGGCTGTGATGGTTTCCGATCTTCTACGGCCGCCCGGGGCAGCCGGCGCGCCACGCGGCCGAGCGCAGGCCGGTCGGTCCGGCGGTCCACGCGCGGCTCCTCGATCGATGCCTCCGGCCGGACCGCCCGCGGCTCCGCCGCCTCGACCCGGATCGGTGCCAGCCCGTCGATCGCGTGGCTGAGGCTGTCGACGATCTGCGTCAGGCGGTCACGTCGCTCGATGATCTCCTCCTGCATCATCTGAATATTCATCTCACGGTCGCCCCGCCAATCGACCCCCACGCCGCGCCTCAGCTCGTTGCTGACGCCGGCGATGCGTACGACCTGGCGGTCGTAGAACGCCCGCTGGTCCAGCGCCGGATCATCGGTCTCCCGCTCGTGCATCTCCCCGCTGAACAGAGTCAGGTACAGGTCGGTCTGACTCTCGTTGAACGCCATATGACCCGAATCTGCGTAGATGATCCGATCGGTTCCGCGGTTGCCGATGTCGAAGATGACCAGGTCCTCTAGAGTGCTCCGAGACCGGTCGATCCGCGCCGCCTGGAGGAACAGCTTGTTGTCCACCACCTCGTTGATCACTCGCTCACTCAGCTCGAACGTCGGTTGCTTGCGCCCGATATCGGTGAGCAGCATGCGCAGCCGGTGGTTCGACTCGGGGAGAAGGTTGTCGTTGAACCAGATCATCCCCACCGCCAGCGCCGAGGCGGCCAGCAGCACCGGGACCATCAGGCGCAACAGGCTGATGCCGCCGGCCTTGAGAGCGGTGAACTCGTTGTCCGAGGCGAGTCGGCTGAAGCTGTAGAGCACGGCGACCAGAACCGCCATCGGCATCGTCATCGCCAGGATGAACGGGATAGACAGAGCGAACACCTCAGCGATCACGTACCAGGGAAGGCCCTTGCCGACCAGATCGCCGAACCGCCGGGCCAGCTGGTTGAGGAGCATCAACCCGGTGAGAACGCTGAGCGCGGCCAGGAAGGGCCCGATATGCTCGCGAAGTATATAGCGTCTCAGTATCTTCATCGGTGCCTTGAAAATAGGCGGTTTTGGGCTTAACCCAACTACACCCGAACGTCCGGAAAGGTGCGCCCGAGGCTAGCCCTGATCGGCGGCTTGCTTGCCGTCTCCGTCTCGAGCGCCTTACCCCGCTATGCGGGCGGCGCTCCGACTCCTGCGACACCGCGGCCAGGCCCGGCACGGTTCGCTCGAATGCCGGCCCTGGTGCCGCAGGATACCGGCGGAGTGCGTCCGGCCGTGGACACGATCCTTCGCCCCGCGGCACTGGACTCTGTCGACCCGGGTTTGGTCCCGCAAGACACGGCCCCCGCGCCGCCGGACCTTAACCGGCTTCAGGTCGGGCTCAAGACGTTAGAGCTGCCCTTCCCGATCAACTTCGCCGCTCGTCTGCCGAAACCGACGCAACGTCTGATGGGGCTCCGATCCCGCGCCGGAGATTGGGGTGCGCGCTGGGTGAGGGATCTGCGGGAGCGCCTGGCGGAACAGAGGGAGGTCCTCTGGCTCGAGCACCGTCCCCTCGCCATCAAGCTGGTAGATCGCCAGGCGGAGGCCGAGGCGGTCCAGGCCGAGAACGCTCGGGTCGAGGGGGAACGGCCGCCGCCGGACACGATGGCCGCGGCGGCTCCGCAGCCCGACGTCGAGCCGGCTCCTGAGACGACGCAGGGCCAGCCTGAGGTTCCTCCGGACGTCTTCGGCGAGTTTGCCGACCTGGGCGTTGCCGTCCAGGGCCGCGTGGAGATGGGCGGTGGCTGGAGTCGATTCAGGCCCTGCGACGCCACGTTCCAGAATTGCTCCCCGAGCCTCGTACCCGACCTGAAGCCCGAGATCCAGTTCGGTGGCCGGGTCGGTGGCACGATCACCGATCGGATACACGTCTCGATCGACTACGACAACCGCCGCGAGTTCGACGCGGCCAACAACATCAACGTCTTCTATCAGGGTCTCGAGGACGAGATCCTGCAGCGCGTCGAGGTCGGCGACGTGAGCTTCCCACTGCCTCAGAGCCGCTACCTGACGCAGGGCATTCCCGCCGGCAACTTCGGGATCCGCGCCACTGGACAGATGGGCCCCATCGACTTCCAGACCGTTTGGGCTCAACAGAAAGGTGACGTGGGGACCCGTGAGCTCCAGGTCGGCGGCGGCGGTCAGGGGTTCGAGCAGACCGCAGTTACCGTGCTGGACGACTCGGACTACGAGCGCGGCCGCTTCTTCTTCCTCTTCAATCCGGATCGGTTGTCCGATTACCCGCATGTCGACGTGCAGCGGCTCCTCGCTGCCGACGCGCCGGCGGAGCTGCGGCCGGTGTCCGGGGTCAAGGTCTATCGCTACGAGCAGCTCGGATTCGGGGCCGGTGCTCAGATACCCGAGGGATTCATCACCGCGGTGGCGGTGGCGGTCGACACGATTCAGACCGCCACCGGCCAGGACACCGTGGTCACCGACACCTTGAGCGGCCTCTTCCGCCCCCTCAACGAGGGAGAGGATTACATCCTGCACCGCAGCGGTATCTGGATGGTGCTGCGAAACATCGTCAGCGAGCAGGAAGGCCTAGCGATCACCTACATCGCCGCGAACGGCGATACGATCGGCACGTTCAACGCGGAAGAGCAATCCGACGCGCACAACAACGACCCCGACAACGTGGACCCGCCGAGCCTCGAGCTGATCAAGGGCATCAATCACCGCCCGGGTACCGCCACCTGGACTCGCGAGCTGCACAACGTCTATCGGGTATCCGCCAGCCCGGGCGTGGTCGAGACGAGCGTCGAGATGGTAATCTCGCAGGGCAACCCCGAGGTCGGTAACACGTTTCGCACGACCCCCGGCGGCGTACAGCTCGAGTTCCTGAAGATCTTCGGGCTCGACGACGATCCGACCGATAATCGCCTCGACCTCGCACACGCATTCCAAATCTCCGGCACCGGGGTTGGCGAGATCTCGGGGCCCGTGGGCACCTACATCATCCCGCCCACCTTGGAGCCCTTCAAGACGCCGCCACCGTTGAGGGGCGTCAACGACCCGGTGAACGGCCAGCCGTTCCCGCTGGATCCTGGCGACAGGAACACGACCATCTACGACGAGCCGAACGACGTGGTGCGCCGGGGGAGCAACCTGTACCTGTTGACGATCTCCTATCGACAACGGTTCGAAGGATTCCTTTCCAACATCTCGCTGGCGCCGGGAGTTCGCGAGGACAGCGAGCGATTGCTGATCGACGGCGTCGAGCTGACTCGCGGCGAAGATTACATCGTCGACTACGATATCGGGGTGATCGAGCTGCGGGACCCGGAACAGTGGTTCCGCGATAACCCGCAGGCCAGCGTGCGCGTCACTTGGGAGCAGAAGCCGCTGTTCCAGATCGCTCCGACCTCGGTGTTCGGAGTACAGGCGCGCTATCTCCTCGGTCGCACCGGCGAGTTCAACTTCATCGGCCTGTCACAGTCCGAGCGCACGCTGCAGACCCGACCGGAGCTCGGCCTCGAGCCGAGCTCGGTGCTCCTCACCGGCTTTTCTGGCCGCCTCAACTTCCAGCCGCGCTGGCTGTCGAACCTGGTGGACGCGTTGCCGGGGGTGGAGACCGAGGCGCCCTCACAGCTCACGTTCGACGGCGAGATCGCGCTTTCCACCCCGAGCACGAATACCCAGGGCGTTACCTACCTTGAAGATTTCGAGGGAGGCACCGGGTTCAGCCTCGCGTTGGTGAGTCGGGCCTGGAGGCTGGGATCGGTACCGTCGACAGCGGTGGGAGCGGAGGATGTCCTGCCGGCGCTGTTGAACGAGGAGACGGCGGCCGAGATGGTCTGGCAGGACCAGTTCCTGAGCCAGACCGGCGAGATCGCCGGCCCCCTCCCAACCCAGCAGATCGACGACCAGCTCGTCATCCAGGGGGCGGGTACTGGCCGGGAGTCGGCGCTCACCCTGACACTACGGTCACCGGAGAACCGCCAGATCGCACCGCGGCCCAACCCGCCATCGGGACCGTCGTGGGCCTCGATCACCCACACGCTCTCAGCAAGCGGGCGGGATTTCACTACGATCGAGTATCTCGAGTTCTACGTCGCCGTGACCGATGAGGCGGCGGAGTCGACGACGTTGATCCTCGATCTGGGCACGGTCAGCGAGGACGCGTTCGCCATCGACTCGCTGGGCCTGCCGTCCGGGCTGGGCGAGCTGAATCGGGAGGTCGTGCCGCCGCGGGTCTGGAGCAACCCGGACGACACGGGCCTGTGGGGTACCGGCTGCGAGGCCAACCCGAACCAGATTACCTATCCACTCGGCGATGTCGCGGCGAACTGCACGCGGCGCAATGGCATCGAGGATTCGGAGGACATCAATCAGAACAGCGTCCTGGATGAGGACGAGCGGTTCTTCCGCTACTCGGTGAAGCTGGGCGACCGGGGAGGCTACTTCGTTCGCGACGCCAATGAGTTTGGCGGCGCACGGTTCCGTCTCTACCGGATCCCCCTGCGACGACCCGACCACCGGGAGCGGGTCACCGACGCTGAGTTCCAGAATATCCGCCAACTGCGGATGACGGTGGTCGCCAACTCGGATGTGCGGCTGGTCCTGGCCCGGGTGCGATTCCTGGGGTCGCGTTGGCTGAAGCGCAACAACACCGGCGTGGTTCAGGGGCTCGCCGACACGACATCGGTATTCAACCCGAGCGCACTGGTCGAGGTCGGTCCGATCAGCACGTTGGACGACCGGTACGTGCCACCTCCCGGTGTCACCGAGCAGGCCGCGAGTCAGGGCGGGCAGTTCAGTCCCACGTCGACGGCGATCAACGAGCAGTCGCTCAGCATCTCGTTCGCCGAAATCCAGCCGAACGAGCGGGCGGAGGTCTACCTCCAGTACGTGCAGACACCCCGCGACTTCCTCGCCTATCGGTCGTTGCGTGTTTGGGCGTTGGGGATCGAGGGCGACTGGGGGACGAATGGGGAGCCGCTCCGGTTCGCGGTCAAGCTCGGTGAGGACAAAGGGAACACCTATGTGTTCAGAACGGAGCTCCCGGCCGTGCCACCGGGGGGGACGGGCCAGGAACTGCGTCAGGCGTGGTTGCCCGAAATCGTGATCGACATGGACGTCTTCATCGCCCTGCGCACGCGCGCGGAGGAGATCATGCTGATGAGTGGCGGCCTGCCCGGCGACAGCACCTTGCAAATCTGGGACGTCGATCTGTTCCAGGACGGGGACAGCAGCTATGCCGTGTTTGTCAATCAGCGGTCGCGGGCCGCTAACCTGGCGGCTGTGCGTCAGGTCTCGCTGGCGGTGTTCAACGGTGGGACGACAACGGCGTCAGGCCAGATCTGGATCGATGACATGCGTCTCGACTCGCCCACGGACAACCTGGGGGTCGTTGGCCGTTTCAACCTGGACGCCCGGGCCTCCGATGTCCTCGATCTCAGCGTTTCCTACGCGTCGGAGAACCCGTACTTCCGGCAACTCGCACAGCGACCCAGCTTCCGGTCCGATCGTAGCTACGCCGTCGGTGGCCGGTTGCAGTTCGATCGCTTCCTGCCTGACAGCTGGCGGCTCAGCATGCCGCTGACCGTCTCCTACTCCAGCCGCTCCTCTCAGCCCGTCCTGCTGCCCGGCACGGATGTCTCGGGCGAGCGGCTACAGAGCTTGCGGACGGCGGCGACGCGTGGATTGCGAATGGACCTGAACCTGAGCCGTCGACCCGGAGTCGATACCCCGGTGCTGGGCTGGTTTGCCGACAACTCGGCGCTGCGTCTGTCCTACGAGAAGCGGACAGATCGCACGTCGCGATCGGAAACAGAGACCAGCGGCTACAGCGCCAACTATAGCTTCCGATCCGACGTGTCCGACGTGTCCTTCCCCCTGCTCCCCGTCAAGGACTGGCGGTTCCGGCTGACGCCGGTCGACTTGCAGTTCAACCTGAACTATGTGAACGGGCGCGCCGAGACCCGGCGATTTCAGGAGGTCATCGAGCTGCCGAGCGACTCGAGCGTGCGCCCAATCAAGTCGCTGGACAACCGGCTGCGGCTGAACGGTAGCATGAACTTCGAGCCCGTTCCCGCGTTGAGGGGTCAAGTGGCGTTGAGCCAGGCGAGGGATCTGGCGCCGACCAATTTCTCGGTGCAGGGGGAGGCGGCGCGCGAACTGATCAATGCGGAACGGAGCCGGCTGCTGGGGATCGATCTTGGCTGGCTCACGGCGAGCACCTTGACCATGAACTGGACATGGCGGCCGGACGTGGCGGTTTGGCTCACTCCGCAGGCTTCGATCGACAGCCGCTACCGGCTGAACCGCGGGGCGTCGTACATCACCCAGCAGGAAGCGGACACGGCGCTCCTGAGCGACTTCGACAATTCGCGCGCGCTTCGTACGTCTTTGGCGTTCAACGCGCCGGTTCTGGCCCGATCGACCTTCGGCGAGCCCGGCGGCCTGCTCGGTGCGCTGCTCGGTTTCGTGGATCGTTTCGACCTGATCTCCTTCTCGTGGATCGGGACGCTGGCCTCG
Organism: Candidatus Kutchimonas denitrificans; assembly: GCA_011774835.1. Taxonomy (GTDB): domain Bacteria; phylum Gemmatimonadota; class Gemmatimonadetes; order Palauibacterales; family KS3-K002; genus Kutchimonas; species Kutchimonas denitrificans. Next base: position 56,884 of record JAACAK010000012.1, on the reverse strand, counting down.
CAGTACCAGCGCCAGGGCGCCAGACCCAGCCTGGCCTACCAGCTCGGGTTGGGAGGGTTCGAAAGCTTCCGGGTCCAGGACGGCGACACGGCCAGCCGGGTGGCTGACACGGAGGGGATCTCGGTCTCGTCAGGCTTCCGTCTGCCGTTCGGCGCCGGGATCACCGTCGATTACTCCAACAACACTTCGCTAGTCGAAACGCAGGTGAACCAGACGAGGAGTAATACGGTCGGGTGGCCGAACGTCAACCTCAACTGGTCCCGCGTGCCGGTGCCGGGACTGCTCCAGCGCTGGGTTTCCACCGTCGGTCTTCGGGTCGGTTACAACTTCCGCGAGGGCCGCACGGAAGTGCTGCGATCGGATCAGGTCCGAGAGACCGAGACGCGGTCGATCCCGTTCAGCTTCAATATCGCGCTCACAACCAATTGGTCCTTCTCCTATAACCTTGACTGGAGCGAGGAGGAGCGCCGCGATCCGACCGGCGTCAGCTTCGGCGATCATGTCAAGCACTCGATTCAGGTGAGCGGACGTTTGTCGCCGCTTTCGCAGCAAGGACGCTTCCGGAACCCCATCCGGGTCTCGCTCCGTCTGTCGCAGGACGAGCAGGAGCAGTGCCGACGCCTGGGCGATCCGTTCGCGCCGCGCGCCGACGGGACCGATGGAGACGCGGCGGCGCAGAGTTGCGAGCCGTTCACCGACTTGCGCATCCGCCGCGTCGATCTCACCGTTGGGACCGATCTGCCGCCGTTCGTTCTCGGCCTGCAGGGATCGTGGCGCGACACGCAGAGCCGGATCGGACAGCAGCCCGGCAACACGCAGCTCGAGATCTCGTTGTTTGGACAATTCCTGCTCGAGACCGGAGAGATTCGTTGAACCGAAAGCGGTGTAACTGGCGGTGGGTGTCGCTGGGCCTCGTGGCGCTCGCTGGCTGCAGCGGTGCGGACGGCGAGCCGGACCGCGACGAGGACCAGGCGGCGGTGGCGGCGCACCCGCGCTTCAGCGGCCAGGCGGCGTACGAGCTGGTTCAGCGCCAGGTGGCGTTCGGTCCCCGGGTACCGGGACGCCAGGGTCATCGGGCGATGGCGGCGTGGCTCGAGGAATACCTGGCGCAACGCGCCGATACCCTCGTCGTTCAGCGGTTCACCCACACCACCGTGGGCGGTGACGCTGTGCAGCTGCTCAACTTCCTGGCCCGGTTCGAGGTGTCCGGCACCCGACCCATCCTGCTCCTGAGTCACTGGGACACGCGGCCGGTGTCCGATGGGGCCGACGATCCCGAGGTCCGTGACCAGCCCGTGCCCGGCGCCAACGACGGCGCCTCCGGCACCGCCATCCTGCTGGAGCTGGCGGACATGATGAGCCGCACGCCGCCCCCGCGCTCGCTGGATCTGCTGCTGGTCGACGGAGAGGACTACGGTGACTTCGCCGTGGGGAAGGACGTCTTCCTCGGGTCACGCTACTTCGCGGCGAACCTGCCGGAGGGGTACGATCCGGAGTTCGGTGTTCTGTTGGATATGGTGGGCGACCGAAACCTCGACATCTACGTCGAAGGGAACTCGAACCGGCTGGCGCCGGCGGTGGTCGACCGGGTCTGGAACATCGCTCAGCGGTTGGGGTTCGGGGACGTTTTTCACCGGAGCACCCGCCACACCATCAACGACGATCACATCCCGCTGAACGATGTCGGGATTCCCACCATCGACGTGATCGATTTCGACTATCCGGGGCCCGGCAACCGGTACTGGCATACGCCCGAGGACACGCCGGACAAGGTGTCGGCCTCCAGCCTCGACGTGGTCGGGACGGTGATGACCCGGCTCATATATAGGGGAATGTAGAGAAGGCTGAACGAAGGAATCGCCAATCCCCAACTCCCCAGTTGACGATTCGTTGATTCCCGGAGTCGAGATTCCCACCCGTGACCCTCAGCGAAGGCGAGGCTCGTGCCTTGCTCGCCGCCGCCCTCCTGGTCTTGCTGGCCGCGGTCGGCCGGATCTGGCTGCGCGGGCCGACGGCCGAGATGCGGGCGACCGGCATCGACCCGGCCGGACCTGGCGACTCGGCCCTGGCCGTCGCCGAGTCGGCCTACGCTCTCACGCAGCGGCGTCTTGAGCCTCTCGCCACCGGCGAACGGATCGACCCGAACCGGGCCGACGAGGCCGAGCTCGACCGCCTGCCCGGCGTCGGCCCGGCGCTGGCTCGGGCCATCCTGGCCAGCCGCCGGCGCGACGGGCCGTTTCGCGATCTGGCCGACTTGGAACGGGTGGCGGGTCTCGGGAGTACTACAATCCGTCGTCTGGCGCCGCACCTCGCCTTGCCGGCCTCGGCCGGCCCGGCCCGTACGGCGCACCAGGGCAGGGTTCTGCCGGCGGAGAGGCGCTCCGGAGCGCCTCTCGACCTGAACCGGGCCTCCGCCGCGGATCTGGAGTCCCTGCCCGGGATCGGCCCCGTGCGTGCCCGTGCCATCGTCAGATGGCGCGAAGCCCGAGGTCCCTTCCGGAACTTTGAGGACCTTCTGGAGGTACCGGGTATCGGGCCGGCGACGGTCGCACGGTTACGGTCGCTGTCTGTGGTTCGACCTTGACAGTATCCGTAACTTCTAGCAGGTTTGGAACTTGCTGTACTCCCCCCGCCACCGGGTTCGACAACACCCTAGGCTCCGGTCGTAATGGCAACTACCCGCACGAAATCGAGCGACTTGATCGGCGACCTCCTCGTTCGCGAGGGGTTGATCAGCGAGGACCAGCTGAAACGCGCGTTGCAGGAGCAGCGCAGCAACGGGCACCGGCTGGGCTACACGCTGGTGGAGATGGGATTCGTCTCCGAAACCGATCTGACCCGCGTCCTGGCGCGGAAGTACCGCGTGAAGGCAGTCGACCTCTCGCGCATCGGCAATATCGACAAGCGGGTGATCAATCTGGTCAAACCGGAGATCGCCACGCGTCACCTCGTTTTGCCGCTTCGCCGCGTGGGCCGTACGCTCACCGTCGCGATGGCCAACCCGACGAACCTCGACGCCATCGACGAGCTGCGATTCTCCACCGGCTACGACATAGAACCGGTCGTCGCCGGGGAGTACTCGCTGCGCAAATCGGTGGAGAAGCACTACGAGCGCCTCGAGGACGGCTTGAAGGAGATCCTCAAGGAGCTCGACGACGAGGACATCGAGGTCGTCGAGGGCCATATGGAAGAGGACGAGATCTCGGTGACGGCGCTGCAGGCGCAGGTCGAGGAGGCGCCGGTCGTCAAGCTGATCAACGGCATCCTCACCAGCGCGGTGCAGAAGGGCGCCAGCGACGTCCATATCGAGCCGTACGAGAAGGAAATGCGTGTCCGCTTCCGCGTCGATGGTGCGCTACGGGAGATCATGAGGCCGCCGATGCGCATGAAGGCCGCGCTGACCAGCCGCGTGAAGATCCTCGCCGACCTCAACATCGCCGAGCGCCGCATCCCGCAGGACGGCCGGATCAAGATGCGGATGGGCAAGCGGGTGATCGACTTCCGTGTGTCGACGCTGCCGGGCCTGTTCGGCGAAAAGATCGTACTGCGTATTCTCGACAAGTCGAACCTGCAGCTCGACCTCGAGAAGTTCGGCATGGAGCCCAAAGCAGAACAGGACTTCATGCACGCGATCAAGAACCCCTACGGCATGGTGTTGGTCACCGGCCCCACGGGTTCCGGTAAGACGACGACCCTCTACTCGGCGCTGACCAAGATCAACACCGAGGAGGTCAACATCATGACCGCGGAGGACCCGGTCGAGTACAACCTCCGCGGCATCAACCAGACTCAGGTCCGACCCGAGATCGGCCTGACGTTCGCCGCCGCGCTCCGCGCTTTCCTGCGTCAGGACCCGAACATCATCCTGGTCGGTGAGATCCGAGACCTCGAGACCGCTGGCATCGCCATCAAGGCGGCGCTCACCGGTCACCTCGTGCTGTCCACCCTGCATACCAACGACGCCGCTTCGACCATCACCCGACTGGTGGACATCGGCGTCGAGCCGTTCAACGTGGCGTCGGCGGTGAACCTGGTCACCGCCCAGCGTCTCGTGCGCCGCATCTGCTCCAGCTGCCGCAGGGAGTTCCAGTACGACTCCAACATGCTGGAAGCGTCGCTGATCTCTCAGGACAAGCTGACTCAGATGAAGTTCTACAAGGGCGAGGGGTGCGACGCCTGTGACGGCACCGGCTATCGCGGCCGTCAGGGTCTGTACGAGGTCATGGTGATAACGCCGACGATCCGGCGCATGATCATGCATGGCGAGGGCGCCGACGCGATGAAGGAGCAGGCGGTCTCCGAAGGGATGCTGACCCTGCGGGACGACGGCCTGATCAAGATCAACAAGGGCATCACGACGCTGGAAGAGGTGCTGAAGGAAACGGCGGCGTGATCGCGCGGCGGCCCGGCGAAACGCCGTGCGCCGCGATGGACCTTCGGCCCCGGCTCTCCCGCCGTGTCGGCCGGGCTCGAGGCGTTTGGGCCGAACATTAGCCGGGGCGCGCTGACGGCCGGCAGTTGACTCCGAAGCAAAAACAGCGGACACAGCCTCGCTTTCATGGGGCGTTGATTATGGGCGCGAGTATATGGCAACGCTGAGCGTAAGAGGACTGCTCGAGGAGATGATCGAGCGGGGCGCATCGGACCTTCACCTGACCGCCGGTGACCGGCCCAAGCTCCGGGTCGACGGTGATTTGACCAACGCCAACGTCGATCACGTCCTGATGCCCAAGGACACGCTGCAGCTGACCTATTCGATCCTCACGGAAAGCCAGAAGAAGCGCTTCGAGCAGGAGGACGAGCTCGACTTCTCGTTCGGTATCCAGAACCTGGCCCGCTTCCGCGGCAACGCTTACCGGCAGCGAGGCTGCGTCGCCCTGGCCATCCGGCTCATCCCGTTCAACATCCAGAGCTTCGAGGAGCTGGGCCTGCCGCCCATCCTGAAGAAGCTGGCCGAGCGGCCGCGGGGCCTGGTGCTGGTCACGGGACCGACGGGCTCGGGCAAATCGACCACACTGGCCGCGATGGTGGACCACATCAACAAGGGCCGGAGGGGCCATATCATCACGATCGAGGAGCCGATCGAGTTCATCCACCGGCACCAGAACTGCATGATCAATCAGCGCGAGGTGGGCAGCGACACGCAGAGCTTCGCCAACGCGCTGAAGTACGCCCTGCGACAGGACCCCGACGTGCTGCTGGTGGGCGAGATGCGCGATCTGGAGACCATCGCCATGACGCTGACCGCCGCCGAGACGGGACACCTGGCGCTGGCCACCCTCCACACCAACTCCGCCGCGGAGAGCATCAACCGGATCATCGACGTCTTCCCTTCGCACCAGCAGTCGCAGGTCCGGGCCCAGCTCTCGTTCGTGCTCGAGGGGGTCATCACGCAGGCGTTGTTGCCGAAATCTCGCGGCCGCGGCCGCGTGGCCGCCTGCGAGGTGCTGGTGGCGACGCCGGCCATCAGGTCGGTGATCCGCGAGGCCAAGATCCAGCAGATCTACGGCCTGATGCAGGCCGGGAAGAAGCACGGGATGCAGACGTTGAACGACGCGCTGTACCAGCTGTACCTGTCGAGCGAGGTCTCGCTGGAGGAATGCTTGAAGCGTTCGGCAGATCCGAACGAGTTGCTGCGAATGGCGGGTGAGCCGGTTCCGGCTTAGACTGTAAAGGGTGGCGGCCAGGGGCCGCCGGCAGCGCATGGTTTCATGCGGGGACTGACAGATGCCGATCTTCATTTATAGCGCAAAGACCGTTACCGGGGAGATCCAGACGGGGAACGTCGATCTGCCGAACCGCGAGGCTGTTATCGGCTACTTGCGGCGGCAGCGCTTGATTCCGGTCACGGTTCGCGAGAAGCCAAAGGACATCTCCTTCACCTTCGGCCGCCGGGTGAAGATGAAGGAGATCGTGCATTTCACGCGGCAGTTCGCCACCATGGTGAACTCCGGCCTGCCGCTGGTGCAGTGCCTGGAAATCCTCGCTCAACAGACCGAGAACAAGTTCCTGGCCGGTTCGATCAAGGAAGTCCAGGCCGATGTCGAGTCCGGTGCCACGCTGGCCGACGCGCTGCGCAACCACCCCAAGGTCTTCAGCGACCTGTACGTCAACATGGTGGCGGCCGGTGAGGCCGGCGGTATTCTGGACACGGTGCTGCTGCGGCTCTCGGTCTTCCTGGAGAAGAACGAGGCGCTGGTCCGCAAGGTGAAGGGCGCGATGATCTATCCGGCGGTGATTCTCGCCGTGGCGGTGATCGCCGTCACCGTGCTGCTGGTCTTCGTGATCCCGACGTTCGAACAGATGTTCGCCAGCGTCGACCTGACCCTGCCGGCGCCCACCCGGCTGGTGATCTGGCTGTCCGATATGCTCACAGCCTACTGGTGGCTGATACTGGGGCTGATCGCAGCGGCGATCTGGAGCATCCGGATGTACTACAAGACATCGGCCGGACGACTGGCTCTCGATCGTCTGTTGTTGCGCGTGCCGATCATCGGCGACTTGCTCCGCAAGACCGCGGTCGCGCGGTTCACGCGCACGCTGGGTACGCTGCTCTCTTCGGGCGTCTCGATCCTCGACGGGCTCGAGATCACGGCGCGGACGGCGGGTAACCGGGTGATCCACGATGCGGTGATGAGAAGCCGCTCGTCGATCGCCGGGGGTGAAACGATCGCCGAGCCGCTGCGCCAGTCGGGCGTCTTCCCGCCCATGGTGACGCAGATGATCAACGTCGGTGAACAGACCGGTACGATCGACGAGATGCTGGACAAGATTGCCGACTTCTACGATGACGAGGTCGACACCGCGGTCGAGGCGCTGCTGGCGGCGATGGAGCCGCTGCTCATCGTCTTCCTCGGCGTCGTGGTCGGCGGGATGATCGTGTCGATGTACCTGCCGATCTTCGACATGATCAACGTCGTCGGGCAGTAGCGTTGCCGGGCGGTGGCGAATAGGGGCGAGCCGCACCCCAACCATCCTCTCTGCTCAGCGTCGGAATCCGAGCCAGGGTGCATCGACGTGACCCTCGCCAGCACCCATCGGTGGATGACCCGAGGTTCGTGCCCGCCCGTCCCCTCGCGACCATGGCCGGACATGGCGACCTGCTTCTCTGTCTGCCGCGAACGCGCCTACTCATGCTGAAATTTCTGGGTCGTCTGCATCGGAAATTCGTGTTCCAGCGGAGAGTGAGGGTCCTGAGCGAAATCCTCGCCGACCTTCTGCCATCCGGCTCGCAGGTGCTCGATGTCGGCTGCGGCGATGGCCTCATCGACCGCCGCATCGCGGAAAGACGTTCGGATCTGGAGATTCGGGGCATCGATGTGGTGGCGCGTCCCGACGCTTCCATCCCGGTGGAGGTTTTCGACGGTGCCAATATTCCGTATCCCGACGGGAGCATGGACGTGGTCATGTTCGTCGATGTACTCCATCACACTTCGGATCCGGAAGTACTCCTGCTCGAGGGGGTTAGGGTGGCTCGCCAGCAGGTGATTCTCAAAGACCACCTCCGGGAAGGGTGGCTCGCGGGACCGACCTTGCGAATCATGGACTGGGTAGGCAACGCGCCGCACGGTGTCGATCTCCCGTACAACTACTGGACCGAACAACGCTGGCGCGAGAGTTTCGCCCGATTGGGTGTGAAGCCGACGACATGGATTGACCAACTCGGGCTCTACCCGCCGCCCGCCAGCTTTCTGTTCGACCGGTCGCTTCATTTCGTGGCCAGCTTGCGTCGCGATTAGTGACCGTGGCTTTCCACGATTACCCGAAACAGTGACCGGATATCTGAATGGCTGACTCGGGTCCTACGCAACTGCTGTACATCGCGGGAACTGGCCGAAGCGGCAGTACACTGCTCGAGTGCATTCTTGGTCAGCTACCCGGTGTCTTCGCCGCCGGCGAAGTCACCCACATCTGGGACCGGGGTTACCTCCAGAACCAGCTTTGCGGCTGCGGGAAACCGTTCCGAGAGTGCCCATTCTGGTTGGACGTTACAAGAAAGGCCTTCGGTGGGCCCGATGAGCTGGATTTGCCAAAGTTGGTCGAAATGCGATCCAGCATCTGCTCGGTTCTCAGGCTGCCCCAGCTCCTCGATAGCAAACTGAGATCTCGATCCTTTCAGTTGAAGCTCGATATCTACAGCGAGCACCTCGCCAGGCTTTACAGCGCGATTCGTTCGGTGTCCGGCTGCGACGTGATACTCGACTCATCGAAATATCCGGCGGAAATTTTCCTTTTGAACACGATTGATGAGGTCGATCTTTCGGTCGCCCATCTCGTGCGCAACAGCAATGCCGTCGCCTTCGCCTGGCAAAAGCGCAAGGTGAGGCCGGAGATCCACTGGACCACCGAGCACTTCGCCCGCTATTTCTTTCTGAAGACGGCGGTGGCTTGGAATGTGTTCAACCTGCTCATAGGCTCGGTGGAGAGGCTGGGGCTGCCCTACGCAATGGTTCGCTACGAAGACCTGGTGCAATGTCCGGCAGGGTCCGTTCGGAAGGTCGCCGGGCTATTGGGCAGGGGAGAAGAAAATCTCGACTTCATCGGTGAGGACGGTGTCAGGTTGCGCGGTAATCACACTGTGTCCGGGAATCCAGTCCGGTTCAAGACCGGTGCCATCGCCTTGAAACTCGACTCGGAGTGGAAAGAGAAGTCTCCACGCTGGCAAAAGCTGTTCGTAGATTTTGTAACCTTTCCGGTACAAAAACTGTATGGCTATCGCTGAGGCGGAACAACGGTGGCGCAAGCATGTATGAGACGGTCAGAATTGGATCCGTGGCCGTCGGCACGAGCCGATGGGCGCGGCCGGGCTGGCCTCACAGGAAGCGAGCCTCATCATGGGTAATGCCCTGACAGAAACTTCTTCCTCACCCACCGCCGCCTGTGAGCTGACCATTTTGCTTCCCTGCCTCAACGAGGCTGAGACTATCGGAACCTGTATCCAGAAGGCGCGCGGCTATCTCGAGAGTCGGAATATCGCTGGCGAGGTGCTGGTTGCTGATAACGGGAGCACGGATGGCTCGCAGGAGATCGCTTGTCGACTCGGTGCCAGAGTGGTCGACGTCTCGGAACGTGGCTATGGGGCGGCGCTCATGGGAGGGATCGCGGCGGCGCGTGGCCGATATGTCATTATGGGCGACGCGGATGACAGCTATGACTTCAGTGACCTGGACCCATTCGTTGAAAAGTTGCGGGCGAGTTACGAGCTGGTGATGGGTAACCGGTTCCTCGGCGGCATTGCGGCCGGCGCCATGCCACCTCTTCATCGCTACCTCGGCAATCCGGTGCTGAGCTGGTTTGGCCGGCTCTTTTTCAAGAGTCCGGTCAAAGACTTTCACTGCGGGTTACGAGGTTTTAGCAGGGAGGCGATCCAACGTCTCGGCTTGACGACGACTGGAATGGAATTCGCCAGCGAGATGGTGGTCAAGGCGACGCTGCAGAAGTTGAGGATAACCGAGGTCCCGACCACCCTCTCGCCAGACGGGCGGAGCACACCGCCGCATCTCCGCACCTGGCGCGATGGCTGGCGGCACCTCCGGTTCCTGTTGCTGTTTAGCCCGCGCTGGCTGTTCCTCTACCCGGGACTGATCCTGATGACGGTTGGATTGGCGTCGATGTTGTGGTTGTTGCCCGGCCCCCGGCGCATTGGCTCGATAGGTTTAGATGTCAATACGCTGGTCTACAGCGGCGCCGCGATAATCGTCGGGTTCCAGGCTGTCGCTTTCGCGGTGTTCGCCAAGATCTTCGCGATGAATGCCAGGCTCTTGCCCGAGGATTCTCGTTTTCGCTGGCTGATCAAGTTCTTCAGCCTGGAAGTGGGAATCGTGGTTGGGTTGGCCCTGGCGCTCGGGGGCCTTGTCGCCTCCGGCTACGCAGTCGGGTTCTGGGGCCGCTATTCGTTCGGAGCCCTCGACCCGAGGGTATCCCTCCGAATCGTGGCCCCAGCCGCCACCGCTCTCATGCTGGGGCTGCAGATCGTGTTTGCCAGCTTCTTCATCAATGTGCTCGGACTGCCGCAAAAAAGAGCCAGCTCCCCCGGGTCGACATGAGGCTCGGTTCATTGGACTCCTTCGGCTTTCCCGCTCCCTGCTTTTTGGTCTTGGCTCTTCACCCGGAATAGGACCAGGGCGACGTCCTGGTAGATCGGCTCCAGACAACGCGCCGCGAACTGTTGGAATTCATTCCAGCGCACGCGCTCGGGGTCCAGCCCGCCCATCACGTAGTATCGGATCGATCCCAACCCCAGCAGAACGTGGGTTATGTTCATCGATTCGAGGCAGTCGTCCTCGTTCATGATGGTAGAGATCAGAGGCCAGTTTGTACCCTTATTGTCCTGTAGAACGGTTCTCTCGAAGTAATAACCACGGGCGTCGAAGACCATGAGGATCTTGCTGTCCGCCGCCAGATCATGATTTGCCAAAGTTACGACCTGCGGATAGCCGGGTCCGAGCCGACCACGGATGTAGTCTTCAGCTGAAGTCGTCCCCGAGAAGTACTTTGGGGTCCGGGCCCGCGTCAGCCAGTAGCGCGCCATGGTCCCGGTCGGGACAAGGGACAGACAGCCAAGGGCGATGACCAGCACTCGCGCCATCTCTTTCGACAGAAACCGCTCGCTGACGAGAACTATCATATGGGCGACGACAATGGTCAGCGGAACCGCCGCCGGAATCAGATACCGCAGATTGGGGCTGGGCAGGAGCACGAGCACGATGAAGAGAAAAATCGGGGCCGGGAGAACGAGCCAGGTAAGTGTCTTGTTCTTGATGAACGCAAACCATAATGGCAACAGCAACAGGGCGGGACTCAGGTAGTAATGTGCGCCCTCCGGCTCGATAGTCAGTCTGCCGGGAGCGAAGAAAGCGTCGCGCAGGTTGAACGAGGCTCGCAACTCCCAGATGAACCCGAGTAGCTCGGGGTCCACGGCGGCTGGCCATTCTGTGCTTCCGAAAAACGGTTGAAGCCATGGCTGAAGAATCGGAGCGGCGAGAAACGGATAGAGCGGCGCTCCTAGAAGTAACCAGTTCTTGAAGAGCCAGGGCAGGGCAGCGGCGATGAATATGATTCCGAAAAGAGTCAGCGGTCGCAGCGATTCAGGTTTTGTGCCGCTTCGACTGTACACCACCCACAGGATGAGCGGACCCAGGCCAATTATGAATGGTAGTGCGGAAAGCTTAACGCCGACGGCCAGACCGAGTAAAACGGCTGATAGGTAAAACAGGTCTGCGCGCTCTGGCTGCGAGAGCGCTACGATTAGTCCGTAGTGCGCCAGGAACAGGTAGAAAGCGAGTGAAACGTCCACTCGTGGTGTGATGGCGACCAGCAGAATGGTCGTAGTCCCCCACAGCATACCCAGGGCCAGACTCGCGGTCTTCGCCGTCAGCAATCGTTTGCAGAAAGAATAGACGCTCAGCCCCAACAGGGCGGTCAGCACGACCCCGAGCATCGTCGGACCGGCGAAGCTCGATAAGGCTACTAGCGGTAGGTAGAGGAAGTGTATGAGCCCCACCCGCGACACGTGAAGGTTGTCTACGGGCAGGTAGACACGGTGACCTTCCAGGAACTGTTTCGGTACCTGCAGGTGGTACATCAGCGCATCCCAATCCACGGGTGGCGCCATGCCGTACAGCAGAGTGAAGGCCATGGCGGCCCCGAAAATCGAGACCCCGAACGCCCAGAGCGCTCGGTCGTCGTCTTCCGGCGCCAATTCGCGTGCAGCCCGGCGGCACAGTCCCGGCAGCTCAATGATCTTCCGGTGCGCAACCAGCCCCAGTCCGAGTGGCAACGCCACGGTGGTTATTGGGTAGAGGCCGCCGACTAGCCCCAGAACAAGGAAGGCCACGGCCATTACGCCCATCCCCACCGCCGCACCGAACACGAGATTTTCCAGGGCGCCCAGCTGCACCGCAAATTGGCTCAAAGCCATTTGACCGACAGCGGTGCTAATCGCGACGAGGGTCAGGACGACAACCAGCACGAAGAGATGGTCGAGCAGCAGGAGAGGGCCGCTGTAGTCGAGACCCTGTTGCGCAACATGCAGGTGAACGGCAGACAGCCCGCCTCCCACGGTCAGCGCCACTAGAAGAATCGACCATGCTCGAGCGCTTGCCCGCTCTTTCATTCGTCCCCCCAACTCGACTGATCGGCGTCTAAAGATGAACGTCGTTCGATGGACGGAGAGGAAGGCCGTCACCTCACGTGCGCAGGATCCACATCAGCGCAGGGTACGATTATCGTGCCACTCCAGGGACCGATCATTCCAGAACCATTCCACTTGCACGGAACGAAGATGTCCGTATCAGGTTGGCGGCTGGCTTGCAGGGCCGGAATACGAGGTTACCTGCGTCGGAGAGGGAGGCGCAAGAATATGTGCAACGCACCCGCCTCGAGCAAGCTTCTGAAGTCGCTTGACCCGGCTGTCAGGCCGATCCCCAGGACGTGAATCTGTCCGATTGTTAGATTCTGGATCGAAAAGGTCTGATCCCCCCGGCTGTTTCT
>JAACAK010000012.1:33635-44379 GCA_011774835.1 Candidatus Kutchimonas denitrificans | reverse complement strand
CATTTGGCGGATGCGAATGTACGCCCGGCCCTCCTTCCCATGTGCCTCCCCCGAATCCCCGGTCAGCCGGTGCGCCATCTTCAGACGAGGACGGTAGCGGACGGGATCAGTAAATGAATCGTGCGAAAAACCCAGCGGTTGCAGAAGATCACGGTGAGCCGGTGAACGGTGCCCGGCCAGCTGGCGCCGATGGCGAGGGCAGCTCCAGCGGTGGGATCGAGCGCCTCGAAATCCTGCGCTGGGTATACATCTTCCGCATCAGCCTCGCCGGCGGCCTGTTCGCGGGAGCCGCCTTCGCTTGGACCGCCGCGTCGCCCGGCCAGACGCTGACCGCCTCGCTGGCGCTGGTCATCACCCTGCTGCACACGCCGGCCTCCTACTGGGTCACGCACATTCGACAGCAGCCGATCGGGGCCAGCTTCATCTACGGACAGGCCGTTCTGGACGTCGTCCTGGTGACCCTGGTGGTGGATCTCACCGGGGGGAGCGACAGCGTCGTCGCTCCACTCTACATCCTGCTGATCAGCGCCTATACCCTCATGCTGCCGTTGCGCGGTGGCTTTCTGGTCACCGGGCTGGCCTGCATAGCGTATATCGCGGATTCGGTCTGGGTCCAGGGGACGGCGCTCAACACGGTAGTCGCGCTGCAGCTGGCGATCTTCGTCGCCGTAGCGCTGGTGGTGGGTCTGATCAGCACCAAGCTCCGACAGACCGGGGCCGCCCTGACGACGGTGGAGTACGAGCTGCAGCGGCTGCGGCTGGAAACGGGTGACATTCTCGGCAATATCCCGACGGCGGTGTTGACGATCGACGGTTTGGGCCGCCTGGCCTACGCGAACCCGGCAGCCGAAGCGCTGCTGGGGCTCGAGGCACGAGATTGGATCGAGAAGCCGGTGCTGGAGACGCTGGCGCGCTGCTCCCGCGGTTTGGAGCAGGCGCTGGAACGCACGCGCCGCTTCCGAATGCCCGTGGCCAGTGCGGAGATCACGATCCACCGGGACGGCGATGCGGTCCCGGTGGGGATCAGCACCGCCGTCCTCGAGCGCCGCGGGGGTCCGCCGTCGGTGACCGCGATCATGAGAGACATCTCGGACGTGAAGCGGATGGAGAGCCTCCGCCAGCGGACCGAGCGGCTGGAGGCGGTGGCCGAGCTGTCGGCCTCGCTAGCCCACGAGATCAAGAACCCTCTGGCTTCGATCAGTACCTCGGTGCAGCAGCTGGGCGCGCGCGACCGCGCCGACGACGACGACCAGCTGCTGTCGCGCCTCATCCTGAAGGAGTCGGATCGGCTCTCGCGGCTGCTCAGCGACTTCATCGATTTCGCCAGACTGCGGATCGAACGGTCGAAGACGCTGGATCTGCGCGAGCTGGCGAAACATGCGGTCGAGGTCGTGCGGCAGCACCCCGATTGCGGCGACGAGATCGAGATCGAGCTGAAGCTCGGCTCGCAACCGGTGCTGTTCGAGGGCGATGAGGACCTGATGCACCGGGTGGTGTCGAACCTGATACTGAACGCAGTGCAGGCGGCACCCCCGGGTCACCCGACTCGTGTATCGGTCGAAGTTCTCGGGCAGGAGGTTGGCGTGCCGGACCGGGTCGATGTCGAGCACCCGGTGGTCCTGCGCGTCACAGACGACGGTCCGGGGATCCCGGAAACCGACCTGAAGCGGATATTCGATCCCTTCTTCACCCGGCGGCGTGGTGGCTCGGGGCTGGGTCTGGCCATCGTGCATCGCGCGGTGCGCGAGCACCGCGGCGCGATCCTGGTCGCCTCGGGCCCCGAGATCGGTACCCGGTTCACAGTCTACCTGCCTGGCAAACCGGAAACGCCCGGTGAGTTACTCGGCGAGGAGCGCAAGTGACGAACGACAAACCGAGAATCCTGATCGTCGATGACGAAGAGAGCCTGGTCGAGACGCTCTCCGTTCTGCTCGGGCACGAAGGCTTCGATGTACTCAGCGCGGTCTCCGGCGCCGAGGCCATCGAGAAGCTGGAAAACGATCTCGATGTCGTGCTGACCGACATCCGCATGCCGAAGGTCAGCGGGATCGACGTCCTGGCGCAGGCCCGGGCCAAGAAGCCCGATGTTCCCGTCGTGCTCATGACCGCGCAGGCTTCGCTGCAGTCGGCCATACAGGCCGTCAACCAGGGTGCCTTCTACTACGTCCAGAAGCCGTTCACCAACGACGAACTGCTCGCCATCTTGCGCAAGGCGGCGGACTTCGGACGCGTGCGGGCCGAGAACCGGACCCTGAAGCGGGAGATCCGCAAGCGCGATCGCCGCGCGCAGGTGAGGCCGATCGGAAAGTGCCGCAGCTTCGTCGAGGCACTCGAGGTGGCCCAGACCGTGGCGCCCACCGAGTCCACCGTGCTGATTCAGGGCGAGAGCGGTACCGGGAAAGAAGTGCTGGCACGCTATATCCACGAGCTGTCGGATCGCTCGGAGAACTCGTTCCTCAGCATCAACTGCGGCGCCCTCCCGGAGAGCCTGCTGGAGTCCGAGCTGTTCGGCCACGTCAAGGGCAGCTTCACCGGGGCCGTGAAGGACAAGGAGGGTCTGTTCGTCGCTGCCAACGGCGGCACTCTGTTCCTGGATGAAGTCGGGGAGATGGTGCCCGCCACCCAGGTGCGGCTGCTGCACGTGCTCCAGCAGCACGAGGTGATTCCGGTCGGCGCCACCGAGCCGGTGCAGGTGAACGTGCGGATCGTGGCGGCCACCAACGCCGATCTGGACGAGAAGATCCGTCAGGGCAGTTTCCGTAGCGACCTCTTCTATCGCCTGAACGTCATCGCCATCCACCTGCCGCCGCTCCGCGAGCGCCGCGATGACATCCCGCTGCTGGCGGAGAACTTCCTTGAGCGTTTCGCGGGCGTCCGGGGAGCGAAGCCCAAGCGACTGGACGATTCCGCTCTTCAGGTTCTGCTCGAGTACGAGTGGCCCGGCAACGTTCGCGAGCTCGAGAACGCGCTCGAGCGGGCCGTCGCCATGACCACCGGCGACGTGATCGCCCGCGAAGTGTTGCCGAAGCGTGTCACCGAGCCCGAGCCGGTGCCGCTGGTCAGCGAGGCCATGCCGGCCAACCCGCCTCTCGAGGTGATCGAACGCGCGTATATCGAGTGGGTGTTGCGGTCCGAGGGTGGCAACAAGACGAGGGCGGCCGAGGTCCTGGGAATCGACCCTTCGACCCTCTATCGCAAACTTGCCCGCTTTGAATCTGAGGCTTAGCCGGCGTCCATGAGGGCCGAGTCGCGACGGTCGCCGGGAAACGGGGCGATGGGGTGCGGGTGGGAGCTCGCGATCCTCGTTGCTGGCGCTTTCCTGATCCGATATTCGCTGTTCGCGTTTCGCGGAGACTATCTGGATTGGGACGAGACGCTCTACCTGTTGCTGGCGAGGAACCTGCTCGCAGGCGACGGCTTGTCGCTCAACGGTCTCCCTCACATCGCTTTGAGTCCGGGCGTCCCCATTTTCACGGGCTTCGTCGCCAAGCTCAGCGGCATGTCGCTCCTCGCAGCAAACCGCCTGCTGTCTGCCGCGGCCGGCGCCGCGCTGGTCGTTCCCGCCTGGTATCTATTCCGTATCGCAGCCGGCCAGCACGTGGCTCGGCTCGCCGCCCTGCTCCTCGTCGGCTGGACAGCTTTGATCGACGTCGGTCCACGATTCGGCCCCATGTGGGCCCATTTTTATGCCGGCAGCGAGCCGCTCTACCTGACCGCGCTCTTTGGCGCGTTTGCGTTGGGAGAGCTGAGTCTGCGTCGAGGTGGGATCATCCGCTTCGCGTCACTCGCGGGCGCCGGTGCGGTTCTCGCGGTCGCGTACCTCGCACGACCCGAAGCGGTTGTGATCGGAGGCCTTTACGCGGTCTTCCGCGGTAGAGAGCTGCTACGCGACGGGCGGGTCAAGGAGATGCTGGTTGGAGTGGGCATCGCGCTCGCCACTTTCCTCGTCGTCGTGGCTCCCCACCTGTTTCACCTGCGGCAGCTAACGGGCACGTGGATGCTGAGTGGTAACCTCGGGCCCACGGCGTCGACGGCGGACCTCTATCAAGAGTTGGTCAGAGATGACAGCAAGATCCCGCCCTACCTTCAGGCCTGGTGGGCATTGGATCGGGATCATGAACGCATGGTAAACCCATACTGGGGAGTCGGGCCCACCGCACCCTGGCGGCAGCGACTCGAAGATTACCAGGCAGCGTTGGGAGCGGTCTGGACTTCGCAGCCGACAGGCGTCGAGAGTCTTCTCGATCGGGCCGGCGCCTACTTGTTGGCGTTGTGGACGCTGGGCTTGCCGCTTTTTCTGCCGTTCGCGCTGGTGGGTTTGTGGCCCGAGGGCTCGCCGGGTCGTCGCTTTCCACCGTTCGTGCTCGCGGCATTCGTCGGCAGCCTTCTGATATCGTGGCAAGTCTACGCACTGCCGCGCTTCTTCCTGGTTCTGGTCCCGCCGTTGGCGCTGTGGGCTGGTTTGGGTGTAGTCCGGGTCGCACGGTGGAGCTGGGTGCAGCCTTTGCGAGAACCCGAGCGCGTCATGGTTTTCGTTCTGCTCGCCACCGGGCTGGGGCTGGCAGCGGTGCGAGGGCTCAGCGATGCCGCGATTGCAGCTCGCGAACGGGGTCGCAGCGATCGTCGGGCCGCCGAGCGACTGAGCGAGGCGATCGAGACGGAGACCGCGCTGATGAGCTGGCACCCACGGCTCGCTTACTGGGGTGGCTGGGACTGGCGCGTGCTACCGGTCGCCTCGCTGGACGCGGTGGTCCACTACGCGGCGCATCGAGACGTGGATGGCATGTTCCTGGCTCGAGGTAGCTACTCGCCGTTACAGCTCGAGGCTGACTACGTGGTGATTCTCATGGCGCCGGAGCTGGCCGCCGCGTATCGAGAGCTGGAGGTGGACGCCGGGCCGCATCGTCACCCGCCGGCCAGGCTCGTCCCGATAGGGACGGTGGCGGAATTCCCGACCGGGCTCATGATGCTCAGGGCTCCAGACCCGGAGGATGAGTGAATGGTTGGGGGCCGTATGATGCCAGCCGTGCTGGTGCGCCGCCTCCTCGAAGGGCTGACGGTCGTGCTGGCGTTGCTGACGTTCCTGCCCTGGGCCACGTGGTTGGGGGAGGCTCGGCCCGAGGAAGTGACTGCCTACCGTGCCAGCGTGAAAGGTTGGCTTCTCTGGCTGGCCGTCGTGGTCCCGGTGGTCGTCGTCCTGACGCTACTTCGCGGCAGAACGGTGGGTCGCTGGCTGGAGCGCGGGAGGCGGCGGCTGACCGAGGTCTCGGGTCCGAATTTGGCCCTGGCCTGCGCCGGGCTGCTGGCGTGTGTGGCGGCGCTCTTCAGCTGGCTGCTCTTTGCCCGCAACCCGCACCTGGTCGATTCCATCGCGCAACTCTTCCAGGCACGAATCTTCACCGCTGGATCGGTGAGCGCCCCGGCGCCCGAACGCCCGGAGTTTTTCGCCGCGAGTCACCTTTTAGTTCACGAGGGCCGCTGGTTCGCCCAATACCCGCCGGGCCACTCGGCGCTGCTGGCGCTGGGCCTCGCCGTGGGACTTCCCTGGGTGATCAATCCGATCTTCGCGGGCGGCACGGTGTTGCTGGTCTACGGAGCGGCTCGCCGGTTGTTGGACGAGGGAACCGCCCGGTTAGCGGCTCTGCTTTATCTGCTGGCGCCTTTTGCGCTGTTCATGAGCGCCAGCTACATGAACCATATCACCACGGGGTTCTTCCTCGCTCTGGCGCTGTACGCGGCGCTTCGCGCTGCCGAGGACGAGTCCCCTGCCTGGCCGCTCGCCGCCGGCCTCGCCCTCGCCTTCGCGGCCACGATCCGACCGCTCGAGTCGCTGGCCTGGACCGGGATTCTCGGCTTCTTCGTTCTGGCGCGCCGCGGGTACCGGGCCGCGGCGCTGTCGGCTACGGCGTGCCTGTTCGGGATCACTCCGCTCCTGGCCTTCAACGCCCTCACCAGTGGTCACCCGTTGCGGTTCGGGTACACTCTGCTGTGGGGTCGGGGACACAGCCTGGGCTTTCATACCGATCCCTGGGGGGAGCCCTTCACACCGCTGGTCTCATTTGCAAATACGGCCCTCGACTTCCAGCGGCTCGACGTGTTCCTCTTCAACTGGCCATTCCCTTCGCTCATATTCGTTCTCGCCGCCTTATGGTTCGGCGCTCGCGACGAGCGCTGGCGCCGTCCGCTGGCGTGGCTGGCGGCGCTGCTTTTGGCGGCGCCTGCGGCCTACTTCTTCTACTGGCATCGAGACAACTACCTCGGGCCGCGCTTCCTCTTCGCTTCCCTGGTGCCAGCGCTCATCCTCACGGCGGCGGGCATCGCATACGTCGATCGGATTGCCGGACGTTGGCGTCCGGCCTTTCGTCTCCTGTTCGTGGCGGTGGTCATCCATGCGGTGGCGTTCGAGCTTCCGGCGAACGCGGGTTTTATAGCGGGCTTGGAGCCGGAGATGAACCTCCACCCCGAAGAGCAATTGGAGCGAGCGGGTGTCGATGAGGCGGTCGTCTTCGTCAAAGTGGGGTGGGGGAGCCGGCTGATCGGGCGGCTTTGGGGGTGGCGGGTCCCGGCTTCTGAGGTCGAGCGCAGCTACCGGCTGATCGATGGGTGCCGGCTGCAGCGGGCCATCGATGCGGCGGACTCCCTCGCCGCTCAGGGTGTGGACTCGCCGCGGGTCGTGCGCGGCTTGCGACAGCAGCTGGCGGATTGGCGCGCCGACAGCTTGCCGGTGGTCAGAGCGTTGCTCCCGGACCCCAGCGTTCGTGTCGACACGACGCGAACCCTCGAGACCCGTTGCCTGGAGGAGGCAACGTTCGATCGGACGGGCTTCACGCACTATGAGACCCTGGTGTGGCGAAATGATCCGTGGCTCGCCAGGGGAACCATCTACGCCCGTTCCCTGGATCCGGATCGGAACCTGGAGCTTCTCTCTCTTTATCCCGATCGCGACGCCTACCTCTATGCGCCGACGACTCTCGAGCGGACCGCGGTACCCCAGCTCTTTCGGTTGCCGATCGCACGGCCCGCCGGCATGCCGGATAAGGGTGCGGGAGGCGACCGGTGAGGCGGTTGGTAGACAAGACACGGCTGCATCGGCTGGCGATGGCGGCGCTCGTTGGTGCGGTGGTCGCTTCGGTGGGCGTCTGGGCGCAGAACGACGCTCTGGTGGGTGTCAACTACGACGACGCCGTCTACGCGTGGCTCGCCCGCTCGTTGGCCGATGGGGAGGGTTATCGGCTCTCGTATCTCCCCGAGCCGCTTCCCGGCATCAAGTACCCGCCGGTCTATCCGACGAGCTTGGCGGCCTTCTGGACGATAAGCTCCGATCGCGAGGCAGCGTTCGACCGGATGAAGTGGGTCAACGGCATCTACATCGGGCTCGCCGCCGGCCTGTTCGCGTTCTTGCTGGCCGAGCTCGGTATTCTGACGGCACCGGTCGCGGCGGTCGTCGCGCTCCTCGGGTTCGTCTCCGGCTCGATGATGCTGGTGACCTCCGGGCTTCTGTCCGAGCCGCTCTATCTGGTCCTGTTGTGGGGCACTCTCCTGGCGGCGGACGGCACCACGGAACGCAGTGGCATATGGCGCTTCGTCGGCGTCGGGGTGCTCGCGGCGGCCGTGGCGCTGACGCGGATGGTGGGACTGGCCGCCGTGATCGCCGTATGCGTCGGCATCGCGTGGCGCCGCGACCGGCGTCGTGCCCTGATCGTGGCCGTTGCCGCCGGGCTGACCCTGCTGCCGTGGATCATTTACACGCTGGTTGCAGCCGATCAGGTGCCGGCGGTGCTCGTACCGCGCTACGGGTCGTACCTGCAGCGCTATCTGTCGGGGGTCGGGTCGTCGCCGGGCGCCGCGCTGGATATTGCCTTCACCAACATCGGTGCGATGTTACAGACGCTGGGCGCCAAGTTGACGCCGTGGCTCGGCGCGGCGGGACAGGGGGCGGCCGGGGTGCTATTACTGGTGTTCGCGATCCTGGGGGCGCGCCGTGTCGCGCGCCTGGCGCCGGCCACGGCCATTTACCCGTGGCTTTACCTGGCGGTGATGGCCACGTGGACCTTCCCGCCGTTCAGGTTCCTGTTCATACTGATCCCGCTGCTGCTGGCGCTGGCGCTCGTCGGCGTTTTACGGCTGGCGGACGGGTTACAGGAAGCTCTGGACCAGGGTGGTCCGGACGCGGCCACGCGGCGTGGCGGCTGGGCCCGACTCGCGGTGATCGGAGTGGTCGTCATCCTCGGGATCGATCTCGGCTACCGAGAGGTCGGGTCCGTCGCGCGGCGCGTGTGGGACGGTGCGGAGCTGGAGAAGTCGGCGGTCGCGGCGGAGCTCGTCGCCTGGGTCGAGGACAACGTGCGCCCCGAAGCGGTGGTCGCCTTCGAGTTCGATCCGCTCCTCGCACTGTACAGCGGGCGCCGAACCGCTCCCAACAACTACGAACCGCTGCATCCCTGGTACCAGAGTCGCGAGCCGGGGGTGGATGAGCTGGCGTCTCTGTTGGTCGACCTGGGTGTCGACTACGTGGCCGTCCGCCGCGACGTCGCGGTGGCCGCGGCGCCGATCGATGCGTTGATGGGCCGCCATCCAGGCTGGCTCGGCATCGTTCACGTCACGCCCCGGGGCGTGGTGGTGTTGCGGGTGACCGAGGAGGCCGGTCCTGCGGTCGCTGACTTGACGGCGCCGCGAAACGGGACCGATCGGGAGGAGCAGAGGTGAGACTGGAGTTCGACGAGAGGCGTGCCAGCACGTTCAGTCTCGGCCTCGTGGCCCTGGCCGCGGTGCTGGTCTACGTGAACTCTCTGGGAAACTCGTTCGCCTACGACGATGTGTGGGTGATCTCGGATCGTGAGGTGCTGCACGACCTGGGTCGGTTCTGGGAGATCGTCACCGTCGAGTACTGGCCGGCCGTGTTCAAGTCCGGGCTTTACCGCCCGCTCACCCTCCTGAGCTTCGCGGTCGATTGGGCCCTCTGGAACGGGGGCGCGGTCGGCTTCCACTTCTTCAACGTCGTCCTGCACATGCTGGTCAGCGTTCTGGTCTTCGTCTTCCTGCGACATATGTTCCCGTGGTGGGGAGCGCTGGCGGGCGGCCTGGTCTTCGCGATTCACCCCGTGCACACCGAGGCGGT
The DNA here is from genome assembly GCA_011774835.1 of Candidatus Kutchimonas denitrificans. Taxonomy (GTDB): domain Bacteria; phylum Gemmatimonadota; class Gemmatimonadetes; order Palauibacterales; family KS3-K002; genus Kutchimonas; species Kutchimonas denitrificans. Next base: position 35,261 of record JAACAK010000012.1, on the reverse strand, counting down.
GGCGAACATCGTCGGTCGAGGTGAGTTGTTGGCGGCGTTGTGGATGCTCAGCGGAGTGCTGATCTATTTCCGCGCCGCCCGCTCGGGCCGCTTCACCCCTGGTGTCATGGCCGCGATCGCCGCGCTCTACGCCCTCGCCGCCTTATCCAAGGAAGGTGGAATCGTTCTTCCCGGGCTGCTCCTCGCCACCGATATCCCCCTGGCAGCGCGGCGACGCCTGCCATCCTTCAGCGAGTATGCGCGCTCGCGTTTGCCGCTCTTCGCCGTGCTCACTGGCGTCCTCGCCCTCTTGCTCGCCGCCCGCGCGGCCGTGCTCGGAGCCGCCGTGGCCAGTGTGCCCGACACGATCTTCACCGTGGACGACAGCTTCACGACGCGGCTTTTTACCATGTCCCGCGTCTGGCCGCGCTACCTCGAGCTGATCCTCGCCCCGCTGCACCTGTCCGCTGACTACGGCCCGGCTGTTATCCTCCCGGTGGCGACCCTCACTCCGCTGGGCGCCGCTGGCTTCCTCTCGGGTCTCGCCCTCGTGCTCATGGCGATCCTGGTGTTCCGTCGCGCCCCCGAGTTCGCTATGGCGCTGGCCTGGTTCGCGGTCTCGATGGCGCCGGTGTCGAACCTGATCATCATCGCGGAAATCGTGCTGGCCGAGCGTACGCTCTACATCCCCTCGATCGCCTTACCGATCATCGTCGCTCTGATAGTGGTCAAGGCTCGGCCACAGATGCGCCGCCTGGTTGTCGCTGTGATCGCGATCTGGGTCATCGGTTTCTCGGTCGTCACCGTACGGCGGAACCCCGTCTGGTACGACACCAATACCGTCTTCGAGGACTTGCGTCGCCGTCACCCCGAGTCCGTGCGGGCTTTGTTCGGAGTGGCCCATCAGATGGCGAGGCTCGGAAGGTGGGAAGAAGCCAAGGGATGGTACCGCCGCGCGTTGCGGTTATGGCCTTACCACGGCCCGTTCGCGGTGGAGTACGCTTATTATCTCTTCCAACACGGGGAGTACGATGAGGCCGACGAGCTGGTCTCCGGGGCGCTGCAACATAAGCCGGCCCAGAGTGACTGGAACCGCTTCCTCGTCGTTATCCGGCAAGTGGCGGGTGACCCGGAAGGCGCGCTGGCAGCGATCGAGCGCGCGCGCCGCTATTATCCCGATCACGCCTGGTACTTCGTGCAAGAGGCGGAGGCCCTCGCCAGGCTCGGCCGTATCGACGAGGCGCTCGAGAGCCAGGAGACCGCCGTTCGGACATGGGGTGAGGGCAGCCCCTGGCCGGTGCGAGTCAAACTGGCTGAGCTACGCGCGGCCACGGGCGATACCGCGGGTGCCCTCGACGCCTTGCGCTGGGCTCGGGAGGCTCCCGAGGCCCGACCGGCGTTCGCCGACTCCCTGGAGCGGAACTGGAGCCGCTAATGTATTGCCTTATGGTACGTTAGGGCCCGAGCCGCCAGCGGGAACCCGGCCGTCGGCGGGGGGTTGCGTCCTGCGAAACGAATTGCAGAATGCGCAGGCTGATGGGGGGTAAACGGCGTCGGAATCCGGCGGGGCTTCTCGTGTAAGTTTAGATTTCACAATGAGTTAGGCCGAACGACACGGATTTGGCCCCGTCCTTGCCACGTAAGGGG
>JAACAK010000012.1:0-33622 GCA_011774835.1 Candidatus Kutchimonas denitrificans | reverse complement strand
CAGCCATGAAGTCCGACCTTCGGAACCTGGCTGCGGCTGAAGAGGCCTACTTCGCCGACTACCTGCAGTACACCACCAGCACCACCGCTCTGGACTTCAACCAGAGCACGCAGGTCACGATCAATATCGGGGCCGCGTCGGCTAGCGGGTGGAAGGCCACCGCCGGGCACTCGGGTGTCGCCAGCAGTGACACCGATGTCTGCGAGATTTACTATGGTGGTCAGACGGGTACCACGGCGACGTCGGAGGGTGTCGTAGCCTGTGGCTAACTGACAGCCTTTGCACGCCAAGGGTAGCGCGGAGGGGTACCTCCGCGCTATCTTTTTTTTTGGTAGCTGCCCCCGCTAGCAAGGTCGGATCAGCCGACCGACATTCCCCACACGCACTGAACTTACCCCCGCCGGGATTACGGTGAAGTCTGGGTCATCTCTTCGACGAGAGCTGATACTCGCGCTCGGGCTGGTGCTGGTCGCCGCGTTGGGACTGGCGGCGGTGGCCGTGCTTCTCTGGTTGCCAGTCGGAGGCTCGGTCAGCAGTGTGGTCATCTTCCTGGGGATCCTCGTGGTTGCCGACCTGGTGATCTTCCTGGTCTATGGCGACTACCTGCTCAGGCAGATGATCCTGAAGCCTGTCCGTGCGATCGTCCAGGGCGCCGAGGCCATCTCCCGCGAGGACTACTCGCGCCGCATCCAGATCGATGCCGCGCCGGAACTGGAGCACCTCGCCGCTGTAATCAACGATATCACCGAGCAGCTGATCCAGAATCAAAAGCGGCTGAGCGACAACATCCAGTCACTGAACGAGGTGAACCGGGCACTCACCGAGGCCCGCGACGAGCTGGTCCGCGCCGAGAAGCTGGCATCGGCGGGACAGCTGGCGGCGGGGATCGCTCACGAGATCGGCAATCCGCTGGGCGCCATCCTCGGGTATCTCGAGGTGGCCGAGCGGCGGCCGAAGCTCAGTCACGATCTGCTGGAGGACATGCGCCGCGAGGCCCGCCGTATTGACAGAATCGTCAAAGGCCTCTTGGATTACGCGCGCCCCCGCCAGCCGGCGCCGCGTCCCATCGAAGTGAACGAAGTCGTCCGGGGTGCGCTGGAGCTAGTGGAGTCGCAGGGGCATTTCAAGGAGATCGATCTGGTGCTCGAACTCGCCGACGGTCCGACGACGGTGCACGCTGACCCTCACCAGCTGGAACAGATCATGGTGAACCTGCTTCTCAATGCGGCGCAAGCGGTGGATGGTGCCGGCGGTCGGGTCATCAAGGTGAGCACCGAGAGGGTGTCCTACGAAGGCACGGCGCCGCCGGCGCGCCGGCGCGACGATCCGCCGGGAATCGACTACTCGCATCTGCGGCGGCTCCAGGCCCGACGCGAGGGGCTTACGCCTCCGCCGTTCTCCAGCGGGACAAAGGTCGTCCAAATCGCCGTCGCCGACAACGGGCCCGGTATCCCCTTCGAGATCCTGGACCGGGTCTTCGATCCTTTCTTCAGCACCAAAGAGACCGGCCAGGGGACCGGGCTTGGCCTGGCGGTTTCGGCCCGGCTCATCGAGGGGATGGGCGGGACGATTCGGGTCGACAGCTCGGAGAGGGGCGGCGCCTGCTTCTACGTGCTGCTGCCGGTGGCACGGGCCGAGCTGGATGCACTGGTGGAATCCGGAGAGCCCATGGGGGCGGGTCAGCCTGACGAGGCGGACCCAGAAATCGACGAACGGATCGAGGAAGACTAAGTGAAGGTACTGGTCGTTGATGACGAAGCCGGGGTGCGCCGCACCCTGTCGATGATTCTCGAGGACGAGGGCTACCAGGTCATCAGCGCGTCTGATGGTCGGGAGGGCCTGGAGAAAGCGGCGAAGGAAGAGCCCGATCTCATCCTGTGCGATATCCGCATGCCGCGCATGGACGGGCTGGAGTTCCTCGAGGAGTACCGCAAGCGGAACGGCGAGGCCCTGGTCATCACCATCACCGCCTACGGCAGCAACGAGCTGGCGGTCGAGGCGATGCAGAAGGGCGCCTACGACTACCTACCCAAGCCGTTCACCACCGCGGAGGTCGTTCTCACCCTCCGGAAGGCCGAGGAGCGGGAGAAGCTGCGCCGCGAGGTGAAGCGTCTGCGCCAGCGGGTCAAGGCGGATCAGCGCTTCCCGGAGATCGTCGCCAAGAGCGCCGGGATGCGCGAAGCCGTGGAGCTGGCCACCAAGGTGGCGCAGCACCCGTCCACCGTCCTGATCACCGGCGAGAGCGGAACGGGTAAGGAGCTGATCGCGCGGTTGATCCACGGCGCCAGCCCCCGCTCCGACCGTCCCTTCGTTCCCATCAACTGCGGCGCGATTCCCGAGAACCTGCTCGAGTCGGAGCTGTTCGGCCACGTGAAGGGGGCCTTCACCGGCGCCCACACCGACCGGGCCGGCCTGTTCGAGGAGGCCGACGGCGGCACCCTGTTCCTCGACGAGATCGGCGAGCTCCCCTCGCAGCTCCAGGTCAAGCTGCTGCGGGCTCTGCAGGAAGGGGAGATCAGGAGGGTCGGCGACAGCGCGTCGCGGAAGGTGGACGTGCGGTTGGTCTGCGCTACGGCCCGGGACCTGGAGCAGGAGGTCCGCGAGGGCAACTTCCGTTCGGACCTCTACTACCGGATCAACGTCGTGCGGATCCACCTGCCGCCTCTGCGGCAGCGCACCGAGGACATACCGCCCCTGACCCGCTACTTCATCGAGCGGTTCTCGAAGCAGCTGGGAATCAACGTGAACAACTTCGAGCCGGCGGCGATGAAGCCGCTGCTGGCGCACCCGTGGTACGGGAACGTCCGCCAGCTGGAGAACGTGGTCGAGCGTGCGATGGTCCTGGCGGAAGGCCCCACGATCCGGCCGGAAGACCTGCCCGATTTCATCCGACACCCGGAGGCCTCGGTGGAGGGCCCGAATGAGGCGTTCCCGGCCGACGAGCTCTCGATCAAGAAGCAGACGGCGGACCTCGAGCGGCGGCTGATCGGTCGGGCGCTCCAGGTCACCGACGGGAATCGGACGAAGGCGGCGGAACTCCTCGACCTCAGCTACCGGGCGTTGCTCTACAAGATTCGCGACTACGGCCTGGATTGAGCTGTTGGAGTCCTCAGAACACGCCGGTGACAGACCCTCGTTCCGTCGCCGGCGTTGATCATCTCTTGATACCCATCGACTAGGCTGGCCGGCGATGAGAGGAGTGTCGCTGGTGGAAGCTCTCGTCGTGCTCGTCGTCCTCGGCGTTCTGGTCACCCTCGGTTACCCCGCATGGGCGGGGTTCCGCGTTCGGCTCAGCGTCGCGGCGGCATCTGACGCCCTGGCGGCGAGCCACGCCCTCGGTCGGCAGGTCGCCGCCCAGTACGGTCGGCTGTCGCGATTGCACCTCGATCCGGTCGAGGACCGATTCTGGGTCACGATAGACACCGCCGCCGGGTGGGATACCGGTCGCGAGGATACGATCGGCCCGGTGGTCCATGTCCGGGACGAGTTCGATGGCGTGGAGATCGACGGGCCCGCCCGGCTCATCTGCTTCGACCCGCGAGGGGTCGCGACGCCTCGCGGGGACTGCGACCTCCCCAATACGACCCTCGTGCTGCGACGTGGCCGGGTGGCGGACACCGTGACGATCTCGAGGCTGGGACGTTTACGGAGGTGGTGATCGGGCGGAGCGGTCGTTCGGGTCTGACCCTGTTGGAGCTGCTCGTGGCCATCGTCGTGCTGACCGTCGGCGTCCTGGCGCTGGCGGCGGCGTCCCTGCGCCAGGCGGATCACGCCCGGCGCGCAGAGGTACGGACACGGCTCAGGCTCCAGGCCCAGGGACAGATGGAGCGCCTGCTGGCCGTCGAGCCGGGACGCCTGGCGCCCGGCGCGAGCCTGGAGCACGGCACCGAGCTGAGTTGGGATGTCGACGGGACCGGGCCGTGGGTGATCCGCCTGATTGCCCGACATCGGCTGGGGTCCGGCGAGCTGGCCGATACACTCGTCACCATCGTCTCCGGGCCGTGAAACGACCGGGCGGGAGTCCAGGATACACGCTGGTCGAGGCGCTGCTGGCTCTTGTCCTGTTGACCGCCGTACTGGCGGTGACCCAGGAGGTCCTCGTCCGACAGTGGCGCTTTCATCGCCTTCTGGTCGAGCTCGCGTCGGTCCGCGACGCCGGTCGGGTCGCTCTGGAAACGCTGGCCTCCGATCTACGCGCCGTGAGTCCCAAGCTTGGCGATCTCTACGGGATCGGGCCCGACAGCGTCGCTCTGCGGTCGACCAGTGGCCTGGCGGTCGTTTGCGGCGCGGAGGGCGACGATCTCCGGGTTCGCCGGCTGGCGGGCGCGTTCGGCGATGGACGCGGCGACAGCCTGCTGGCGTTCCTCGAATTCGATCCCGGGTCGGCTCTCGATGATCGCTGGGGAGCCGTCGCGGTGCGGAAGATCATCAAGGGAGGAACGGGCGGCTGTCCGGACGGCCGACCGCCGGATTTGACCCTCACCCTTTCCGGTCCACTGTCGGGTGCGGTTCCCGGGGCGCCGGTTCGCGGATTTCGGCCCTACGTCTACCGTCTCTACCGGGCAGGCGATGGCTATTGGTGGCTGGGTCAGCGGCTCAGGGGCGGTCCACACCAGCCCCTTGCCGGCCCGTTCAGGGCGCCGGCCGCCGGCGGCCTTCACCTGGAGTACTTTACGGCAGAAGGACGTCGCACGGAGACGCCGGCACGGGTCGTCCGGGTTTCGATCTCGGTGGCCGCCCACGGACGGCGTCCCATACCCGGGCGTTGGGGCCCGCAGGTGGTCACCGATACGATGTCCACGCATGTCTACCTGCGAAACGGGGACCGAAGCGGTGGCTGACCGGAGGGAAGGCCGGCATCCGACCCCGGCCGATGACTGCGGGCTGGCCCTTCTGGCCGTCGTCGTCTTCCTGGCGGTGCTGGCGGCAGTCGTCGCGTCAGGGCTTCACGTGTCGATCCGGCAATCACGCATCGCCCGGGCCACGTCGGCGGCCGCGCCCGCGTTGTATGCCGCGGAATCCGGGCTCAGCGCCGCCCTCGCCGCTTGGGACGCCGAGCGGGTGGACGGGCTGCCCGTGGGTGGTGCTGTGATGATGGGCGCCGGAGCGTTGGCTACCGGGGATCGCTATCAGACCCGGGTGACCCGGCTGAGCCGGTTCGCTGAAACGGGAGAAGAGGACGCGGGCGGGGGCGGCTACCACCTCCTCGCGTCGGTCGGAGCGGTCCGGGGTCCCGGGGGAGGCCGCCGGGTAGTTGCCCGGCTGCTCCGGGCGCCGGAGCCTGCTCGCTGGTGCTGCCACGCCGCGATCGTCAGCGGCGGTGGAGTCGACGTGAGCGGCGGCGCGACGGTCAGCGGAGTCGATCACCGCCCGGTGTCGGGCGGTGGAGACTGCGACGGAAGACAAGACGAGCGAGCGGGAGCGATGATCGGACCCGCCGGCCGGGTTCACGTCGATCCCGGGTCGCGTCTGGAGGGCGCACCCTCCGTGGCGACGGTCGGGCCGGAGCTGTCCCTGCTCCGCGCCGAGGCCGCGGCCGCCTTTCAGGAGCTGGCTCGCAGCGCTGAGATTGTGGTCCCGGCCGGGACCCTCCTCGATCGCCTCCGTCCGGTCGTGGACGGCGCCGAACGCTGCGATACGGGTGAGGCGACCAACTGGGGCGAGCCGGCCGACCCGGGTCATCCCTGTTTCGATTATCTGCCGATCGTCCACGCCCGGGGTGACCTGCTGCTTCAGACCGGAGGCCGCGGGCAGGGGGTCCTGCTGGTGGAGGGGGACCTCGAGGTGCGTGGCGACCTCGAGTTCCACGGCCTGATCATGATCCAGGGCCAGCTTTCCTGGCAGGGTGCCCGTTCACGGGGCGCCGTGATCCTGCTGCGGGATGACGAGGCCCGCGCCCGGGTGGTCGGTGGGGGCGAGCTGGGCTATTCGGGATGCGCTCTCGAGCGAGCGCTCCGGAGCCCGAAACTCGTTTCACCGCACCCCCTTGCGCAATTTTCCTGGTTGGAGATATTGGAGGAGGGCTGACCCTGCAGCCCCCTTGCCTGATCCCCTCGCCGTTGTTGACAAAATTGACGCGGGGGGCTAAGATACAGGGCCCTACCCCTAGGTCCCACTACAGCTTAGCACCTTCGCTTTCACCGTTTCATGAGGTCAAGCGAGCTTTCACGTTAGGAACCTAGACTTTTCGACAAAATGGCTCTTCTCGGATTGGGACGCCGCAAGCGGACCGTAGGACTCGACATCGGTAGCGGCTACGTGAAGCTGGTCGTCATGGATCATGGCAAGGGACGGCCCCGCATCTCGAAGGCCGCGGCCACCCCGCTGGTCGCCGACGCGATCGTCGAAGGCGAGGTGATGGACCCCACCCTCGTCGCCAGCACGATTCGCTCGCTGTTCGAGACGGCGGGAGTGAAGGAGAAGAAGGTGGTCACCGCGGTCGGGGGCCGCGACGTGATCATCAAGCGGATCCAGATGGACCGCATGAAGGAGTCGGACGCCCGGGAGGTGATCCGCTGGGAGGCGGAGCAGCACGTCCCGTTCGACATGGAGAGCGTGGAGCTCGACTTCCAGATCCTCGATCCGATGAGCGAAGGGCTTCAGATGACCGTGCTGCTCGTGGCGGCGAAGCGGGAGCTGGTCGAGAACAAGGTGGCCCTGCTGCTCGACGCCGGCCTGGAGCCCGAGGTCATCGATGTCGACGCGTTCGCACTTCACAACGCGTTCGAGCTCAACTATCCTGAAGCGATGACCGGCGTGGTCGGCTTCGTCAACATCGGTCACGAGACGACGAACGTTAACCTGCTGGAGCACGGCGTTCCGGTCCTTACCCGGGATCTCGCTTTCGGCACCCGGCGGCTGCGGGAGAGCCTGCAGCGCGAGCGAGGCCTCACCGCCGAGTCGGCCGAAGATGTCCTCGAAGGTCGGACCACCGATCCCGAGCTGGAGGAATTCATCGGTCAGCGGGCCGAGGAAGTGGCCCTGGGTGTCGAGCGCGCCGCGGCGTTCCTGCAGGCGAGCTCGAGTCAGGCGGGCCTCTCCCGGATCTACGTCTGCGGCGGCGGCGCGCGCGTCGTCCGCATGGCGGAGGCGCTCGCCGACCGGCTGCAGGTCCCGGCCGAGATCGCGAACCCCGTGCAGAGGGTCGACGTCGACCCCGGTGCTTTCGACCTCATCTCCATCGCCGACATGGGCCCGATGCTCGTTCTGCCCGTCGGCCTGGCCTTGAGGCGTGCCGCCTGACGCACGACCGGCTTTGACTCTTATCCGATTGGATATGTGAGATGCTGGCGTTGATCGAGATGAACCTGCTCCCCGGTGGAAAACGGGGAGTAGCCCGTCAGAAGGGAGGGCGAAAGCTCTCGCTTCCCAAGTTCGAGGGTCTCCAGGACATGGTCCGCGGGGACCCGCTGGTCATTCTGGTCGTCGCCGCGGCGATCCTGGCAGTCGCGCACCTCGGCTTCACCTTCTTCCGGCAGGGCGTGGTGCTCGGCAACCTGCAGGAAGAGCTGGAGGTCCAGCGAGAGGACTCGATCCGCTACGCCGAAGCCATCCAGGCCGCCGACAGCCTCAAGGCGCGGCAGGACACGCTGACACAGAAGACCAATGTCATTCGCCAGATCGACTCCGATCGCTACGTCTGGGCCCACATCCTCGATGAGATCTCCGCGGCGCTGCCTGACCATACCTGGCTGACGTCGCTTCAGCAGACCGCCGGCGTCGGGGTCGAAGTGGAATTCCGAATCGATGGTATGACCGGCCAGGTACCAGCTCTTACACGCTTCATCCGTGATCTGGAGGCCTCGCCGTTTATCCGAACGGTCCGACTCCAGTCGCAGGAGCAGATTCAGCAAGGTCAGAGACTCGTTCACAGCTTCGTGCTATTGGCTCGCTATCAGCAGCCGGATTCGTCGGTGATCGTTACCGAGCCGATTGTCATCGCAGGGGAGTAGATAGCCGTGGCCCTGTTACCAGCAGATCCAAAAGGCCGAAAGCAGGCGCTCATCCTGATGCTGCTCGTCGTGGCCGCGCTCTGGTGGGCGGCCAAGATCTACATGCTCGATGGCCGGACGAACAATATACAGGTCGCCGAGCAGAGGCTGGAGGAGCTCGAGAACCAGAACGGACGCGCGCGGATCAACATCGCCCGTCGCGACGATCTCCAGTCTCGCATGGCGTTGCTCGAGCGGCAGCTCAGGATCTTCGAGGAGTTCATCCCGGAATCGGAAGAGGTGCCGGAGCTTCTCGATGCCATCTCGCAACAGACCACACTGCTCGGTCTCGAGCTATCGCGCCTGCAGCCACAGGCTGCCGAAGCGGGCGACTATTACACCAAGCAGACCTTCCAGATCGCCGTGTTGGGTGACTACCACGCCGTCGGCAGGTTCCTGGCCCGCATCGCCTCGCTTCCGCGGATTATCAAGCCGACGAACGTTCAGATCTCGCTCGCGCCACGCAGTCGCGCGACCCGCGACATGGAAGCGCCGCTGGAGGTCTCCTTCGTAATTGAGACCTTCGTGCTCGGAGCTACGCCGACTACACCTGTAACCCAAGGAGCGTCCCGTGGTTAGCGCGGCTCTGACCCTGGTCGCCCTGCTGGCCAGCCTGGTGGGGGCTCCGCCTGCCGGCTCTCCGGCGCTCCAGGATACGTCGCAAGCTCAGCCCGGGAGCCAGTCTCCGCTGCTGGAAGTGTACCGGCGCGAGACGTTCGTCTATCCGACGGACAGCCGCCGCAATCCCTTCGTCAACTTGATCGAAGAGGACACCGGTGGACCCATTTTCGAGAACCTGGACCTCACCGGCATCATCTTCGGAGGCTCGGCCGGCAGCGTCGCTTCGCTGGTCGACCGCGCGACCGAAAAGAGTTATCGCGTTCGTCGCGGCGACATCGTTGGCAACGCTCGCGTCGTCGAAATCCGGCCGGACGCAGTCGTCTTCCAGGTCACCCAGTTCGGCGTGACCCGCAGCGAGACGCTGCGCATCAGAAGAGAAGAGGAGGAGCAAGGATGATGCTCCATACGTTAATCTTGATTCTGGCGGCTGCGGCGGCCAACGATCCCGCCGCGGTGACCGAGCTCAGAATAGAGCCCGTCGCCGGCTACACCGAGGTGGTCGTTCGGACCAGCGGTGAAGTCGGCTATTCGGACTTTCTGCTCACCGAGCCACCGCGTCTGATCGTCGACCTGAAGGGCGCCAGGCATGCCCTCGGCCGAGCCAACTTCGAGGATATCCGGCGTGGAGGGGTCGTGCGGGTGCGGACCAGCCAGTTCCGCGACGATGTCGTACGCATCGTCGTCGAGCTGACCGAGCCCACCAGCTACACGCTCACGCGGCAGGGTAGCGAGATCCGTGTCTCCTTCCCCAATCCCGAGGGGATGACGTTCGATTCGTGGGCCAGCCGACGTGAGGACACGGCCCCGGCGGCAGCGCCGACCCCGGTGCCGTTGCCCGAGGCGGCTGAGGCCCGCCCCACCCCGCGGCGGACTCAACAACAACAGCAGCAGACGACGGGGACATTTCGGCAGGAACAGACACCGGTGAGCCAGATGCCCCGGATCACGGTCACGTTCGAGAACACCGACATCCGTGACGTGCTGAACAACTTCGCCGACTTCACCGGCAAGTCGTTCGTGCCGGGTTCCGGCGTCGAGGGGACCGTCACGGCGAACATCCGGAACCAGCCGTGGGATCTCGCGCTGAAAGCGATCCTCGACGCTCAGGGGCTGACCGCGGTCGAGACCGGGACCGGCATCATTCGGGTCGACCGGCTCGAGAACCTGCAGGAGCGTCAGCAGCTGGTCCAGCTGCAGACCCAGATCTTCAAGATCAACTACGCCCCGGTGACCGAGCTCGCCCAGGCGATCCAGCCGGCGATCTCCGATCGCGGCAAGATCATCGCCAACGAGGCGACGAACTCGATCATCGTCACGGACCTGGAGGAGAACCTCGAGATCACCCAGCAGCTGATCACCGACCTGGATGTCCGGACACCCCAGGTCGTGATCTCCGCGAAGATCATCTTCGTCGATCGCTCCGATATCGAGGAGCTCGGGATCGCCTGGGATCTCAAGGACACCGGCGGCAATCAGCTCAACGAGCTGAACCCGGGGCCCTCCACCGATCCCCGTGATTGGGAGCTGGTCGACGCGGACTTCGACGGCGTACCCGAGACCGTGGTCAAACCGCTGAGCCAGGTGGACCAGCTGTCTTTCAGCGGGTCCTCCGTCGCGGCGCTGGCCAACGCCCGTGAGCGTCTCGTGCTGCCGGCGCTGCAGCTGCTGACCTCGGCGGCGCTCGGAGACTTCCGGCTCTTCACCTTCATCGAGGCGCTGGAGCGGCAGGACCTCTCCGACATCGTGGCCGCCCCCACGATCCAGACCATGGACAACCAGGCCGCCGACATCCTCGTCGGGGAGCGCACCCCGATCCGGATCGTCGACTACGGCGCGGGCGGCGCCGCCGGCGGCGGCCAGGCAGGCCAGGCGGCCCAGGCTCAGTTCCCGCAGTCGACCGTCCAGCTGCAGGAAACGGGCATCAAGCTGGAAGTCACGCCTCACATCACGCACGACCGACGCATCGTGCTGGACTTGCACGCCGAGCGCTCGGGCGTTCAGGTGGCGCCGGGCGACATCGGCTTCGTGTTCCAGACCCAGGAAGGCAATACCCGATTGATCCTCGCCGACGGTGAGACCGGTGTGATCGGTGGTCTGACCGTGAGCGAGGTAACCGAAACCGAGAGCGGCATCCCGATCCTGATGGACCTCCCCCTCGTCGGTGGGCTGTTCCGGACTCGCAGGTCCGATGAAGGCAAGCAGGACCTGCTGATACTGGTCACTCCGCATATTGTGGACGAGGCGGTCTCATCGAACTAGAAGAACCGCACCGGCGCTCTCCGGCAGAGCCCGACCGCCCGATGACGACCGGCAACAAAGTGAGGGAGTAGTCATATGCGAAGCGCAAGGGGATGGGCGCGGCTGCTTTTCGGCATGATCGCCGTGACCGCGATTGGAATGACGGCGTGCGAGGAAGACGACGCGGTCTTCACGCCGCTGGTCGACGAGACCCCGCCCGTAGTGTCGGTGACCAACGTCCAGAGTTTAACCGATACTCTGATCGTGACCGTAGAGGCCGAGGACTTCATCGGCATCTCTCAGGTCGTTACCGAGCTGCGTCGCACCGATCAGTTCGAACAGATCATCACGGCCGATGGGGACACCATCGTGCTGGGTCGGTTGCTGACCACCGATACGGCGCGAACCGCGGGTCAGGTCACCACGTTCACCGTGACCACGACCTTCACCGTGCCGTTCACGACCCCGACCGAGATCGAGATCCGTGCCGTTGCCATCGACACCCAGGGCAACATAGCGACGACTTCGGTGCTGGCCATCGTCGGCGGTGGCACGGGCGGAGGCGGCCTGGGTTCGCCTACCGTGAGCATCTTCTCCCCGGCGCCCGGATCGACGGTGCGCGACAACACGATCATCCGTGTCGGTATCCGTGCCAGCGATCCAACCGGTCTGGCGCAGCTGAACGTGAACCTCGACGGCGCCGTAACTCTGGCCGATACGATCCGGTTCACTCAGTTCCGCACCGACGTCGATACCCTGCTGGATTTTTTTGTACCCGCGGGGACCACGGGCGAGGTGACCATCACGGCTGAGGCGATCAACCTCAACACGATCAGCGCTTTTGCCACGATTACGGTCAACGTCGCGGCTGTGGTCTCCGATGACCAGATCCCGCCCAGCGTCAGCATGCTGGTCACCGGGGGAGTCGAGCGCAGGACAGACGAGCCGCTGCGAATGGAGTCCGACGATTCGCTGCTGTTCAACCTCACCGCGACAGACAACGAGACTGCCATCACCCAGATGGGCGTGTCGGTGCTGGTCACCAACAAACGGAGTACCGGCGATGCGACCGCGACGGTGTCATTGGATACCACGTTTGCCACAGCGATCAGCGGGACGGTCCCCTTTACCTTCGCCCTGAGGCCACTGGACCTGCCGGCAACCGTCTTCACGCTCGACGACATACCCGACACGCTGTTCATGGAGGTCACCGGCTGGGCGCTCGACGCCGCCGCCACGCCGAATTGCGGTGCGACCGTCGACCCGACTGGCTCGGCTTCCAGCCTGACCTGCACGGGCACCACGCCGCCGATCTTCGCCCAGGGCGTCGCCGGCGGATTCGTCGAGCGGCTCATCGTGGCCGGTCGCACCGTCGGTTTCCCGCAAGGCTCGGTCATCAACGACGCCGCCGTCGACACGATTCGTGAGCTACTGCTGCTGTCCGACTTCAACTTCGGCGTCGTCCGGCCCTTCGACCTGGCCAACGAGCGCTTCGATACCAACGTGCCGGTCGGTTCGCAGCCCTGGGGTCTGTTCATCGATAACACGCAGGACAGGCTGCTGGTCGGCAACTCGGGCGGCACCAACATCTCGCTGGTGGATTTGGGTGCGCGGACCACAGGTGGGGGTACCATCGTCGGAGAGATCGATCGGTTCCAGACCCAGGATCTCAAGGTCTACAGGGTCATCGAAGACTTCGACGCTATCGGGCGACGCATCTTCCCGGTGATCTTCTTCGAATACTCGGATCGGCCACAGTTCCTGGCGCAGGCGGCGAACGGTTTGATCCTCTACTCCACCGTGCCCGCGCTGCCGGACAACGACGGCACGATCCGTGAGTACGACCCGGTCCAGCGGGAGATCCGCTTCTTCATCCAGTACGCCGACCGGGTCTCCACCGGTAGCCCGGAGATCCAGGTGATCAACGCCGACTCCGTGTTCGACATCAACGGCTCCCGTAATTTCGTCATCTGCGATCACACCCGGGGCGATCCCAGCCCGGCCGCGCGTTCGTGCATCATCGGCGCTGACTCGCTGGCCGACGGCGTCGCCAAGGTCCAGAACAAGGTCCTCACCGAAGGGTGGGACGTCGAGATCTTTTCCGATCTCTCGGTCCCGAGCATCGGGCTGCAGGACACCACCTTCGTCGCGGCCAGCGGCGACCGCGAATTTATCGCCTTCGGTGAGGGCGACACGCCCGGTCGGGCGGGCCGCATCATCCTCTACCGCTCCGCGACGCAGTCGATCACGAACTCGTTGCAGGTCAGCGACCTGCCGGGCAACGCCGAGCAGGTAGTCTTCGGCCTCGCGCTCAACAACGACGGCAGCATAGGCGTGGCCCGGGGCACCTTCGCCTACTTCTTTGGGCCCGACCAGCCCGGTGGCCCGAATGTTCTGCGCTTGCTGGGGATCAACGAGAACATCAGTCCGGAGGGGACGGGTGCGGCGTTGCACCCCGACCAGGACGAGCTCAGCGTGAACGATGAAACCGAGCGGCTGGCGTTCCTCGGCTCGGGTGATGCCCGGGTGGAGCTGGTGGACACGCACTTCTTCTCGTTCAGCCGCGGCACGTTGATCATTCGGGATCCGATCGTCGGGCCGCTGCGCATCACGCGGCGCCTGCCGGCTGATCCGCTTAACGTGCAGCTGCGACTCTACGGTGTCACGACGAACGGTGTCGTGGTCATCCCGGTGAAGGACTCCGATATCGTGCCCATCCCGTAAGTCGCTTCAGATTCAGGTGCTTGCGGCGTAGCAGGCCATACGCGTAATCATTCTCGGGGCAGCTGCCGGACGGTGGCTGCCCCGGGCTGGCAAAGAGCCGCTCGACCGTGACCCGGATTCGAACGGGCCGACGCGAGTCGCGTCGCCGCTCAAGCGGGCAGGCCAGGCGGCTCTTGGGTTTGTGCGGGGAGCTTGGCCTGAGAGCCACACACATTCAGAGGGCCGGGAGTGAGATGCTGCAGCACTTCAGCTACGTGACCGCCGGCGAATCGCACGGCAAGGGCCTGGTCGCCATCGTCGAGGGGATGCCGGCGGGCACGCCGATCGAGGCCGACGCCATCCGGCGACAGCTGTCACGGCGGCAGAAAGGCCACGGCCGGGGCGGTCGGATGAAGATCGAGCGTGACGCCGCCGAGATCCTCGCCGGGGTCCGGCTCGGTGAAGCGCTGGGTTCGCCGATCGCCATGTTGATCCCGAATCGGGATTGGGAGAATTGGCAGACGGCCATGTCGGTGGCACCTCTCCCGGACGCGAGCGACGAAGAGCTGCGACGCGTGAGTTTGCCGCGCCCCGGCCATGCCGACCTCGTCGGTCTTCTCAAGTACGGGCGGAGCGATGCGAGAGACATACTCGAGCGGTCGAGCGCCCGGGAGACGGCGGCCCGGGTGGCGGCAGGAGCGCTGGCCAGAGCGCTGTTGACGCGCTTCGGTATCTCGGTGGGCAGCCACGTGGTGTCGCTGGCTGGCGTGGAGGCTCGCCGCCTGGAGCCCGACGAGTATCCCGACGATATCGGTACGGCCGCCGACGCCTCACCCGTGCGCTGCCTCGATTCGGAAGCGGAGAAGCAAATGGTGGCCGCCATCGACACGGCGAAGCAAAAGGGAGATACGGCGGGCGGCGTGTTCGAGGTCGTGGCCCGCGGTGTCCCCGTAGGTCTGGGCAGCCACGTCGCTGCCGACCGCCGACTCGACGGCCGCCTCGCCGGCGCGCTGATGTCGATCCAGGCCATGAAGGGCGTGGAGATCGGCCTCGGTTTCGACGCCGCCCGCTTGCCAGGTTCGCAGGTCCACGATGAGATCGAGGCCGATCCGACACGCCGGCTCAGCGGCGGCTTCCGACGGCGCACCAATCGGGCCGGCGGCCTCGAAGGTGGCATGACCAACGGCGAGCCCGTGACCGTTCGGGTCGCGATGAAGCCGCTCTCCACCTTGATGCGCCCGCTGCGCAGCGTGGATCTCGACAGCGGTCAGCCGGCGGAAGCGGTGCGCGAACGCAGCGATGTCACGGCGGTTCCGGCGGCCGGGATCGTCGGTGAAGCGATGGTGGCTCTGGTTCTGGCCGACGCGATGCGCGAGAAATTCGGCGGGGATTCGCTGCGCGAGATGGAAGCGAACTACGAATCGTACGTCGAGCTCCTGCAACGCCGGTGATTGACCGGATCGTCCTCGTCGGGTTCATGTGCTCCGGCAAGACGACGGTCGGACGGCGTCTCGCCGACCGGCTGGGCTGGGATTTCGTCGACTTCGACCGGGCCATCGAGGAACGTGAGAACCGTCCGATCCCCGAGATCTTTCGCAAGGACGGCGAGAGCCACTTCCGGGGTCTCGAAGCACGGCTCACCGAGGAGGTGCTGGACCGAAGGCGGGTCGTGCTGGCGCCGGGAGGCGGTTGGGCGACGCAGCCGGAGCTGGTCGACCGGCTCCGGCCCGGCAGCCTCTTCGTCTGGTTGCGGGTTCAGCCCGAGACCGTCTACGCTCGGCAGCGCGTCCAAACGGCTGTGGAGCGTCCCCTGCTCGCGGTCGACCAGCCGCTGGAAGCGATTCGCTCGATTCTGGCCGCGCGGACCGACGATTACAGCCGCGCCGACTCTGTGGTCGACACCGACGGTCGGGATCCCGACGATGTGGCGGTGGAGATCCTCGAGATTGCGGAGCGTGCCGGTGGGGTGACCGAGGCGGGGAGTTGACAGACCGCAGGATCGTGTTAGCCATTTTCAGCGCTCGCTCGGCGAGGGAACATCCGGGGCGGGCCCCGGGGTAAGCGGTGTCGGGCAGGGAAAGATCACACATGGCGACCAAGAAGAAGACGACGACGACAACCAGGCGAAAGACCAGCCGGAAGAAGGCGTCTGCCGGTGGCAACGGCTCACGGCTCCTCGTCGTGGAGTCGCCCGCCAAGGCACGCACCATCGGCCGGTATCTCGACGACAGCTTCGTGGTCAAGGCGTCGGTGGGCCACATCCGCGACCTGCCGAAGCGCGACCTGGGGGTCGATGTCGACAACGGCTTCGAGCCCAAGTACGAGACGATTCGCGGCAAGGGCAAGGTGATCAAGGAGCTGAAGAGCGCGGCAAAAGACGCGTCCGAGATCCTGCTCGCCACCGACCCGGACCGCGAAGGCGAAGCGATCGCCTATCACGTCGCCGAACAGCTCGGCTTCGAATCCCGCAACGGCGACCGCTTCAAGCGTGTCCTGTTCGAGGAGATCACACCGGAGGGGATCGCCAACGGCCTGGCGAACCCGGGCCAGATCGATCGCCGCAAGGTGGACGCTCAGCAGGCTCGTCGTATCCTCGACCGGCTCGTCGGCTACAAGGCGAGCCCTTTCCTCTGGAAGCCGATCCGACCCGGTCTTTCGGCCGGTCGCGTCCAGACCGTCGCGCTGCGCCTCATCTGGGAGCGCGAAGAGGAGATCAAAGCCTTCGAGCCCGTCGAGTACTGGACGATCGAAGCGGCGCTCCGGAAGGACGATGCGCGCTTCACCGCCCAGCTCCACCACGTCGACGGCGGCAAACCCCGGCTTCCGAACGAGGATGCGGCGCAAGCCGTTATCGACGCGGTACACGACGTTCCGTTCCAGATCACGAAGATCCGACGCAAGGAGCGACGCAAGAACCCGTCGGCGCCGTTCACGACTTCCACGCTGCAGCAGCAGGCCGCGAAGGGCTTGCGTTTCTCCGCCAAGCGAACGATGCGGATAGCGCAGCAGCTGTACGAGGGCGTCGAAGTCAAGGGCGAGGCGATCGGTCTGATCACGTATATGCGCACCGACTCCACCCGGATCGCCGGCTCGGCGGCCAACGGAGCTCGCGGTTACGTCGAGCAGGAGTTCGGTTCGAAATACCTGCCCAAATCGGCCCGGCTCTATAGCGGTAAGCAACAGAAGGGCGCGCAGGAAGCGCACGAGGCGATCCGACCCACATCGGTGTGGCGGACCCCGGACTCGCTCAAAGGCGATCTGGATTCGGACCAGCTCAAACTTTACCGGTTGATCTGGATGCGCTTCGTGGCTTCTCAGATGTCGCCGGCCGTGTACGACACGACCACCGTCGACTTCGATCTCGAGGGTAACGACGGTCACGACTATCTGTTCCGTGTCACCGGGTCCGTTCTCAAGTTCGACGGCTTCACCCGGCTGTATAGCGACGCGCACGAGGAAGGCGAGGGGCGTACGCTGGGTGATCTGAAGGCCCTGCCCGACCTGAGCGAGGGCGAGACAGTCTCCGTGCTGGGCATCGACAAGACCCAGCACTTTACCAAGCCGCCGGCCCGGTTCAGTGAGGCGAGCCTGGTCAAGGAGCTGGAGAAGCTCGGCATCGGCAGGCCCTCCACCTACGCGTCGATCCTGTCGACTCTGGTGGAGCGCACCTATGTCGAGCTGGACAACCGCCGCTTCCTTCCGACCCCGTTGGGCGAGACCGTCGTTCAGGTCCTGATCAGAGTCTTCCCGGACACCTTCGATATCGGCTTCACGAGCAATATGGAAGCGGGTCTCGACCGCATCGAGGAAGGCGAGCTCGAGTGGCATCAGGTGCTCGAGGACTTCTACTCTCGCTTCAGCGAGCGTCTGGAGAAGGGCGAGGCGAAGCTCGACGACATCATCGAGGACATCTTCCAGCTCGAAGACACCGTCTGCGATGTCTGCGGGCGCCCGATGAAGGTGAAATGGAACCGCTACGGCCGCTTCCTCGGCTGTTCGGGTTACCCGGAGTGCCGGAACTCGAAGCCGATCGATCGGCCACCGGAGGTGGACCTCGAAGGTCAGGAGTGTCCGCAGTGCGGCGGCGAGCTGGTGGTGAAGAGCGGACGCTACGGTCCGTTCGTCGCCTGCTCCAACTACCCCGACTGTCGCTTCACCCGGGCTCTGGACGGCGACCAGAACCAGGCGGTGGCCGACGCCAGGTGCCCCGAATGCGACAGCCCCATGGCGGTCAAGACCGGCCGCTACGGCGAATTTCTGGCCTGCACGGCCTACCCGGAATGCAAGCATACCCAGCCCATCACCCTGGGGCTGCATTGTCCGACCTGCGGCGAGGGCGAGATCGTGAAGCGGCGAACCCGACGCGGCCGCACTTTTTATGGTTGCTCGCGCTACCCCGAGTGCGATTGGTCGACCTGGGACACCCCGACCGGGGCCACGTGTCCCGTTTGCGGTTCCGAGATCGCGCTCAAGAAGAGCTCGAAGAAGAAAGGCGATTTCCTGCGTTGCGTTTCCTGCTCGCACGAGTTTTCCGAGGAAGCCGCCGAGACCACGGGCGGCGGATCGGACTGAGCTTGAACGCCCGCTAACACCGTCATGTCCCAAGTCGTCGTAGTGGGGGGCGGACTCGCCGGCGCTGAGGCGGCGTGGCAGTTGGCATGCCGCGGGCACCGGGTCGTCCTCTACGAAATGCGTCCACAGGTGACGACGCCGGCCCATCAGACGGCGGGGCTGGCGGAGCTCGTCTGCAGCAACTCGTTCAAATCGAATGAGACCACGAACGCGCACGGCCTGCTGAAGGCGGAGTTGCGTCGTCTGGGGTCGCTGCTGCTCCGGGTGGCGGACGGCGCCCGGGTTCCGGCCGGCGCCGCGCTCGCGGTGGACCGGCGGCTGTTCTCGGACGCGGTGAGCCGAGAGCTGGCGGCTCGATCGGAGATCGCCATCCGGCGCGAGGAAATCACGGCGCTGCCCGACGCACCGGCGATCGTTGCCACCGGCCCCCTGACATCCGACCCGCTGTTCGACGCGATTCGCGCCCGGCTAGGGACCGAGGGGCTGTACTTTTTCGACGCGATTTCTCCCATCGTGTCGGGCGAATCGGTGGACGATTCGAAGAGCTATCGGGCGTCGCGCTACGGGAAGGGCGAGGGCGACGCCTATATCAACTGCCCGCTCGACAGCGACGGCTACGAGGCGCTCCGGGATGCGCTGCTCAACGGGGAGATCTATCGGACCCCCGAATGGGACGAGGTACCCTACTTCGAGGGTTGCCTGCCCGTGGAGGTCCTCGCCGCACGCGGACGCGACGCCCTTCGGTTCGGTCCCCTCAAGCCCGTCGGCCTCGAGGATCCTCGCACGGGAGAGCTTCCTCACGCCGTCGTGCAGCTGCGCCGCGAGGACCGCGAAGGTCGGATGTGGAACCTGGTGGGCTTCCAGACGCGGCTGCGGTATCCGGAGCAACGCGCGGTCATCCGGCTCATACCGGCCCTGCGTTCGGCGGAGATCCTGCGCTACGGACAGATCCATCGGAACAGCTACATCAACTACCCCGCTCTGTTGTCGCCGCACGGTTCGCCCCGTGACGAACCGGGGCTCATCTTCGCGGGTCAGTTGACGGGCGTCGAGGGATACATCGAATCTGGCGCCACCGGCCTGCTCGCCGCGCTGAACGTCGATCGTATTCTGCGAGGCGAGGAGCCCGTTCTGCCTCCGCCCACCACCATGCTGGGCGGCCTGCTTCGCTATCTTCGTGAGGCGGATCCGCGTAACTTCCAACCCATGAACGCGAACTTCGGTCTCCTCGAGCCCCTGGCTCAACGTATCCGCGGTAAGCGGCGGCGTCGCGAGGCGCTGGCCGCACGGGCCCTCAACGACATCGAGCGGTGGGTCGACACGCTGGATAGAGCCGGAACGGCCGCGTCCGGCAGCGGCTAGCGAGCAGCGCCGTGCCTGGCCGGGTCGACCAGTACCTGAGACATCTGCAGGACGAGCGGCAGCTGTCCGATCATACCGTGCAGGCCTATCGGCGTGACCTGGCTGACCTGTGCGAGTTTCTGAACGGCTACTACGGCTCGCTCGACTGGGAGTGGCCGGACATCGACCGGTTGACGGTTCGGGCCTTCCTGGGTCACCTGTCGGCGGCCGGGTTGGAGCGGCGGACAATCGGGCGCAAGCTCTCGGCCGTGCGGAGCTTCTTTCGCTTCCTGCAGCGAGAGGGCTCGGTCTCGGGCAACCCGGCGCGTCACGTGAGAGCGCCGCGTCACGGACGGGCCCTGCCCGGGCACCTGACCCAGAAGGAGATGGTCGAGCTGTTCGAGCTCGCCGCCCGTCGCCTCGAGGGGGCGGGCTGGCGGGCGTCGCGCGACCGGGCGCTGGTCGAGCTGCTCTACTCGGCGGGCCTGAGGCTGTCGGAGGTGCACGGGCTCGATCTCCCCGATCTGGACCATGCCCTGGGTCGGGTCAAGGTTCGAGGCAAAGGCGGCAAGGAGCGGATCGTGCCGGTCGGCCGAACGGCGGCCGCTGCGCTGCGAGACTACCACCGCGCGCGCCGGCAGCGCTTCGGGGAACCGGAGCCGTTGGATGCGCTGTTCGTGTCGGAACGGGGCAATCGGCTTTCCCGACGTCAGATCCAGCGGATCGTGACGGACTTCATCGCCCGGGTGGCGGAGGAGGGTGAGCTGAGCACACACTCGATCCGCCATTCCTTCGCGACCCATCTTCTGGACGAAGGTGCGGACTTGATGGCCATAAAGGAGCTCCTGGGGCATGCATCTCTGTCGACGACCCAGATGTATGCCCATACTTCAAGGGAACGACTGAAGCGAGTTTACCGGGTCGCGCATCCCAGAGGGTAGGCAGCCACGTGGAAGCGACAGCCAGGCAACAGATGCACGGAACGACCATCGTCGCGGTACGGCGCGACGGTCGAGTCGCACTGGGCGGTGACGGTCAGGTCAGCGTCGGCGATATGGTGGTGAAATCGCAGGCGCAGAAGGTGCGCGCCCTCAAGGATGGAGGTGTGCTGGCGGGCTTCGCCGGGTCCGTCGCCGACGCGCTGACCCTGTTCGAGAAGTTCGAGGAGAAGCTGGATCGTTACCCCGGCAACCTGCCGCGGGCGGCGGTCGAGCTGGCGAAGGACTGGCGGAGCGATCGCGTGCTGCGACGGTTGGAGGCGCTGCTGGCGGTCGTCGACGACCGGCATTCCTTCCTGCTCTCGGGCAGCGGCGAGGTGATCGAGCCCGACGATGGGATCGTCGCGATCGGGAGCGGAGGCCCGATGGCGCTGGCCGCGGCTCGCGCGCTCAACGCATACTCCGAGCTCGCCGCGCCCGATATAGTGCGCCGGTCGCTGGAGATCGCCGGCGAGATCTGCATCTATTCGAACACCAGAATCACCGTACTGGAGCTCGGGACCGACAGCCGATGAACGACGACGCAGTAGCTTGGCCGACCCGGCCGCAGAGCGACCCGGCCGCCACCTCGCAGGATGAGCTGACGCCGCGCCAGATCGTGGCCGAGCTGGACAAATATGTCGTCGCTCAGGACGAGGCCAAGAAGGCCGTGGCCATCGCGCTGCGCAACCGCTGGCGGCGTCAGCAGGTCACCGAGGAGCTGCGGGACGAGATCATGCCGAACAACATCATCATGATCGGTCCCACCGGCGTCGGAAAAACCGAGATCGCCCGCCGACTGGCTCGGTTGGCGGGTGCCCCGTTCATCAAGGTGGAGGCTTCCAAGTTCACCGAGGTGGGCTACGTGGGGCGCGACGTCGAGTCGATCGTTCGCGATCTCGTCGACATCTCCATCAACATGGTCCGCACCGAGCGCGAAGACGACGTGCAGGAGCTCGCCGAAGAGCGGGTCGAGGAGCGCCTGCTCGACATCTTGCTGCCGTCGGGCGACGCGCCGCCCTCTCAGGCGCCAGACTTCGTGGTCTCGGCGCTCGGCGAAGTCGTCGATCGCCGGGAGCCCGACACGGACTCGCGGGACCGGGACGACGAGGAGCTGAAGGAGCGTCGCCAGCGGACTCGCGAGAAGCTCCGCGCTTTACTGCGCGACGGGAAGCTGGAGAACAAGGATGTCGAGATCGAAGTCACCCAAACCAGCTTCCCCGTGGTCGACTTCCCCGGCATGGAGGGGATGGACTACAACGTCTCGGAGATGCTCCAGGACATGCTGCCGAAGCGCAGCAAACGGCGGACGGTCACCGTCTCCGAGGCGCGCCGCGTGCTGCTGGGAGATGAGTTGGATCGACTCGTCGATATGGACGACGTCGTCAACGAGGCACTCGATCGCGTCGAGCAGATGGGCATCGTGTTCCTCGACGAGGTGGACAAGATCGCTGGCGAACGCGGACCGGCGGGCGGCCCCGACGTCTCTCGCGGCGGCGTTCAGCGCGATCTGCTGCCCATCGTCGAGGGCTCGACCGTGCAGACCAAGTACGGCATGGTCCGCACCGACCACATCCTGTTCATCGCCGCCGGCGCGTTCCACGTCGCGAAGCCGTCCGACCTCATCCCCGAGCTCCAGGGCCGCTTCCCGATCCGCGTCGAGCTGAAGTCGCTCACCGAAGAGGACTTCGTGCGCATCCTCACCGAGCCCAAGAACGCCCTCCTTACCCAGTATCGCGCCCTCATTCAAACGGAGGGCGCCAGGCTCGAGTTCACCGACACGGGCGTCGCCGAGGTCGCCCGCATCGCCGCCGACGTCAACCAGCGGATGGAGAACATCGGCGCCCGACGGCTCCACACCGTACTCACCACTCTGCTCGAGGACGTCATGTTCGATCTCCCGGAGCTGGGCAGCGGGAAGATCGTCGTCGACGACGAGCTCGTCCGCCAGCGTCTCGCCAAGGTCGTCAAGGACGAGGACCTCCGTCGCTACATCTTGTGAGGTCACGACGCGGTCGGCGAGGCGGCCCGCGCACATGTAAAATGTGTCACATTTTTTGGCCCGGTCCCCGCCCCCTCTGTGAGACCGGTTAGCCTGTCCCGGCGCCCCGTCCCCTGCTAAATTGGCAGTCGGCTCCACCCGCAGCTTTCTGGACACGTCCCAGGGACGGGAGATGATCATGACCGAGCTCGAGAGAACTCCGCTTTACGACGAGCACGTGGCGCTGGGGGCCAAGCTGGTGCCGTTCGCCGGCTTCGCGATGCCGGTGCAGTACCGGGAGGGAGTGGCGAAGGAGCATCAGGCGGTGCGAGAGAGCGCGGGTCTGTTCGACGTATCGCACATGGGCGAGTTCGTGGTGACGGGGGAAGCCGCGGAGGAGTTCGTCAATTATCTGGTCGCCAGCGACGTGTCGAGGCTGGCTCCGGGCCAGGCGCAGTACGCGGTGATGTGTCTGGAGAACGGCGGCATCGTGGACGACTTGCTGATCTATCGTTTTCCGGACCGTTTCCGGCTGGTGGTGAACGCGGCGAACATCGAGAAGGACTTCGACTGGGTGGAGTCGTGCTTGAAGGGTTTTGGGGGGTCCGGGGTGGAGCTGGTCGACGAGAGCGAGCGGATCGGGCTTCTGGCGCTGCAGGGACCGGTGAGCGAGGAGATCATCGATCCGCTCACGGAGCTGGACGCATCGGAGATCGGCTATTACCGCTTCGCGGCGAGCCGGGTCGCGGGTGAGGACTGCGTTCTGAGCCGAACGGGTTACACAGGGGAGGACGGATTCGAGGTCTACTGCGCGGCCGACGTGACGCCCACGGTGTGGCGGGCGATCCTCGAAGCCGGTGGTGATCGCGTCATGCCAGTGGGCTTGGGAGCGCGAGATACGCTGCGGCTGGAGATGGGCTACGCGCTCTACGGGAACGATATCGACGAGGAGACGAACCCTCTGGAAGCCGGCCTCGGCTGGACGGTCAAGCTGGACAAAGGCGATTTCATGGGTCGCGAGGCCCTAATCAAACAGAAAGAGGAAGGGTTGAGCCGCAGGCTGCGCGGCTTCGTGCTGAAGGAGCGCGGCTTTCCGCGGCCGGGCTACGAGTTGAGCAGCGGGGGGGAGGTCGTGGGCGAAGTCCGGAGCGGAACGTTCGGACCCAGCGTGGGTGTGGGGATCGGGACCGGGTACCTGCCCATCGACCGTGCCGCGTTCGGGGCGGCGATCGAGGTGTTGATTCGCGGCAAAGGTGTGCCGGCCGAGGTGGTCCGGATGCCTTTCTACAAGGGCGGATCCCTGAAACGGTGATTCGCGTCGCGGTTCTCACGGTGAGCGACGGAGTCGCGGCCGGTACGCGTGAAGACGTATCGGGCCGAACGGCGGTCGATTGGATCGATCGGCAGGGCTGGTCGCTGGTCGAGCATCGTGTCGCGCCGGACGAGCGCGCGGTCGTAACGCGGATGCTGACCGAATGGTCGGACACGACGGACGTCGATCTGATTCTGACCCTGGGCGGCACCGGCTTCGGGCCTCGGGACATTACGCCGGAGGCCACGTCCTCGGTCATCGAGCGGCGGGCCCCGGGAATAGCGGAGGCGTTGAGGGCGTCGGGTGCGTCGAAGATGCCGCACGCCATGCTGGGCCGAGGGCTCAGCGGCATCCGCGGTCGGACGCTGATCGTCAACCTCCCGGGGAGCAAAAGAGCGGTTCGCGAGGGGCTCGAGCTGCTGGAGCGGGTCGTCCCGCACGCGGTGGACCTCCTGCACGGCCGCACCGAACACAGCGGGAACTGAGCGACGAATGGCAATCATACTGATCACAAGATCGGATCTCGAGTCGGCCGGCCGCCTGCAAAGCGCGTTCGAGCCCGATGACGAAGTCCGCTTCGTGACCGCCCAATACGATCTGGAGGAGGTCCTGCGCGGTGACGCGGAGGAGCTGGCGTTGATCGTAACGGGCGCCGTTCGGGAGCCGCCGGCTCTCTCGCTCATTGGGGACGCTCGGGAAGCTGGCAGCCACATACCGATCGTCGCTTTGCTCGACCCGGACGAAACGGTGCCCGACGACTGGGGCGCGGAAGTCGGGGTCGACGAGCTCTTCACCAAGCCCGTCGATCTCGAAGAGGTCATGCTGGTCGTCCGAAGCCTGATTCGCCGCAAGCGGTTGCAGGCCGAGATCGGGATCGTCGGCAACTCGGACTCGATTCGGGAGGTGGTGGAGCGGGTGGCGCAAATCGCGCCGGTCGGCTCTACCGTCTTGATCACCGGCGAAAGCGGGACCGGCAAAGAGCTGGTCGCGCGCGGGTTGCACAAGCTGTCGCCGCGACGGGGCAAGAACTTCATCGCCGTCAACATCGCGGCGCTGCCGGAGACGCTGCTGGAGTCGGAACTCTTCGGCCACGAGAAAGGCGCGTTCACAGGCGCCAGCTCGCTGCGCAAGGGGATGTTCGAACTGGCGAACGGCGGCACCATCTTTCTCGACGAGATCGCCGAGATGCCGGCCACGGCGCAAACCCGCTTGCTGCGGGTCCTGGAACAGCGCGAGTTCATGCGCGTGGGAGGACACGACTACATCAAGGTCGATGTCCGCGTTATCGCCGCGACGAATCGCGATCTACGCCACTCTGTGCAGACCGGCGACTTCCGGCGCGACCTCTATTATCGACTGAACGTCCTCCACATCGATATGCCGCCGCTCCGCGATCGCGGCAGCGATATCCCGCTGCTGGTTCACGAGTTCATTCGCGAATTCAGTCGGGAGCACCAGCGCGAGTTCCGGGGCATCGCGCCCGAGGCGATGGACATCCTCATGCGCTACGATTGGCCCGGCAACGTCCGGGAGCTGCGGAACCTGGTCGAGTCGATGGTCGTCCTGGCGCCCGGTTCGGTTATCCGACCCGCCGACATCCCTCCCGAGGTTCGTCGCGGCGCCTCTCGATCGCTGCCAACGCCCGTCTCGTTGCAGCCCCTGGTGCAGCAACCGGATCGCGACGGCGAGTCGAAACCGCTCCCGCGGCCCGAGATGGAGATGTTCTTCCGTACGCTGGTGGAGCTCAAGTTCGACGTCGAGGATCTCAGGCGCGAGTTCGAGGCCTATAAGCGACGTCACCCCGAATTGACCGGCGACCGCGAGGGCGAGCCGATCGAAGTCGGCCGTTACGAGGCCGAGAGCCGTGAGGAAGAACCGGTCGGCGTGGGGGCCGAGGAAGGTAAGCGCCCGCTGGAGGACCGGAACGTGATCGTGTTCCGGCCTGGCATGTCTATGCAGGAGCTGGAAAAAGCGGCCATCCGTGCGACGCTGGAGAGCGTCGGGGGAAACCGGAGGCTGGCGTCCGAGCAGTTGGGAATCGGCGAGCGGACCCTATACCGCAAATTGAAGGAATACGACATCGAGGCCTGACGTGGCCGGCCGTCCGGTCTAACGCCGCGCCCGGCTCAGGACCCGGCCTCTCTCCGCTTCCAATGTCGGGATGATGTTGCCCCATCCACGCGAGATGGTGCCCCGGTAGTCGACCTGGAAGGCCACCTCGAGATTGATCCCCGGGTTGAACAGGTAGAGTGCCCGCTGCACCTCCTGCTGCTTCAGCTGCTCGCGCCCCCAATCGGGCGTGATCGGCAGGATGGCGATTGGCCGATACTGGATCCCCTCGCTGAGCACGGTCAGGTTGGTCGGCTCGAAAGCGGATTGCACGTCACGGGTGAAAAACGACACCTGCATCACCAGCGGGTCCTCGCGCAAGCCGTTACGCTGGGCCAGCTGGCGGATGCGCTCGGACCGGGACTCGACCAGGCGATGCAGCCGCTGGTACGTGTCCGGCGCGGCCAGGCGGATGACCGACTCAGCCAGCGGCGTGACCTTCACCTGTACCTGGCCACTCTGCAGCGACACGGTAAAATTATCCTCGCGGAGCGTGCCGTAGCCGGGTGGTGGCAACGCCTCATCGCCTTGTTGACCGACGGGCTGCGGCCGTTCCGGTCCGTCGGACGTGGCCGGCGCCGAGCCGCAGGCGCTGACCAGTAGCGCGGCTACCAGGCCACTCAGGCCCCGGGTCGTGTCTCCGATCATCGTGCGTCAGGCCTCTTTTCGCTGAGCCGGCTCGAGGATGAGGATGGGCGGCGCCCTGTTCTCCACACACTTCTCCGTGACGATCACCTCCCGGACATCCTCGCGCGAAGGCAGATCGAACATGAGGTCGAGCATCAGCTCCTCGAGTATCGCCCGCAGCCCCCGGGCTCCGGTGCCCCGGTCGATGGCCTTGCGTGCGATAGCGCGCAGCGCATCCAGCTCGATCTGCAGGTGGATGTCCTCGAGCTCGACCATCTTCTGGTATTGCTTCACCAGCGCGTTCTTGGGCTCCTGCAGGATCTGCACGAGGGCCTCTTCGTCCAGCTGGTCGAGGGCCACGATCACCGGCAGGCGACCTACCAGCTCAGGAATCAAGCCATAGCGGATGAGGTCCTCGGGCTCGACGAAGCGGAAGGCCCGATACGTGTCCTTCGCGTCCTCCACCTCGATTCCCGCTCGCTCCAGGTTCTCGCGGCTTCGGCCGAAGCCGATCTGCCGCGTCCCGATCCGCGCCTCTATGATCTTCTCGAGGCCCGCGAACGCGCCGCCGCAAATGAACAGGATGTTGCTGGTGTCGATCTGGATGTATTCCTGCTGCGGGTGCTTGCGGCCGCCCTGGGGCGGCACGTTGGCCACCGTGCCCTCGAGGATCTTCAGCAGCGCCTGCTGCACGCCCTCGCCGGACACGTCGCGGGTGATCGATGGGTTTTCCGACTTGCGCGCGATCTTGTCGATCTCGTCGATGTAGACGATTCCACGCTCGGAGTCGGCTATGTTGTAGTCCCCGGCCTGGAGCAGCTGCACCAGGATGTTCTCCACGTCCTCGCCGACATAACCCGCCTCTGTCAGCGTCGTTGCGTCGGCGATCGTGAACGGAACATCGAGCAGGCGGGCGAGGGTCCGCGCCAAAAGCGTCTTGCCGACCCCGGTGGGACCGAGGAGCAGGATGTTCGACTTCTCGATCTCGACGTCCTCGACCAGTCCCTGATGGTTGATCCGCTTGTAGTGATTGTACACGGCAACCGAGAGGGACTTCTTGGCCTGCTCCTGCCCGATGACGTAGTCGTCGAGTGCCGTCTTGATCTCCGCCGGCTTCGGGATATGGGTGAGCGTGTCGGCGGCCGTGCGCTCCTCCTCTTCGGCCAGGATCTCGTTGCAGAGCGAGATGCACTCGTTGCAGATGTAGACGTTCGGTCCCGAGATGAACTTCTTGACCGTGTCCTTCGACTTGCCGCAGAAAGAGCAGCGCAGGTGCTTATCGCCCGGCGTCGTCATCTCCGCGAACCTCCTGCCTCACTTCTCCTTCCCATCTCCCTCGACGACCTCTCTCTGACTGGTGATGATCTGGTCGATCAGGCCGTACTCGACAGCCTCGTCCGGCGACATGAACCGGTCGCGGTCGGCATCCTCGGCGACCCGCTCCACCGGCTGGTTCGTGTGCTGCGCGAGGATCTCGTTGATCCGCTCGCGGGCGTAGAGGATCTCCTTGGCCTGGATCTCGATGTCCGCCGCGGTGCCCTGCGAGCCGCCGGACGGCTGATGGATCATGATGCGGGAGTTGGGCAGCGCCATCCGCTTGCCCGGCGTTCCGGCGGCCAGCAACAGCGCGCTCATCGAGGCCGCCATCCCCATGCAGATGGTGGAGACGGGCGCGGTCATGTACTGGATGGTGTCGTAGATCGCCAGCCCGGCGTAGACGGTGCCGCCGGGCGAATTGATGTAGAGGTAAACGTCCTTGTCCGCGTTCTCGGCCTGGAGGAAAAGCAGCTGAGCGATGAGTATATTGGCGACCTCATCGTTGATGGGCGAACCGAGAAACACGATTCGGTCCATCAGCAGCCGGGAGAAGATGTCGTAGACCCTCTCGCCGCGGCTGGATCGCTCGATCACGTACGGTGCATAAGGTGACATGGATCTGCCTTCTCGTTCGCTGGCTGATTCTACCGGGGTGCTACGATTTCGCACCCTTGATCTCTGAAGCTTCTCGCAGAAAATCGAAGACCTTGCCTTCGACGATGCCCCGCTCGATGTCCCGCAGCTCGCCGGACTTGGCGAGGTTGGCCCGGACCTGGCCCACCGGTCGGCCCAGACGCTCGGCGATCGCCTTCACTCGCTCGTCGACCTCCTCTTTGCTGGCCTCGAAGCCCTGCTCCTCGGCGAGCCGCTGTACGACCAGCGTCCTCTTGATACCCCAGAGGGCCGCCGGACGTGCCTCGTCCCGGGCCTGCGCCACCTGGTCGGGGTCCGCCCCCTCCGGCGGCGTGCCGAGAAGCGCGTCCACATAGCGATCGACCATCGATTCCGGTACCTGGAAGGGATTCGCCTCGATCACGTGCTCGATCAGACGGCGGTTGACCTGCTGATCCGCTTCGTGTTCCTTGTGCTTCCTGATGTCTTCGGCCACCGCGCTACGCAGCGCGTCCAGATCCTCGAAGTCACCCACCGACTTTGCCAGCTCGTCGTTCAGCGGCGGCAACTCCTGCTCGAGCACCCGCTTCAGCTCGATCCGCAGCCGCGTCTTCTCGCCGCGCCGGGCCTCGTCATCGAAATCGTCGGGGAAGCGAACCTCGAACTCGCCGCTGCTTCCCGGCTCGAGGGTCGTGATCGCCGATTCGACGTCAGGAATCGCGTGCCCCTGGCCCAGGGGGAACTGGTACGGCTGGCTCTCGCCGGGCTCACCGGTCTCGTCGGAGATCGGCGTGATGACCACCTCCACTGTATCTCCTGCCGCCGGCTTGCGCTCGACCGGACTCCAGAGCGCCTGCTGTTGGCGCACCGCCTCCAGCTGCTCCTCGACCTCCTGCTCGGACACGGTCACCTCTGGTCGATCGATCCGGAAGCCGCCCAATCGGCTCAGCTTGATCTCGGGCCGGATGTCGAACGTCACTTCGAAGGTGAATTCCGAGTCCCGGCTGTAGACCACGTTCTGCACCCGGGGCTGGCTGATCGGCTCCAGGTCCTTCTCCTCGATCGCTTCCCGGAACGCGACGTCGATGATCTGCTGCTGCGTCTGCCGGTCGATCTCGGCTCCGTAGCGCGCCTCGATCCGTTCGGGTGGGACCTTGCCTTTGCGGAAGCCGGGAAGGCGGACCTTCTTGGCCAGCCGCTTGGCGATGCGGGCGCGTTCGGACTTCACCCGCCCGGGGGGAACGGTGATCACCAGTTTGCGACCCCACGCCGCCGGCTCCTCGACGGAGATCTGGAGGTCTCGTGTAACCTGGGACACTGAAATTCAGTCCTGTGCCGGTTTGAATCTGCGGATGCGAAAGGGGGGACTCGAACCCCCACGGCCGGATGGCCACCAGCTCCTAAGGCTGGCGCGTCTACCGATTCCGCCACTTTCGCAGGAGCTCAGGGCCGTCATGTACTTTACCCGAACGGGCGAAAAATTCAAGGAAAGAAGGGGCGGTGACGGCCCGTAACCGTGTCCGTCACCGCCTTCGAAAAGTTAGCGTAGGGGCACCTCGACGTTGATGATCCTGTGAAGCACGTCGCCGTCGATGGGGTAGACCCCGTCGAAGGAGACGACATCGCCGGGTCTCACGTCTTCGAGCGCCTCGTCGAACTCGTCGACGTTGCCGACCGGCTGGCCGTTGACGCGCTGGATGAGGAAGCGCTGCCTGATCCCGGCGTTGGAAGCGGGCCCGTAGGGGGCGACTCGCGTGACGAGGACGCCCTCCAGCGCCATGTGGTCCGGGAACCCGCCCCACTCCACCAGGGTGCGGCGGTCGGCTTCTCTCACCTGGATTCCCAGCAGCGTATTGCCAGGCCGGGCCTCGACGGCGGCGGTACGGATCTCGGGCTGATCGATGCGCGCCTCGGCCAGCCGGACGTCGAACTCCATCCGCTCGGCGTAGCGAACCACGGTGACCCTCACCCGCTCTCCGGGCTCGAACGACGCGATGGTGCGCTGCAGCTGGCCGACCCGATCCACGGGCAGGTCGTTGATCGCGATGATGACATCGCCGGGCCGAATACCGGCCGCCTCGGCGGGGCTGTCGTCCGGGAAGTCCTGGACCACGGCGCCCTTGCGGTCGGGCAGGCTGTAGGCCCGCATATCGGCGGCCGAGACCGGGAGTACGGAGACCCGCAGAGCGGCGCGTCGAACGCGGCCGTACTCGATCAGGTCGGCCATGACGTCCCGGGCCAGGCTGATCGGGATGGCGAAACCGTATCCCTGGTAGAATCCGGTGAGGCTGGCGATGGCCGTGTTGATCCCGATGACCTCGCCGCGATAGTTGACCAGCGGGCCACCCGAGTTGCCCGGGTTGATCACCGCGTCGGTCTGGATGAGATCCTCGATGGCGTACTCGCTGCCGTCGGCAGCGCGCTGGATGATCCCCAGATTGCGGCCCGTCGCGCTGACGATGCCAGCGGTCACCGTGAAGGGCAGGGCGGACGTGGCCGCGATGCCCGGGTTCCCGATCGCCATGACGAACTCGCCGACCGCCGTCGTCTCGGAGTCGCCGATCTTCACGACCGGCAGGTCATCGGCTTCGATCTTGAGGACGGCGACGTCGGTGGTGGGGTCGCGACCGATCAGCTCCGCTTCGTACTGCCGATTGTCGGGGAGTTCGACCTGGATCCGATGCGCGTTGGCCACCACGTGATTGTTGGTCAGGATGTAGCCATCCTCGGAGACGATGAATCCGGAACCCCGGCCCAGCGGTACGTCGTACTCCACGTCCGGGTGCTGTTGGAACGGTCCGAAGAGGTCCTCGAAACCCTCCGGGACCTGCTGGCTCGGGTTGCCCAGCGTCGAAACCGAGACCACCGCCGGCGTGACCGTCTCGGCGATGGCGACGAAAGCGCGGCTGACTTCGGCCAGCCCCGCCACGGCCGAGGGGGAGGCGACCTGCTGCTCGGTCGTCGCGGCCGCCGGGACCGCCGCCTCCTGGACGCGTTGAGCCGCCGCGGGAAGCGTGGCGGCCTCGCCGCCCTTCGCCCAGTGGAAGGCGGAACCCAGCCCGAGGCCGATCGCCAGGGCGAGTGAGGCGTAAAGGAATATTCTGAGCTTGCTCCGCAGCGGATCGCTCATGCTCTATGTCCTCCCTTTCCCTCTGGGAACTCTCGTGTTGTTTGGATTCACCAGCAATAACCTACACGCTCGCACCCCCGCGGTTCCAGCGCGAGGGTGCGAGCGTTCGTTGCGTCAGGTGCTCGCGCATCCGGTCCTGTTCTTCAAGGATGCACAAGCCGGCCCTGTCGTCGCTGGCCTCAGCCTTCCTTCTCCTCGTCGACGATCTCGTAGTCGGCCTCGACCACCTCGGGCTCGGCCTCCGTTTCGCCGCCCGGGCTCGCGGTGGAGCCGTCGGCACCGGCCTCGGCGCCGGCCGCGGCGGCCTGAGACTCGTACATCTTCTGGCCCGCCGTCGAGAACGCCTGCATGAGCTCGTCGTGAGCCTTGTTCAGCTCTGTCAGCTCCTGCCCCTCCTTCAGGGCCTTCTTGGCGTTCTCGAGCGCCTCGTCGAGCCGGGTGCGGGTCGACTCGTCCAGCTTGTCGCCCCATTCGCCGGCGTCCTTCTCTACCCGGTAGACCAGGGTGTCGAGCTTGTTGCGGACCTCGATCTGCTCGCGAGCCGCCTGGTCCTCCTTGGCGTGCTCCTCGGCCTCCTTGACCATCTTCTCGATCTCGCCCTCGGACAGGCCGGAGGTCGCCTCGATGCGGATCTTCTGCTCCTTGCCGGTGGCCCGGTCCTTCGCCGAGACGTGCAGGATGCCGTTGGCGTCGATGTCGAACGTGACCTCGATCTGCGGGACGCCCCGCGGCGCCGGCGGGATGCCGGTCAGCTGGAACCGGCCGATCGTCTTGTTCTGCGCCGCCATCGGCCGCTCGCCCTGCAGCACGTGGATGTCCACGGTCGTCTGGTTGTCCTCCGCCGTCGAGAACACCTCCATCTTCTTGGTCGGGATGGTCGTGTTCCGCGGGATCAGCGTCGTGTTGACACCGCCCAGCGTCTCGATGCCCAGCGACAGCGGTGTCACGTCCAGCAGCAGCACCTCGCTGACCTCGCCCGCCAGCACGCCGGCCTGGATCGCCGCGCCGATCCCGACGACCTCGTCGGGATTCACGCCCTTGTGCGGATCCTTGCCGAAGAACTCCCGCACCAGCTCCTGCACCTTCGGGATACGCGTCGAGCCGCCCACCAGGATCACCTCGTCGACCGCCTCGGGCTCGAGCTTCGCGTCCTCCAGCGCCTTCTCCATCGGCGGCAGCGTCTTCTGGATCAGGTCGTCCACCAGCTGCTCGAACTTCGCCCGCGTCAGCTTCATGTTCAGGTGCTTCGGTCCCGACTGGTCCGCCGTCACGAACGGCAGGTTGATGTCCGTCTCCATGGTCGTGGACAGCTCGCACTTCGCCTTCTCCGCGGCTTCCTTCAGCCGCTGCAGGGCCATGGGGTCCTTCGACAGGTCGATCCCCTGGTCCTTCTTGAACTCGTCGACCAGCCAGTTGATGATCCGCTCGTCGAAGTCGTCGCCGCCCAGATGCGTGTCGCCGTTCGTCGACTTCACCTCGAACACGCCCTCGCCCAGCTCGAGGATCGTGATGTCGTACGTGCCGCCACCCAGGTCGAACACCGCGATCTTCTCGTCCTTCTTCTTCTCCAGTCCGTAGGCCAGCGCCGCCGCCGTCGGCTCGTTCAGGATCCGCATCACCTCCAGACCCGCGATCTTCCCCGCGTCCTTCGTCGCCTGACGCTGCGAGTCGTTGAAGTACGCCGGAACCGTGATCACCGCCTGCGTCACCGGCTGGCCCAGGTAATCCTCCGCCGTCTGCTTCAGCTTCTGCAGGACCATCGCCGAGATCTCCGGCGGCGAGTACTTCGTCCCCTGGATGTCCACGAACGGACGGTTCTGCGCGTCGCAATCGACCTTGAACGGGTAGCGGTCGATCTCGACCTTCAGCTCGTCGCACGTGCAGCCCATGAACCGCTTGATCGAATAGACCGTTTGCTGCGGGTTCGTGATCGCCTGACGCTTCGCCACCTGGCCCACCAGCCGCTCGCCCTCTTTGGTGAACGCCACCACCGACGGCGTCGTCCGCGAGCCCTCCTGGTTCGGGATCACGACCGGATCGCCGCCCTCCATCACGGCGACCACCGAGTTCGTCGTGCCCAGATCGATTCCA
>JAACAK010000075.1 GCA_011774835.1 Candidatus Kutchimonas denitrificans | reverse complement strand
CTCCGGCGCCGTGTCGGCCAGTCGGGCCAGCACCGGGACCAGCGACGCCGCGTCGCCGCACCAGTCCTCGGCCAGCACGAGGACGTTGCGTGGCCCCGGGAGCTCCAAAAGCCGGGCTCGGGCGTCGTTGGGGATCGTCAAGTTCCGGTAGATGCCGTCCCACAGTCCGCAGTGCTTCTCGGACTGCCGGCGGAACGCCTCGTAGGTCATCCCGCTCTCGAACCGTTCGCGCATCTGGATTTCTAGGGCCTCCATACTCGTCTCCACATCCGCCGTATAACCGGACATCCGGGCCGATCGGTGGGATCTGCCCGCCTGAGAACAACTGGAGACGGTTGGGGTTCCTGGAACCAGTGGGGCTCGTGCCGGTAAAAAGAGGAGAACCTCGTCCCACGTCAACTTCAGGGGGGCAGCGGAGAGCGTTGACTGCCCGGCCCGACCGTTGGTGGGAACCAGGTGGCGGCAGGGCGGATAGCGCGATCAGACGCGATTGCTTATACTTAGGCAACTTCCGCCGCCTACCGGAGGCTCAACCGGGCTCCCCCGCACGATCGCAGTCCATCTAACGAGGAAATGGCGACGTCCAGGCATGTAGCGACCCCGATACTCGGCGGCCGAAGCGCCTCCCGGAGAAGCGGCGGCAAGGGCGTCGAGCTGTACACGCTCGGCGGCGTCCGGCTGTTGCTCTCCGGCGATGACATAACGTCGAAGCTGGGGGTCAAGCACCTGGCGCTGCTGGTCTATCTCTTCCAGGAGCAACGGCCGATGCACCCGACCGAGGTGTTCGAGCTGTTTGGCCGCGGCCAGGACGAAGAGAAGGAGATGGAAGGGCTGCGGCGCGTGGTGACGTGGCTGCGTGAGAACATCGGCGGGGTCGACATCAAATTGACGGCCGAGACGATCGAGGCGATGGGCGGCGTGCGGCTCGACACCCACGACGTCGACTCGGCCATCGACACCAACGACGCGGCCTGCGTGGCGGAGCTCTACGTGGGCGAGTTTCTCGAAGGCTTCAGGTCCGGCTCGGCCAGCTTCGACGAATGGGCGCAGAAGGAGCGGGGCCGGATCAAGCGCGCCTGGAGCCACGCCATCCTCTCGGCGGCCCGCGATGCCGAAGGACGCGGCGATTGGAAGACCGCCGCCGTCTGGTGGCAGGTTCTGGTCGACCGGGCGCCGATTCGCCCGGAAGCCGTGGCCGGACACCTGAACGCGCTGGCCAGCGCCGGACGCCAGGAAGACGCCGCTCGGGCCTACGCCGCCTATGTGGCGCGCTTGCGGGAGAACGGCGCCGGTCAACCGGCCGACGACGTGAAAAAAGTCCTCTCGCAGCACCCCGTGCTGAGGCAGATCGCCGAAAACCAGATCACGCCTCCGACCCCGAGCCGACCGGCAGCGTCGGCACCGCCGCCCCAACCGGCACCGCCGCCGTCGCCGCCGCCGTCGCCCGACGCGCCCACCGTATCGCAGGCGCCCTCGAGAGGCGATGCGGAGCCGCCGGAGCCGCCGGCCGCGGAGCTCATCGAGGGGTTCGAGTCGGGGGCGCCACCGCCGATCCGCGAAGACAAGTCGGCGGTAACGCCCGGCCCGTCGCGACCGCAGGGTCCCGTACCCGCCAAGCCGAAGCCACCGCCTGCGGCGAAGGGGCACTCCCCGGCAACGCCCAAGAGCCCGCCGGCCCCAGCCCCGGGGAAGCCGGCGTCGGACAGCGGCTTGCCCGACTTCCTCGACGACGCCGACGAGTTCGACATCCCCATCGAGCATCCGAAGAAGCCGTCGCCGCCGGCATCGGGCCCCCGCGAGGACCGGCAACCGAAGCGGCGGAGCGAGGAGGACGAAGCGCTGAGCGAGGCGAAGAAGGCGGCCGCCGCCTTCGTCGACACCCAGTACGGCCGCGTCCGGCACGAGATCACCTCGGTCCGCAAGCCGTGGGCTCCGGTCGTCCAGAACTGGTGGAAAGAGCTCGGGCCCGTACGCGACTATCTGAAAGAGATGGTCGCCGAGGGCATCAAGCTCCTGGCCCGAGGACTGGCGGCCCTCGTACCGCTACTGGGTCGCCTCTTCCGGGCCACCGGCGAGGGGGCTGCGGGCGCGCTCTCGTCGGCCAGGAGCAGGCTGAACCGAGACAAGAAAGAAAGGGGCCGACCCGTCAAGCGCGATCGCGGCAGGGGCTCGGTGGCCGTCTTGGAGCCGCCCGCCAGGAAGACGAAGGTGGCTCGGCCGAAAACGAAATCGCCGCCGACTCCGACGTCGCCGGCCAAGCCGAAAACACCGCCGCCAGCGAAGAAGCCGGAGCCGAAGGTCACGGACCCCGCGTCGGAGGGATTGTTCGGTTACCTGGGCACGGAGCCGTCGACCGAGCGCGAGCTCAGCTTCGACGAGGCTTTCCCGGAGGAGTTCGGCGGTCCGGAATCGGCCATCCAGGAGCCGGCCGCTAGGAGGCAGAAGGCCGCCACGACAGGTGCGGTCCCGTGGGAAGCCGATATTCCCGCCGTCAAGCCGCGGAAGCCGAAGAAGAAGCTGACGCTGCCGAAGCTGCCCGGCATACCGGTGCTACCTCTGTTGCGCCTGTTGCGCCGCTTCTGGTACGCACCGCTGCTGGTCGCCGCCGTTGGCGCTGGGGTCGTGTTCGGTCCGGAGATCTATCGCACCGTGATCGGCTTCACTCGCGACCTGCCGGGTCGTCTGCCCGACGTACAGGCGCCGTCGCTGCCCAGGGTCTCGATCCCCCGGGTCACCATCCGTACCCCGGGTTTCGTCGAGACCACCGTGTCCCGGGTCGGCGAGATGTTCTCGGGGCCGCTGCTGGAGGAGCCTGGCGAGTGGGTTCTGGTGGCCGACGTCGAGGCGGATGGACGCGGTCCGTATACATCGGACGTGCTCACCCAGGCGCTCGAGTTCGATCTGGCACAGGCGCGCTTCTTCTCCGTCGTTCCAAGGGAGCGGGCGATCCTCGCCAGGCGCCGCAGCACCGGCAACCGTTCGTCCGATCTGCCCCGGGACGAGGCACTCGACCTGGCGGCCAGCGAGGGATATGCCCTGGTGCTGTTTGGACGGGTGCGTCACTTCGAAGGGAACGACAGCGTGGCCGCCCGGGACAGCGTGGCGCTCCGGGTCTTCAACCCTCAGGGCGACACCCTCTACGGGGTGGCCGCCCCGGTGGCGCCCGAATCGAACCCGATGGCCACCCTGAGCGAGCTGGCCCGGGCGGTCGGTCGCCGCATGGGTGAGCCGGCGAACGACATCGAGGCCAGCAAGGCGCCCTCTCAGTTCCTCTCCGAATCGCCGGACGCCATCGCGGCATACTACGACGCGCGCATGCAGTTCCTCGCCGGGCGCTACCGTGATGCCGCCACGCGGGCCCGGAGAGCCACGTCCATCGATCCCACGTTCGCCCTCGCTCATCACTTGACCGCGTGGGCGGAGGCGATGCGCGGCCGCCGCAACTCGGCCCGCACCGCCCTCGAGACGGCGTGGCAGCTGGCCGATGGAACGACCGAGCGCGAGCGGATGCGCATCCTGGGTGACTGGCTCGCATGGGAAGGACGCGAGTCGGACGCCGCGGTCACCTACGACGAGCTGTTCTCCATTTTCCGGGACGACGTCGGCGCGTTGAAGAGCCAGGCGATCCTGCAGCGCCAGATCGGCGTGCGCGGGGCTGGCGAGGGTAATTTGCGCGTCGCGTACTCTATCGATCCGTACGATTGGCCGCCCCTCGATCGGATCGCTCGCTATCTCGGCTATAGTGGCCGGTTGCCCGACGTCGACTCGCTTATCGCCGCGGCCCAGAGCCGCTAACGCCCCCGTCCAACCTTGACTTCCTTGCCGGCCGACCTAGGTTGCGCCGGCC
The DNA here is from genome assembly GCA_011774835.1 of Candidatus Kutchimonas denitrificans. Lineage (GTDB taxonomy): Bacteria > Gemmatimonadota > Gemmatimonadetes > Palauibacterales > KS3-K002 > Kutchimonas > Kutchimonas denitrificans. The sequence continues at coordinate 18,231 of JAACAK010000075.1, read as the reverse complement.
TCTCGCCTCACTTCGCGAAATGTCTCGACCGCCGTGGGACCGCCCCGGGTGCCTCCATACGTCAGGGCGACCCACGGCCCGTAACAACTGGAGGAGCTGCAGCCTATGGACCGAATGGCAAAGAGGGCCGCCCCACTTCTGTTCTCCCTCGCGTTGATCCTGCCGCGCCAGCTTTTGGCTCAGGAGGAGGACGCGTCGGAGAAGCCGTGGAGCAACGAGGCCGATCTGTCGCTGGTCGCCACCGCGGGGAACTCGGAGGTCCTCTCATGGGCCGTGTCGGACAAGTTCACATATAGCTGGGCGAACTCGGAGCTGACCCTCGAGGGGGCCGCGCTGCGGACACGCACCACGACCCGCAACTTCGACAACGTTGGGGGTGATGTGCAGGTAAATGAAGAGACCGCGACGACAGCGGAAGAATACCGGCTGGGTGGCCGCTGGAGGCAGCGACTCTACCGGGGGATCTTCGGTTACAGCTCGGTCCGCTGGTATCGCAACGAGCTGTCGGGGATCGACAACCGCACCACGGTCAGCCTGGGCCTGGGATACCAGATCATCGACCGGCCGCGCATGACCCTGAGCGGGCAGCTGGGCGGTGACTGGACCACCGAGGATCCCACGGCTCAGGGCTCGAGGGACTTCGTCGGCGCCCAGGCCGTCTTCGATTACCAGTACAAGGTCACCGAGACCGCCACGATCGATGCGGATCTGGAGTTCCTCGAGAGTCTCGACGACACCGAGGATTGGCGCGTCAACTCGGTCGTCGGCATTAACGCCGCCATCAGCTCGGTGTTCGCGCTGAAGGTGAGCTACACGATTCTGTACGACAACCAGCCGGTTGTGGTCACGGTCTCCGGGACGCCCCCGGCACCCTTCGAGTTCGACAAGGTGGATCAGCGGATCGCGGCCTCCCTCGTCATGAGCCTCTAGGCAGGTTGGGGAGGCTCGCCTTGTAGCTGCCGCCGCCAATCGATAGCTTTTCTGGCATGCGTAACCTATCGAGTCGGGCCCTCGTTGCTTTCGGTTCGGCGGCGGCGCTGGCGATGGTCTTTCCCAGCACCGCGGCGACCCAGGCGCCAGCCCGGCAAGACTGCACCGTCCGTCCGGACCCCAGCGGGCTCATACGGGGCGACCAGATCCCTTCCGGCTGCCTGTTGCGGAACGCTTCGCAGGACACGGTGGCGCTTCCGAGCACGGATTGGGAGACGGCTCTCGGTTTTTGCGAAGCCTTCACCGAGCGGATCGACTTCGCGCCCACGCCGAAGTACTCCACCCTCGAGATCATGCTGGAGAGGTGCAAACCGCTCCTCGAAGCCGCGGACCCGGCCAACCGGGAGGGGGGCGCTGATTTCGAGTCGTTCACCAGCGAGTTCGGATCGATTCAGCGGCATTTCGGGTCCTTGCAGCGCCACTTCGGATCGATTCAGCGGCACTTCGGGTCGACGCAGCGCCACTTCGGCAGGATCCAGCGCCACTTCGGTCGCGAGCCCGGCGGAGACGGCAGGGGCGGCGGCTAGCTCTCGCGGCAAAACGGTATCCGTGGAGATCGATCTCGCTGTCGTCGCCGACGCCGCCAACGTGAGCCAGGAAGGCAAGCTCAACGTCATGGGCGTCTTCGATACCATCTGGGCTCGTGAGTTCCCCTTCCGCCACGCGGCCATGGTCTTCGTTCTCAGGGTGCGGGCCGATTTCACCGAGCAGGGCGATCACGGCCTGGTCGTTCGCCTGATGGACGCCGACGGCGGCCAGCTCTTCAAAGCGGAAGGTCCGCTCAAGGTCCCACAGGGCACCCCCGGGCGGCCCCTCAAACCTCATGTCATCCTCGGACTCGCCGGCATCACCTTCCAACGACCCGGAGACTACTCCTTCGAGGTCATGCTGGACGGAGATCACCTGAAGAGCATCCCGCTCCACGTGATGAAAGCCCCGACGCCTCCCCGTGCCGAAGAATTGGCTTGATAGCAGGCTTTTTTCCCATCGCCGCTTGCCTGGAACGCCTCCCTCAAGTAAGTTCTAGCGGTTGAACCCTCGCAAACTCGTAGAACGGCAAACCTTTTTCGGGGCCGGGGATTTGTTTCTCCGGTACACCCGCCAAAAGGAAGGCAGATGTCCAAAGCCACTCAGGTGAAACCCGACGGCACGTTCGTGCTCAGGGGCCGTACGCATCGCATACCGAAAACGTTCTCTGACCGACAGATTCATAGCTTCCGAACGTTGCTGGAGCCGATTCCCGACTCGCCCAGCGGCCCGACGATGTCGCCACGGTTGAGACGCAAGCAGCGGGACTACCTGCTGCGGCGGTCGCTGGCGGCGGTGATTCCAGGACTGCCGTTGCCGCACGTGGAGAAGCTCACGCTGTCGCAGGTGAAGGCGATTCACGAGTGGATCGCGAGGAATCGGCCGGAGCTTGTCGCTGACCTCGAGCTGCAGGTAGACTGACCGGGCGAGCCGAACCGGTGAAGCGGAGCTGTCCGAGCGGAGAGTCGTCGTGTGGCCTGCGGCTCCCTCCCGACCCGTATCAGATCGACACGACATGACAGCATGAGCGGCAACCAGGCGTTTCGGGCCGGCCTGATCCGGACGCTGGACGACGAGCGTCCGACGGGGGAGTGCATGCTGGTGCGGGAAGGGCGGGTGGCGGCGATCGGGACGAAGGCGGAGGTGGAGGGGATGGCGGACGGGGCCACTCGCTGGGTGGATCTGCGGCCGCACACCGTGTTGCCGGGTCTGACCGACTCGCACATCCACCTGGTGGAGTGGGCGTTGGGGCTGACGGGCCGGGAGGTGTCGGGTGCTGGTTCGATGGCTGGGGTGCTGGCCCGGGTCCGGGCAGAGGCGCCGGCGGCGGAAGAGGGCGAGTGGCTGGAGTTCAGGGGGTGGGACCCGAGCTGGCGGTCAGAGGCGGATCTGACGGCGCTGGACGAGGCCTCGGCGGGCCGGCCGGTGGCGCTGATCGCTCACGATCTTCACAGCGGCTGGCTGAACTCGGAGGCGATGCGCCGGTTGGGAATCGACGCGGATCGCCGGGAACCGGTCGGCGGCCGGGTCGAGCGGGACGCGTCGGGGCGGCCCACCGGCGTGCTGCTGGAGCGGGCTCTCGACTGGTGGTATCAGGGTCGGCCGCGGCCCGGAGCGGCCGAGCGCCGGGCGGCGCTTCGCCGGGGCCAGGCGGCGCTGCATCGGCGCGGCGTGACGGCGGTGCATTCGGTGGAGGCACCGGATTCGCTTCGTTTGGTTCTGGAGTTGGAGGCGGCCGACGAGCTGAGGCTGCGGGTGCTGCATCACGTTCCGCAAAGGTTTCTCGACTCGCTGATCGAGTGTGGCCTGCGGAGTGGGTTCGGTTCCGGGTGGGTGCGCTTGGGCGGCATCAAGTACTTCACCGACGGCGCCCTCGGTTCCCGCACCGCGTGGATGCTCGAACCGTACGAGGGGTCGAGGGGACGGGGGGTACAGCGCCTCGATGTCGAGGAGTTCGCGGCCGACGTCTCACGAGCCGCCCGGGCGGGCCTGGCCGCCACCGTGCACGCCATCGGGGACGCGGCGGTGAGGATGACGCTCGACACGCTGGAGCGGACGGGAAACGCCGGCCTGGCGATCCCGCACCGGATCGAGCACCTGCAGTGCGTCCATCCGGACGACCTGTCGCGCGCCGGACGGCTGGGCATCGTGGCGTCGATGCAGCCGTCCCACATGTTGACCGACATCTCGCTGGCCGAGGAGCGGTGGGGAACGGAGCGCTGCCGCGGCGTGTTCGCGTTACACAGCCTCCTCGAAGCCGGGACCGTCCTGGCCTTCGGGTCGGATGCGCCGGTCGAGACCGCCGATCCCCGGGAAGGGTTCTACGCCGCCGCGACCCGTCGCGACCGTACCGGGTATCCAGCGGATGGGTGGTATCCGCACGAGCGGATCACGGGTCTCGAGACGCTGATCGCCTACACGATGGGACCGGCCCGGGCGGCGGGTGACGCCGATCGCCGCGGCCGTCTCGCCCCGGGCTTCGCGGCGGATTTCGCCGCCTGGGAGACCGATCCCGTCGAAGCCGATCCCGACGCGGTGCTGAGCGCCGACACGGCAGCCACCGTCGTCGGCGGTGAGATCGTCTTCAGCCGTGATTGATCCATTGGAGCCGGCGCTTTCGAAGGAGCGGCGCCAAAGTACTCTGATCCTCGAGAATGAACGAAACCTTCCAACGAGCCGTCAGCGCCGTCGCCGAGTCGAACTTGCTCGTCGTCGCCACCGGCGCTGGCATGTCGAAAGAGAGCGGCATACCGACCTTTCGCGACTCGCTCGATGGCCTGTGGGCCCGCTACGACCCGCAGGAGCTGGCCACGCGTGAGGGGTTCCGGCACGACCCTCCACGCGTCTGGGGGTGGTACAACTACCGGCGGAAGCTGATCAGCGAGCTCGAGCCCCACGGCGGCCACCGGGCGATCGCGCGTCTCGAGGCGCTGCTCCCGCAGGTCGTGGTCGTCACGCAGAACATCGACGGCTTCCACAGGCTCGCCGGCTCCACCGGTGTTCTCGAGCTCCACGGCAACATCAACCGCTTCAAGTGCTACGATCGGGACCACCCCGTCGAAGAGGAGGTTCCGCTGGCGTGCCAGGACGGCCCGGTCGAGCCGCCCAGGTGCGGCCGTTGCGGCTCGCCGCTGCGGCCTGACGTGGTCTGGTTCGGCGAGATGTTGCCCCCCGGCGTCTTCGAGCAGGCGGAGACGTTGGCCCGCTCGTGCGACGCGATGCTCGTCGTGGGTACTTCGGGGATCGTTTACCCGGCGGCGGCGCTGCCAATGTCCGCCCGGTCCGGCGGTGCGACCGTCATCGAGGTGAACGTGGAGCCGTCGGAAGTGACCCCGACGGTCGACGTGTTCCTGCAGGGCGCGGCGGGCGAAGTGTTGCCGGCGCTGGTGGCGGCGGTGGAGGAGGAGCGCTCGCGTGCGAACTGAGCCTTACCGGCGTCACGGCCTGTTGATTCTTCTGGCCACCGCCGTTTCGCTGGCGTGCTTCGAGGCCCGGGAACGGCCCACGATCCCCGTATTCGGTGACCTGGTCATCATCTCAGACCCGAGCGGAGCCGAAATCACCATCGACGGCGTCGACACGGGCGCCCGCACGCCGGTGAACCTGCAGGGCATCGAGGCCGGGCCCCACGACACCGAGCTGGTGCTGTTCACCTCACCCCGGGAAACTTTCCGTTGGGAGGGCGAGTTCACGGTCTCCGAGAACGTCCTCGATACCCTGAACGCGGCGCTCGAGGGCGGCTGCGGTCTCGAGTGCGACTTCCTGGTCGACCGGGGTCGCGTCGGGTGTCGCGCGACCGGGTACGGCGACACCTGCGCCGGCGCTTTTTTCTCCACCCCGGCGCTCATCTGGCCCGACGCTTTCGGCGGCTCCTATGCCGCCGGTGGCCGCCTGCTGGTGGCCGGGATCCTCGACTCGGACGCGGGCGATTTCGTGGGCGACACCATCTCGACCCTGGTCTATCGCGACGCGTGGATCGGGCGTCAGCCGGTGAGTCTGGAGTCGGATCCGCGCATCGAGCGTATGGACCTCTCCTACTGGTCGACCGCCGAGTTTCACGGCGAGTCTCTGCTGGGGCTCGCCGTCCGCGAGACCGTGGTCGCCGCCGACAGCGGCGGCGCCGAAGACGTCCTCTTCCTGCAGTTCGAGATCACGAACGTGAGCGACGAGGAGCGCTATCGCCGGAATTACCCCTCCGTGCCGCCTGGCGGCTACACGTACCGCTCGCTGCACCTCGGCTTCGCTCTCGACGCCGACATCGGGGGCGCCACCGACGACTTGGGAAGCGCGGACCCGGATCTCGGCTTGACGTTCATGTACGATGCCGACTTCAGCGACTCGGATCTCGGGATCTACGCCAGCTCCCCGGCCCTGGTCGGCCTGCTCACCGTCGAGCCTCCCGCCGGCGCCGCCGAGCGCAACCGGACCTTCTGGCGCGCCCAGGACGACTGGGACGACGACCTGAACCGCGGCTTCGCCTGGCGGCTGTTGGCTGGCCGCCTGGGACCCGGCGATCCCATCGCCGATCATCCCGACGCCGACCTCGGCTACTTTCCCACCGCCTCCGGGGACTACCGATTCGTCGAGACCCACGGCCCGCTGACCCTGGCCCCCGGCGACACCGCACGGCTCGTGGTGGCCCTGCTGCTGGCCGAGCCCAGCGCCGGCACCTATTCGCCCGGGGTCTTCGTCGATCCCGGGGACCCGGCGTCGGCCACCCGGCTCATCCTCAGCATCGCGGCGGAGCTGCGCGATCTGGCGGCCCGTGTCCCGGAGCTCTGGGACCGCTTTCGTCCCACCGCGGTTGATTGACGCGCACGGGGCTGTCTCAGAGTTTAACGGCATGAGTACCGGCACCGTGCCAACCCCGAAGACCAAGATCGTATGCACGATCGGCCCCGCGTCATCCGAGCCCGCCACCCTGCGGGCGCTTTGCGAAGCGGGGATGGACGTGGTCCGCATCAACATGTCACACACGTCGGCGGACGAATGCCGTCGGATGGTCCGCGACGCCCGGAAATGCGCCGATCAGCTGGGAGTGCCCCTCGGTATTCTCGTCGATCTCCAGGGTCCCAAGATCCGTCTGGGCAAGCTGGACCGACCCGTCTCCCTCGACCCGGGCGACAGCGTGGTCCTCGTGTCGGAGGGGGTGGAGGCGGGTGAGAACGAATTGCCCGTGACCTACGACGCCCTCGCCGACGACGTGGCGAATGGCGATCGGATCCTCGTCGACGACGGCCGCGTCGAGCTCCGGGTACGCGAGGTGGCGCCCCACCGCGTGCGGACGGAGGTCGCCGTGGGCGGCACGGTCCGCAGCGGCAAGGGGATCAACCTGCCGGGCGTGCGGGTGAGCGCGCCGGGGCTCACCGAAAAGGACCACGCCGACATCGAGGTTGCCCGGGAGATCGACGCCGACTACGTGGCGCTCTCCTTCGTCCGCTCGGCTCAGCACGTCCAGGAGCTCCGCGACCAGCTGCCCGAGGGGATGATGGTCATGACCAAGATCGAAAAGGACTCGGCCCTCGACGACCTCGACGCCATCCTCTCGTCTTCGGACGCCGTCGTGGTGGCGCGCGGTGATCTGGGCACCGAATTGCCGTTCGAGCAGGTACCCCTGACGCAGAAACGGATCGTCCGGGCGGCGAACGAGCGCTTCTGCCCCGTCGTGGTCGCCACTGAGATGTTCGAGTCGATGATCGAGCGTCCGCGGCCCACTCGTGCCGAGGTCTCCGACGCCGCGAACGCGATCCTGGAGGGGACCGATGCGGTGATGCTTTCGGCTGAGACGGCGGTCGGCAAGTACCCGGTTAAGACGGTCGAGGCGCTGACTCGCGTGATCGCGGAGATCGAAACTCGCGGCTCCACCACGGCGCGTCGACCGATATACGACGTTGCGGATGTTCCCGCCCGCCTGGAGGGAGCCGATCTGTCCTCCACCGAGTTGGCTGTGGCCCGCGCCACGCTCGAGGCCGCTGACGCCGTGCGGGCGCCCGCCATCGTCACGTTCACCAAGAGCGGGCACACCGCTCGCGTCGTGGCCTCACGCCGACCGCCGGTCCCGGTCATGGCGATCACCGACAGCGGCCGGGTTTACCGGCAGCTCGCACTGGTCTGGGGCGTCGTGCCCATCGTGCAGGCCGGCGAAGCGACGTACGAGACGATGTGGGAAACGGCACGCTCACACTTGTTGCAGCGCGGCATGGCGGAAGAGGGCGATCGCATCGTTCTCACCGCGGGTATGCCGTTCCAGGTCCGCGGGACCACCAACATGATGCACGTCCAGACGGTCTGACCGTGCGGCTCCGATTCCTCGGAACCGGAACCAGCTTCGGCGTCCCCGTCGTCGGTTGCGAGTGCGGTGTATGTCGCTCGGATGACTCGCGCAACAAGCGCACACGTCACTGCCTGGTCCTCGACGACGGCGACCGGGCGCTGCTGGTCGACACGCCGCCCGAGCTACGCCTCCAGCTGCTCGCCGCGGGGATCCGCCGGATCGACGCCGTCTATATAACGCATCTGCACGCCGACCATCTGCACGGGATCGACGATCTGCGGATCTTCAGCTTACGGGAGGGTCGCGCGCTCCCGATGTACGTGGCGGCCGAGCACGCCGACGAGCTGCGGTATCGGTTCGACTACGTTTTTGATGAAGCGATCCAACCGCTCCCCGAAACCAGCGCGCCCGAGATCGAGCTTCAGACCTTCGAGGAGGGTGATGCGCTGGAAATCGCGGGCTTCCAACTGACCCCGCTGGCTTTCCCCCACGGCCGCACCCGGTCCTTCGGCTTCCGCGTTGGTCGCCTCGGTGTCATCGTCGACGGCAAGCGCATCAGCGAGACGGCGCGAGCCGCCCTCGAGGGGGTCGAGGTGCTGGTGATCAACGCGCTCTGGTGGGGGAATCCGCACCCGACGCATTTCAACGTCGAAGAGGCGCTGGAGGCGATCCGCTCACTCGACGTTCAGCGCGCCTTCCTCACCCATCTGACCCATCGCCTCGACTACGGCGAGCTCCGCCGCCGACTGCCGGACGGCGTCGAGCCCGCTCACGATGGATTGACGGTGGAGATCGACTGAGCGGCGTCGCGCCATTCCGCGCGCCGCCGACGTGTAACCATCGGCCGCTTCCAGTTGAATTCGCACCTTCGCTGCCGTATCTTGGAGGTCGCCTGTAAATTGGCTTTCGGCTCTCCCGGCAACATTCGCGAGGTCGATTCGGTGAATTCTCAGCGTATCCTCCTGGTCCACGAGGCCGGGCCGATTCGCAGCGCCCTCGCCAGCGCTCTCGCCAGCGCCGGCCACGACGTCCGGATCGCCAAGGAGAAGCCGAAAAACGCCGATGAGTTCGACGCCGTGGTGTACGGCGCCGGCTTCGCTGCGCCCGACGACCCGGACCCGCTTCACATCGCGGTGCAGCGGCCGGTCAACATGGAAGAGTTGCGACGCGTCCTGCGGAGCTCGTGAAGATCCTCGCGGACGGGTCGAATGCGGAATAGCCCGGTGACGGCAGTGATCCGGGCCAGCCGAAGCAGAAAGGATGATCAAGATGCGTGACTATGATGACGATGGCGTTCCTTATGTGGTGATCGAACGTACCGGTTCCGGCCTGTTCCCCTTCGTTTGGGGGGCGCTGCTGGGGGCCGCGGCCGCTCTGCTACTGGCCCCGAAGTCGGGTGCCGAGACGCAGGAGGAGCTGAAAGAGCGGGCGCGCCGCCTGCGCGAGCAGGCCGAGGGCAAGGTGGACGAGCTGCAGGGCACCCTGCAGGACGCGTTCAAGACCGGGCGCCAACAGGTCGAAGAGAAATACGAGTACGCGAAGGGGAAGGTGTCGGAGGGTCGAGACAAGGCTCAGCAGGCCATCAACGCCGGCCGCAAGGCGGCCAGAGCGGCCCGCGGCGAGGTCGAGGACCGGATGGCCGACGCCAGGTCGGGTTCCGACGAGTCCGCGGAGAGCTGATCTCAGCGGGTTGATCCCGCCCGCCGTTCTCGAGCATTGAACGCTAAAGACCAGGCGCAGCTGCCTCGCTACCGGCGCTGGCCGTCGAGGCTATGGCGTGCCGCGTCCGGTTTCGCGGCCGCGGTAAAGGATTACGCGGTCCGCGTCTTCGAGAAGGCCGACGACGACAACATCTTCGTCCTCGCCAGCGGCCTCACTTTCAGCGTCCTGGTCGCCGCCGTCCCCTTCCTGTTCATCATCGTCGCGCTGATCAGCCTGACCCTGGAGCGGGCGGCGCAATCGGCGGGAATCGAGCCCATCGAGCAGCTGCGGCGCTATCTGGACGTCATCGTTCCCTTCATCGGACGGGGAGGCGCCGGTCGCAGTCTCCCGGAGGAAGTGATCGAGAGCGTCCTGGCTCGGGGTCAGGCCATCGGCATCATCAGCTTCGGCGCTTTCCTCTGGTTCTCGACCCGGCTGTTCGGCTCGATTCGCGCCGTGTTGCGCGAGGTGTTCGACCTGCGCCAGAGCCGGGGGATCGTCCAGGGCAAGATCTTCGACGCCGAGATGGTGCTGGTTTCCAGCGTCCTCCTCATCCTGAATATCGGCATAACCGTCGTGTTCAACCTGGCCAAGGCGCAGAGCTTCGAGTTTCTCGGTCTATCCCAGACCCACATCGGGATCCTGGAGGCGATCTACGCCCAGGTCACCGCTTTCGCCTTCATCTTCCTCCTGTTCCTGTTGCTCTACAAGTACGTCCCGGCCCGGCGGATCCCCTGGCGCATGGCGGTGGCCGCCGCCGTGTTCACCGCGGTTTGCTTCGAGCTCCTCAAGCTGGCCTTCACCCTCTACCTGACTCAGCTGGCAAATTTCCGCTCCATCTATGGCGGTATCGCCACTCTGGTCATCGTCGTGATCTGGCTCTACTACCTGGCGATCGTCTTCGTGCTGGGCGCCGAGGTCGCTCAGGTACACGAGCTGCGGCGCGTGCGGCGGCATCAGATGGAAGTACTGGAGTAGGCGTCACTTGCGCGCTGCCGTCTCAATCAGCATAATAGGTGCACCCCCCAAGGGCCTCCAGCCGTGAAGTTCCTATGTCCAAAGATGGCACCAAGCTTGTAGCCCGGAATCGGAAGGCGCGACACGAGTACCATATCCTCGAGACCCTCGAAGCGGGCATGGTGCTGCGCGGGAGCGAGGTGAAGGCGTTGCGCGAAGGAAATGCGAGCCTGTCCGATTCGTACGCCCGGTTGGAGCACGGCGAAATCTGGCTCCACAACCTGCACATCGGGACCTACGGCCCGGCGGGTCCGGAGGCTCACGAGCACAAGCGGCGACGGAAGCTGTTGCTGCACCGGGGCGAGATTCGTCGGCTCATCGGCCAGGTGGAACAGGCGGGCCAGACCCTGATCCCGCTGGAGATCTACTTTCGCAACGGTGTGGCGAAGGTGAAGCTGGCGCTGGCCCGGGGCAAGCGACATCGGGACAAGCGCGAGGACATCAAGCGTCGCGAGGCGGAACGGGAGGTGAGACGTGCGCGCAAGGTCCGGTAACGCCCTCCTGGTCATCGGCGTTCTGGCGGCGGCACTGGGCCTGGGCCCGGGGCTGGCCGAGCAGCTGGTGATCGTGCGGGGCGGTCAGGCGCGTACGGTCCCCGTGGAGCGGGAGCGCGGCTACGCGGCGGCGCAGGCCGCCCTGCTGGCGGGAGCGTTGGGGTTTGGCTGGACGGGGCGAGCCATGGAGATGGACGGCGAGTCGGTGGTGTTCGAGGCCGGCTCCCCGTTCTTCGCGGTGGGGGGTCGGGTCTTTCAGCTGCCCAATCCCGCTTACCTGGACGGGTCCGCGCTGAGGGTCCCGCTGAGCTGGGCCCTCGATTGGTTGCCGGAGCAACGGCCGCGACGCTGGCGCTACCTGGATGGCCGTCTGGTGGAGCGGCCTCCCATCGCGGTGGGGCCGCCGCGACGCGACGGCTGGCTGGTCGTGATTGATGCGGGCCACGGCGGTCGCGATCCGGGGACGATCGGGGTCCGGGGAACGCGCGAGAAAGACATCACGCTGGCCGTCGCCCGGGCGGTGGCCAGCCGATTGGAGCGCCAGCGGGACATCGAGGTGGTCCTCACCCGCGATCGGGACACGCTGATCGCCCTGGCCGATCGGCCACGCATCGCGCAGATCCGCGGCAAAGAGGGGCCGCCCGATCTGTTCATCTCCATCCACGGCAACGCGATGCCGAAGAAGCCCAGCTCCACCCGGGGAGTCGAGACCTATTTCCTCGCCGTCGCCAAGAGCGAGCACGCCCGCCAGGTGGCGCTGCGCGAGAACTCGGCGCTCGAGTTCGAGACCGATGGGCCCGAGGAGGACCTGGAGCCGCTCCAGTTCATCCTCAGCGACCTGCAGTCGGCGGGCAACATCCGCGAGTCGCGTCTGTTGGCGTCGGTGATCGACCGGACGATGAGCGCGGCGCTGCCCACCCCCACCCTGGGCGTCAGGCAGGCCGGGTTCGTCGTCCTGGCCGACGCCACCATGCCCGCTGTGCTGGTCGAGGTCGGGTACCTTTCGAATCGCGACGAGGAAGCGCTGTTGCGATCGTCGCCCTACCAGGCGAAGATAGCCGAGGCGTTGGCCGACGCAGTGGTCAGTTATCTGGGTGAATATGGTCAGCGGCTCTGGTCTTCGAACGGTGCAGGCGGGCGTTAACATAGGGCGTTTATTCTCAGCACTTCGCATGACCGCTCTTTCAGCCGTCGTCGTGACGGCGGCCGGCTGCGTCTATTTCAACAGACTCTACAATGCGAACCGGTTGTTCGAGATGGGTCGGCGCGAGATCGAGGCAGGCCGCGTCGGCTCCGGTCAGGCCAACCTCGCCGAGGCGATCGAGAAGGCCGAGCGCGTCGTTCGGGAACACCCGAATAGCCGCTGGGCCGACGACGCGCTGCGCCTCATCGTTCAGGCCCGTATCCTGCGCCAAGAATGGCCCGCTGCCGCCGAGCGTGGGGAACAGCTCCTCGACTACGCCAAGAGCCCCCGGGATAGCGCCAAGGTCGCCGGATACCTCGGGATCGCCAATCTGAACCTGGGCGCGATCGCGCCCGCGGACTCCCTGCTCAGCGTCGCCCTGGCTTCTGACCTCGACGAGACGACCCGCGCGAACCTGCACCTCAATCGGGGTCGGGCTCGGATCGCCCTCGGCCGAAGCGAGGAAGCGGAGGCGGACCTCACGGCGGCGCTCGAGCTTCGACCCGATTGGGTGGAACCGAGACTGGAGCTGGTTCGCCTGCTCGCCGCCACCGGGTCTGGGGAGCGGACCGCCGCGGAAACGCAGAGGCTGTTGCGTCAGCCACTGAACGCGGCGGAGCAGGCGGCGGTCCGGAACCTGACCCAGTACCTGGCCTCGACCAGCCCGGCGGTCGCCGTGGACGCTCTGGCCGATGTCGAGAACTCGAGCCTGCTGCGGGACGAGCGGGCGCAGCTGATCAAGCTACGCGGGGACCTGAAGATCGAGCTCGGTCGCGTCGAGGAGGGGTTGGCCGACTACGACCTGGTGTCCTCTTCGGCCCCCGAGTCCCGGGCGGCGGTGGAAGCACAGACCGCGGTGATCGCGCGGCAGGTGCGCCGGGCGACGGTTCCCGGGGAATTGGAAGGTCCGCTGGCCGACATGATGCGAATCCACCTGATCCCGGCGGCACGAACGAGTCCGGAGGCCGGCCGTTTGCGTGACATGCTGATTCGCATGGACTTCTGGGTGGAGACCGGCGGCCTCGGTTACGTGGCGGCGGCGGAGGCGGCCCGTGACGAGTTGCACGCGCCGGCCCTGGCACGCAACCTCTTCCTGCGCTACGCGGAGGAAGAGCCGAACGCGCTCTGGGCACCGAAGGCGATTCTGGCGGCACTGGATCTCAGTGGTCTAGATTCCCGAGGACCCGACCCCGAGCAGTTGCGTCGGCGTCTGCTGGAGGACTACTCCGATTCCGGTTACGTGCAGGCGATGACTGGCGGCAACGATCCCCGGTTCACCTTCGAGGATCTGGAGCAGGGGCTGCAGCGCCAGCTTGAGAGGATGAAGCGGCTGGCCGACGAGGAAGTCCGGAACCGGACGGCCGAGCGAAGCCGCCGGCGATGAACGAAACTCGATCCGAACATCCGTGGTGAAGAGAGCTCACAGAGTGATCCGCAGCTGGTCTCCGGTGGTGGCGCGAGAACGGGTCGCCGAGGAAACCTTCTGGCTCGAGTTCGACGCGCCCGAGATCGCCGAGCAGGCGGCCCCCGGCCAGTTCGTTATGGTGGGGTTCGGCGCCTCCAGCTGGGGCACGCCCTTCCTGCCGCGCCCGAACAGCGTGGCCGCCGCCCCGGACGGTCGGGTCGGGCTGCTGATCCGCGTCTACGGCGCAGGATCGCGCCGGATATCGGAGCTGGCGCTGGGGGAGCGGGTTCTGTTGCTCGGGCCGTTGGGAACGCGGTTCGAGCTGGGCGACGCCCGAAATGTTCTCTGCATCGCCGGCGGCGTCGGCCTGGCGCCCTTCCTCCTCTTGCCCCGCTGGCTCGACCGACAGGGCCGCGAGGCGAACCTCCGGCTCCTGTACGGCGAGCGAGTCGGCGCCGTGGTGTTCAACCCGGAAAAGATCCAGGAGATCGCGGGCATCGAGGCGGATATCTGGACGGAGGACGGCAGCCGCGGAAGCCGGGGGACCGTCCTCGACGGCACGGGGCTCGACGGCGCGGACCTGGTCCTGAGTTGCGGGCCGACGGCTATGCTGAAGGCCGTCCGCTCCCTCGCTCGCACCGCCGGCGTGCCCTGCCAGCTGGCGGTCGAGGAACACATGGCCTGCGGAATGGGCACGTGCATCGGCTGCGCCATCCCGACGATCGACCCCGAGACGGGGGAGGACGTGTACAGCCTGGTCTGCACGGAAGGCCCGGTGTTCGCCGCGGAGCGGCTGCGATGGTAGATCTGAGCCAGGAACTGTTCGGCACGACGTTCCAGAACCCCGTCTTGCTCGCCTCGGGCACCTGCGGCTACGGCGAGGAATACTCCGATTTGATCGCGGTCGATGAGCTCGGGGGCATCGTCACCAAAGCCGTCACGCCCGAACGACGACTGGGCAACCCGCCGACCCGGATCTCGGAGACCCCGGCCGGCATGATCAACGCCATCGGGCTGGCCAACGTGGGCCTCGACGGGTTCAAGCGAGAGAAGCTCCCCTGGATCCGGGAGCATCTGAGCCGCGCGAAAGTGCTGGTCAACGTGGCGGGACGCAGCGTGGAGGACTTCGTCGGCGTCGTCGAAGGGCTCGAAGACGAGGACGGATTCCTCGGCTACGAGATCAACGTCTCCTGCCCGAACGTGGAAGGCGGCACCATGTTCGGGACCGACGAGCTCTCGCTGGCTCAGCTGGTCGCCGCTCTCCGGCGGGCCACGCGGCGACCGCTGGTGGTCAAGCTGACCCCCAACGTCGCCGAGATCGGCAACTTCGCCCGGATCTGCGAGGAGAACGGCGCCGACGGGCTCAGCACGATCAACACCTTCCCCGGCATGTTGATCGATGTGGAGACCCGGCGTCCGGTGATCGGTAACGTCACGGGCGGCATCAGCGGGCCCGCGATCAAACCGATGGGTGTCTTCGCCACCTGGAAGGCCACCTCGCGGGTCGAGATCCCGATCATTGGGATCGGCGGAATCTGCAACGCCCGCGATGCCCTCGAGTACATACTGGCCGGCGCTTCGCTGGTACAGATCGGGACGGCCATGTTTGCCGACCCCTTTACGGCGCCCGATACGATTCGCGGTTTGCGCGAGATCTGCGAGCGGCAGGGAGTCACCCGGGCCGCCGATCTGGTTGGGGCCCTGGAGGTTCGATGAGCGATTCGACGAAGGACCGCGTGATCATCGCGCTCGATGTGCCCACGCGCAAAGCGGCGCTCGAGCTGGTCGAGAAGCTGGGTGAAGACGCCGACTTCTACAAAGTCGGAGCCCAGCTGTTCTCCGAGTCGGGACCCACTCTGCTGGACGAGTTGAAGAAGAGGGGCAAGCGGGTCTTTCTCGACCTCAAATATCACGACATACCGAACACCGTTGCCGGTGCGGTGCGCGCCGCGGCCAAGCGCGACGTTCAAATGCTCACCGTGCACGCTGCCGGCGGCGTGGCCATGCTCACGGCCGCCGTCGAGGCGGCGGGTGCCGACGGGCCCGCCATCGTCGCGGTCACGCTGCTGACCTCGCTCAGGACCGAAGACGTCGAGCAGGTCTTCGGTCGCTCGCCCCTCTCGCTGGTCGATGAGGTCGTTCGACTGGCAGGTATCGCCCGGGCCGTCGGCCTGCCCGCCGTCGTCGCCTCGCCCACCGAGGTGAAGCCCATCAAGCGGAGCCACGGCGACGGCCTCGAGGTCGTGACGCCGGGGATCCGGCTGATCGGTGACGCCCCCGGCGACCAGAGTCGTTACGCCACGCCCGCCGACGCGGCCCGGGCCGGCGCCGACTATATCGTCGTGGGACGCTCGGTGACCCAGGCCAAGGACCCGGCGAAGGCGTTCGAAGAGGTGGTGGCCTCCTTCTCGGGCGGGGGCTAGGCCGGATGGACGAGCAATGGTCCATTTTCAACTTCCAATCGTCAAGGCGAACGTTCAACGACCACATCCAATTTTCACTTTCCAAGTGATTGGCAAATTGAGAATTGAATGTGCGAATTGAGCACTCGCCTTGAGAGTTGATAATTGAGCATCGACCATTCACGCACGCCCGGCTCCCAAGGCATTGATTCTGTCGGGTCCCGCCCCTTTATTGCGGGGTTCGACGGTCTCGCAGATCGAATCACCCCAGCCGACGCTCATAGATGCCGCTTCGCCTCTACAACACCCTGACCCGCCAGGTCGAAGCGTTCGAGCCCCTCGAGGACGGGCGTGTCACCATGTATACGTGCGGCCCCACCGTGTACGACCGGGCCCACATCGGCAACTTTCGAACCTTCCTGGCCGAGGACATCCTCCGGCGTTTCCTGCGCTGGAAGGGCTACGAGGTCGTCCAGGTCCGCAATCTGACCGACGTCGACGATCGTACGATCCACGCCGCCGTCCAGCGGGGCGTGAGCCTGCGCGAGCTCACCGCGCCTTTCATCGACGCTTTCTTCGAGGACCACGATCGACTCGGTCTGCAGCGGGCCGAGTACTATCCTCGGGCCACCGACTACGTGGACCGGATGATCGACATGGTCGAGAAGCTGGTCGACGGGGGCTTCGCCTACGAGGCGGACGGCTCGGTCTACTACGACATCTCCCGATTTCCCGACTACGGCCGCCTGGCCGGGTTGGAGAACATCGAGGTGCGGGAAGGCGAGCGTGAGACCGGGGACGCGGAGTACGCTCGAGAGGACGCCCGGGATTTCGTCCTCTGGAAAGGCGGCGAGCGGCCGGAAGAGGGGGATGTGGCGGTGTGGGACTCCCCCTGGGGGCCCGGCCGACCCGGCTGGCACCTGGAGTGCTCGGTCATGGCTACCGCCCATCTGGGGCAGCCGTTCGATATCCATTCCGGCGGCGTCGACCTGATCTTTCCCCACCACACCAACGAGATCGCGCAGGCCGAGGGCGCACAGGGGAAGCCGTTCGCCCGCCACTGGATTCACGTCAAGCACATGATGCTCGACGGACGCAAGATGTCGAAGTCCGAGAACCACTACTTCACGGTGGGCGACTTGCTGGAGAAAGGCTCCCGCCCCTCCGCCATCCGTCGGCTACTCGCGTCGGGGCATTACCGCACCGAGATCAACTTCACCCTGCCGGGCCTCGAGGACGCGACCCGCTCCCTCGAGCGGTTGCTCGAGTTCCGACGCCGCCTCCGCGACGGCCGCGAGCCCGAGGGCCAGGCGCTGGACCGCCTGCCCCAGCTGGCGGAGCGCGCCCTCTCCGAGTGGGAAGCCGCCCTGGACGACGACCTCAACCTGGCCGCCGCCTGGGGCGCGCTCTTCACCCTGGTCCGGGAGGCCAACGCCGCCCTCGATGAGGCCGACGGGCCCGTCCGGGCGACGGACGCCGACGCCGTCCTCGACGCCCTCGCCTCGATGGATCGCGTGTTCGGCGTCCTGGAGCTGGCGGACCAAGAGACGACCGAGGTCTCCGATGACCTCCGTCGCTGGATCGAGCAGCAGCTGGCCGATCGGGCGGAAGCCCGGCAGCAGAAGGACTTCTCCAGAGCCGACGCCATCCGCGAGGCCCTCGCCGAGGCCGGCGTGGAGGTGGAGGACACCCCCGCCGGGCCACGCTGGCGGCTGGTCCGTCAGAGTTGACACTCCGCCGTAATCGGCCTATAATTATCGGCTTGCAACATTACGCTGACGTAGCTCAATTGGCAGAGCAGCTGATTTGTAATCAGCAGGTTGCGGGTTCGAGTCCCGCCGTCAGCTCCAGAACGCAGCAGCTGGGCGTGTGGATACGGGTGCACGGCGATCTGGCCCAAATGGGGGACGCGTGAGAGCCCATGGGCTCGTCCTCCTTTTCCGTAATCTACACAACCAGCCGATAGGTGGGAGGCTCGGAGGCCGGCCGGACCACCGGCTCGCAAGGCCCAAAATTTCCATCGAATCCACTGGTGGGGTGCCCGAGCGGCCAAAGGGAGCAGACTGTAAATCTGCCGGCTTATGCCTACGAAGGTTCGAATCCTTCCCCCACCATCCTGTGAGGACCGGCGCGCGGACAGCTGACCGGGGACAGGTCAGGCGCCGGCCGAACCGTTCCTGAAGGGAGCGAGGAGAGAATGGCGAAGGCAAAGTTTGAGCGGACGAAGCCGCACGTGA
>JAACAK010000091.1:76505-76803 GCA_011774835.1 Candidatus Kutchimonas denitrificans | reverse complement strand
GCCGTTGGCCAGGCTGAACACCGCGGTGACCGCGCCGATCCCCAGCGCCAGCGTCAGCAGGGCTATGGTCGCGAACCCGGGGCTCCTGCGTAGCGTCCGCCACGTGTAACGGAGGTCCCTACCCACGTCGGCGACCCAGTACCAGACGCCACCACGGGCCCGGGCCCGCTGCGCACCACGCTCGAGCCAGCCATTGAGTCGCCGGATCGGGTCGACCCGCCGATGCTTCACCAGTTCCGCAGCCAGCGCGTCCCAATCGCCCACTCGCTCTCGAGCATAAGCATCCGCCTCCTGCGGG
>JAACAK010000091.1:73936-76499 GCA_011774835.1 Candidatus Kutchimonas denitrificans | reverse complement strand
TCCTGCGGGCTCAGACCGCGGTCCCGGCCCTCTCCGTAAAGATCCTCGAGCGCGGCGGCCAACTCCTCCACGACCGACTCCTCGCTTCCGCCCCGCGCTCCCGACAGACCGAGTCGCTCGCGGACGTATCGCTTCCAGTCACGCATGGCTCAGCCCGATCACCTGGTTCACGGCGGCGGCGAACGCCACCCACTTCTCCTGCTGGTCCTCCAGCGCCTCCTCTCCCCTTTTCGTCAGCTCGTAGTAGCGGCGGCGACGTTCCCCCGCCTTCTCCACCCAGCGGCCCCGCACCCAGCCTCGCTTCTCCATGCGGGCCAGGATCGGGTAGAGCGATGAGATGTTGAACTGGAGCCGACCGCCGGACCGGGCCTCGATCAGCTTGCCGATCTCGTAGCCGTGGTGCGGCTCGTGCTGGAGGAGGGAGAGGATGAGGAGCTCGACGCTGCCCTTCTTCAATTCGGAGCTGAACAAGCGGGCCTCCTGTGGTGGCGTGCTATATATGGCCACGCAATATATACCGGGCCACCCCTTCCGGCAACCCCGCCGCTCAGCGTCACGCGGCGTGGCGAGCTAGGTGGGGAAGTGGGGTTGGTCGGTGAGCAGATCCGCGTCTCGAGGGAGCTGGCCGAGAACTCGATCAGCTTCGATCCCGGGCCGGGGAGGCTCGACCCGGCGGCTCACCGGATAACCGAGCTGGTTCATCACGACCCCGCATTCCCGATGGATGCGCCCGACATCGCGGGCGGGCACGTCGTGTCGCGTGCTGCGGAGTTTCTTCCCATCGATCACCTCCTCGATCTGCTCGCGAGGCAGCCTGGCCAGACCGGCGAGCGCTTCGATCGCGGGCGACCGCTTCGCGACGATATCCTCATAGCGGATCAGGTGATAATTGCTTATCTGCGCCAGCTCCAGGTAGGCCGGGACGTGGGTGTTGTAGGTCTGAATCAGGACATCGAGAGGCCTCCCCCAGGCCGGCATGCTTCGCCATACCGCCACCGGGTCCCGCACCAGCAGGATGAACTGGGCGTTCGGATACGCGTCCTGCAACAGTTGCAGTTCTTCCCTGCCGTAGCGCACCTCCTTGAAACCGATAAGGTCATGCTGATCGCGGAGCTCCCGGTACATCGTGTCCAGGAAGGCGCGTACGCCGTGAAGTCTTGCCTTCCGTACGGATTCGATGGAAGGACACATCCTTGCCGTCCAGGTGGACGATTTCTCGTTACTCGCCAGATATCTTCGCTTCTCCTTCTCTCCGGACAGACAGAACTTTTCGGCTAGCGCGAACGCCTCGGCGAAGCGTGTGAGCAGGCCTCCGTGCTCGCCCCAGATGAGGGTACCTTCGCGTCTATTGAAGATGCGCTGCACGAGAGTGGAACCCGTGCGGTGTGCGATGGCGGAAATCACGATGTCCATCTTCGATGTCCTCTGCCGACGCTCGCGGTACAACTCATTCGGACGCTCCAGGTCATAACGACAGGAAGGAGCTCGTCACGGGACGGTCGCCTCTTCCAAGACATGTGGCAGCAAATAGGTGATGGCCAATTCCTGCGGTGCCGCCTCCCAACGGTCTCGCACGAGATCGGGATCGAAAAGCTCCGTCCAGAACCCATCATCCCGGAGACACTCATCGATGATCGGTCGTGCCGTCGTCTTCCAGTAGAGCGCGGAGTCGTAATTCCCTTCCCCTGTCGCGCGCCTCCATCCGGACTTCCCCTCGTCTTCGGTTTCCGGCGCCTTCAGCGCTTCGCTTCTCGACCTCGAGAGTTCGTGTGCTTCTGAACCGCCGGCGTACGGAACGCTCGTCCATTCCGGTGTGTTGGTCGAGACGATGTGCCGGTGAAACGGGAAGGCGGTCTTCTCGTAGCTCGGGTAGGCGAAGCAGGCCCGCAGGTAGTCGGGATTGAGGAACGGGGCAAACACGAAGCCCGTCTTCGCGCTGTGCGAGCCGGAGGCGAGCCGACGCGTTCGCTCATTCAGATAGAAGAAGTCTTGACGGGCGAGGCCCGTCAGGCCGTAGTGGTCCGCCTGCTCGTAGGCTTCGGCGATGATCTCGCGCACTGCCCCGCGCCACCGCCTCCTGGTGAACGGGGGCATACCGTGCATCATCCGTTCGACGAAGCGGGCCTCCTGTCGCTTCGCTTCGGACTCGCTACCGTACTTCTTCGCGTAGTAGGCCCGGCCGATCTCTCCATGCTTCCCCGAGATCTTCACACCGCCCCGGCTGAATTGCCGGCCGTTCGCCAGAAAGAGCTCGTGCCTGTGTGTGAACCGATAGCCCGCCTCCCACAGTAACGCGAGCGAGATGCGGCGCCGGCACTCCGCCGCATCATCCGACGGTAGACAGCCGCCGTGGTTGACCTCGAGATCGAGATTCCCGACCCTCGCCAGCTCCGACGCGATGATCACGTCCGGGCTAACGGGCGCGCCGGCCACCCGGGCGCGAAAATCAGCGCCCGCGGCTCGCAGCGAGGATGCGACAGCCCGGCTGTCCCAACCACCCGAGAGCAAGATCGAGGCGTTGTCCCAGTGGGACACCGCGGCCCGGATGTGCTCGAGCAGTGAT
>JAACAK010000091.1:0-73927 GCA_011774835.1 Candidatus Kutchimonas denitrificans | reverse complement strand
TCGACGCGTGACCCAATCGCTGAGGATGTCGTGGGTCGTCCGGGCAAGCCGATGCCTCCCTACACGCACCTGCGTTCCCGGTTCGAAAAACCGTACCCCCCTGTATCCTGTCAGCCTCAGAGGGAACCAACCCAGCGTCATTCGCACAGCCCACTCCTCGGGCACCGGCTCCAGCGGTAGACCCAGCGCCTTGAAGGCGAAGATCCGGTTGGTCACGGCCCACAGGCCGCCACGCTGGTACTCGAATAGCTGCGCCTGCCCGAGCCCGTCGTTCTGCACCCATGTCACGCCGGTGGCCTTCGACGACCACACGAGCGAGAAGGGTGGCGACATCTCTCTGAGGAGCGGCTCCGGGTCTTCCTGAAGCTTGCGGCAAAGCCGGGGCAGAACATCGTCCGCCGGGATTGCGCCACCGCCCGGCCCCAGCACCCGTCTGGCGCTGACCGGATAATCGAGTGCCAGCGCCCAGGTCTCCTGGTCCTCCTGCGAGAGGGGCGTGTTCCAGCCGCGCGGTCGAAGCTCGAAATAGACCAGCGAGGCACCGGCGCTCTGCCGGCACCGCAGCTCTAGCTGCTTCGCGAACAGCGGAGCGAAGATACGCTGGAGATTCGCTGCAACGACCTCAGGGTCCGGATCTCGACCGGGCATGCGGCGCCATAACAAGAAGAGGTTGGTCATACGGATGCACATCGGGCGGTGCGGACACCTGGCCCCTCGACGGCTTGGCTGTGTTCCGCGGAGTTTCCGACCTTCTTGGCGACCAGCAACCGCATGTTCGCCCAGTGCCCGAGGCCCGGGGTTCGGTCGAGGGCGAACAACAGGGCCGCCATCGCTTCCTCCGCGCCATGGACCAGATTCCGAGCGACGGCCGGAGCCGAGCATGCCGCGTCGGCGAGGCCTCCGTTCAAGAGCGTGTAGATCGGCTGGACCAGCTGGATCCGAAGCCCCAGTGAGGGGAGTCGGTCCTCGTAGCACGCGAGGGGACGAAAGCGGACGTGACGTGCCGGGCGTACCTCCTCCGACCCGAGTCTGTCGGACAACACGAGCCATCCGCCGGGCGCTATCGCACGAGCGGCGCTCTCCAGGGCGCGCTCGAACGCCGGCGGCTCCACTATGTGGTAGATGACGCCGAGCATGTTGACGAGCTCGAACCGGTTAGCCGGAAGCGTGAGCTCGGCGATATCGCCCTCCACGACCGTCACCTCGGGGAACCGTTCACGGATCCGACCGGCGGCAGCCGGGCTCAGCTCGAGCGCGGTGAGAGGGCCCGCATCGCGCCGGCTGTACCACTTCAACCAGTGCCCGGTCCCGCTCCCGACATCCAGCACGCTCATCCTGGAGACCGGTGCTCTCACCCGGCGGAGCGCTCGGGCCAGAGCCCACCCCTGCGCCCGGTAGAGCCACCGGTTGTAGCCGACGGAGTAGCAGGCGTGACCGACACCGGAGAGGTCCCAGCGCTTTGCCAGCCGCGCGTCCCAGTAGGTCCGTGGATCGTATGTTCTCTTCCCCATAGAAGCTCACCCGGTTGTGAGACGTGCCTCCGCAAGCTGGACGAGCCGCTCGGCCTTGGCCCTTCTCTCGTCGTCCTGCCTGGCCTGCTGGCAGGCGAGGCCGAGAAGCGCGGCGGCTTCGAAGGGGGCGATGCCATCGTCCTCCGGGCCTCCGCGCGCCAGGTAATGGGCTCGGAAGCAGTCCGCCACGGCGTTTGTGTGCCGTTCCACGTCGCCGTCGATTCCGGCGAGGGACAGATGCGCCAGGAAATCGGCGACATCGATCTGCGGGAGTGTCAGAGTCAGCTTCTCCACCTTGTCGAATCCCACACCTTCGCCGTTGACCAGGACGTGGTGAGGATTCAGCGTGCGGAGCGCCGGGACCAGCGGCTGGCGGACTTGCTCAGTTCGCCGCTCGACTTCGAGGAAGAGCTGCTCGGCCCGCCCCAGCAGCTGCGGATGCGACCCCTCGAGCCCATCGACTCGGGCCCGGAGCGAACGCATCTCCTGGTCCCGCGAGCGCGAGCGGTCGAGCGGCACCGACGCACCGTGCAGCGCGGCCAGCGCCCGTGCCACGCGGGGCACCGCGCCCAGCGCGTCGTGGTCGTCGAGCAAGGTGGAGAGACGCTGCCCGGAGGGAATCTCCCAGACTGACAGGGACAGTAGCTTGAGGTACGCCACCGGACGCGGGAGTATCGGAGCATCGGGTGTGGACTCGAGGCTTCTCCGCAACGCCTGGACACGCGAGACGGCGCCGCGACCACCCCCTGGCTGCAGGATCCCCTGGAGCGACAGGGTCCAGGGCTCATCCTCCCGCCAGCCCCGCAGCTCGTATCGAAGTCGTTCGGTCTCTCCCGCCTTTTCGCCCGATGCGGATCGCCGTACGACGCGGCAGCGACCGATCTCCGCACCATACATGTCACGGATATGCGGGTCGAGCAACGTACTAACATAATGACCATCGCTCGCCCAGTCGGTGGGATCCGCAACGCGCAGGTCTCCGCGGTCCGGTGCTCCCCCGCTCACCACGGCCGATGGAGCAGAGGCTCGTGCGAGCGCCTCCTCCGCCAGGTCCACCAGCATCGCGGCGGCCTCCCTCCATCCGGCGCGTTGGAGCCGGAACGGCCCGGCGGCGGCGACCAGCAGTGAGACCGCCTCGAACAGACGCGCCCGGCGTTCGTCGTCGGGCGTCCGGGACAGGTACTCGGCGAGGAAAGCTTCCGCCGGCGCGTCCAGCGCGGAGGGGACCCCGGCGAGGCGCAGAGCGGACACGCGTAGCGAGGCGAGGAAGCGCCCCACATCGAGGAGCGGATCGCCGAGAGCGAGATCGTCGAGGTCCACGATCATGACCCGCCGGTCGCCAACGAGCACGTTGGCCGGGTGAAAGTCACCATGCACAATGCCGCACACCCGGGCTCGAGCTTCGATCTCGGCCGCCAGCCGCCCGCCCAGCCGCTCGATCCGCGGCGCCTGCTCCGGGCACAGGGCGCAGAGCACCGGCACCCAGCGCCGAACGACCTGCGCCTCCTTCTGGGGTGCGCGCTTGGGGGCCAGCGGCAGGTCGAGTCCGTGAACGAACCCGATGGCGCGGGCCGCCCGTCGCACCATGCTCTCGAAGGTACCCAGATGGGAGAGCTCGGTGAGACGAACCCCCTCGAGCCGCTCTTCGAAGGTCAGGTTGAGACCGGGAGCTTGCCCCACGGGCGGGGCGAGATTCAGCCGGTCGCGCGCCACGCGCCACAGCGCCCAGGCGCCCGCGTGGCGTCGTGCGGCCGGCTTGCGGCCGTGCATCTTTCCGATCAGGCGCCTGAGCTCCGGCACGCCTGTCCCTTTCGACTCGCTCAGTACCTCGTAGGTCAGTGTCGCACGGGCTTCCGGCGTATACGCGAGCGGTTTCGGTTTGACGCGCCGCACCCGAACCCGCCGGTCACCCCACATCCGACCGAGTGCGCGCTTGACGGCGTCAGGATCGACCGCGTCGAAGAGCCAGGGAAGCGCGGCGTCCACCGGGAAGGCGCACAGCGTCATCGGCCCATCGGGCAGGTGGAGAACCGGCCACGGAAAGGCCTCCTCGGGGCGCCCACCGTAGCGGGACAGAATCTCCGCTCGCGGCTGCGGCTCTGGCGTGCCGGCCCGCGCGAGATGAACCGAAACGAGCTGTCGGGCGGACCGTCCCGCCCGGTGATCGCGCATTCTCAAACGGTAGAGGATGCGCGAGGTCGTTCCGGGCCGGTACTGGACATCGAGGATTCGCGCCTCTTCCAGATCCAATTCCCGGCCGGTCCGGCGCACCTCGGCACCCAACCGGGAGAGCAACGCGTCCGGGTCCAGCGCCATGGCGAGACCGGGCAGGGCCGGATCGGAGAACGTCATGCCGAGAGCATCCCCGTCTGGAGCCTGTGTAGCCTGGCAAAGAGGCCACCGTGCGACAGCAACTCCGCAGGCGTCCCCTCTTCGACGATGCGGCCGTTCTCGATAACGACAACGCGATCCGCCTCGGGCACCGTGTGGAGCTGGTGGGTGATCATCAACACGGTCCGACCCTGCATGAGTCGTCGCAGCGCCTCGAGCACGAGGGCGGAGGACTGGCCGTCGAGCCCCGTCGTGGGCTCATCCAGGATGACGATGGGCGCGTCCTTGATCATGGCGCGGGCGATGGCCACGCATTGCCGCTGCCCGCCACTCAGAGTCCCGCCGCGCTCACCGATCACGGTGTCGTAACCCTCGTACAGGCCGGCGACGATGGGGTGGATTCCGACGAGCTCCGCGGCGCGGATCACCTCCTCCCGCGTCGCATCGGGCTTGCCGTAGCCGATGTTCTCGGCGACACTCGCGGCGAAGAGCACGGGCTCCTGGAACACCAGACTGATGTTCCTCCGCAGCGAAGCGAGCGTGAGGTCGCGCACGTCGCGGCCATCGATGGTGACGGTGCCCGAACTGACCTCGTAGAAGCGAGGCAGTAGACTCACCAGGCTCGTCTTGCCCGAGCCCGTAGGCCCGACGATCGCCACGCGCTCCCCCGGCCTGATCTCGAGCTGAACGTCGCTGAGGACCCGTGGGTCACTCTTCCGGTAAGCGAAGGAGACATCCTTGTAACAGATCTCCCCGCGCAGACGTCCGGCGTCGATCGCCCTCCGTCGGTCGCGAACGGTCGGCTCCATCTCCAGCATCTCGAGTACCCGCTCGCCGGCCGCGGTGCCGCGGGCCGCGCGCTCGGCCAGCTTCGATATGCGTCGCAACGGGCGGTTGAACGTTCGCAGATAGGAGAAGAAGACGAGTAGATCTCCTGGCGACAGCGACCCGGCGAGGACCCGCCGGATGGCGACCGCGAGGACGATTGCGGTGACGATCGCCAGCGACATCTCGGTCGCCCAGCGGAGCCGCGCCTCCAATCGCGCCGCCTTCAGGCCCGAACGTAGCGTGCGCTTGTTCTGCGAGCCGAACCGGCCAACCTCGTATCGTTCGCGCCGGTAGCCCTGGACGACCTTGATGGCGCCCAGTGCCTCCGACGCCAGCGTCGCGAGCTGGCCCTCGCGCTGGCGTTGCTTGCGCATCGCCCGCTTCATCGGGCGACGATACCTGCGCACCAGCAGAACGAGCCCCGGAATCGTCGTCAGCGAGATGAGGGTCAGGCGCCAGTCCATGAGAAACATGACGCTGGCCATCCCGACGATCATCAGGAGCTCGCCGACGGAGGAGAGCGGCATGGAAAGGAAAATGTCACGGATCACGCGGATGTCGCTGGTCAGGCGCAGGAGGAGATCGCCCGTACGGCGGCGGTCGTGAAAGCTGAAGGAGAGGCGCTGCAGATGGCTGTACAGGTCCAGCCTGAGGTCGGCGACCATCCCCTGCCCCACGAGTGCGCCGTGGAGTTTCTGGTAGTAGTAGAGAACGCCCCGAACCACAGCCAGGAGTACGATGGCTGCGACGAGGATGTTCAGAAGAGCGATACGGCTGCCCCCCGTGTACCTTTCCACCGCCGCCAGAACCGACGGCAACGGATCGCCCAGAAGGACGTTGTCGAAGATCAGTTTCAGGGTCCACGGCTCGATGAGCCGCAAGAGCATGTACCCGCAGGCGCAGGCGAGGGCCAGTGTCAGTCGTCGCGCACGCTTGCGAGCATACGGAGCCAGGCGCCTCGTCACCCGGAAGAACGCGCGCCACTTGCGCACCTGTCTCTGCCAGCGCTGCCGCAGGATCCCCGCCACGCCCTGCAAGAGACCCGCGCGGCCCCCATTCGGGTCGGCCTTCATGAGGGGAGCGCCTCCGCGAGCTCCAGAATCCGTCCCGCGCGCTGCGCCCAGGTGTGCTCGCGCCGGGCTGTCGCCGCCGCCGTCGTGCCCAATCGTCTCCGGAGTCCTTCGTCCCCCGCCAGCCTGCGAATCGCGGCGGCCAGCCCGGCGGAGTCGCCCGGCGGCACGAGAAGTCCCGTCTCACCCTCGTGGACGAGCTCGCTGATCTGACCGATGCGAGAGCCGACGACGGGTCGGGCGGCGGCCATGTACTCCAGCACCTTGAGCGGAGAGAAGTAGAACCCCTCGATCGGCGGATACGGAGCGACGGCCACGTCCATCGCTCGCACGTAGGCGGGGACTTCCGTCAACGGGATGGCGCCCACGTGCGTGATTCGCCCGGGGAGCTCATCGGCGAGCTTGTGGAGATCGCGGGCCAGAGGGCCATCACCGACGACGAGAAGATGGAACCGCGGGTCGGCGGCGAGCTCCCGGAACGCCTCGAGCAGCATGCCCACACCGTGCCAAAAGCGGAGACTGGCGACGAAGCCGACGACGAACTTTCCCTTCAACCCGTCGCGGTAGGTCGGACCCTCGGGTGCGAAGAGGTCGACATCCACCCCGTTGGGGATCACCTCCATCTTGGTAGGCGGCACTCCCGCAGCCGCCAACTCGTCGCGCAGCTCCTTCGAGTTCGTGACCACCATTTGCGCGGCGTCGAAGGCCGCGTGCTCCAGCGCCGCCGCCGCCTCCTGGAGCGCCTGCTGCCGGTATTCCGCGCCCTCCCGAGCCAGTGGCGCGTGGGCGTTCAGGATGTGCCGGATGCCAAGCCGCCGCGCCACCACGCCGCCGGCGATCCCGAACGGGCTGTAAATCTCGAAGAGGAGATCCGGCTGATAACGAGGCAGAAACTCGCCGAGCACTCGCTCCACCATCGCGTTGTTCCAGATGTGACCCAGGGCGTGCGCCACCCGGCTCCGCCTGCGCTTCGCGGGGCCTGTCACACCATTCGATCCGTCCGTTCGTGACAGGAGCCATTCGGTGACTTGCGGCGTGGGCACGCGAACCATCTCCACGCCCAGGCTGTCTTCGCCGTCCTCCGACGGCGTGACCGCGACCACTTCGGCCCCGACCGTCGTGAACGCCCGCACGATGCTCCGGAAGTGGGCCGAAGCCCCGTTGTGTTTCCGGAGCGAGATCCCACGATCGGCGCTGAGATAGCAGACTCTCATGATGGCCCACCTGTGGCTTCCTGCAGCAAGTTTTGCAGGACGGCTGCCGTCCGCCTGCGATCGAAGGTCGATGACACCGACGGACGCGCGTTGGACTGGACCCGGGCATAGAGTCGGCTATCACAGATCATCGACTCGATGGCTTCGGCCAATGCCGAAGCATCGCCTTCGGGAACGACCCGCCCGTTGTATCGATCGCGGACGACCTCCGGGATGCCCGTGACCGGCGTGGCGACGACGGGAAGACCGCAGGCCAGCGCTTCCACGATCGAGACCGGCAGGCCGTCCCGGTTCCCGTCGGACCCAACACGACAGGGCAGAACGAACAGACGGGCCGACCGATAGCGCTCCAGGACCTCCTGGTGGCTGAGCGCCCCCAGGAGATGCACCTGGTCACGGAGCCCCCACCCCTCGATCATCCCGTTCAGCCGGGCGTACATTCGCCCCATTCCGACGATCCAGCATTGGAACTCGTGACCCCGATCGCGAAGGAGCCGGCAGGCCTCGATGAGAACAGGGAGCCCCTTCTTCTCCACCAGGCGGGCCACCGACAGGATCGTGAACGGCGCGGAGGACGGCTGTCCGTTCGGGGCGAACCTCGAGAGGTCGATGCCGTTGTAGACCTTCACGATCCGACCCTTATCACCGTTCATCAGATCCTCCAGGAAAGCCAGGTTGAACTCGCTCACCGTGGAGACGAATCGCGCCTTCGCCACCTTACGCGCGAGGACCTTTCGGTTCACGCGGCGCGTGAAGATGTCCACGGCATGAGCCGTGAAGCTGTACGACACTCCACTGATCGACTGAGCCAGATGAGCGACCGTCGTCGCACGGTTGGCGAAGTGGGCGTGAAGGTGCCGGAGTCGGAGCTTTCTAGCCTTGTGGGCGATGTATCCCGCCTGGAGGAAGCGCCAGAGCAGGCTGGGATGACCCGAGCTCAAGACGCGGGCAAGCGTGCGGGCGTAGCGGCCGCGGTAGCGCCGAGCGGCCTCGCGATTGTAGCGCATCAGCTTCCGCCGGTCGCAGAGATCGGGGAGGTATGTGACCGTGGCTCTGATTTTGGGGAGGTCTTCGTGGAAGCGCGCCATGTTGGGCCGCGCGAGCGAGAAGATGTGTAGCGGCACGCCCAGGGCTTCCAGTGCCAGGATCTCGTTCAGGATGAACGTCTCCGAGAGAACCGGGAACTTTCTGAGAACGTAGCCGACGCGGGGTGCCGGGCTGGACGACATCATCGATTTCACCTCTCCCTCGGTCGCGCCAGATCGAGGAGATGGCGGACGACCGTCTCCTGACCGCGCAGGTTCAGGGTTCCGTTCGGACTGCGGCGCGGTTGGCTGAGCGCCGCGGTTATACGTTGGGCGAGGGTCTCCGGACTCAATCCGTCCGCGTTGAGCAAATCGACGACCCCCGCGTCGGCGAGGGCTTTGGCGCGAACGAGCTGCTCGGCGTCCGAACCGGCCCGCCGCTCGCGCTTGGCGTGCTCCCCGGACCGCCAGGTGCGGGGAACGACGACCGCGGGACAGCCAGTGGCCAGAATCTCGGCTGTCGTGTTGTAGCCGGACATGGAAACCACGACATCGGCGGCGGCCATATAGGTCGGCAAGTCGCGCAGGTAATGGCGCAGCAACACGTCCCTTCGGGTCCCCGCCAGAGTTGCCAACCTGTCCCGTTCGACCGCTGACATGAACTCGCCGGTCACGACCAGCGCGGTCAGGTCGGGAACGAGCGGAACGGCTCGAAGCACGGCCTCCAGCAGCGGGAAGCCATCGCCTCCACCGCCGACGGTCGCCAACAGGAGCGGACCGCGAACTCCCAACTCGGCACGCACCTGGTCGCGCGCCCCGTTGCTGGCGCTTGCCGCGGTGACGTAACCACAGTACCGGATTTTCGCCGCTACCCGGGCGGACAAGGCGTAGGCCTCGCCGGCGTCCAGCACTTCGGGCACGCCGTAGATCAAGATGCGATCGTAGTAGCGGTCGAGGACCTCGTAGATCCCAGCCCGAGCCCAGTCGCGCCGGACCTTGTCCGGTGGGTCGGCGATGTCGCGCAGTCCGAGGGCGACCCGGGTGCCGATCCGCCGCAGCTCCTTCAGTGTCGGCAGCAGCTCGAGTCGCGATCCGAGGGGAAAGTTGTCGACCAGGAAGACGTCGGGCGCGAAGCTGAGCACCGTCTCTCGAATCACCTGCCGCCGGAGGAGAGAGAGCTCCGCGAGGCCCAGCGGGAGCACGGGTGGCCGGGTCCCCTGTGTGCCCGACGTGACGATCGTCGGAATCTTCACGTAGTCGGCATTGGGGGGGAGGGTGCGGAGAAGCTCCAGGGCCGGAGAACCGGTGACCAAAAGCATAGCCGCTTCCGGCTCGCGGGCGGCCAGACCCTGCACGATGTGTAAACACCGGCGCACGTGGCCGACCCCGTAGGCGTCATGGGTGAAGACCGCGATCCGCGGCCCGCCGCCTTCAGACGGCTCCGGACGCGACGCGGTGTTCATAGTCCGGACTCCAGAGGTCATCGGACGCTTCGCCCAGCAACTCGTCGAACAGCCGCGGCAGCCGCTCCAGGCCATTAAAGTCGACGCGGCTGCGAAGATCGCAAAGCGGTGGAGTGTCACGGGCCAGCCATTCCGACAGCGTCGGCGGGCTTGCCTGCTCCGGCAGCAACAGGTCCACGGCCCCCAGATCGCGCAGGCATGTCGCGCGGATCAGCTGTTCACCTCCCGGATCGATACGCGGCACGACGAGAGCAGGCCGTCCGAACGCCATCATCTCCCAGATCGTGTTATAGCCACCCATGGCCACGACTCGATCGGCCTGCCGCAGCAGCAACAAGGGCTCCCTGACGAACTCCAGGACGCGGAAGCGCCGGTCGCGGGCCGCCAGCTGTTGGACACGGCGACGCTTCTCCAACGGCATGAAGGGTCCGGTCACGACCACCCCGTGCGTGTCGGGCGGCAGCTTCGCCTGTACGAACGCTTCCGCCAGCGGGCCGCCATCCTGGCCGCCGCCGACGAGACAGACAGAGAGGCGGCCGGAGGACACACCCAGCTCGCTCAGGGGATCGACCCCGGTCGCGTCGGCGAACGTGAGTCGCGCCCGGTGATCCAGATAGCCGGTAAACCGAACTTTGACCGCGATATCCCGTGGAAGGGCGTACTCACTGATCGGATTGTAGACCTCCGGATCGCCGTAGACCCAGATGGCGTCGTAGTGCTCTCGAATCGCGGCATAGCTCGCCGAACGGAGCCACCGGCGCCGCACGGTGGCCGGCTCGCCCAACACGTCGCGCAGTCCCAACACGCAGCGTGTCCCTCCTTTGGCCCGTATCCACGCCAGTGCAGGGTCGAGTTCCCGCACCGCACCCCGCGGCAGATGGTCCACGACCAGCAGATCGGGCTGGAAGGTCTGGAGGACGGAGCGGATCACTTCAGCCCGCAACCGGATGAGCTCGCGCAGCGGCACGTCGAGATGACGGGGAGCGCAGTAACCGTTGGTGTACTTGCGGATCGCGGGGAGAGTCAGGCAGTCCACACCCGGCGGCAGGGGGAACGCGCTCGCTTCCCGTGCCTCGGCCAGGACCAAAACGATCGGAGGCTCGGGTCCCGAGGTCAGCGCCTGAGCGATGAGAAGGTTGCGGCGCATGTGCCCCAACCCGACCATGCCGGGAGAGTAGAGCGCGACCCGCTTCCGCCCGCGATAGGCGTCCCCGTTCGGTCCGCTCATCGGGTGACCCTTACCTCCGCAAAAACTTCGACTCGCTCGAAGGTGAGGCGCGGTTCATTGGAGCGGGTCTGCTCGTACTCGGAGACGAGGAAGAGTTCGACCTGTGGCGTGATCTCCAAACCCAGCGCCGCCCGACCGTCGTAGTACCGGTTTCGGATCGGCTGGCCCGCCGGCGCATACGATTCGTACCGCTTCTCTCCGTAGGCGAGCTTGAGTTCGAGCCTGGTGACGCGGAGCGGCTGGAACCTCAGGCGGTCCCGGACCTGCCAATCGGTATAGGCGTAGTAACCGGCGGGTCGATCGTCGCGCCACCCGTACTCGCCGACGACCTCGTTCCGCAGCCAGCCTGCGTCCAGGACCGTGCCCACCTCGAAGTCCCAGTAGATGTAGCGGCGCGCGATCCCCTCCAGGCGTTCGCCCTCGGCGTCTTTTGCCTCGCGCTCGGGGTAGATCTTCTCCCTCCACCGCGCCTCGAGATCAAGCTTCCAGACCTCCCCCGCATTGAAGCCGGCCGCGACCAACAGCCCCTTCTCACGTGAACCCAGAACACCGAACCGGCCGGGTGCGTCCGCGCTGGAATCCGAATACTCCACCCACTCCGCGAAACCGGCCGCCTCGAGCGTTACCGCGTCCCGCACATAGGAGCGCAGTGCCAGGACAGCCTCGGCAAGCCATCGGCTGGGCATGTCATCTGTCCTGAGCGTCAAGTCAAGCGGCTCACCTGTGCGAAATTCCTCGCGCGTCTGTCGCTTTTGAAACAGCTCACGCTCGTATTCGGACGAAACCTCGAGCTCGACGACCGTTCGGGTGAACCACTTCGCGCCGCCCCGGTCGTGACGCCAGTCGGCGTCTGCACCGAGATCCACCTGGCCGCCGTACCGGTTGGCACGGGATGTCTCGGGGTACCACCTGGCCTCGAGCCGTGGCTCTGCGTAGAACGACAGCGCGCTGAGCGATGCCTCCAGCTCGTAGCCGAGCCGCGCGCTCGAGTAGTGCGCAGACACCCGCTGCGAATCGGTCTCGCTCGCCACCTGATAGACGTTGGTGTCGTAGCCCTGTCGCATCCGGAGATCGAGGCCCTGGCCACGGGATTGGGATGGCCAGAACGTCATGGCGGCAACAATCCACCCGAGCGCGGCTCCGTTGCTCACGGCTTTCAGCATCGCTGGCAATACTCCCCCGCCGAGGCGGGTCGAAGGGGCGTCCGGCCTTGTGGACTGCCAGAGAAGGATTGGCAAGGGACGGACCACCGACGCTTCGGTGACCCGAACTTCCCCGGGGTCCGTCAGTTAGGAAAGTTCACCGGGCGTCGGGAGATGGGGGGTGAGCCTGAACAAAATGCAGGACCCGAAAATCCGTTCACGGCGAAACCAGGGTCAACCGCTGTTGCTGGCGACCCCGTCCTCGATCATCCGAGTCCGAGCACACCTGCCCCTCTACGCATCAGCGCCCGGAAGCGGAGCGGTTCCGCCTCCGGGCACAGCTCGTGTTCGACTCGATTGGTGGGGGCCGGGGCGCCGCCGGCGTCACCCTCCGACCTGGAGCTCGGCGCGCAGTTCGTCCGGCACCTCGTCGCCGTAGAAATCCGCCATGGGGATCTTCCACTCCAGGCTTCCCGTCTCGTCGTCGAGGGTACCGTTGGTGGAGATCACAGCCGGAGCGTGGAGCCGCACGATATAGTATTTGCCGGCGAACATGGAGGCGAGGAAAGCCCGGCTGGCTTCCTCCATCTCCGGATCGACGGAGGCGGTCGAGTCGGGCTCGTCGATCCTCAGGCTCTGTACGAAGAGCAGCCGGTCGTCCGCCAGACGCTCGAATCGCATATCGGCTGGCTGGGCCAGCGCGTCGGCGTCTTCGGTCCCCTCTTCGTCTTCGGCGGCGATCAGCTCTTCGACCTCGTCCATCGTCTGCGGCAAGAGAGTGACGTCATCCACCTCGATGTCCATGACGAAATGATGGAAGTCTTCCTCGACGTACTCGTCCGCGCTGAAGCTACGAAGGTTTTCAACCGACTCCGGATGCTCGGCCAATTCCGCCCAGCGCGCTCGAACTTCCGCGAGGGGATCGTCCTCCGAGTCTGCGGTCGCCATCGCCAGCATCCCTTCCGGCACGGCGATGTCGTAGGTGACCCGGCCCGATCCGTCGTCGTTCACCCAGATCTCCTGGGTCAGCTCCAGGCAGGCGGAGCAGACGATCCCGAAGGCGAGGACGAGTGCGATGCTGGCGCTTTTCATGGTAACCTCTGGGTCTACGTTCGCTGGGAGCGGCACGGCGGCGGGCGGTGGCAGGACCAGAATTCGTACACCCGGCCGGCGGGGGCGTTCCTGGCCCGCGCGAGGAGCCCGGGCGGTCCGCGCTCCGTTGCCGGCGAACCGCGCCACCGAGGGTCGCGACGCGCCGCCCAGACCCTAGAAACGGATCTCGACCGGGTGCCCTAACTCGTTGCGCTACAAGATACAAGACCCCATCATCTCCCGCGGAGGCGCAGGTCTAGCGCCACCGTCCACCCGCCGAACCCGGGAGCAGGCATGGAGCCGTGGGACGCAGACCGTGAGCTGACGAGCGAAGCCGCCGTCGCGGTCATCGAAGGCCAGTTCCCCGAGCTAGCACCGGTGAAGCTGGTCCGGTTGCCCTCGGGCTGGGACAGTGACGTGTACCGCGTCAACGAAGAATGGGCCTTCCGGTTTCCGCGGCGCCAGGAAGTTGTCGCGACGCAGGCCAAGGAGACCGCGGTACTGCCGACGATCGCGGACTACCTCTCGGTGTCCATCCCGCGCATCGAGAAGCGGGGCCGGCCTACGGAAGACTTTCCCTACCCTTTCGTCGGATACCACTACCTGCCGGGGGTGGCCGCGGACAGGCTGCCGTCGGATCGTCCGGATCGGTCAGCGCTGGCGGCCGACCTGGGCCGGGCGCTCTCGGAGCTGCACGCGATCCCGCCGGAGCGACTCGCGAAGGGCGTCGTGCCCGCGGCCAAACACGGGCCGGCGGAGTGGCAGAAGTGGGTGACGCAACACGCGGAGTCGATTCGGCCGCTGTTGCCTCCCGACCTGCTGGCGGCCTGCGAGCCATGGCTGGTCGGCACGGCGAGCTTACCGGAGCGATACGGCGGCCCGGCGCGGTTGGTTCACAACGATGTCTGTCCCGACCACCTGCTGGTGGACGCGACGAGCGGAAAGCTGACGGGGTTGATAGACTTCGGTGACCTGGCGTTGGGTGACCCGGCGCTCGACTTCGTCGGGCTCTACTGCTGGATGGGCGCCGAGTTCGTGACGGAAACGCTGGAAAGCTACAGCCTGCCCCGGGACGATGCTTTCCAGGACAGGCTGTCGGCTATGTCGCGGCTCCAGGCCCTCGACTGGCTGCGCGCGGCTTCCCTGCAGGGTGTCGCCGAAGTGGTGGCGAAGCACGTTCGCTGGGTGCGAAACGCGTTCGACATCGCCTGAGGTCGCGGCCGCCAGGATCGCGGCTACTGCCCTTCGCCCTCCTGCTTCGCCTTGCGCTTCTTCGACATGTCGTCGATCCGCTTGTTGATCTCCTTCAGCCCTTCGCTCAGCGAATCCTGTACCTCGGACATGAGCTGCGACGATGCGTCCCGAGTCGCGTCCCAGGTCTCCCGTGCAGCGGCTTTGGTGTCGGGCTCCTTCGCCTCCACCCGAACGCGATCGACCGCCTTGTCCATCCGCTCGCCGATCTTGCGCAGCCGGTCCCGCAGTCGCTTCTCCTCCTCCTCGGTCATCTCGTCGGTGCCCCAACCTTCCTTGAAAGCGACGCCGAGCCGTTCGCCCAGATCGACCATCTGCTTGCCGACATCTTTCCAGCGCTGGGCCACGTCGCGCCACGTCCGTTCCTCTTCAGCCGCAGCCTCCGACTTGATCGGGAGCTGTTCGTCTTTCTGCTGCTCGTCCATATCATGAACCCCTTTCGATCAGATCTCTTCTTGCAGTCATTCCAATCGTTCAGTTAGCACTACTGATCGCGGGCGCTCCGTGTTTCGTTCGCCAGCCGTTCCAGCAGCCATTCCCGGGCGGCACGAACCGCCTGGCCCCGATGGCTGACCTCGTTCTTCTCCGCCAGGGTCAGCTGCGCGGTGCTCACGCCCCGTTCGGGCAGCCAGAACAGCGGATCGTACCCGAACCCGCCTTCGCCCAGTGGTTCTTTCAAGATAACGCCATCGACCCGGCCACCGAAAACCCGGGCCTCGTCCGGGAGCACGACGGCGACCGCGCAGTAGAAGTGGGCGGTCCGCTCATGCTCCGGCACGTTCCGCAGCTGCCGTAGCAGGTGGAGGTTGTTGGCGCGGTCTTCGCCGTAACGGGCCTGCATCTCCGGCGGCGCGTAGCGCCTGCTCCGCGGGCCCGGTGCGCCGTCCAGCGCGTCGACGCACAGCCCCGAGTCCTCGGCCATCATCGGCAGGCCGGTCCGGTCGTGGAAGTAGCGGGCCTTCGCCATCGCGTTGGCGGCGAATCCGGGGTGGGCCTCCAGCCGCTCCTCCTCCGGTCGTCGCTCGACACCCAGATCGTTGAGAGTGACCAGGCGAACGGGGGTGTCGCGGAACAGCGGCTCGATCTCGCGCAGCTTGCCCGGGTTGCGGGTGGCGAGGGCGAGCTTCACGACTCGGCCTCGATGACCTCGCGCTGAAGGGCGAACAATCGGCGGGTGCCGACCAGAGCCAGGTCGAGCAGCTCGTCGAGCTCGACCCGGCTGAAGGCCGTGCCCTCGGCGGTCCCCTGGACTTCGACTAGGCGCCCGTCCTCGAGGGCGGCGACGTTCATGTCGACATCGGCCGCCAGATCTTCCTCGTAGTCGAGGTCGAGACGCGGCTCGCCGTCCACGATGCCGACGCTGACCGCGGCGACGAGCTGGCGCAGCGGGTTCACCGCCAGCTCCCCCTCGCCCACCAGGCCGGCGAGGGCCTGCCAGAGCGCCAGGCAGCCGCCGGTGATCGACGCCGTGCGGGTCCCGGCGTCGGCGCTCAGCACGTCGCAATCGACGATGACCGTGTGTTCGCCCAGGGCCGTCAGGTCGGTGGCGGCGCGGAGCGCGCGGCCCACCAGCCGCTGAATCTCCTGGGTCCGCGCCCGGGCGCCGCGGCGTTCTCGAGGCGTCCGCTGGCTGGTCGCCCGCGGGAGCATGGCATACTCCGCCGTCACCCAACCGCCGATCCCCTCGCGCCAGGGGGGCACGCCTGCCTCGACGGTGGCGGCGCAGAGGACTCGGGTGGCGCCGGTGGCGATCAGGCACGACCCCTCGGCCTGGGGGGCGGCGCCCAACTTCAGCTTCACGGGACGCAGCGCGTCCGGCTTTCGGCTCGAGCGCCGCGCGCTCACGAGCCGCTCTCGGAAGCCCGGGCCATACGCTCGATCAGCGCGCTGGTCGAGATCCCCTCGATATAGGGTATGATCACCAGCCTGCCGCCGCGCTCCTCCACGGTCTGGCGGCCGACGATCTGGTCCGGCGCGTAGTCGCCACCCTTGACCAGAACGTCCGGCTGCAGCTCAGCGATCAGTTCGGCGGGAGTGTCCTCGTCGAAGACGACGACGGCATCGACGGCGTGCAGGCCGGCGAGACAGGCGGCGCGATCATCCTCCGATTGGAGCGGTCTCCCGGGACCCTTCAGACGCCGGACCGAGTCGTCGCCGTTGAGTCCGACCAGCAGCCGGTCGCCCAGGTCGCGGGCCCGGGCGAGCAGCTCGACGTGACCGCGGTGCAGCACATCGAAACAGCCGTTGGTGAATACCAGACGGAACTCGCGGTCCGGGCCGAACTCGCGACGTGCCGCCTCGCGGCTGTAGATCTTCTGCCGAAGCATCTCCGGCAAGACTTCTTGGTCCTGTTTGTCTTTGATCACCGTAATCCCTCGCGGAAGTCGGCGACGATCTCGGCCGCACCGCGTCCCAGCAGGTCCCGCGCCACCCGAATTCCGAGCTCGCCCGCTTCGGTTCGCTTCTCCGTGCCTTCACCTCTGACCACGACGCTTCCGTCCGAGCGCGCCACCAGGGCGTGAAGCGAGATCACGTCGCCCTCCACCACCGCGCGGGCGCCCACCGGCACCAGGCAGCCACCCTGGAGCGTGGCCAACAGCATGCGTTCGGCGTCGGTCTCCGCCCGAGCGTCGGCGTCATCGATCGGCGCCAGCAGCTCGTCCAGTCTGGCATCGTCGCGCCGGCTCTCCACCGCGATGGCGCCCTGCCCCGGCGCCGGCAGCCAGTGAGGCGGCTCCAGATACGAAGTGATCCGTTCGGCCAGACCCAGGCGTCGCAGTCCGGCCGCCGCCATGATCACCGCATCGTAGCCGCCCTCATCCAGCTTGCGAAGCCGCGTCTCGACGTTGCCGCGGATCGACGCGACCTCCACGTCCGGACGTGACGCCAGCGCCTGGGCGCGCCGCCGTTCCGAGCTGGTCCCGATCCGGGCACGCGCCGGCGCCGCGCCGAGGTCGGGCGGTCCACCCGGGGCCGTGATCCAGACGTCACGAGGATCCTCGCGCTGAGGCACGGCACCGATCTTCAGCCCGGGTGCCGCTTCGGTGGGCAGGTCTTTCAGCGAGTGGACGGCGATGTCCACGTCGCCGGAGCGCAGCGCCGCCTCGAGCTCCTCGGTGAACAGCCCCTTGCCGCCGATCTCCGGCAGGGGCCGATCCAGGACGCGGTCCCCTTTCGTCGAGATCTTCACGATCTCGAACCGGCGGTCCGGCCACGTGGCGGCCAGCCGGTCGCGCACCCAGTTCGACTGCGCCAGCGCCAGACGGCTGCCCCGGGTCGCTATGCGTATGGTCTTCGAACCCGTCAGTTTGAACCTCCGCCGGATGCCACCGGCTCCGCCACCGGCTCGCCGCCCATTTCCGTCGGTTCGGCGCGTTGGAAGATCACCTTCAGAAGCGGCGGCGTGATGAACGTCGAGACCATGACCATGATCAGGATGGCGCTGAACACGGGCTCCGACAGCAGGCCGCCGCGCCGGCCGATGTCGGCGAAGATCAGGCCCACCTCGCCGCGCGGGATCATGCCCACCCCCACCGCCAGCTTGTTCATCTTCTCCCACGGCACCGACCAGCCCGAGATGATCTTCCCGATGATCGCGATCCCGGTCAGGAGGCCGCCGATCACCAGCACGCCGGTGTTGAAGTCAGCGGTCCACGGCAAAAACAGCTTGACGTTGACCGCGGCACCCACCGAGACGAAGAAGATCGGGGTGAAGACGTCGGCCACCGGCTCGATCCGCTCCACCACCAGGTCGAACTGGTTGGTGGACGAGAGGATGATGCCGGCGGCGAAGCTGCCGATGATCATCGCCGAATCGGACAGGTCGGCCAGCGCGGCCAGCAGCAGAGCGAAGCAGAACGCGCTGACCAGCAGGATGCCGCGCACTCTGAGCCGGTCGATGAAATCGAACAGGTGGGGGCCGATGAACTGCCCGATCACCACGGCGACCACCAGGAAGCCCACCGCCTTGACCAACGCCCAGGTCACCGTGCCCACCGTGACCGCGGCGCCGGCCGCGAGGCCGACGACAAGAGCCAGCATGACGAGACCCAGCACGTCGTCGATCACCGCGGCGCCGATGATCGTTCGCGCCTCCTTGGTCCTCATCTGGTTCAGATCGGTGAGCACCCGGGCCGTTATGCCGACCGACGTGGCGGTAAGGGTGGCCCCGACGAAGACCGCCACCTTGGCCAGGCTCACGCCGGGCGGGTGAGCGCCCAGCTCGGGATCGGTGAAATACCAGTAGCCGGCACCCAGCAGGAAAGGTGCGGCGACGCCGACGAACGCCACGGCCGCCGCCGCGGGGCCCACCCGGAACATCTCCTTCAGGTCGGTTTCCAGCCCGACCTCGAACAGGAGTATGACCACACCGACCTCGGCGAACAGATGGATGATCTCGGCCATCGGGTCGCCGGCGGCGGTGGGCACGATGCCCAGCACGCTGCCGCCCACTATGACGCCACCGATCAGCTCGCCCAGCACCGCCGGCTGGCCGACCCGCTCGGCCGCCTCCCCGCTCAGCTTGCCCACCACCAGAATGGCGATCAGGATGAGGAAGAAGCGCGCCGTCGTATGGCCCTCCGCTTCCTCCTCCACTTCCTCGCCCGCGGCCGCCTCGTGCTCCTGCGCGGCCGCCGCCTCCGCCACCGCAGGGGATGCCTCCACCGCCGGCGCCGCCGCCCGCTCGCCCGTCACGCCGATCAGCATCAGGCCGGCGAACACCCAGAACAGGACCCGGATGCGCCGAACTCGGCGGCCGCCGCCCCCGCTAGTCGGCATCGGGGCTCTCCCCATCGAGCCGAGTGGTTCCTATCGGTCTACCACTGAGATTGCGCGCCATCGATGATCGCGTTTATCAGGTTGTCGATCGCCAGCTGACGACCCACCTCTTCCGTCTGGCTGTCAGGCAGGTACTCGCCCGACGCGGTGAGAGAGGCCGAAGACCACAGGACCTGCTCTTCGGTCGTGTCGAAGATTTCGACCGAAACGCTGATGTCGACTCGGCGCTGGAACACGACCGGACCACCGGGGTCGGGTTGATAGTTCACCGCCGACTCGTTGTACCGGGTGATCTGACCGCGCACGACCGCGTCGGCCGACCTCTCATCGGCGAGCCTCACCCCGAGCCGGCCCGGCAATACATCGGTCAGCTTCTGCGTCAGTTCCTGGGTGAGCGTGAACTGGGTCGTCTGGTTTTCGAACGGCAAGATCGCGATCGAGTCGACGTGACCGGGCAGGCCGCCACCTCCCGTGAACGAATAGACCCCACATCCCGCCAGCGCCACGACCAGCAGACTACCAGGGAACCACGCTGAAAATGCGCGGCTCGAACGGCTCGTGCTCCCGAACCTCGTTGACTTCGATCCGTACTTCATGAAACTCGCTCAGGTCGCGGTACCGCGCCTCGCTCGGCAAGCTCCAGCCCGCGTCGGCGCCGTCCCGCGTCAGTTTGATCTCCTCGATCGCGTCCCCATCGATCGTCAGCACCGCCTCGACCACACGGCCCGCCCCGTCGAACGCGAACGTGACCGCGCGACGCGGCGCCAGGTCGTACGTGAGCTCCACTCGCTCACCGCGCCGCACGGCTCGCGGTTCGATTCCCCACGGCGGTCGGAACATCCCCAGCGCCGTCCACATGAATGTCGGCGGCGGCAGATGCACCCGCTGCTCACCCAGATAGTAGACTTGCTCGGCCAGCATGACCGCGGTCTGCACGCCGGACCAGCCG
Source organism: Candidatus Kutchimonas denitrificans (assembly GCA_011774835.1). Classification (GTDB taxonomy): domain Bacteria; phylum Gemmatimonadota; class Gemmatimonadetes; order Palauibacterales; family KS3-K002; genus Kutchimonas; species Kutchimonas denitrificans. The sequence goes on along the minus strand of JAACAK010000091.1, from coordinate 54,044 downwards.
GGTCCCAACAGATCGAGACGAACGCTGTCCGGCGGGTTGAAGCGCACACCGCCTTCACCCGAGAAGCGGCCGTCCCGGCCTCTGTAGCGCCAGTCGAACGTGATCAGCTGGGGCCGATCTGGCGCCGTCTGAAGTCGACGGGCCAGTTCCCCCGGCTCGGCGACGGGCACCGGATCGGGAAGCTGCGGGCCGCACCCGGCGGCGACCGCGGCGAGTATCAGCGTAACAATACTGTCTCTCAAATCGCCGCGAAACTACCGGGCGGCGCGGGGAGCGTCAAGAAAGGCGGCGCCGGCACTTCGCTATCGACGTGGGGCCAGGTCAATAGTTGAAGCCGATGAAGAAATCGACCTCGGTCCCGTGGAAGTCCTCGAGCCGGAAAGTGGGCAGGTTGCCGATGGTGAAGCGCTTGCCGACGTCCAGCCGCAGCACGATCGGGAAGAGGATCGGCATCCGGAAGCTGACACCGTAGCTGCCCCAGGTCCCCCGCAGCTTGCGGGTCTCCTGCCAGATGCCACCCATGTCGACGAACAGGGCGCCCTGGACGCCGGGGAACCGGATCGTGCCGAAGGGGAACGCGAGGGCGAGACCGTGCATCAGCGGGAAGCGCCATTCCTGGCTGACCAGCCAGGCGCGGCTGCCGATGAAGCCGAGGAAGGGATAGAGGCGCAGCGTGTAGGGTCCACCCATGGCGATCCGGGCGGGGATCGCGCCGTCGCTGTAATAGCCGAACAGGCGAACCGCGTAGGCGCTGAGCAGCGAGGTGCGGAAATAGCGGCGAATATCGGCCAGCAGCGTGTAGTTCTCCGCCCGGGCGTGGGTGAGGTCGGTAACGACGCCCACGCTGAAGTTGTATCGGGTCCCGGCGATCGGGCCCGTGTTCAGCCACAGCGTGTTGTCCTTGACGTAAGACAACGAGTTGGTCGAGATCAGGCCCTTCCGAGTCAACGAGATGTCGTCGACATCCGTGACCGGCTCCACCAGGAAGAACTCTTCGGTATCGAGACGATCCGAATACTCGAGCGTGGTCTGAAGCTCGAGGCGGCGGAACTTGGAGAACGGGTAGCTGGCGACGAAGAAACCGCCGAAGGTCTTCTCCTGGTAGATGTCGCTGAACGCCGCGTCGACGAACCGTCCGTTGAACCGGAACGCGCCCACACCCCAGTTGACGCGGCGCGACAGGTTCAGGTACATGATCTGCCCGGCGAACGAATCGAAGATGTCGTTCAGGTCGCCGAAGTTCTGCGTCACCACCGAGAAGAAGATCAGGTGATCGCCCAGCATGTCGCTGGCCAGGAACTGGGCGCCCTGCGCCGAGCCGAAGCCGGGGGCGAAGGCGGCCTGGCCGGCGGCGAAGTCGAGACCGTACTTGGTCCGATAGGGTCGCGACTGGACCTCGGCCACGGTTTCGCTCCCCAGCTCCTTCCACCCCCATCCCATGGCGAGCCCGGGCCCGGGCGGTCCGAAGCGATCGACCAGCGCCAGATCGGTGGCCGGCTGGCCGCGCGGAGCCAGCTCCTTCAAGTAGAGGTTGAAGGTCCCGTCCTCGTAGGCGCTGAACACCATCCCGCTGCCGTCGGGCAGCCAGTCGGCATCGAAGATGTCGCCGGTGTAGTTGGTGAGGCGACCGCCCTCGCCATCCAGGTCGGCGATGTAGAGGTCGTGGACCCCGGTCCGATCCGAGGTGAAGACGATCCGCTCGCCGTGCGGCGCGAAGCGAGGATCGCTGTCCTTCCACGGCCCATACGTCAGGTAGCGAGTCGCGCCGGTCTCCACCTCGTGGAGGAACAGGTTCGTGCCGCCGTCAGCGCCCCAGCTGGTGGCGTCGGATGAATAGACGATGTAGCGGCCGTCGGGCGACCAGTCGGGATCGCTCTCCAGAAACCGGTCGTCGGTTATCGGGTGGTGCTCCTGCGTCTCGAAGTCGAGGATATAGAGATTCGACGGGCCAGCCACGCTCAGACCGCTGAACACGACTTTCTTCCCGTCGGGAGACCACGCCGGCGACGAGAGCGCGACGAGCTCGTCGAACTGATAGCGGCCGACCACTCGCTCGCGCTCGAGGTCGTAGACCTGGATCGCATCTTTCTCCAGGTACTTGGAGACGAAGACCAGCTTGTTGCCCGACGACACATCGAGGCGCGAGCTGAAGAAATGGAGCGACTCGAATTCCTCCGACTTGTCTCCCTCGACCACCGGCCGGATCGAGCTATCGCCGCCGCCCAGCGGCATGCGATAGATCGTGGTGTAACCCGTCCGCGGCGACATGAAGAACACCTCGGGTCCCTGCGGGCCGTCGTGGACGCTGGGCTTGAAGTTCGGCAGGTCCTCCGCGATCAGGGCACGGGCGTCGACGTTGACGGGACTCCGGTGCTCGTAGAGCGGGAAGTACTCGCGCTCCAGCTCGAACCGCCATTGCCGATCCAACTCCTCGAGGCTGATCCCGTATACGCCGGCGACCGCATCCTCGAAGCTCGAGTACTTCCAGACATCGTCGTAAAACTCCGCGACCCGGCCGTAGCCGAAACGCTCGCCCAGATACTCGTGGATCTGACCACCCAACGGGTACGCCAGGAAACTCCGGTCGTACGTAATCGACATCAGGCTCGGCAGCCGTCCACTGAGGACCATGTCGCGGATGAACATCTCGTCGTCGGAGTCCTGCTCGGAGCTCCAGCGCTCCGCCAACCCTTCAGACCACCACAGGGGTATGCCGGGCCCGCTGAAGCGCGGGTACTGATCGAAGACCCGCGTCAGCTTCGAGAGCTGGAAGAAGTGCACGAGCTCGTGACGGATCGTGTGCTGGAAGTCCGTGTAGCTGCCGTTGAAGGGGAGCGCGATGCGGCGCTTGAGAAACTCGGTGAAGCCGGCGACGCCCTCGGGCAGGAAGCCGGGCGTCAGGTTCGTCTGCTCGAAGTGCTGATGGGACGAGTAGATGAACAGCGGAACACGGCGGAACGGGCGATGCTGGAAGAGAACGACCAGGCTGTCGAAGCTCTCTTCGGCGTACGCCAGCGCCGACCGGGCCAGCTCCTCTTCTTCCGGGTAGTAGTAGACGTCGACCCGGGGGCCCGAGAGGATGTGCCACTCGAAGTCGGTGTACTGGACCTTGTTCTTGCCGAAGGGGACGTACTGGGCTTGAAGGGGTCCAGCGGCCAGGGCCAGCAGGGCCGCCGCGCCTGCCAAGGCCCGGACTGGCGGGCGGCCAACCGCCCGCATCCGAACGAACCCGAGGGGACCGGAGAGCGACGAGACGATCATCGTGATATTATTCAACACCAGACAGGGTCTCGAGGTTTCGTCCGTCTGAAGAGGGCTTCTCCCCGGTCAGGAGCGCCCGAACATCAGCGGGCAGCTTCCGGGTCGAGCCCTGGCCATCGACGCAGATCAGATCGGTCTCGGCCGAGGCCAGGTCGACGCCGCTCTCCAGGTTCTCGACCTGGTAGGCGAACGATACCCCGCGGCTGCGGACCCGGGTCACAACGGTTTTGACCCGGATTCGGTCGTCGTAGCGCGCCGAATTGCGGAGCCGGATTCGAGCGTCGGCGACGGTCAGATGGATGCCGCGCCGTTCGAGGTCGGCGTAGCTGGTGCCCAGACGCCGCATCAGGTCGGTCCGACCCATCTCGCACCAGATCAGATAGTTCGCGTGGTAGACCACGCCCATCCGATCGGTCTCGGCGTAACGGACTCTGAACTCGATTCTGCTTTCCACCGCGTTCCCTCCGTGGCGGCGGCCGGAGCGGCCGCCTACACCCCACTCTTAGATTACGGTCGGGGCCCGATCCGGTCAAAGTCGGGGCCCGCTTGTGCGGGCACACCTTCCGCCTATAATCGAGCCCAGCCATGTCGAAGCCCGCGCTGATCGTCTCGGATCTGCACCTGGGAGCCGTCCCCACCGAGATACGGGACGAGTTCATCCGATTCACCCGCCACTGGCAGGGTGCCGCGGAAACGCTGTTGATCAACGGTGACCTGTTCGACTTCTGGTTCGAGTACCGGACCGTCGTGCAGTCGGAACACTTCCACCTGCTGCGTGCGCTGGCCGATCTGCGCGAATCGGGCGTCGGTCTCATCCTGATCGGGGGCAACCACGACGCCTGGGGCGGCGCTTTCCTCGAGGACCAGATCGGTATGCGCCTGGAGGAGGGTCCGGTCGAGCTGGAGCTGGCCGGGCGACGTGCGCTGGTGGCCCACGGCGACGGGATCGGCCCGGGCGATCACGGCTACAAGATGCTCAAGCGGACGCTCCGCAGTCGGCCGGCCCGTCGGCTGGTCCGTCTGATCCACCCGGACCTGGCCGCTCGCATCGTACGTCGCGTGTCCCGCACCGGCGTGCGAGACGAGATCCAGGTAAAGAAGTCTCGCGAGCGGGCCAAAGTTCTGGAGACCCAAGCCACCGCGCTGCTCGAGTCCCGCGCCGACATCGATCTGGTGGTCTTCGGCCATTGCCACGTCCCCCAGGTCAAGCGAATCGGAAGCCACGGCACCTACGTCAATTCCGGCGACTGGGTCGAGCATCGGACGGTGACCCTCGTGACCGCCGAAGGGGTGCGGCAGCAGGAGTGGCAGGGCTGAGGTCAGGGCCCGAAGGGGATGCGGATCGTCACCTCGGCCGCCATTTCGCCTTCGGGCGACACTCCGGTCCGTTCGTCGAAGCCCCAGAGATGCACCGACACGAAACCATCGGCGGCGGAGAAAAAGGCGGTGAAGACCGCCAGCGCGATCCAGTCCTCGCGCTGCTGCTCCCGGGCATCGAGTAGCGCCTCGTTCGACGGATCCGAGCGCTGCGTCTGGCTGAGTCGGATCTGGCTTCGCGCCAACATGACGAGGCTGAACGCCTCGGCGAGGAAGTAGAACGCGCCCCGCGTCGGGGCACCCAGCTCGGCCTGGGCCCATCCCGGCACGACGAGCGAGCGGATGAAGGCGCCGCCCGGCGTGAGCGGTGGCTGGGGAAAGGACAGCGAATCGAGTCGCACCGGAGCCGGTTGGTCCTGCGCGACGGCCAGCCGGGGCGTCGCGACGAGGAGCGACAGGACGAGAAGACAAACAGCGCGCGATCTCATCGTCGGGAAACATGGGTCAATCGCCAGGCTCAGGAAAGGTCGAAGACAGGGACATCAGCCGCGTGCTGGTGACGCGACTCCGCTGGCTGGGTGACGTGGTCATGTCGACCCCGATCCTCGAGGCGCTGCGGGCCGCCCTCCCCGCTGCGAGTATCGAATACCTGACCTACACCAGCTTCGCGCCGGCGCTGCTTCGACATCCGGCGGTCGATCGAATCCACACCGTCACCCCCAAGCCCGGCCTTCGGGAGACGGCGGCTAAGCTCCGCGAGCTTCGACGGGCGAAATTCGATTGGTGCTTCGACACCCTGGGGAACCCGCGCAGCGCGATTCTGGTGGCGTTGAGCGGAGCCCGGCGCACCGCGGCGCCCGACCGGGGGCCGCGGTCGCGCCTCTACGACCACCGCATACGCCACGAGTCGGACGAACGGTCGGCGGTCCGTCACCAGCTGGACGTATTGAAGCCGCTGCTGGGGCGTGTCGAAGAGCGGCAACCTTCGCTCCACGTGGAGCCCTGGGAAATCGAGGGGTCATACGCAGGTCAGGGGCTCGACCCCGAGGAACCCCTGGTTCTGGTGCATCCTGGCGCCACCTGGCCCGAGAGGGCCTGGCCGATCGAGCGATGGGCCCCGCTGATCGATAAGATCGGCGAGCTTCACCCGCACGCGACGGTGCGGGTCATCACCCAGCCGGGCTGGGAGGCGGCGGCGCGACAGGTCGAGGGTGAGGCCGCAGACGACGCGCGAGCGCTGCCGGCCCTCGACCTTCGCACCCTGATCGCGCTGCTCGCCGGGGCCGACCTCTATGTCGGGAACGACAGCGGGATCCTGCACTGCGCGGTGGCGTTGCGGACGCCGACCGTTGGGATCTTCGGCCCGACCGAAGACGACGTCTGGTTCCCGTATGAGCGCTGGGGACCTTATCGGGTCGTGCGTCGAGAGACGTCCGGGCGCACGGACGCGAGGGTGGAAGAGGTGGCAGTTGCAGTCGCAGAAGTGATGAAGTCGAAGGGGATTTAGGGAATCGGCAATTCGAGGTCGGGATTCTGACTTGGGGAATCTCGAGTTCGCTCCGAATTGTCGAAGCGGATTCGGGGATTCGGGGACTCGGGGATTCGGGGAGGTAGGATCCCGACCTCCACCTTCCCAATCCAACGTCGCCCAAAACCTAGATCACGACGCGAAGCCGTCGAGGCAAAACGGCGATCTCCAGCTTGCCGCCCCCGGTCATCTCCCGGTACTCCCCGTCCAGGTGGTACTGCAGGCGCGTGGGCGATTCGATGGTCAAGCGTGAGGTGGTCCAGTGGCGAACCACCTTCAGCCGGCCGTGCCGGCCCCAGCGCACCGCCCACACGTAGCGGGCGAACTGCCAGAAGCTGATCGGATCGATCCAGTAGATGTCGACCAGGCCGTCGGCGATGTTGGCCTTCGGGGCGAGCCGGACGCCGCCGCCTTCGCAGTTCCCGTTCATCGCCGCGGCCATGAGGGCCGGCCCCTCCAGCTCGCCGTCGGGCCAGCTCACGCGGTAACGCTGCGGCCGGTAGTGCAGCATGGTGCGTATCGCGTCGGGAAAATAGCTCGGCAGCTTCACCTGCTGGTCCAGCCGCCGCTGAGCGACCGCCGCGTCGAAGCCGACCCCCATCGAATTGAGGCAGCACTCGCCGCCGTTCACCTGCAGCACATCGATCGACCGCACGTTCATCTCGATCAGCGCATCGAGCGCCTGCTCCAACCCGAACCCGACCCGGCCCAGAGCGCGAGCCAGATCGTTGCCGGTGCCCAGCGGCAGGTGAGCCATTACCGCCTCGCTCCGGCCCGATTCGAGGATGCCGTTCCCCACCGCCCGGGCCGTTCCGTCGCCGCCGGCGGCCACCACCAGATATCCGGACCGCGCCGCCCGCTTCGATGCCGCCGCCGCCTCGGTGCCCGAGTCGGCCTCGACGATGTGATAGGTCAGCGATCGCTCGCGCAGCGCCTGCTCCAGCCCCACCCGGCGTAGCGCCCGCGCCGCCAGCGCACGCCGGTTGAATATGATGACGAGCGATTCATCCTGACCGGGACCCGCCCTGGGATGCGGAGTCAAAACGTCATCTCGACAGCCGCGCCCGCTCGAACTGGAAGGCGATCGCTACCGCGACCGCCAGCAGGATGATCTCGGTGAACAAGCGGACCAGGTCCACGCCCGCCTCGAGTGGCCGGTTCCAGATGAATCCGTAGCGCACCACCTCGATCGGAACCACCACGCCACCTCCCGTGTCCCACAGCAGCTCCTGTCGCCAGGGAACGAAGAGGAAGATCGGCAAAAGCAGGAAAACGCCGATGCGGAAGCTCCAGCTCTTCAGCAGATCCTCGATCATGACAGCGGCTCCCGCGCCATCATCTTGTAGGACTTCGCCTCGGCCGGCGCGAATATCCGTTCGTCCAGCGCTCCGATCAGGGTCTCCGCGTCTCGATAACGGTAGAGCGTGAGAACCGACCGGTCCCGCGTCAGCTGGTCGATCACCTTCCCTTCGTCCTGGCCGGCTGCCATCATCGGCTGGACGGGCACGTTGGGGAGCTCCGGCACCACGGCTCGCAGCTCGTGAGCCACGCTCATCGCGTCGGTGAAGTCGGCAACGACGAAGCGCGCCATCCGGGCCAGCGTCCACATCGTCTCGATCACCTCGCGCCCGCGCCGCGGCTCGCTGTCGTACAGGATCGGCGTGTAACCCCGGCGACGCAGCTTGCCTCTCATCTCATCGAGGATCCAGTCGCGCCCTTCCGGAAAATGGCCGAGCAGAAGAACTATGTTGGCCTCGATGGTCGTGATGATGTCGCGCAGGCTCCGATTCTGCAGCAGCAGGTACGTGAACTGCGCCAGCTCCAGATCATCGACCACGACCAGCGACTCGCCCAGATCGGTGATCCGCAAGCTCGACTGCTCCGCTCCTTTAAAGTCGGCACCCCAGGCCGATATGCCGAACACCGCGCAGTCGACGATCCGCGCCTTGGTCAGGTCGGCACGCGCCAGCTGCGTCTTGCTCAGGTCGGCTTCGGTCAGGTCGGCGCCGCTCAGGTTCGCCTCCTCGAGGTTCGCGCCGGTCAGGTCGGCACCCTTGAGGCGAGCCTTTCGCAGGTCGGCGCGCGCCAGATCGGCCCCGCTCAGCACGGCGCTACCCATCCGGGCGCCCCTCAGCGTGGCGGCAGCGAACGAGCCGCCAGCGGCGAACGTGTCGCTCAGCTTCGCGTCCGTCAGGTCGGCGCCGCTGAAGTCGGTATTGCTGTGGGAGCTCCCCCGCAGATCCGCGCCCCTCAGATGAGCGTTCTTGAACGTCGCCCGCAGCAAGCTGGCGCCCATCAGGTTCGCGCCGTGCAGCACCGCGTCCAGGCAGATCGCGTGATCGAGGGTCGCGCCCGAAAGGTTCGCCCCTTCCAGCAACGCGCCGTGGAGCTCGGCGCCGGTAAGGCCGGCGTTCGTCAGGTCGGCGCCGCTGAGGTCCGCCGCACCGAGTATCGCCTTGTCGAGACGTGCCCGGGACAGCTTCGCGTCCTTCAGGTTGGCATCGATGAGCAGCGCGCGACTCAGGTCCGCCTCTTCCAGCGCCGCCCCCGGCGACTCGACCTCCCGGAGGTCGGGGGTGAGCCGCGGGTTCTCCGACCGCCACCTGTTCCAGGCGGCGACTCCCTGCCGGAATATCTCGACGTGCTGTGCGTTCGCCATGGGCCCGTTGGTGCGACACGGCCGCACCGCGGCGCGGCCGATCCCTGTGATGGGTCTGTAGAGATTCCCTCTGATGATCGGTAGGTTGGCGCCTTTCGGCAACAGCTAGCCCGCGGCGCCGGACCGGCCGGGCCCCGGCTACGGGGTAACGACACCGTTCTCGTCGACCCTGAAACCGAGGCCGGGCTCGGTTCCGCTGCCCGGCGTGTCGACGATGCGGGTGAGGCGCGTCCCGTTGGCGAACACGTTGTCGGTGGACGCGCCGGTGGGGTTCTGGGCGCAGGTGTTCGGGTCGCTGATCCGGATGCGGACCGGTTCGTCGACGGGCACGTCGGTGAAGCGGGCGTCCCAGCGCTCCGCGCCGGCCGCGCTCATGTCGATCCGTCCAAAACCGCGCCAGCTGGGGTGGATGTGTGTGCGGCCCACCCCGGCAACGCAGTCCGGGAACTGGTCGCGCACGTTCGGGTCGATCGTCGTCGGCGCCTGGTAGACGAATTCGACGGTAGCGACCGTTTCACCGTTGGGTCCCGCCATGCCAGCGCTGTCGTCGCACGACAGAGCGACGACGGCCAGCAACAGCACCGACGAGTTCAGCACCGAACGGTCGAGGTCCACCATGCCCTCCGCATCTCCGCTGGTTTTCGTGATGAGTCGTACCGGGGTAACGCCCGATGTCGGTGCGGAAGTTCCGGCAGCGGAGCGAGCCGTTACATATAGCGGATCACTCCGCCCGCAGCGCGTTCACCGGATCCACCGTCGCCGCACGCCGCGCCGGGAGCCAGCTGGCCAGCGCCGCGGTCGCCGTGAGGATCGCCGCCGCCGCCGCGAGGCTGAGTGGGTCGAGCGGCGCGATATCGTGAACGAACGGGCGCACGAGCCCCGCCAGAGCCGCCAGGCCGGCAAGACCGAGTGCGAGCCCGGCGGAAGCGAGGATGAGGCCGCGACCCAGTACCGACCGGAGCAGCCGCTCGGGGCTCGAGCCCAGGGCGAGACGGACCCCGAACTCCTGCCGCCGCCGCACGACGCCGTACGAGACGACTCCGTAGACACCGATCGCGCCCAGCGCCAGCGCCAGGGCGGCGAACAGCGCGACGAACGTCGCGATCCGCGACGTGTCGGCCATCGAGTCGCGGAGGATGCTCTCCAGCGACGCCATGCGCGGCACCGCCACCGCCGGGTTCAACCTCTGGATCAGCGCCCGCGCCTGGCCGGCCAGCGGACCGACCGCGCCCCCCGTCTTGATCACCATGACGCCCTGTGAAGTGACGAACGAGGCCTGGTCGTACGGCCGGTAGGCCACGGGCACGGGCGGCTCCCGGGGGCCGGCCAACCGCACGTCCTCGACCACGCCCACCACGGTGATCTCGTCCTCCACATCTATGCCGTGGGTGTAGCGCTTGCCGATGGCATCGCCATCCGGCCAGAGGGCGCGTGCCGCGGTCTCGTTGATCACCGCCACGTGCGGCGCGCCGCTCCGGTCCCGCTCGCTCAACCCCCGACCCCGCAGCAGGCGTATCCCCATCGTCCGATGGTAGTCGGGCGTCACGACCCGCCACCAGACCGTCGGCGCCGCATCCCCGAGCTCACGCTCGGCCGGTTCGGCGATCGAGGTGTAGCCGCCGTCGCGAACCGGCAGCCGGTTGATCGCCGCCGAGGAGATCACACCCGGAAGCTCGCCCAGCCGCTCGGCCGCCTCCGGGAAGAAGCGTCGCCGTTCGTCTTGATCGAGGTCGCCACCCGCGGCGAAGGCGTCCACCGCCAGCACCCGTTCCGGCTCGAACCCCACATCCACCGCTCGCATGCGGGCCAGGCTGCGGGTGAGCATCGAAGCGCCGGCCACCAGGATCACCGCCAGCGCCACCTGCGTGACCACCAGGGCGCTCTGCAGACGACCCCGGGTCAGGCCGCCACCGCTGGCGCGCCGACCGCCCAACGATCCCCGCAGGCCGCCGCGGATCACGCCGACCAGGGGCGCCGCCCCGATCAGCGTCCCGGCGGCCAGCGCCAGACCCAGCGCGCCGGCGAGTAGCGGCCAGTCGACCCCCAGGGTCTCGACCAGCGCCGGGTCCAGCGGGAGCCGCGCGACCAGCGCCCGGAACCCCGCCGCCGCCAGCCCGGCACCCAACGCGCCCGCCAACAGCCCCATCAGCACGCTCTCGCTCACCAGCTGCCGCGCCAGCCGGCCGCGGCTGGCACCCATCGCCGCCCGAACCGCCAGCTCCGAGCGCCGGTCGGCGGTACGGCCCAGGAGAAGCGCCGCCACGTTGGCGCAAGCCATGAGCAGGACCACTCCCACGACGCCCAGCAAGAGAAAGAGGGCCGGTCGCTGGTCGCCCAGCAGCCGCTGACGAAGCGGCTCGAAGCTCGCGTCCCGCGTCTTGTCCCAATCCGGCGGGTAGTCGAACCGCTCGCCCAGCGCCGCCACGATCGGGGCCAGGGCACCCGGGTCAGACGTAGAAACGCCCGGCGCCATCCGTCCGGCGATTCTCAGCCAGTGATTGCCCGAATAGCCGCTCTCGGCACGATCGAGGGTGAGGGGTATCCAGTAACGCGCTTCGGGTGTCGGGAAGTAGAAGGCCGGGGGCATGACACCGACCACGAGCCGGGGCTCCCCGCTCATGCGGATGGTGGTTCCCAGCACCGCCGGGTCTCCGCCGAACTCATCGCGCCACAGGCCGTCGCTCAGCACCACGCCCGGCTCGCCGCCCGGCCGGCTATCCTCCCATCGCAGTCCGCTTCCCATCTCGGGAGGGGCAGCCAGCAGCTCGAACAGGTTTCCCGTCGCGATGACGCCCGACTCCAGGCGCGCGACCCCCTCACCCCGCCGCAGCGTTCTCGCGTCCCACGACCACGCGGCCAGGGCGCTGAACGATTCGCCCGCCTCACGCGCCACCTCGAACTCCGCCGGGGACCAGTGGCCCGGCCGCCAGAAGGCGACCAGCCGCTCCTCTTCGCCGTACGGCAGCGGACGCAGCATCAGCCCCCACACGATGCTGAAGATCGCGGCGGTGCCGCCGATCCCCAGCGCCAGCGTTCCCACCGCCAGCCCGGCGAACCCCGGCCGCCGGCGTAGCACCCGAGCCCCGTGCCGCAGGTCGCGCCACAGATCGCCCCACCAGGCCTGCCGCCGAGCCCACCGTTCGTTCCTCTGATCCATAGCTTCCAGCTCTTCCTTTGCACGTTTGACGTCGCCGAAACGGCGCCGCGCCTCCCGGCGCGCCGCCTCCCTTTCCAGACCGCCGCGTTCCAGCACCCGCGCCGCCACCTCCAGGTGATGCTCGACCTCGGTCTCCACGTCCTCCCGGATCCGCGCCCGATCCCGGAACGGCCAGCGGAACAGTCGCCTGCGTTTCATCGCGCGACTCCGCCGCTCACGAGGCCGGCGCCGGCTCGAGCAGCTTGCTCACCGCCGCCACGTAGCGTCGCCATTCCGAGACCCGCTTGCGCAGCCGCGCCCGACCGGCCGAGGTCAACCGATAGTACTTGGCGCGCCGGTTGTTCTCCGAAACGCCCCACTCCGCCTCCAGCAGCCCTTCGTGCTCCAGCCGATGGAGCGCCTTGTAGAGAGCCGCCTCCTCCAGAACGAAGGCGCCGTCGGTTCGCTCGTGGATCGTCTCGGCGACCCCGTAGCCGTGCTGTTCGCCGAGGGTCAGCGCGCGCAGCACCATGAGGTCGAGCGTGCCGGGGAGCAGATCGAGCGCGGAGGCCATAGTCGGATTCCTCTTGAAGAAGCAAGACTTGGAAGTTTTCCCCTAACCTGGGAATGGAAGTTGCCCTAACCTAGTCAAGGAAGCCCGATCCGGCAAGCTTCGGGCCCGACTATCAGCGGGAGCACGAGAAGGAACAGTGGAAGGGGCACGAGGGACTTTCGGAAGGGCTCGGCTCCATTCGGCCGGATGGTACATGGTGCACAGGTGTTATCTTATCAGGCCCCCCACTTCGACGCTTGTATAGAAACTCATAGAAGTTGCCAGCGTGAGTAGGTGCGCCTCACACGAAGCACGCCGAACGGTGCTGTCGCCACGGCGATCGACATTCCCGAATCCCCAACGCGGGCGGCGCTCGATCCGCCGCGCCTAGTCCTCGCGCAGGGCCTCGGCGGGCTGCACCGCCAGGCCGCGCCGCGCGGGCCCGAGCGCCGCCACGAGACCGACGACCATCATGACGGCCGCCACGGCGGGCAGCAGTAGCAGGCCTTTCCCTTCCACGGGCCCGCGCAACACCGCCGCCAGAAGTAGACCGACCAGTACGCCCGCCCCCAGCTGGGCGCTCGCCCTGGCGAAGATCCCCGTCAGGAGACGCCGTGGATCGGCGCCGAGCGCTGAACGGATCGCGATCTCGCGCCTCCGTCTGGCGACGATGAACGACATCATCGCGTAGATCCCGGCAGCAGACAACAGGACGACGCTGAGCAGAACCGCGGCGGTTACCAGCGCAACGAAGGCGAAGATTCGACGGATCTCCCGCTCGGCATCGGCGGCGCTCCTCAGTTCGTGAAGCTGGAGGGCTGGATCTACAGCCGCCGTGATCTGCCTGACCCGTTGCGTGAGGGCCGGCGCGGGGGTGCCGCGGACGTGAAGCAGCAGGCTGACCACCGGCGCGACGTCCGCGAGCGCCGCAGGCTCGTACACCTTCAAGAGGTCCTGCCTGAGCTCCAGCTGCCCGGCAAAGTCGGGTACGACGCCGACGATCTCCAGCCAGGGACCCGGTTCGACGTCCCCGGGCTCCGCACCGGTACTTCGGCCGACGTGCCGGATGCGACGGCCGAGCACGTTCACGCCGCCGAACAGGCGCTCCGCGAACGCGCGATTGACGATGACTCCGTGCGCAGGGTCCCGGCCATCGGCGCTGTCGAACGCGCGGCCGACCGGGATCGGTACGTCGAGAACCGAGAAGAACTCGACGTCTACCCGATTGATGAACACCCAGTGCGTCCCCCTCCCCTCCACCTCCATCCGTTCGTACGGTTCGGAGCCCGGAAAACTGCTCGCGAAGGCCACACCGGAGATCGCCGGATCGGCGTCGAGCCGGCGCAGCAACTCCCCGGCACGATCGAGAAAGCGCGCCTCGAACGCCCGCTCGTACGCCGCCCTGTGAGCGGCGGGCGGCGCTTCCTCGCGCTCCATCGCGAGCCGCGCGCGGACGAACTCCGCGGCCGGGTATCCGGCATCTGTACCGGCCCCGCGGAGCGTCTCGCCCGCCACGTAGATGGCGAACGGCAGCGCTGCCACCGTCACCGCGACCTGCGTTACGATTAGCGCCGTCCACGTGCGGCCTAGCTGCATTCCCGAGCCACGCGACTCCAGCCGTTGGAGTCCAGCCTGCACCCGACGTCCCGTCGCCTTGAGTGCCGGCAGGGCGCCGACGATCACCGCGGCCAGGATGGCCAGCCCCGCCACGTAGCCGACCAAGCCGGCGGAGAGGTCCAGGTCCCACCAGAAAGGCAGCCCGCTACCGTTGCTGCCGCTCGCCCGCTCCAAGAACTCCTGGATCCGCGTCAGCGCCACGCCCGCTACCGTCAGCCCGATCGCCGCCGCCATGCCCGACAGGACGAGCGCCTCGGCGAACAACTGCACCACGATGCGCCGCCGGCTGGCACCCAGCGCTGTGCGCACGGCGATCTCGCCCGCGCGCGTCGCCGTCCGGGCATACACGAGAATCGAGACGTTCACGGCAACGACGACCAAAAGCACACTGATGGCGAGCTGGGCCGCGCGGAACGCCCACGCGATCGCCGGGCTGTCCACGTCGAAGAACGGACGCGTGTACCTGAGAGCCCGCGGGCGGAGCTGCGCGTGGGTCTCGGGGTACCTGGCGGCCGTCCGGAGCCCGAGGGTCGTAAGCTCGGCCTGTGCATCGTCGAGTGTGACACCGTCGGCGAGACGGCCGAACATGAAGAGCGCCGGACCGCCGCCGCGCTGGTAGTCGTCGGGATCGAGCTTGAGCGGCACCCAGTAGCGATGGTTGATCGGGAAGCGGAACCCTTCCGGCATCACGCCAACCACGGTGTGCAGCTCGCTACCGAGACGGACCTGCCGGCCGATGATGTCGGGATAGGCCGCGAAGCGACGCTGCCACTCCTCGTAGGCGATCACGACCACCGGAGGCGAATCCTCGCGCTCGTCCTCGTCGAGCAACGGCCGTCCGAGCAACGGAGGCGTCAGTGCCACCCTGAACCCGGATGCCGTCATCTCGGCGACGCGAACCAGCTCCACGCCTCGGCCCGGGATGATCAGGTTTCGCCGGTCTGACATGAACGCTCCCAGGTCTTTGACGGACGTCAGCTCCTCGCGCCATATGACGAAGTCGTGCAGCGACTGCCGATTCGGGTTGCCGGGATTCCGGACGTTCGAGTTCTGGATCGAGATCACGCGGTCACCCTGCGGCAGCGGCAGCGTCGGATCCAGCATCGAGTCGATGACGCCGAACGCGCCCGCCCCGATCGCGATCGCCACCGACATGCCGATCACCGAGATCAGCGACAACCCCGGGTACTTCCGGAGCATCCGGAGCCCGAGCTTCACGTCGAGCCACGACATCCCGATCGTGTCGAACAGCCGCAGTCCCCGGGACGCCCGCGCATTCTGTTTGTGGCTCTCGATATGACCGAACTCGAGGCGGGCCTGGCGGGCCGCCTCTTCGGGCGCCCGTCCCCCACTGATCAGGTCCTCGGTCCGCAGCGCGATGTGATGGCGGAACTCCTCGGCCATCTCGGCCTCGACGTCGGCCCGGTGGCGGAGGCCGCGCCACAGGGAGCGGAGCCGCGCGAGCAACTGCGAGATCATCAGATTTCCTGCGGCCGCACCGCCAGCGAGCGGCCGATCGCCTCGGCGAGGCGGTTCCACCTCGCCGTCTGCTCACCGAGCCGTTTCCGGCCAGCGGAGGTGAGGCGGTAATACTTCGCCCGCCGGTTGTTGTGCGACGTGCCCCATTCGCTGGCGATGAATCCCTGATGTTCGAGCCTGTAGAGGGCGGGATAGAGCGCGCCCTGTTTGACCTGGAGCGCGCCGCCGGAGATCTGCTCGATGCGAAGGAGCACGCCGTACCCGTGGAGCCGCCCGAGCGAGACGGCCTTGAGGATGAGGAGATCAAGGGTTCCCGGCAGAAGTTCAGCTTGGTCCGGCATCGTTTCTCCTAGGTGGCTTAGGAGAGAGACGATAGGACACCTCTCCTAATCTGTCAAGGAGAAGGTGTAATCCGTGCCCCACGGTCACCTCGGAGGACACCTGGACATACGAGTGGCACAGTTCGGTCGAGGGAGGCTTGGAACGTGGTGGGGGAGCCTGGCTCGGTGACGAGGACGCGGAAGCCGGGCACGAAGTAGGTCACACGTGCGCACGCTCGCTTTCAGAGTGCCCGNNGCCGAGTAACTCTTTTCGTCAGTGAATGGCCAGGAATTCGAGAATCTCTTCGCTCGAGATCTCCTGGGTGATCCGGCCGGGAGGGAACGGCCCGGGCCCCGAGGGCCAGGTGTGGCCGCCGCCTTCGACTCCGAAGAACATCACCTCGGAGTCGCCGTCGCAATCGGTCCAGAGTTCCCTCCAGACCCGCGTCCCGTCATCCACCCGGTCGGGCAGCGTATCCACCACCGGCATGCCCATGCACTCGCTGAGGTCCGTCCAGAGCTCCAGTGTCTCGTCCACGGACAAGCGCCGCCGTGACCCGCTGGTCAAACCACCCCAGGGAAAGGCCTGGTCCTCGGTGCCGTGCACGAACAGCGTGGAGATGGGATGCCGAAGGGGGCAGTCGACATACACGGCGAGCTCCAGGGTTGCGCCCACAACCGCGGCGGCGGAGAAGACGTCGGAATGCTTACAGGCGATGATCTGAGTCCTCGTACCGCCGGCGGAGTAGCCCGCGATGTAGATGCGCTCCGGATCTATCGACAGGCTGTCCGACATCACCTCTATCAGATCCAGAGCTAGCTGGTTGTCCCACGGCCCCCACGTCCCACCGAGCCCGTCGGGGTAGACGGTGATGAAGCCCGCCTCGTCGGCTACCGGCGTCAGGCCCGTGCGTGCCTCGAAGTGCACCGCGTCGTCCGGATTCCCGTGAAATGCCAACAACAACGGCGCGGGCTCGCTCCCGTCGTACGAGCTCGGCAAGCGCAGCTCGTAGGTCCGCACGTCGCCCCCGGATCGCAGCCACTCGCCGAACACCCCGTCCCCCGTCGGCCCCGTCGGCTCATCGGAACACGCCAGTGACACGGCGGCGCACGCCATCATTAGGGGTACGATCTTCGCGATGCCTTCACGTAATGTCAGTCGATTGTATCGCTGCCCAAACATCTCACTTCCCCTTCCCGCAGGTTCGCGCTCCTGCACGCGTGCTGTTCGGTCTTGACCGGCCACCTATAAAGGTAGACCGGCCGGCGCGAATCACAAACGATTATCGATAGATACACGCTGGGGGTCGGTGAGTTGCATGTTGGCGCCACGAAACGCGTGCGATTGGGGCGCCAGAAGGCCAATCCAGCGGCATAAGGAGGCGCCGCCGAATCTGGCGGGGACGTGTGGGAATCGAACCCACCAGGCGAAGGATCACTCCGCCCAGCTGGTTTTGAAGACCAGTCGAGCCACCAGGCCCGATCCGCCCCCGTCGCTATTCGCCCGAGCGGAAAGTACGATTACGACCAGGAGCACGATAACCAGTAGGAGCGCGAGCATGATTGCAATCAGTCGTACTCCTACTCCTGGTCGTGCTCGTTATCCTACTACTCGTACTCGACCGCTGAGGTTCTGAGGCTTTCACACGCCGCCACCGCCAAGATATGGGGCCAGCGTTCCATCCGAATCGAGCCGGCAGCGGGTGTGCTCGCGGATGCAGCCGAGCCACTCCTGGCGCTCGAGTTCGGCGGCGACATCGGCGTCCCCGCCCAGGCGCCCCTCCGCTATGCAGAGGCTTCCGATCTTGTCACCTTCGGCGCTGACGACCCACTCGTGGTCGCCGCTCTCGAGGTCGCTCTTCGGCTCGCCGACTTCCAGCTCTTCCCCTGCAGAATCCTTCAGCCAGTCGGTGATCTCCTGGATGCGCGTCTCTAGTCGATCCATCTGCCCGGTCTTCCAATTCGCATGCACTCTCTCCTAACGACAAAGATCAAACTAGGCAGGCCTCGATGATGATGACAGACTGCGGGGGCAACAGCGACCTTCGACTGTAAGAATTATCCCTTTCTATTGTCCGGCCCGCGGGCCTTCCCGTATGATGATAGATTGACCTCTTCGGCGACCGATGGCTCGTGCGACGCGGCCCCCGGCGGTACTCCTGGAGGAGGAGCGTCATGGTCGGCGTGATCCGCAAGCGAGACATCGTCGCTCATCCCTTGGTGACCGTGCGGTGCTTCGGCTGGGGGGTCTTTCTCAAGGCGCTGATCGCCCGACGCGATCGGACCTTCCTTTCGCTGTTGGTGGAAGCCAGCGCGCTGCGTCCGCCCGCCATCCCGGTGCCCGACCTGATCGAGCGCTGCGTGGAGCTCGAGCTGAAGGCGAGCCGTATCTACGAAGGGCTGGCGGAGCGTTATGCCAAACAACGCGAGCTGAAGGAGTTCTTCGAGAACCTGGCCGACGAGGAGATGGAGCATGCCGAGCTGTTGGGCGTCTGCCGGGAATGCGCGGCGCGCGAGGGCTGGCGCGAGGAGGCTTTCAGGCCGTGGCGCGATGCGATTCCGAAGCTCGAGTACGGGATGGATGCGGAGGCGGCCGCGGTCGAGGACCTCGAGGACCTGGCCGACGTGCTGCGCCTGGTGATTCGGCTGGAGAGCTCGGAAATCAATCAGGTGTTCGATAGCGTGGTCGCGGCCACCAATTCCGATTTCGTACGCAAGCTCAGCGCGTTCCGCGCCGCGGGCGCCGAACACCTGGACCACATCAGCGAGAAGATCCGGGAATTCCGACTGGAGATGGCCGAGGAATCCGCTGCCCTGAGGGGCACGTTTCCCGAGGGTCAGCCTTAGCCGAGGCGTGCGATGGCGTCGATCTCGACCAGGGCGCCCTTGGGCAGCTTCGCCGCCTGGACGGCGGAGCGGGCCGGATAGGGCTCCTCGAAGTAACTCCCGTAGATCTCGTTCACGGCGGCGAAGTCGCCCATGTCGGCCAGGTACATGGTCGTCTTGACGACGTCTTTCATGCTGGAGCCCGCCGCCTCGAGCACGGCTTTCAGGTTGGTGAGGACGCGGTGCGCCTGCTCCTCCACGCCGCCCTCGACGAACTCGCCGCTGGCCGGGTCGAGGCCGATCTGACCGGCGGTGTAGACCAAGCCGCCGGAGACGATGGCCTGGGAGTAAGGGCCGATGGCGGCCGGTGCATTGTCGGTCTGGATTCGCTTTGGATCCGTCATGATCAGAACAGCCCCTCGATCTTGCCCTTCTTGTTCACCTGCATGCCCACCGCCGCCGGCTTCCTGCCGAGGCCGGGCATGGTCATGATGTCGCCGGTGTAGACGACGATGAAGCCGGCGCCGGCGGAGACGTTGGCCTGACGTACGGTGATCTCGAAGCCGGAGGGTCGGGCCCGCTTGGCCGGGTCGTCGCTCAGCGAGTACTGGGTCTTGGCCATGCAGATCGGCAGGTCACCGAAGCCCAGCGACTCGAGCTGAGCCAGCTGCTTCTCGGCCCCCGGCGTGTAGTTGACGCCGTCGGCGCCGTAGACCTTCTCGGCGATGGTGGCCACCTTCTCTTTGATCGTGCTCTCCAGCGGGTAGAGCGGTTCGAACTTCGCGCTCCCCTGCTCCACCGTGTCGCGTACCGCTTCGGCCAACTCCTGGCCGCCGGCGCCGCCCCTGGCCCAGATCTCGGTCTTCAGGCATGGCACCCCCAGCTGCTCGCAGCGACCCATGATCAGCTTGTGCTCGTCGTCGCTGTCGCCGTCGAACACGTTGAGCGAGACGACGGGCGGCACGCCGTGCTGCTTCACGTTGGCGATGTGCGCCTCGAGGTTGGGCAGGCCGCGCTCCACGGCCTTCGGGTCGGCCTTCGCCAGGTCGTCTTTCGCGGCGCCGCCGTGATGGCGGAGCGCCCGGGTCGTGACCACGATCACGGCGGCCTGGGGATCGAAACCGGCGGTCCGGCACTTGATGTTGAAGAACTTCTCGGCACCCAAATCGGACCCGAAGCCGGCCTCGGTCACGACGATGTCGCCCAGCGCCAGGCCGGTGCGGGTGGCGATGATCGAGTTGCAGC
The DNA here is from genome assembly GCA_011774835.1 of Candidatus Kutchimonas denitrificans. GTDB lineage: Bacteria > Gemmatimonadota > Gemmatimonadetes > Palauibacterales > KS3-K002 > Kutchimonas > Kutchimonas denitrificans. The sequence continues at coordinate 34,103 of JAACAK010000091.1, read as the reverse complement.
CGTGGGCGATGTTGCCGAAGGGTCCGCCGTGGACGAAGGCGGGGCCGCCTTCGAGGGTCTGGACCAGGTTGGGCGCCAACGCGTCGCGCAGCAGTACGGTCATCGCGCCGTGCGCGTCGAGGTCCGATGCGCGCACCGGGTTCCTGTCCCGTGTGTACCCGACCACGATCCGGCCCAGCCGCTCGGTCAGGTCGTCGAGATCGGTGGCGAGGCAGAAAATGGCCATGATCTCGCTGGCGGCGGTGATCACGAAGCTGTCCTGTCGAGGCACGCCGTGAGCCGCGCCGCCCATCCCCACCACGATGTTCCGCAGCGCCCGGTCGTTCATGTCGATGGCGCGTGGCCAGGTGATGCGGCGCACGTCGACGCCCAGCTCGTTGCCGTGGTGGATGTGGGCGTCGAGCATGGCCGCCAGCAGGTTGTGGGCGCTGGTGATGGCGTGGATGTCGCCGGTGAAGTGGAGGTTGATGTCCTCCATGGGGATCACCTGCGCGTAGCCGCCCCCGGCCGCGCCGCCCTTGATCCCGAACACGGGGCCCAGCGACGGCTCACGAAGACAGAGCACGTTGTTCACATTCTGTTTGCTGAGCGCCTGGGCCAGCCCGACCGAGACCGTGCTCTTCCCCTCACCGGCCGGCGTCGGCGTGATGGCCGTGACCAGCACGAGCTTCGCCTTCGGCGACCGCCGCGACACGTCCAGCGAGACCTTCGCCTTGTCCCGGCCATAGGGCTCGAAGTCGTCGTCCTCGAGGCCGAGACCGTCGGCGATCTCCCCGATCGGCCGCAGCTCGGCGGCCTGCGCGATTTCGATATCTTGAGGTATGGAGCGTGGCATTTTGGTGTCTCGTGGGCTCAGGCCGTCTCAGAATGCTCATCCAGCGCCGCCAGGATCTCGTCCGGCCGGACCGGCACGACACCTGACTTGCTGACTTCGACACCGGCGGCGTAATTGGCGACCATAGCTGCTTCAATCTCCGTGCCACCGGCGGCGAGGCAGACGGCGACGGTGGCGGTGACGATGTCACCGGCGCCGGAGACGTCGAAGACGTCACGAGCGACGGCGTGGATATGATGGAACGAGTCGTCGCGGCCATAGAGGATCATCCCCTCCTCGGCGAGGGTGAGGAGGAGGAACTGGCAGCCGATCCGCTCGCTGGCGGCACGGAGGCCATCGGGTTCGCGCGGCGCGGACGGTGTCCCGAGGGCGGCGGCGAGCTCGTGGGCGTTCGGCTTGAAGAGATGGACGCCGGAGTACTCGAAGAAGCGAGCGAACTTGGGATCGGCGACCGCCGGGATCGCGCCTCGCTGGGCGATCTCGATCGTCCCTTGGATCACCGCGGGTACCAGCGCCCCCTTGTTGTAGTCCTGGAGGATGATCGCGTCGACGGAATCGGCCACCTCCTCCACGTTCTCCAGCAGCCGCCGAGCGACGTCCTCGGAGACATCGGCGTCGGTCTCCCGATCGAAGCGGACCACATGCTGGTGACGCGCCATGATTCGTGTCTTCGTGGTGGTCTGCCGCTCGGGCACCGTGACCAGCCGGTCGCCGGCTACGCCCAGCCGGGCCAGCGCGTCGACCAGCTGCCGGCTGGCCGAGTCCAGACCCACCACGCCGACCAGCTCGCACTCGGCGCCCAGCGCCGTCACCGCGCCCGCCACGTTCGCTGCTCCACCCGGGGCCCAACGCTCCTGGCTGACATGGACCACCGGGACGGGCGCTTCGGGGGAGATTCGGCCCACCGTTCCCGTGAGGTAGATGTCCAGCATACAGTCGCCCACCACCGCGATCCGGACATCGCGGGTGCGCTCCAGCAGCTCGTCGATTCTCTTCCTGTCGATTGGCAAGGCCGTTTCCCGCGGTTGGGTTCGGGGGCTAACTTGCTTTTAGCGGCGCGCGAAGATAAAACATGGCCGACTCCGCTGTCAAAGGCCCGGCGCGCCCGTGGAGGGACCCATTGAAGAACCTGTGGTATCTGGTCGAAAACTGGCTCAAGCGAGCGGTGTTGGGCGTCCAGGAGTACACGGTCCTGACCGTGAAGGCGGTGCGCTACATCTTCGCGCGGCCCTTCTACTGGCGGGACACCCTGCAGCAGATGGACCTGATCGGGGTCGGGTCGCTGGGGATCGTCCTGCTGACCGGGCTGTTCACCGGGATGGTGCTGGCGCTGCAGAGCTCGGTGGAGATGCGGCGGTTCGGCGCGACCATCTATATCGGCCGGCTGGTGGGCGCCAGCGCGGTGCGCGAGCTGGGGCCGGTGCTCACCGCCCTGATGGTGGCGGGCCGGGTGGGCGCCGGGATGGCGGCGCAGCTGGGCTCGATGAAGGTGACCGAGCAGATCGACGCGCTCAACGTGATCGGCACCGACCCGATCAAGAAGCTGGTGACGCCCCGGCTGGTGGCGGCGCTGATCATGCTCCCCATCCTGACCGTGATCACGGACACGATCGCGATCTTCGGCGGCCTGCTGATCGCGGTGGTCAAGCTCGATCTCACCGCGGACCTCTATATGCGGTCGGTCTACCAGACGCTGGCCCAGTCGGGCTTCGTGCTGCGCCTCGTACCCAAAGACGTGCTGGCGGGACTGATCAAGCCGTTCTTCTTCGGCGGCATCATCGCGATGACCGGCTGCTACTTCGGACTGCAGACGACAGGCGGCACGGCCGGCGTCGGCGTCAGCACGACCCGGGCCGTGGTCACGGCGTCGATCCTCATCCTGGCGGTCGACTACTTCCTCACGCAGCTGTTGATATCTATTCTTTTTACATGACCAACGAGCAGCCGACTGCCACGAGAGCCGAGACGGCACCGACGGAACGGGCCGGCCACGCGACCGACGATCGGTCCCAGATCGTGATCGACGTCCGGGACCTCTCGCTGGCGTTCGCCAAGCCGGTCCTGTGCGAGGTCAGCTTCCAGGTGCGGGAGGGTGAGGCGCTCTCGATCCTGGGTCCGTCGGGAGTGGGCAAGTCGACGATCCTCAAGCTGATCCTGCGGCTGCTGGTGCCGGACGGCGGACAGGTGGTGATCGACGGCGAGGACATCAACCAGCTGACCTTCGAGGAGGTGCTGGAGGTCCGCCAGAAGATGGGGATGGTCTTCCAGGCGGCGGCATTGTTCGATTCGCTCACGGTCTACGAAAACGTGGCGTACCCGCTGCGCGAGCACATGCGTCTCGCTGAGAGCGACGTCGAGGATCAGGTCCGCCAGGCGCTGGCCCTGGTCGACATGGAGCTCGAGGAGTTCGGGATGCGGTTGCCGTCGGAGCTTTCGGGCGGCCAGAAGAAGCGGGTCGGGATCGCCCGGGCGATCGTCCATCAGCCGAAGATCCTGCTTTACGACGAGCCGACCACCGGCCTCGATCCGCTGACCGCGAACACGATCGTCGAGCTGATCCAGCGGCTGCAGAGGGAGCTGGACGTCACGTCGGTGGTGGTGAGCCACGACGTCCGGGCGGTGATGGCCGTGTCGACGCATATCGCCATGCTGCGGGATTGTCGCATATGTTTCTACGGGACGCCGGAGGAGATGGAAGCGTCGACCGACGAGTACGTGCGGCAGTTCATCGACTGAACACGAGGAGTCCGACCGGGATATGAATGGCGAGTCGAGGATCAGCTGGAGCCAGATACGGGTCGGCGCGGCCGTGGCCGTCGCCCTCGGCGTGCTCGCGGTGGCGGTCTTCTTCATCGGGGAGACCGGGGCGGTCTTCGGGGACCGGTACAACCTCACGACGTTCCTGCCCAACGCCAACGGGCTGATCGAGGGCGCCAGCGTCCGCGTCGCAGGACAGGACGTGGGCAAGGTCAACCGTATCGAGTTCGTTCCCGTCGAGCAGCGCCGGGGCTCGGACCAGGTGCTCGAGCTCACGCTCGCCATCGATCGGAACGTGTCGAACCAGATCCGCCAGGACTCCGAGGCCCGGATCCGCACGCAGGGGCTGCTGGGCGACAAGATCATCGACATCACGCCCGGCTCGCCCGGCGTCCCGATGCTGGAGGAGGGCGACACGGTCCCAAGCGCCGCCGCCATCGACTACGAGGAGCTGTTCGGCTCCGCGTCCGAGCTGGTCGACGATCTGGCGGCCACGCTGCGTACGCTCCGCTCGATCGCCGACAGCCTGCTGGCCGGGCAGGGAACGATGGGGCGCCTGCTGATGGACACGACGCTTTACGTCGACCTGCTGACGACGTCCCGATCGATGAACGAGTTCCTGAGGGCGGTGGCGCAGGGCGAAGGCGCGCTGGTCCAGCTGGCACAGGACGAGGAGCTTTACGCGGATCTACGCTCGGTGATCGCCGGAGTCGATACGTTGACGGCCACGCTGGTTACCGGGGAAGGAACGCTCTCACGCCTGCTGACCGACGACGGCCTCTACCGCAACCTGGCCTCGACGTCGGCGCGTGCCGATTCGCTGTTGTCGGCCCTGGAATCTGGGGAAGGCGCTCTCGGTCAGATGCTCACCGACCAGGAGCTCTACGAGAGCCTGCTGAAGCTGCTGGTGGATGTGCAGGCCGTCGTGACCGAGCTGCGGGAGAACCCGCGGAAATACGTGCCGCCGATCCGGGTGTTCTGAACCAGCCGAACATCGAACGTCCGACATCCAACGTCCAACAGCGAACGTGGGTTGCGATTCCGTTGGATGTTGGGCGGTGGACGTTCGATGTTGGACGGTGGACGTTCGATGTTGGATGTTCAGTCGGTCGTCACCGCGTTCTTCTCTAACCATTGGCGCAGGCCCCGCACGCCGCCCTTGAAGGAGTACGCCTCGTAGCCGGAGCCCTGCAGCTTCTCGGCCAGCTGGGCGGTCCGCAGGCCGAGATCGCAGTAGAGCACGTAGGAGCGATCACGATCGAGTGAATCGCTGTCGCTGTACAACTCCCAGAAGTCCCGGTGCTCGGAACCGGGATAATGCCACCTGTCGTATTCCTGCCGGTCACGAGTATCGATCACCACGCTGCCATCGGGTACTTCGGCGGTGTACAGATAAGGCATGACCAGGTCGGCGCTATCGAGCCCTCGCAGATCGAGGGCACGCCGCCCGGTCACGGCGCGATCCACGATCGACAGGTCGAGGCCGTCCTCAGCCGCTGCCACCTGCTCCGGGGTCGCACCGGTCACCGGATGCTCTTCGGTGAGTGCGCAGTACTCACGCACCTTCTCGGAGAGCGTGTAGGTGCCGATCTCGCGGCTGCGCGCGATGATCTCCTGCTTGTCGAAGCCGATCAGCGGGCGCAGCACCGGGATCGTGACACATTCCTCGATCGACCGGAGGTTGGCCAGCGTCTGGGAGGAGACCTGGCCCACCGACTCGCCGGTGACGATGGCGTGGGCGCCGATCTCGGCGGCCACGGCGGCGCCGGCCCGGTACATCAGCCGCTTGAGCACCACCTGCCAGTAGCGTTCCTCGACGCCCCCCTTCAGCTGCCGGACGACGTCCTCGAAGTCGATCACGTGGATGTCGGGCCTCGATCCGTAGCTCCAGCCATCGGCGAGCAGCTTGGCCACGTTCAGGACGGCCCGCTCGTAGGCGCTGCCCCCCAGGTTGCAGAAGACGTAGCTCAAGGTGACGCCGCGGCGCAGCAGCATCCAGGCGGCGACGGCGGAATCGTAACCGCCGGACAGCAAGGCCACCGCCCGGCCCTCGACCCCCAGCGGGAAGCCGCCGGGACCGGGGATCTTGCGGCTGAAGAAATAGGCCCGGCCCTCCCGCACCTCCACGTACACGCTCACGTCCGGTCGATCGAGATCGACCTCGGCGTATCGATTGAGCGCCGCACCGAGCTCGTAGTTCACGTCTCGGGAAGAGAAGCTGTGGCGGCCGGCCCGACGGGCTCTGACGGCGAAGGTGCCGCCGCGCACCCGGTCGGTGTAGACGCGGGCGCCGGTTTCCACGATCGCATCGAGTCGCGGCTCCGCGGTGGCCTCGACCTCGGAAATCGAAGCGATCCCGAACACCCTGGACACAGCCGCCGCCGCGCCAGGATTCTCCGCCTCGACGAAGAGACGATTCCACTCGTCCCGCAGGCGGTAGTCGCCGCCGGTCGAGGCGAGGGCATCCTGCAGCGCGGCCACCAGCCCGCGCTGGAAGCGCCGCCGCGTCTGTCGCGACTTGATCGCCAGCTCGCCGCAGGGCCGGATGAGTATGAGGTGTCTTAGATCCGCCATAGGAGAACAGTAAGGGAGTGAGGGGTGAGGGGTAAGGGGTGGGGAGCGTCAGCCCGATGAAACAAAAAGGCCAGCGGCGCCGACCGCTGACCACTCCTGACCCCTTACTCCTCACTCCTCACCGTTGTTGATGGAGGCGGCGGGAATCGAACCCGCGTCCGGAAATAGATCCGGCAGAGCCGCTACGTGCGTAGCCTACCGTTCGTTGGTTCGCCCCGCATCGGCCGATAGGCGGCCTCTCCGGAAGCTAGCCGCTGTAAGATCTCACCGGACACGCCGCGGCCACGTGGCCGGCCAGCCCGATTTATCGACGCCTCGAGACCGACCTCGGGCCCGGTCGATCAAGAGACGGGCTACTTAATGTTTAAGCAGCCAGTGCCAAGTTGTCGTTGGCAGTTGTGATTTTGCCCGGTTGATTTACGAGGGTCCGGGCGCCCTCGGCACGCTGCTCCACCTTCACTAAACCCGTCGAAGCCAGTTCGCCCCCACAGGCATTCTACACTACGTAATTTATGCCTTCAGGTTTCAAATGGAAGGCGGTTACGCGCGGTCGCCGGCGATCAAAACGCTGTTGCGGCCGCCGCGCTTCGCCTGGTAGAGGGCGGCATCGGCCGACGCCACGACCGCCGTCCCGCTCCTCACCGGCTCGGGGCAGCCGCTGAGGCCGGCGCTCACCGTCACGGTCACGGTCTTGCCGCGCCACTCGACATCGAGGGCCTCGACGCGGCGACGAACGCGCTCGAGGACCCGGGCCGCGTCCTCGACCGCGGCGCCGGGGAGAACGACGAGGAACTCTTCCCCGCCCCAGCGGCCGGCATGATCACCGGGGCGCAGCTCGTCGCGGATCGACCGAGCCACCGACTGGAGCACCATATCGCCGACGTCGTGACCGAACCGATCGTTGACCTTCTTGAAATGATCGATATCGACCACGGCGACGGAGAACGGGGTGCCGGTGCGCTCGGAGATGGCGGCGGCGGAGGCGAGGGCACGCTCGGTGGCCCGACGATTGGGCAGCCCGGTCAGCGCATCGCTCAGCGACATGGCTTTGACCTCGCCGAACTCGAGGGCGTTGCGGAACGCGGGCGCCACCGAGAGCGCGATCGCCCGTAGCCGCTCGAAGTCCCGCTCCCCGAACTCTCGCGGGCGCTCGTATTCCACCGCCAGCGCGCCGATCGAATCGGCCTCGACGATCAGCGGCAGGATGATCGCCGACCCGGCGTCCGAAACGACACCCTCCACGTAGAGCGGGAGCCGCTTCCTGCCAGCCAGGTCGTCGAGGGGAAGCGAGGTGGCGTTGCTGAGCGCCAGGCTCAGGTACGAGGCGTCGCCGCGGAAGGTCATCGCCGACAGTCCCTTCGGGACCTCACCGTCGCTGGCGACGATCCGCCCCGTCCGCTCGTCGTGGTTCCACAGAGCGGCGACGGCCCCCCGGGCCCCGGTGACGCGCCGGGCCCGCTGGCAGACGGCGGCGGACAGCTCCCGCAGATCGAGCTCGCGATCCAGGTCGAGCACGGTGTCGTAGAGGGCCTCGGAGCGTCGCAGGTCCTCCAGCGCGGCCTCGGCGGCCCGGGCATCGTTGATCAATCGCCCGGCGATGGCGGCGGCGAGTTCCAGCGCCTGCGGCGCATCGGGACGGGGCACGCCATCGAACTCGGCCATCGCGCAGCCTACGCGATCGCCCCTCGGCTCGCTCAGTGGCGCCGCCACGACCCAACCGCCGCCGCCCCCGTGGAAGATCTCCTTGCGCGATGCCCGGAGCGATACCCCTTCGCTCACCACCCACCCCAGGGCGTGCCCCTCCAGGGGGACACCCTCCGGATCGAGGCTAGCGTCGGACGGCGAGCGCAGCGCGACGCGGAGGCGGCCGTCCGGATCGACGATCCAGAGGCTGGTCCGCTCGGCCCCCAGGGCCAGCCGCATCGCTTCCAGCCATGCGGCCAGCTCCTCGGCGACGGTCTCCAGGCCCGGCAACGGCGCATCCATCGAGCCGCGGACCTATCGCAGACGGTTGATGCGAGCGGCGGCCGCCGCCGCACCGTACCCGTTGTCGATGTTCACCACGGTGACGCCGGGGGCGCAGCTGTTCAGCAGGCCCAACAGCGCGGCCAGGCCGCCGAACGAAGCGCCGTAACCGATGCTGGTGGGCACGGCGATGACCGGCGCGGCGATCAGGCCACCGATCACTGATGCGAGGGCCGCTTCCATACCGGCCACGACGATGAGCACGGCCGCCTCGTCAAGCTCCTGGCGACCGGCGAACAGCCGGTGGATGCCCGCGACCCCGACATCATCCAGTCGGCGAACGGGGTTCCCCATCGCTCGGGCCGCGACCGCCGCCTCTTCGGCCACCGCCAGGTCGGAGGTGCCGGCCGTGACCACGAGGACCGGGCCGCGCACGTGGACGTCCAGCGGTTCGGCCGGCGGCAAATAGGCGGTGCGGGCCAGCTCGTTGACCTCGATCGTCGGATGTTCCGCGGCCAGCCGTTCCCGGATCGGCGCATCGGCGCGGGTCACGAGCAGCCCGTCGCCGGCGGCAGCCAGCCGGGCACAGATCTTCGAGATCTGGTCCGGGGTCTTGCCGGGACAGTAAACGACCTCGGGGTAGCCCTGACGCAAGGCGCGATGATGATCGACGCGGGCGAAGCCGAGATCCTCGAATGGAAGACGCTCCAGCTCGGCGAGGGCAGCCGTAACGCTCAACTCGCCCCGTTGAAGGCGTTCCAGCAGGCTCTTCAATCGCTCAGGTCTCATGCTCAGGATACCGAGGGTCGAAATAACCGATGGTCAGAGCACCAGCGGTGGGATGTGGCAGTCGGCGCCGCAATATAGCCGGGGCGGGTCGTGAGTCAAAGGCCGTCCGCGACCGGCATCGCGTCGGGCTTTGACACCGGGACGCGGATACCGTATTCGTAGTGGCGGCGATTGACGGGAGGAGCCGTTGGAACGCCCGGCCTGACTCCAACGCACGTGCCGACGGCGCAATCGGAGGTCCGAATGGAATTGCGAGAGTTCTTCACAGAAGATGTCATCAACCTCGATCTGAAGGGCGACAACAAGGACGCGATACTGAAGGAGCTGATTTCGCTCCTCGATCTGTCCGAGAAGTCGGAGGGGATCCTCTTCAAGATGCTCAAGCGGCGCGAGAACCTGGGCTCGACGGGGATCGGCAAAGGGATCGCCATACCGCATTGCCGGTCGCTCGTAGTGAACCGGCTGCGCGTGGCGTTCGGGCGCAAGGCCGAGCCCATCGACTTCAAGGCCATCGACGACAAACCGGTCTCGTTCTTCTTCTTGATCGTCGCCCCGCCGCTCGAGGTCTCCAACCAATATCTCCCGGTCCTCGGAAAGATCGCGCAGCTCTGCCGCGAGTCCGATGTTCCGAAACGGCTGGGCGCTATCGAGTCGCCCAGCGAGTTCCTCGAACTGTTGGACGAAAAACAGGTCTGATCGGAGGTCGACCGGCATGCACCCGCAGCTCGAGATTCTGCTGGAACTTCAGGATCTGAAAGCCCAGAAACGCGAATTGGAAGAGGCGGCTGAGGAACACGTCCACGACATCGAAAAGAAGGTCTTCCAGGTCCAGCCCGAGGACGCCGTCGCGCACCTCGAGGCGAAGATCGAGGAGATGGAGAACAGCCTGGACCCCGAAATCGAGGGTCGCTATCGCCGCATCGCCGATCGCAGCGCCCGACCCGTCGTTCCCGTCCTCAACGGAATCTGCTACGGCTGCTTCATGGCCGTCCCCACCGCCATGACCCGCACCAACGAACAGATCCGCTGGTGCGAACACTGCGGCTCGTTCATCTATTTCGTCGATTGAGCCCGGCGCCCGTCAGCGGCTGACGGCGATCTTGAGCAGATCCTGGGCCCGGTTGGCCGTGATGCGGCAGAAGTAGATCCCCGAGTTCACGCGCCGACCGCTCTGGTCCGTCCCATCCCAATACAGCAGATAGCGGCCCGGCCGATCGTAGCGCAACTCGAGCGCCGGCTGCCCCGCGGCGGAGGGGTGATCCAATGCGGTGGGAATCGAGACGAGCTGGCCGAGTACGTTGTAGATGCGGACGCTCACCACCACGGACGTGCCGTCCTCGAAAAGACCCTCTCCGAGCACGAACGGTATCCGCGTGTCCCGTCGGAACGGGTTCGGATAGTTTTGCTCCAACGCCACGCCACGAACTTCGCCCTCTTGGGATTCCTCTTGAGCGGCCGTGGCCGTGTCGCTCTGTTGCGCGAATACCTCGGGGGAGTCAGGGATCCACGCCAGCAGAAGGACGAGGAGCACAGCGTAGCGACTGTGCCGCACGTTCGTCCTTACCTCCTTGGATTCAGTAGCGTTGAGTCGTTCTTGCCCCTCCCGGGTTGAACGGGCTGCGTCCGATTCTCCCTAGCGTCAAAATACTTCCCCTGAGAAAGACGGGCAAGAACTTTCCTTCCGGCTACATCCCCTCTCGCAGCACCCGACCGGCCGGTGTCCGACGGGTAAAGCCGGCGGCGTCGAGGTACTCGAGAAGTGGGATAAGATACTTTCTGCTCACCCCCAGCGCCTCCCGCAGCTCCGAGGGCCGGCCGGGCCGACCGCCTTCCAGCGCCTCCCTCACCCGATTCCGAACCTCATCGAAGGCATCCACGTGGTAGTAGAGGTCCGGCGTCACGGCGACCAGCACGCCGCGTTCGGCCAGAAACTTGAGCACCCTCAGCAGGTCCGAGGGGGCGACGCGGAGCTCGGCGGCCAGCTCCTTGAGGCCGGGAGGCGCGAGGTGGTCCCGCTGCAGGCGTGCGACGGCGTCGTCGGCGAGCGCCCGATCCTCCGGGTCGAGGGTCGGCACGTGACCGGCCCGGGCCGCCACCGAGCCCTCGACGCGGACCGCCCCCGCGGCCTCGAGGTCGGCCAGAACGTCGTCCACCAGGGGACCGCCGGGGCCGGCGGCGCCACGGAGAGCCTCCAGGCTGACGCCCCGAGCGCCGGAGTCGCGGCGGTGCTCGCTGTCGAGGACATCGAGCACCCGGCGGCGAACGGCCTCCAGCGCTTCCTTTGAATACCACCGGCCTCCCACCTCGCGGACAGCGCCGGCCGTGGCGAGGCCGCTCAAGGCCTCGTCGACCCGACCGGGCCGAAGGCCGGCCAGAACGGCCAGCTCCTCGGCGGACGCGCCGGTTTCCTGGCGTGCGACGGCGCGGCCGACGCGCTCGCCGGGGTCGAGCTCCACCAGGTTCTCCTCCGCGGCCGCCGCTGCCAAAGCGGCTCGGCCACGCCGCCGGGCCCACGGGTCGATCACGACGCCACCGCCGATGGTCGTAACGGGCGAGTAGAAGCGAAGCACGAACCGATCACCGGCCCGGGCCACCACCGGACCTTCGAGACGGAGCTGTGCGATTCCACCCTCACCGGGCCGCAGGGTGACCCCTTGCGGCAGAACGACCCGGGCCAGCACCTCCGCCGTGCCCAGATGGAAGCGAACGCGCTGCCAGTGGCGAATCGGCCAGGGCGAGCCGGCCAGGGTATGGATCCGGGCATCGAGCTGGCGCGTCGCGCGCCAGACCGGATCGGACACCAGTAGCCGACCCCGCTCGACCTCGTCCCGGTCGATGCTCGCCAGGGCGAGGGCGGCACGCTGCCCGGCGTGCGCGCGTTCGGCTTCCGCCCCGTGGATCTGGATCCCGCGCACTCGCGCCGCGGTCGCGCCCGGAAGGACGCGGAGCTCCCGACCCACGTCGACGTGGCCGCTCCAGACGGTTCCGGTCACCACGGTCCCGACACCGCGCACGCTGAACGAGCGGTCGACCGGCAGCCGAAACAGGTCGTGTTCCTCCCGGGCCTCAACCGCACGGGCGGCCGCGTCGATCGCCGCCTTCAGCTCGGTGACGCCTTCGCCGGTGACGGCGGAGGCGACGACGAGCGGCCAATCGACGGGCCCGAAAACGGTCTGCAGCTCTTCACGTACCGACTCGGCCACCAGGCCGCACCAGTCGGGCTCGACGAGATCCGACTTGGTGATCGCCACCACGCCCCTCCGTACCCCCAGCAGACGTGCGATCCACAGATGCTCCCGAGTCTGCGGCATCGGCCCTTCGTCGGCGGCGACGACCAGTAGCAAGAGATCGATCCCGGTGGCGCCGGCCAGCATGTTCTTGACGAAGTCCTCGTGCCCGGGGACGTCGACAACCGATATCTCGAGGTCGGGTTCATCGCTGGGAAAGCGAGCGAAGCCCAGGTCGATCGTGATCCCCCGCTCCCGCTCCTCCTCCCACCGGTCGGTGTTCACACCGGTGAGAGCTTCGACGAGCGCCGTCTTGCCGTGATCGACGTGGCCGGCGGTTCCGAGGATGACCGATCTCATCCGAGCCGCTGCTCGAGAAAGTGGAAGGAGTTGAGCGGTCGGTGATCGGCCAGGTGGTAAGCGATGAAATCGCGCAGCAGATTCCGCTGGAAACGGATCGTTTCCAGAACGGTCGCATCGGCGGCGCCGGCCACCAGCAGCGCCAGCTCCGTCCGGGCGCGCGGGGCCAACGCCTTGAGGCTCAGGGCGGCACTCTCTCGGCGGCAGCCGTCGCAGATGATTCCGCCGCCGACCAGATCGAAGTGGGTCGTCTCGTCGGGTGCCGGCGAACGGCCGCAGCCCGAGCAGGGATCGAGGGCGGGCGCGAAGCCGAGACGAACGATGAGCCGCCAGGTCTCCTCGAGGACCGCCGTCTCGACGGCGCCGTTCTGTGCGACCAGGCGGTCGAGGCTCCGGCCCAGCTGTTCGAAGAGCTCCCGGTCAGGCTCCGAGGAAGCGAAGCGGAGCGCGATCTCGGTGAGCAGCCCGGCCCCGGCGTAGCGAACCAGCTCGCGCCCCAGCGCCTGGCGCTCGCGCCGCAGCTCGAAACCGGACAGCGTGTGCAGCTCCCTTCCCTCTTTGACGTAGAACGTGGCCACCCCGTCGCTGAACGGCTCCAGCAGACCGCCGAACCGGCTCCGGGGGCGCCGCGCACCCTTGGCGATGGCCGAGCAGAGCCCGTGATCCCGGGTCAGCAGGCGCAGGATCTTGCTCGTCTCGCTGTACTCGTAGGTCTTTAAGACCGTCGCGGGTGTTGAGACCAGGCCCATGCTCTCAATATCGAGCGTCGGTCCGGACCTCGCCAGTCGGGTCGGGGCCCGAAGCGGCATTTCCGGCGCCGCGTCGCCAGAGAGTGAACCCGGCGGCCAGGGCGGCCAGCGCCGTCGCCGTGAGCACCGCGACCCGCTGGCGCCAGTCGGGACGCCCGGTGGCGATCTCGATCCGAACCGCGACCCCGGGCGCCAGCTCCAGAGCACGATAGCGGCGGAGCGGTCGCGCCTCCGATCCGCCACCCTCGACCTCGCTCAACCCGCGGCCCGCTCGCCCGCGGACCGTGGCCCGGTCGACCTCCAGCCACACGGTGTCCTGGCGCAGCGGGCCGGAGAACTCCACTGAGGGAACGTCGGCGGGCAGGAGATAGGTGACCACGAGTTCGAAGCGAGGCCCGTCGACCGGTCCGACGACGGACACCAGCGGCGGCTGCACGACCAGCTGGCTCGCCGCCAGGTCGCCGCCCACCCGGAACACCTCCCGGGCGCCTGGCTGCAACTCGAAGAGCGGCAACGGCCGGGCGAGTGCGGAGTCGGTCATGGGGCCCGGGCCGAGACTCACCCGCAGCGCCTCGATGACGCGAACGCGACCCGATTCGTCCCGCATCACCCGGGCCTGGCGCTGCGATATTCGGGCGCCCGGCCGCTCCTGAGCGTCCGCCGGGGACGCGGTTGACGCGGACAACGCCGCCGACAGCAGGCAAAAGAAAAGCCGTCGGCACCCGGGGTGCCGACGGCCTGTTGCCAGAACCCGACGCATCGTCACGGATTGAAGCGGCCGAAATCTTCCGGATTCATCCGTTTCAAGTACTCCTTCAGCTGCTCCGCGTCCATTCCGGTCTCCTCCTGCTCGGAGACCTCGGGAATGTCACCCGGCTCGAGCTCGGACGGCTGGATCTCGATCGATGCCTGCTCGAGAAGGTCGTCATGGGCATAGATCGGGGCCTTGGCCCGCAGCGCTATCGCGATGCTGTCGCTGGGGCGCGCATCGATCGACACGACATCTCCGTTCCGCTTGATGATCAGCTCGGCGTGGTACGTGTTATCCACCACTTTGGTGATCAGCACGCGGTGGAGCTCGCTGCCCAGCCCCTGCAGCATGGCGGTGAACAGGTCGTGGGTCAGCGGGCGCGAGAACTTCATCCCCGCCAGCTCCATGGCGATGGCGCTCGCCTCGCCGGGTCCGATCCAGATCGGCAGCACGCGCTCACCTTCGATCTCCTGAAGGATCACCACGGGTGTGTTCGACGCCTTGTCGAGACCGAGGCTGGCCACCTTGACCTGATTCATAGAGCTCTTCTGTTCCGTTTAGTCGGGGTCCGCCATCACTCTTAGGAACATATTGTCCCGCACCCGACTGTAAACCCCGTCGGAACCGTCAAGTTCCTACATCCCAAGAGGAAAGGTACTTCTCCTGCTCCGGGGTCAGCTTGTCGATCGCGATCGCCATGCTGTCCAGCTTGAGCCGTGCGATCTCCCGGTCGATGTGGTCGGGCGTTCCGTGCACCGAGGTCGCCAGCTCGGGGCCGGCGCCCACCAGGTATTCGGCGGCCAGCGCCTGGTTGGCGAACGACATGTCCATCACGGCCGCCGGGTGTCCCTCGGCCGCCGCCAGGTTGATCAGTCGTCCCTCGCCCAGAACGAAGATGCGGCGTCCATCGAGCCGGTATTCCTGGACGAAGTCGCGGACGGTGCGCGGCTCGCCGTCGGCGATCTCGGCCAGCCGCTCCAGGTCGATCTCGACGTTGAAGTGACCCGAGTTGGCCACGATCGCGCCGTCCTTCATGGCACGGAAGTGCTCCTCACGGATCACGCTGGTGTCGCCGGTGACCGTGACGAACAGATCGCCCAGCTTGGCGGCCTCCGCCATCGGCATCACCTCGAAGCCGTCCATCACGGCCTCCAGCGCCCTGAGCGGCTCGACCTCGGTGACGATCACCCGGGCGCCCGCGCCGCGGGCCCGCGTGGCGACGCCGCGGCCGCACCAGCCGTAGCCGGCGACCACGACCCGCGCGCCGGCGAGCAGCAGGTTGGTGGCCCGGAGGATGCCGTCGAGGGTCGACTGGCCCGTGCCGTAGCGGTTGTCGAACAGGTGCTTGGTCATGCTGTCGTTGACCGCGATCACCGGGAACTGCAGCACGCCGTCGGCGGCCATGGCACGCAGCCGGATGACGCCCGTCGTGGTCTCCTCGGTGGACCCGACCACGCTTTTGACCAGCGATTCACGCTCCTTCTTCGAAAGGGCCGCCGCCCAGCTGCGGACCGGCCCGGCCAGATCGTCCAGCCGATCGAGGGCGATCATGTGGAGCGACCCGACCAGATCGGCGCCGTCGTCCATAGTGATCGCAGGACGATGCTCGAGGGCGGCCCGGATGTGCTCGTAGTACGTGTCGTGATCCTCGCCCTTGATCGCGTACACCTGAATGCCGTGATCACGGACCAGGTGGGCGGCCACATCGTCCTGCGTGGACAGCGGGTTCGATGCGCAGAGCGCCAGGTCGGCACCGCCGGCCTTGAGCGTGATGGCCAGGTTCGCCGTCTCGGTCGTTACGTGCAGACATGCGGACAGCTTCCGCCCCTCCAGCGGACGCTCCTCGGCGAACCGCTCGCGGATCATGCGGACGACCGGCATGGCGCGCTCCGCCCACTCGACCCTCCGCTTCCCGGCGTCGGCGAGCTGGATGTCGCGGATATCGTGATCAACTGTCCTGGTTGGCATCGCGTCTATTCCTCTATGTCGGGTATGGATGAGCCAGGGTGAAAGCTACTCGCGCTCGACGGCCGCGAGTCGCGGCTCTCGGGGACTCAACCTCCGAGCTTCGATCGGAGATCGTCGGTTCTGTCGGTTCGTTCCCAAGAGAAGCCGCCGCCGTCCTCGGGCTGGCGGCCGAAGTGGCCGTAGGCGGCCGTCTTCTTGAAGATCGGCCGCCGCAGACCGAGGGCTTCGATGATCCCGTTCGGTGTCAGATCGAAGACCTCGCGGACGGCGGCCTCGAGCTCGCCGTCCGACACCTGACCGCTGCCCCTGGTATCGACGAGGACCGAGACGGGCTCGGCGACGCCGATGGCGTAGGCGAGCTGGACCTCGCACTCGTCGGCGAGCTCGGCGGCCACGATGTTCTTGGCGATCCAGCGTGCCGCGTAGCTGGCCGACCGATCGACCTTGCTGGGGTCCTTGCCGCTGAAGGCGCCGCCGCCGTGGCGGCCCATGCCGCCGTAGGTGTCGACGATGATCTTGCGGCCGGTGAGCCCGGCGTCGCCCTGCGGTCCGCCGATGACGAAGCGGCCGGTCGGGTTGATATGGATCTGCGTCTTCCCGTCGTAGTACTCGGGTGGCAGAACGGGCTCGATCACGGTTTCCCTGATCACCTCGTGGATGGTCCCGTTCTCGATCGTTTCGTCGTGCTGGGCCGAGACGACGACGGCCTGGACGCGAACCGGTCCATTCCCGTCGTACTCGACGGTGACCTGCGACTTGCCGTCGGGCCGCAGCCAGGGGATCGCGCCGGATTTGCGCTTCGCGGCGAGCTCCCGGGTGAGGCGGTGGGCGAGGATGATGGGCAGCGGCATCAGCTCGGGGCTCTCGCGGGTCGCGTACCCGAACATCATCCCCTGGTCGCCGGCGCCCCCGGTATCGACACCCATGGCGATGTCGGAAGACTGCCGGTCGATGGAGGTGATCACGGCGCAGGTCCGGGCGTCGAGGCCGAAGCGCGCGTTGACGTAACCGATCTCTTCGACGGTATCGCGGACGATGTCGGGAATGTCGACGTAAGTGTCGGTGGTGATCTCACCGGTCACGAAGGCGAGGCCGGTGGTGACGAGGCACTCGCAGGCCACTCGCGCGGCGGGATCCTCGGCGATGATGGCGTCCAGGACGGCATCGGAGATCTGGTCGGCGACCTTGTCCGGGTGCCCCTCGGTGACGCTCTCCGAAGTGAAAAGATGCTTGATCGACAAGTTCCTGACCCTCAACGCGATCGGAGTCTGTTGGCTGCCGCGCCTCGACTCGGCGACGTCGGACTACCTGTAAAAACGCCGGAAGGTACTCACTCAGCCGGGGTGTGACAAGCTGGTGTTCGAGTTGATATCCGTCAGATCGACCATGTCACCGAGAACCTCCTGCACGCGCCGGCGAATTTCGAGCCCCGTCTCGGCTTCCAGCAGGCCGATGACGACCTCGCTGATGCTCTCCAGATCGAGGGCCCGAATCAGCTTCTTCTGCTCCAGGATGGCGTTCGGCGCGCAGCTCAGGCTGCGGATTCCGAGGCCGAGGAGCAGGACGGCGCCGAGGGTATCGCTGGCGGCCTCACCGCAGACACAAAGTGGTCGTCCGAGTTTGGACGCGGCGGAGGCGGCGTCGTGGATGTAGCGCAGCAGGGCGGGATGGTAGAGGTCGAAGAAGGGCAGGAGCTGGGCGTTGCCGCGATCGACGGCGAGCATGTACTGGATGAGATCGTTGGTGCCGATGCTGAAGAAGTCGGCATGGCGGGCCAGCTTCTCTACGATGGCGATGGCGGCCGGCGTTTCCAGCATCAGCCCCAGGGGCGGCACGCGGTGCTCGAGCCCTTCCCTCTTCAGCTCGTCGCATGCCTTGTCGATGACGGCGCGGATCCGGATCACATCGTCGACGCTGTTGACCATCGGGATCAGCAGCTGGATCTGGCCGAGAGCGGCGGCGCGCAGGACGGCGCGTGCCTGGTGATGGAAGAGCTCCGGCATCATCTCGTAGATCCTGAGGCCGCGCCATCCGAGGAACGGGTTCTCCTCGGTGATCGGGGGCAGGAACATGGGAAACTTGTCACCGCCCAAATCGAAAGTGCGGATCGTCACCGGTCGCGGCGCCATCGTTTCGAGGACCCCCCGAAACGCCTCCAGCTGCTCCTCTTCGTCGGGCATGCTGGTCTTACCCACGACCAGGAACTCGGTGCGGAAGAGGCCCACGCCGTCGGCGTTGGCGGCCACGGCCCGGGCCGCGTCGGCGGGAAGATCGAGGTTGGCGTGGAGCCCGATGCGGATGCCGTCGCGGGTGACAGGCTCGAGCTCGGCCAACCGCTCGACCTCGGCTTCGGTCTCCTTCACCCGGACTTCCCGATGATGGTAGCGGTTCCTCTCGGCATCGGTCGGCGCGATGATCACCCGGCCGCGAAGACCGTCGACGATGAGCTCCTGGCCCGTCTCGACCCGACGCGACAGATCCCCGAGACCCACCACGGTGGGGAGACCGAGCGAACGCGCGAGGATCGAAGCATGCGCCGTCCGCGTGCCGCCGTCGGTCGCGATCCCGATCACCTGCTCCGGGTCGATCTCGACCATGCGGCTGGGCGTCAGATCGTGCGCCACCAGGATCATCGGGCCGCCAGAGTGGTTCTGGAAAAGGTCGAGCTCCGGCAGATCGATCAGCTCGGCCAGCACGCGGAGCTGGACATCGTTGAGGTCGGCCACCCGGTCCATCACCCGGGCATGGGTGGCGTCAAGCCACTGGGAGCGGAATTCGAGGACCCTGAGGCTGAACGCACGCTCGGCGGTGAGGAAGCTGTCCGTGATGTAGGTCACGGTGCCCTCGATGAGGTCCGGGTCCTCCAGCATCAGGAGCTGTGGATCGAAGATCTTGGCCTGAACCGACCCCAGCCGCTGCGCCACCGAGTCGCGTAGCTGGCGCGTCCGGAGGCTGGCCTGCTGGCAGGCCTGACGGAAGCGTTCGACCTCGGAGCCGATCTGGTCCGGCGCTACGGTGGCGTGGGGGATGTCGAGACGAGGCCATCGGGCCAGGAGCGCCTGACCGATGGCGATGCCGGGTGAAGCCGGTATCCCCTGAACCGTCTCGCTCAACAGCTAATCCTCGTTGAAGCCTTGGGTGACCAGGTCACAGAGCGCCTCGACGGCCTCCTGGGCGTCCACACCGATCGCCCGTATCGCCAGGCTCGAGCCCTTCTCAGCGGCGAGCATCATCACGCCCATGATGCTCTTGCCGTTCACCTCGAGCCCGTCCTTCTCCACCAGAACCTCGGATTTGTACTGCCCTGCCAGCTTCACGAACTCCGCCGCCGGCCGGGCGTGCAGGCCGTACGTGTTGGCCACGACAACGCTTTTCACGCACTCCTGATTCACGCTCACCATGCGATCTGCCCAAGAATGACGAAGCCCAGAGAGAACAACAGTATACCGAAGGCCGCCAGTCGTCCGGCAAGCGCCGGGCGCCAGGCGCCAATAGCGGCAAGGCCGACCGCGCTGCCAACGGCGGGAAGAGGGGCCAACCCGTTGCTCTGGCTCACGCTGAGTGCCATGAGCGGGAGCAGCCCCCCGGCAATAGCGGCCAGGGGAATCGTAAGGCGATCGGGCAGTCGCCGCAAAGGCGATCCGATCAGCACCCGGCCGACGGCACGTCCCTCGCGCCAGCCGAGGCGAAGGCCCCAGACGCGCAACTTCAAATGTACCACGTTGTACAGCAACAGAAACGCCGAGGCGGCGACCCACCAGGCGGCTCCCGCCAGATACAGGAGCGCCGCCAGCAGCAGGGTCAGCGGTCGCCAGCGCGCCCAGACCAGGCGGTCACCGAGGCTCCCCAGCGGGCTGACCAGCGCCCGCTTGAACCGGTCGATCTCCTCCGCATCCGCCTCCTCCCCCTCCATACGGGCGAGGGCGGCGATGGCCACGGTGGACAGGTAGGGGTGCCCATTGTAGAAGCCGACGTGCCGGCGGACCGCCCGGGCCAGGGCATCGGGATCGTCCCGGTGCAACCGCTTCAGCACCGGGATCAGCGCGAACCCCACACCGGCGCCCTGCATGGTCCGATAGTTCCACGAGCCCTGAATCAGCAGGCTTCGGGCCAGCATCTCGAACATCGTGAACTTCCTCAGTGCAGCCATACCCAGACGATCGTGCTCAGGACCGATCCGATGCCAAAGGCCGTCCAGACGCGCCGGCCGCCGGCAACCATGCGGACGTCGGCACCCAGCGCCAGACCGCCCAGCGCCGCGGCCACCAGAGCCGCGACCCAGCCCGCCTCCGCCGGCGCCCCAGCGATGCCTTCGGTTCCCCGGAGAACGACCCAGACGGCCAGCAGAGTCAACGTGACCGCCCGGGCGAAGTCGAGGGCGATCGCGGCGAGATGACGGGCAGTCAGCGAGGCCGGCCGCAGCCCGGGCCCCTCATCGACCACCACCAACCGTGCGTTCAGGTGGCGAAGACCGTGCACGCTCCAGCTTCCCAGCCAGCCGATCAGGACACCCGCGCCGCCGGCTACCACTAGCCCCACCGGCCCCCGCACCGCCACCATGGCCACGGCCGCGGCCACCGCCGCCGGCCCCGTGTCCCAGTGCCGATTGGCGCCGATCGGCAGTTGATGCAGACTCAAGATCTCGAGCAACACGCCCGCCAACATGCCGGCCTGGGGCTCGCCGAGGAGCAGCCCGGTCACCGGAGCGACGACGATGGGGCGCGCGACCATCGCCTGAACGCAGGAAACGGCGTCGAGCCCGACCGCTCCGCCCAGCAGCGCCAGCCACAGATAGCTCGTCGCGTCTAGGATCGGTCCGCCCCCGGGTCGAGCAGTTCATCGATGCCGACTTTGCGGGCGCTCGGCACGTCCCGGGCACTCACCTCCACCTCCAAACGTCGCAACCGCTCGAGCTCCTCACGATCGGCATCGCTCAGATACAGGTACGGGAAGACCCGATCCCTACCCGGCGCGTCGTGCAGGCCGCCCAGGTTGACCGCGATCCCCGCGAGAGCACCCCGCTCCGCGAGCCGGCGCATCGTTCCAATGTCGCGGGTCAGGATGAACCCCCTCGAGTCGTCCGCTTTCCAGGCGGAAATCGAGTCCGCCGCCTCGTCGACCGTGGCGAAGCGGGCCTCGACCTCGTCCGGCAACCCGGCACGGTAGAGCTCCTGCTCCCATTCGCTCGCCGCCAGATCGTCATCGACCACCGCGATGTAGTCGATACCGAGCTTTGCCCCCCACCCCACGACGACCTGGCCGTGGATTAGCCGGTCATCGACCCGACAGAGAAGAATCGGCATCCGCAGAGTACTCGATCGAGACGCCAACACGAGACCGCAGCCGCTCGACCACCTGCTCCAGCGGCAACTCGCGATGGAAGATGAAGTCGAGGAGCAGCGGGAGGTTGACCCCGCAAACCACGGCCAGGTCGGACCGACGCGCCTGCAGCCGCCGCGCCGCGTGCGCGCAGCTGCCGCTGGGAAGATCGACGAACACGACGGCCTGCTGACTGCCGATCAGCTCGTGGATGCGTTCCTCGAGCGACTGGGGGGTGAGCCCGACGTTGTCGATGGCGGTGAGCCCTTCGTGCGAGCCCGTGATGCCGGCGATCGCGTCGAGCAGACCCTCAGCCATCCGGCCATGACCGACCAGCACGCCCTTTACTTCTTCACTCATAATCTTCTTCGAGATACTCGCGCACCGGCGCCATGAGCTTCTGCAGATTGGCGTCGAAGGTGCCTGCGGAATCGATCCCCGCATAGCGCAGCAGATGGTTCATCGCCACGACCTCCGAGATGACCGTGATGTTCTTTCCGGGGTTGAGCGGGACCGTGACCCGAGGGATCGGGACATCGAGGATATCGACGAACTCGGCATCGAGCCCGGTGCGCTCGTAAGCGCCCCGGTCGTGCCACTCGACCAGCTTCACGACGACCTCGATCCGTTTCTGCTGGCGGATGGCCCGGATGCCGAAGAGCGCCTGCACATCGATGATCCCGATCCCGCGGATCTCCATATGGTGACGGGCGAGCTCGTGACCGCGGCCGATGAGCACATCGTGACCCTGCCGACTGATGTGGACCACGTCGTCGGCGACCAGCCGATGGCCGCGCTCCACCAGGTCGAGCACGCATTCGCTCTTGCCGATGCCGCTCCGTCCGACGAACAGCAAACCGACGCCGTAAACGTCGGCGAGCGAGCCATGCAAGTGGGTTTGTGGCGCGAAATGATCGTTGATGAACGGTATGATGCGTCGATAGAACTCCGCCGTCTTCAGCGCGCTCACGATAATGGCGGTCCCTCGATCCTCGGCCACCTCGACCAGCACCGGCGGAAGCCTCTGACCCTTGGTGACGATTACACACGGCACCTCGAACGACAGCAGCGTCTCGACCGCCCGACGGCACTCGTCTTCGCTCAGCGAGCGGAGGTACGAGATCTCGGTTTCGCCCAGCACCTGGACCCGGCCGCCGGCGAAGCGTTCGGTGAATCCCGCCAGCACGAGCCCGGGGCTCGAGATCTCGGATTTCCGGATCACGCGATCGGTCGCCCTCTCGCCGCTCGTCGCCAGGTGCAACTGCAGGCTCTCGCCGCGCAGCTCGAGGAGATCTCCTACCGTCAGACTCACGATTCGCTGCCCTCGACCCCTTCCTGCGTCGGGATCTGTTCGTTCAGCCGCGGCGCCTTGTGGTTGACGCGCCGGTCGCGGCGCCGTTTCATCTGCCGGCCCAGCTTCTCCGACAGCCGGTTGACCGCCGTGCGGAAGTCGCTGGCGCTGGCCTCTGCATGGATATCATGATCGCCGTCGACAAAAGCGTGTGCTTCTACCCGTTTTTCCCGTTTTTCATCTGTGAGCGTGACCTCGACTCGCGTGGCGCGCTGGTGATACTTGTCGAGACCGGCCAGCCGGTTCTCCACGTGCCGTCGCAACGTATCGCTGAGCTCGAAATGCCGGGCGGTCATAGAGATTCTCATGCTACCTCCAACCCCGGGGTGTGAGAAGACGCATGGCCCCGGTCGGGGCCTTGGGAAAGAACTTCGAGCAGGTGGGCTTCGGTCTCATTCGCCGTACGGTCCCAGCTGAATTGGTCTGCGAAGCTCCGGGCGCCGGCCTGCAGCCGTGCCCGCAGGTCGGCGTCCAGCGCGATGCGACGCAGCGCCGTTGCCCAGGCGCTGACGTCCCCGTGCCGGACCAGCAGACCGCTGACCTCGTGAGCCACCGATTCCCGGAGGCCGGGGGAATCGGAAGCCAGGGCGGGCGTGCCGGAGGCAGCCGCCTCTACGTTCGTGATTCCCCAACCCTCCTTAGGTGATGGGTACACTGTCGCCCAGCACTTGCGCAATAGTTCGAGCTTCTCGTCCTCCGAGATATAGCCGAGGAACTCGACCCGGTCCGCCGCCCGATCGCCGGCGTAGGCGCGCAGCGCCGTCTCGTGATCGCCCTTGCCCGCCACAACGAGCCGCAGATCGATCCCCTCCTTCGCAAGCCTGGCGACCGCCTCGATCACGTACTCGAGTCCCTTGTAGCGCTTGAGCCGACCGACGTAGACGAAGGTCGGCCGCTCGTATCGGCGGGCTTCCGGCTCGGGCCGAAACCGGTCGTGGTCTATCCCCGGGTGGATGACCCGCACGCTCGAACGCGGCAGCCCGCGCTCCGCCAGGTCGTCGGCCGTCGATTCGGATATCGCCTGGAACGGGATCCCTTCGTAGATGAAAGGGACAGGACGCTCGGCGATCCACACGGCGGTCGCCATGGGAAGAGAGGCTTCCTGGAAGGCCGTGGCGCCGAACAGATGGGGGATCAGCGCCACGACCGGCGGTCGCGCCCAGAGCGGACTGTACAACGGGATCTTGTTGATGTCTTCGACGACCAGGTCGAACGCCTGCCCTCTCAGGTGCTTCAGATAATAAGGAGCCGCCTGCAACGCGAAGGTGTGGCGTCCCGCCACGCGATGCACGCTCATGCCGTCGACCTCCTCTCGCGCGGGACAGTCCGGCCACCCGGAACAGAGAAGCGTCACGACATGACCGTCCCGTGCGAGGCGTCCGAAGATCTCGTGCAGGTGGATCTCGGCTCCGCCAGCCTGCGGGTTGCGAATGTCCTGCCAGTTGATGAGCAGCAAATTCAGGCGATGGCTGCTCATCGCGAGTCGGAGACCTGTTCGGGTTGCAGCTCGCGGAGCAGGGCATCGAGAACTCCATTCACGAAGCGTCGGCTCTCGTCGGTCCCGAACCATTCGGCCAGGAGGATGGCCTCCTGGAGCGAAACGCGGAGCGGTATCTCGGGCAAGTGAAGCATCTCGGCGGCGGCGAGGCGGAGGATGTTGCGGTCGACCACGGTCATTCGGGAAAGCCGCCAGTTTTCGGCGAGCCCCTCGATGCGCCCGTCGATCTCTCGACGGTTGTCAGCGATGACAGCGAGGAGGCGGTCGGTGTACGAGCGAACCTCGGGCTTGAGCGGGCGAGCACCCGGCCGCGTGAGCTCGGCATCGACCTGGCGCAGCGACTCGAGACCGCCACGTACGTCCCAGGCGTAGAGGACCTGTAGGACCCGGGCCCTGGCTTTAGTCCGACTCCCCATCCAGTCGGTCCAGCAGGTCGGCCATCTCGATGGCCGCCAGCACGGCCTTGGCGCCGTGGTTGCCCGCCTTGCTGCCGGCGCGCTCCAAAGCCTGCTCCAACGTGTCGGCGGTGAGCACGCCCAGCGAGACGTAGCACTCGGAATGGGTGGCCACGTTGGCGAGCCGCTGGGTCGCGGCGCTGGCCAGGTAGTCGAAATGGGGTGTCGCGCCGCGTATCAGCGCGCCGAGGGCGACGATCGCCGCGTGTCGGCCGCCGCGGGCCAGCCGGGCGACGACGGGGGCGAGCTCCCAGGCGCCCGGCACCCAGAACACCTCGATCTGGTTCTCGTCCGCACCATGCTGGCGCAGACAGTCGACGGCCCCCGAGAGCAGCTGCCGCGTCACCAGCTCGTTGGTCCGGCTGACGACGAGAGCGAACCGGCGGCCCTCGACACGAAACTGTCCGTATGTCTCGCGCATAATCCTAGTTCGCCGCCTGATCCACGGGGAACAGGTGGCCGAGCTTGTCTCGCTTGGCTTTCAGGTAGTTCTGGTTGTAGCGGTTCGGCTTCACCACGATCGGCACCTGCTGGGTGACCGAGAGGCCATACCCCTGGAGCCCGACGATCTTCTTCGGGTTGTTCGTCATGAGCCGCATCGACTTCAGCCCCAGGTCCAGCAGCACCTGGACGCCGATCCCATAGTCTCGCAAGTCGGGAGCGAAGCCCAAAGCCTCGTTCGCCTCCACCGTATCGAGCCCCTTCTCCTGCAGGTGGTAGGCCCGGATCTTGTTCATCAAGCCGATCCCGCGCCCCTCCTGTTTCATGTAGACCAGAACGCCGCGGCCCTCCTCCTGGATCCGGTGCAGGCTGGCCTCCAGCTGCTCGCCGCAATCACAGCGCTGAGAATGGAAGACATCGCCGGTCAAGCACTCGGAGTGCATGCGGACCAGCACGTCCTCCTCGCCCTCGACCTCGCCCTTGACCAGAGCCACGTGCTCGCGCCGGTCGACGTCGTTCGTATAGGCCATGACACGGAACTCGCCGTAGGCCGTGGGCAGTCGGGCCTCGGCCACGCGGTGGACGAGGCGTTCGGTCTTGAGACGCTGGGCGATGATCTGCGCCACGGTCACGAACTTGAGGCCGTGTTCGCGGGCGAAGACCGTGAGCTCCGGACGCCGGGCCATGGTACCGTCGTCGTTCAGTATCTCGCAGATGACGCCGGCCGGCGCCAATCCCGCCATCCGCGCCAGGTCCACCGAGGCTTCCGTCTGACCCACTCGCTGTAGGACGCCTCCCGGCTTGGCCCGGAGCGGGAAAACATGACCCGGCCGACGCAGGTCCTCGGGACGCGACTCGGGGTCGATGGCGACACGAATGGTCTTGGCGCGATCCGCCGCGCTGATCCCGGTCGTGACCCCGTGTCTCGACGTCGCGTCGATCGACACCATGAACGCCGTCTCCTCCGACTCCACCTGCTGCTCGGTCATGGCCGGGAGCAGCAGCTGCTCCACCCGCTCGGGCGTCAGGCTCAAGCAGATGAGCCCGCGCCCATGGGTGGCCATGAAGTTGATGAGCTCCGGAGTGATCTTCTCGGCCGCGCAGACCAGGTCACCCTCGTTCTCGCGGTCCTCGTCATCGGCGACGATGACCATCTCGCCTCGACGTATGGCCTTTATCGCTTCTTCTACCGAATCGAATTCTATATCGTTATTGTTCATCTCTTCATTCCGCATGGGAACGCCTTCCTCGCTCCATCGACCTCCCGCTCACGACCCCTGATCCCTCACTCGATACCCCATTCCCCCAGCCGCTCCAGCAGGTCGCGGGAGACCTCGCCCTGTTCGAGCCCGGCGATCGCGCGGACCACGTACTTGCCGATCATGTCCGCTTCGAGATTGACCCGCCCTCCGGGAGCCAGGCGCGACAGGTTCGTGTGCTCATAAGTATAAGGGATGAGCGCCACTTCCGCAGTCCCGGCCTCGGGCAAGGCGTTCACCGTGAGCGAGACCCCGTCGACGGCGATGGAGCCGTGTAAGATAGTGTACGGCCACACCGCCTCCGGCAAGCTGAAGCGCAGCCGCCACATCTCACCCTCGCGCCGGAACGAGCTCACCGTCCCCACGCCGTCCACGTGACCCTGGACGAAATGGCCGCCGAAGCGACCGCCGGCGGCGATGGATCGTTCCAGATTGACGGGTCGGCCGGAGCGGAACTCGCCGAAAGTGGTGCGCGACAGGGTGGTGGCGATCGTCTGAACGCGGAAGGTCCCGGTTCCGACCTCGACCACGGTCTGACAGACGCCATCGACGTTGATGCTGTCGGCGGTCTTGAGGTCGTCGAGCACCCGTTCGGCGCGTATGACGATCTCCCGACCGTTCGCCGTGTCGGTGGCCGTCTCGACGGTTCCGATCTCTTCGACGATGCCGCTAAACATGTTCGTCCTCGGGGTCCGGCTCATCGCCGGGCCCCATCACCAGCAGCGTGGTCGACCCGAGCTGGCGGACCCGGATGGTCCGCCATTGGCCGGGCGCGGCGCCGCGATCGCCCTGGAAGCCTCGCACGCCGGGCTCTCCGAAGATCCGGGGCGCGATGAAAAGGTAGAGCCGATCGACCAGGCCGGCGGCCAGGAAAGCCGATCCCAGACGTCCACCTCCTTCGC
Organism: Candidatus Kutchimonas denitrificans; assembly: GCA_011774835.1. Classification (GTDB taxonomy): domain Bacteria; phylum Gemmatimonadota; class Gemmatimonadetes; order Palauibacterales; family KS3-K002; genus Kutchimonas; species Kutchimonas denitrificans. The sequence goes on along the minus strand of JAACAK010000091.1, from coordinate 6,903 downwards.
AGAGCGTCGAACGAATCCCGGCATCACCCAGCGATGCAAGAACGGCGCCAAGATCGAGTCCACCCGGCGCCCGGCCAACCCGCGTCACCGTGACCCCCCGCGCCTCGAGGACCGCCGCCCGTTCGTCGGGCACGTCGTCCGCGGCAAAGACCTGCACACCCGCGTCGCTAGCGGTCTCCGCCAGTCGCGAGGTCCGGGGGGTCCGCAGGTTCGAATCGACCACGACGCGCAGCGGCGGCACCCGAGGCTGGACCGAGCCGCGCACGGTCAGCTGCGGGTCGTCGGCCAGGACGGTTCCGATCCCCACCATCACCGCGTCGTGACCGGCGCGGAGACGGTGCGCCTCCTGGATCGCCGGGCCGGAAGTGACCCGGGTGGCCGCGCCGGGGCGTTCCGAGAGTCTACCGTCGAGAGAGAGGGCGTACTTGAGGGCTAGGAAGGGGCGACGCCGCTCGAACATGGTCTCGTGAACGGCGTTGAGGTCCCGGGCCTCCCGCTGAAGAACGCCAAGCTCCACCTCGACGCCCTGCTCCTGGAGCCAGACACCGCCCCCGCGCGCGCCCGGGTTCGTCTCGGCCTGGGCGCAGACGACACGGGCCACCCCCGCCTGGACGATCTCTTGCGAGCAGGGGCCCGTCTTTCCCGTGTGGTGGCAGGGCTCGAGGTTGACGTAGAGCGTCGCTCCCGCCGCATCGGCTCCGGCGGCGCGGAGCGCCGCCACCTCGGCGTGGGGCCCGCCGAACTCCGCATGGTAACCCTCACCCACCACGCGGCCGTCCCGCACGACCACGGCGCCGACCATCGGGTTGGGCGCGACCCGGCCCCAGCCGCGCTCGGCCAGGTCGAGGGCTCGCCTCATGTATCGCTCGTCGACCGAGAGCTCGCCGCGCCCGTCGCTCAAAGGGTAAACCGGATGCCGAGGGCGCCGAGCAGGCCGCCGGCGGTCAGCTCATCGCCCCGCGAGTTAGTGCGCCTCACTTCCTCCTGCCAACCCACCTCGCCCACGATGTTGAAGAACAGCACTATGTAGGACACGTCGACGAAGGCCGACCAGCTCTCGCCGTCCAGGTTCACCGGCGAGCCTTCGGGGACCACCGGCACCAGCTCGCCTGGTGCGCCGGCCAAGCCCCAGTCGTAGTCGGTCTCGAAGTGGTCGTACGCCAGGGTCAGCGCGAGACCGATCGCCACGAAGCTCTTGCTGATCCCGGCCCGCACGCTCCAGGCCGCCATGTCGAAACCGTACTGCGCGTCCGACCCCCGCTCGACACTGCCGAGCTGCACCCGGCCGAACCACTTGTAGGAGGCCGAGATCGAGACCCCGGGGAACGTGAACGACTCGCGAAGCAGCCCGGCCCGGACACCCAGCCCCGCGCCCGTGGCATCGTTCTGGAACCCATCGTCGGCCGACAGCACGACCGAGCCCAACGATCCCAGCACCTCGAGCGCGCCGAACCCACCGAGAGTGGACCCGAGGTCGAACCCGTCGAACACGCCCACCGAGATGTCGAGCTGAGGCAGGACGGCGTTCACGTCGATCCTTCCCACGGGAGCGGTCGGATCGGCCGGGTAGCTGATGATATCCGGCACGTCGACCCAGCCGAAGCCGATGCGGCCGCCGATGTTGAACCGCGGCATCCAGCGGAACTTCGTGCCCAGCGGGCTGGCCGTCCCCAGCACCGGATTTCCGCCCGCCAGGAGCAGCCCCAGCTCCGAATTCAGAAGGCCGATCCCGGTGACCACGTCCTCTTCCAGGTTCGGATCGACGGCCGGTTGGGCCGCGAGAGGCGAAGTCGCAGCCAGCGCCAGCAGGAGAAGGACCGGACCGAAGCGCAATCGTCTCATCGCTCCATCCGTTACATGCTTTCGGGCGCCTCGATGCCGAGCAGCTCGAGCCCGTTTCGCAGCACGGTCTCGGAAGCCCGGACGACGACGAGGCGCGCGTTGGTGACGGCTTCCTCCTGGCCGAGAACGCGCAGCGAGGCATCGCGGGTGCCGGCGTGGTACCAGCTGTTCAGCTCGTTGGCGAGGTTCTCGAGATAGGCGGTGATCCGGTGCGGCTCGCGGCTGCGGGCGGCCGCCTCGACGACTTCGGGAAAGCCGAGGATCGTTTTGATCATCTCGTGGGCCGACGTTTCCACGAGAGGCGAAAGGTCGGCGTCGAAATCGATGCCCTCCGGATCGATATCGCCACGGCGGTAGACGCTGCGGATGCGGGCGTGGGCGTACTGCACCTTGTAGACCGGGTTCTTCTCCGACCGCTCCTTGGCCAGGTCGAGGTCGAAGACCATCTGCTGCTGCGGCCCGCGCTCGAGGAAGAAGTAGCGGGTCACATCGGCTCCGACCTCGTCGACGAGATCGCGCAGCGTGACGAACTCGCCGGCGCGCTTGCTGAACTTGACCTCCTCGCCACCCCGCTCGATCCGCACCAGCTGCACGATCACCGCCTCGAAGAATTCCTTCTCCAGACCGAGCGCCCGCATCGCCGCGGTCATGCGAGGCACGTAGCCGTGGTGGTCGGCGCCCCAGATGTCGATAGCGGTGTCGAACCCGCGCTTCGCCTTGTCGTGATGGTAGGCGATGTCGGGAAGGAAGTACGTGTAGCTGCCGTCGCTCTTCACCAGCACACGGTCCTTGTCGTCCTCGAAGTCGGTGGTCCGGAGCCAGCGAGCGCCCTCTCGTTCGTAGATCAACCCCCGCTCGGTCAGCTGCTCCACCGTCTCCTCGATCGAGCTGGACTCGCGCAGTTCGGTCTCGGACCGGAACTCGTCGAACTGCACGCGCAGCGCCTCCAAAGTACGGCGCTGCTCTTCGATCACCCGCTCGATCGCCCGGCGCCGCACCCGGGCCCGCCCTTCCGGGCTCGCGTCCGCCGCGAGCTCGTCGGCCAAATCCGATGCCAGCTCGCGGGCGAGGTCGACGATGTACTCGCCGTGATAGCCGCCTTCGGGGATCGCCGCGCTTTCGCCCTCGAGCTGGCGGTGACGGGCCGAGATCGAGTCGACCAGCTTGTCGATCTGGGAACCGGCATCGTTCACGTAGAATTCGCGACAGACGTCGTGGCCGGTGAACTCGAGCAGTCGGGCGATGGTGTCGCCGACCGCGGCGCCCCGGCCGTGACCGACGTGGAGGGGGCCCGTCGGGTTCGCCGAGACGAACTCGACGTTCACGCGCGAACCGGCACCCCAGTCGCCGCGGCCGTAGTCCCGACCGGCCCGGCAGACGTGGCGCAGGCCATCGAACAGGAAGTCACGGGACACGCGGAAGTTGATGAAGCCCGGGCCGGCGATCTCGGCGCTCTCGATCTGCAGCGCCTGGAGATCGAGCCGGTCGACGAGCTCGCCCGCCAGCTCCCGCGGCTTGCGCCCGAGCTGCTGGGCGAGGACCATGGCGAGATTGGCCGCGAGGTCGCCGTGAGCGGTCTCCCGGGGGCGCTCGAGGCGGACCGTCACATCGTCGGCTGCGCCGAGATCGCGGGCGGCGCGGGCCAGCGCGGCCTCGAGTCGGGGATGCTGCATCTAGCTCGAGTCCTTCTTCTTGGGCTCGGCCTTTTTTTCGCTCTGGCTCTTCGACTTCTCACCGCTGGAGCTCGACTCCCCGTCCCCCGATCCCGACTCCTGCTTTTCCGCCTTCTTGTACGAGTCGCTTCGGTAGTCGGTGATGTAGAAGCCCGAGCCCTTGAACAACAGTCCGGCTCCGCCGGAGATCAGGCGTTCGGCGGTGCCGCCGCACTTCGGGCACTCGGCGGTGCTCTCGTCCGAGATCCGCTGCGAGAACTTCTCGAATTGGTGACCGCAGCTCTCACACCTGTAGTCGTACGTCGGCATCCCCAGAACCCCTTGCGTCTCTAAGGAATTGCGCGGCCCAAAGTTATCCGAGGGGCTCCACCCCTTCAACTGGCCGCCCGGTACTCCCCCCACACCTCGCGCAGCGCATCGCTGATCTCGCCCAGCGTGGCCCGGGCCTTCACCGCGTCCACGATGTACGGCATCAGGTTGTCCGGCCCCGACGCCGCCTCGGCCAATCGTTTTAGAGCCCCCTGAACGGCGCCGGCGTCGCGACGGCGACGCTCGGCGTCGAGTCCCTGCCGCTGTCGGGCCTCCAGCTCGGGGAAGGACGGCTGCTCGATGCGCGATTCGCTCTCGTCCTCACGGTAGCGATTGACACCCACGACCACCCGCTCTTCGTTCTCGATGGCCAGCTGGTAGGCGTAGGCCGACCGCTGGATCTCGTCCACCATGAAGTCGAGGGAGGCGGCGGCGCCGCCGCGGTCGGCGATCTCGTTCAGATAGGTCCGGGCCTTGTTCTCGATCTGGGCGGTGATCGTCTCGATGTAGTAGCTGCCGGCCAGGGGATCGGCGGTGGCCGCGACCCCCGATTCGTGAGCGAGGATCTGCTGGGTACGGAGCGCTAGCCGAGCGGAGTCGGCGGTGGGAAGCGCGAGGGCTTCATCGAAAGCGTTCGTGTGAAGCGACTGGGTGCCGCCGAGCACGGCCGCGAGGGCCTGGACGGTGACACGCACGACGTTGTTTTGGGGCTGCTGCGCGGTGAGGGTCGAGCCGCCGGTCTGGGTGTGAAATCGGAGCTGGCAGGCACGATCGGACGCGCCGTAGCGGTCGCGCATGAGGCGGGCCCACAGCCGGCGTGCGGCGCGGAACTTGGCGACCTCCTCGAACAGATCGTTGTGCGAAGCGAAAAAGAAGGAGAGGCGCGGGGCGAAGCGCTCGACCTCGAGTCCCCGGTCCACCGCGCGCTGCACGTATTCGAGACCGTTGGCCAGGGTGAAGGCGATCTCCTGGGCCGCGGTGCACCCGGCCTCGCGCATGTGGTAGCCGCTGATCGAGATGCTGTTCCAGCGGGGCAGCTCGCTGGCGCAGAAGTCGAAGACATCGGTGACCAGACGGAGGCTGGGCTCCACCGGGAAGACGTAGGTGCCGCGGGCGATGAACTCCTTCAGAATGTCGTTCTGAACGGTACCGGCCAGGTCACCCCGCTGGACGCCGCGCTCGTCGGCCAGGCAGACGTACATGGCGAGGAGAATCGAAGCCGTGGCGTTGATGGTCATCGATGTGGAAACCTGCCCGAGATCGATACCGTCGAAGAGCCGACCGAGGTCGTCGACGGTATCGATGGCCACGCCGACCCGGCCGACCTCGCCCTGGGCCATGGCATGATCGGAATCGTATCCCATCTGGGTCGGCAGATCGAAGGCCACGGAGAGCCCGGTCTGGCCCGACTCCAGCAAGAACCGGAACCGGCGATTGGTGTCCTCGGCGGTTCCGAATCCGGCGTACTGGCGCATGGTCCACAGGCGGCCGCGGTACATCGACTCGTAGATGCCGCGGGTGAACGGGAAGCTCCCTGGCGGTTCCGGACGCGGAGCGTCGGCCGTCCCAGGATCGTCCGCGTCGTAGACCGGCTTGATCTCGATGCCGCTGGTGTTCGCTCTTTTTCGCTCGGTCATCACCCCTCTATCCCCGCCGCTCATATCGAAGTTGGTTGCACGCTGCGGAATGGATGCGAGCGTTCGACGGGCAGGCCGACAACTCGATCCTCATTCTACCGGCTCGATCACCAGCAGTGTCTCTCCCTTGTCCACCGTCTGGCCCGCATCGACGCGCACCGCGCTCACCCGACCGGCGGCGGTTGCCTTGAGCTCGTTCTCCATCTTCATCGCCTCCATCACGACCACCCCCTGGCCCTGCTCGACCATGGCGTCGGCGGCGACCTCGACCCTGACCACGAGGCCGGGCATCGGCGCCTTGACCTCGACGGGCCCCCGGCTCTGGGCCGCGGCCCCGGCCACCTCGCGGATCGCCCGGCGCCGCTCGTCGAGAGCCAGGACACGGCGCTTCCGACCGTCGATCTCGATCTCCCATTCGCCGCGAGCATCGGCGCGGCGGGCGGCCAGGGTGAAGGAGCGACCGTCGAGGAGCAGATGCCAGAGGTCCGAATCGTGGTTGGGCTGCAGGTCCGCCTCGACGGGATCCCCATCGAGGAGAATCCCATCGGGGCCGATCTCGACCTCGTGGGTCTGGCCTTCGATCTCGACGATGTACTTCATGGACGCTCGGGTTCGGAGGGCCGATGAGGCGACGCCACGCGAGTTTACATAATCGAAGCGATTCGGGTCATTCGCAACAGCCCGGCGGCGCACCGCCGAACCGACCGGCTGTCCCACCGTTGCCCCCTGCCCTACATTGGATCGTACGATCACCCAGTGGATCGATCATGAACGATCAGAAGACACCTCAGATCCTGGTCGTCGAGGACGAGGCGGACATCGCGGCCCTGGTCGCGTTCCAGCTCACCCATGCAGGCTTCCGCGTTCGCACCGCGTCCACGGGCCGCCAGGCGCTTCGCGCCATCGAGGCCGAGCCCCCCGATCTGGTCGTCCTCGACCTGATGCTGCCGGAGGTCGGCGGCCTGCAAGTGCTGCGGACGATACGCTCCCGCAAGGAGACCCGGCATACGCCGGTGATCGTGGTCACGGCTCGGGGAGAGGAGCAGGATCGCCTCGAGGGCTTCGAGGTGGGCGCCGACGATTACGTGTCGAAGCCCTTCAGCCCCAAAGAGCTCGTCCTCCGCGTCCGCGCCGTGCTGCGACGCGCCGCGGCACCGGAGTCCGGCGCCGCACGCGGACGCACCCTGCGGGCCGGGCCGCTCACGGTCGACGTCGACGCCCACCGCGTGACGGTCGATGACGAGGAGGTGGAGCTCACACCCAAGGAGTTCCGCCTCCTGGTCTGCCTGCTGGAGCGACGCGGTCGCACCCAGAGCCGACAGGATCTGCTGGAGGCCGTCTGGGAGACGACGGCCGACATCGAGACCCGGACCGTCGACATGCACGTAGGCCGCCTGCGCTCGAAGCTGGGCCCGGCGGGGGATTCCATCGAGACCGTGCGC
>JAACAK010000036.1:76245-96593 GCA_011774835.1 Candidatus Kutchimonas denitrificans | reverse complement strand
CGGCGAGCTGGATGGCTGGACACGCCGGGTGGAGGGCGTGAATGAGTACCTGGGGACGGTGGGCGCGGTGGTCTACTGGTATCCGAACCCGGAAGACCGGCTCTACCTGAAGGGAGGGGTCGGGTACGTGGCGTTTCGGATCGAGGACGAGGAGAACGTGCTGACGTCCAGCGGTCTGGGGCCGATGATCGGAGCGGGATACGAGGTGATGATCGGCCGCCGGGCGTCGGTGCAGCCCTACATGAACGCCGTCGTGACGCTGCCGACGGGCCAGCTGGAGTTCAACGGCGATCGGCAAGCCGATGGCGTGTTCCTGGCGCTGCTGCAGCTGGGGATCGGGGTCACGTGGCATTGAGGAGGCAGAGCATGCGGGATAGAGGTCTGGTGGGGCGGGTCGCGATCGTGGTGGCGCTGGGGCTGGCGGCGACGGTGGCCTGCGACGAGGCCCCCCACGGGCTGCGGAGCGGAGGCGAAGCCACGGGCTTCAGCGCGGCGTACGACAGGTGGGAGCCCGGGCCCGACGACACGTGCAGGCGTGAGGACCACAACCGTTATTCGGTGGTGGGCCCGGATGGTCTGCTGTACCCGACCTGGCACCCGCCGGTCGACCCCGCCACCGGCTGCACGTTCGGCCACGAGCATGGCCGCGACCCGGGCGGTTCGGCGCTGTACTCCGAAGTCGGTGACATCCCGTTCGGCCTGGCGCTGCCGGCCGACCATGTCGGCTACAAGGTCGAATGGGAGAACGATCTGAGCTTTCGCTTCTCGGGCGGGGCGGCCTCGTCGCTGCTCGAGGTCAGCTGCGACGTGATGGTCGAGCTGCACCAGGGTTCTCACGGCGCCGGCGCTTTCGTGATCAACACGCACGAGTTCGCGCTCCACGCACACTGCAGCGACGGCGCGCACGTGCACGTTCAGATGATCACCACGATCGGCGATCCGGGCGAGTTCGAGAGCTCGTGCGATCGGGATCGGGTGATCCAGGCGGGAACGCCGCCCGACGCGCCGGACGGCAACGGCCATCGCTTCATCCCGGACCGCCCCTGCGTCGAGGAGTTCATCCTGGTGGCCGAAGGGGAGCGCTCCAACTTCGGGAGCGGCCTGCGAGAGAGCTGGGAGGTCTCGGACCGAATCCGCACGGAAGACGGTCGAACGCTGTTGTCGTTCAACCCCTACTTCCAGGTCCGGAATCCCGCCCGCTACTACGATCCCGCGGTCCAGGGCGGTCTGGCCCGGACGGTGGAGGTGTGCTACGAGGAGCTGGCCTCGGGCGAGCGCGCGCGGGGTGGCCACTGCGGCGATTCGGCCACCGCCGTGGTCGCGTGGGACGACCCGGGTTCGCCGTTCCAGGGCGCCCGGCGCTTCGTCGATGTGAACAGCATCCGGGTCACCAACGCCGACGGGCCGTCGATCTGGTACACCGACGTCTACGGCAAGAACGCGCGCCGTGACCCGTTCCCCGGCTCGATCCGCCAGTTCATCGCCGGCATCGACAACACCCGGGCGACCCAGCCGTCGGGCCCCGCCATCGGCGACGACCGGGACTACGGCGGCGACGGTGTCCATGCGCCCAACTGAGGTTGGAGCGCACGAGACAGGCGGGGAGAGAGGCGACGGTGCCGGCGCCATCGCCGAGTCGCCCGGTCACGCCTCGTGGCGTGCGAGGACGATCTTCCCCAGGACGCGTCGGGCGTGCATGTACTCGTGGGCCGCTACGGCGCCGTCGCGGTCGAACGGGAAGGTTCGGTCCAGCACCGGCCGCAGCTCGCCGTCGCCGATCGCCCGGTGGATCTCCTCCAGCGCCCCCCGCAACAGCGTTTCCTTCCAGCCGAGGTGAAGGAGATGGACGCCGAAGATCCCGACGTTCGGCTGAACCAGCGAGAGCGGATGAAAGCGCGGCGTGCGGAGCCACGCCCATGCCGCTCGCGGCCAGCTCCGCCTGGCTTTCGGCAATCCCTCGCTCAGCCCGTAAAAGATCAGCCGACCGAGAGGCGCGAGCAGGCGTCGGCAGGCCGCTGTGGCCCGGCCACCCACCGGGTCGAGCGCCACATCGACCCCACGCGCGCCGACGAGCCGCCGCACCCCCGGCTCCCAATCGCCACGGGAATCGAGGCAGGCGGCGGCGCCGAGGCGGTCGGTGACGAACTCGCGCTTCGCCTCGGTCCCCGCGGTGCCGATGACCCGCAGTCCATGGCGCACCGCCAGCTGGGTCGCCGCGGTTCCAACACCGCCCCCGGCGCCGAGGACCAGCGCGGTCTCGGCAGCCCGGGCACGAGCCGCTTCGAACAGGCAAACCCAGGCGGTGAGGAACGCGACGGGAACCGCCGCCGCCTGCGCGGGTGAGAGGGCCTCGGGGTAGCGGAAAAGATTGGCGGCGGGCACGACGACATCGTGGGCGTAGCCCCCGTAGCGAAGCAGGGCGACGGCCCGGTCGTCCTCTTTCCAGCCGACCACGTCGGAGCCGATACGCGCAACGGTGCCGGCGACCTCGAAGCCGGGACTGTAGGGCCGCTGGGGCACGGTTCCGTAAAGGCCCGTCCGCATCGCGAGGTCGGCGAAATTCACACCGGCGGCCTCGACCCGAAGCCGGACCTCCGCCGGGCCGGGCTCGCGGAGCGGGACCTCGCGCTCGACCAACACTTCCGGTCGGCCATGCCGCTCGATCAGGATCGCACGGGTAGACATAGCACCTCCCGGTCGTTCCGGTGGGCGCCCTGGCGAGCGGATGGCCAACTCCGTTTCCGGTCGCGCCCAACGTGCTCAGCAAAGGGCCTGTGTTATGGAACCTGGGTATTATATAGAGGGGAGGTTAGGGATCGCGAAAAGTCTCGGCACGCGGCGTCGATCGGCTCCGAGGATGCGCTGTCAGCCACCTTTTCCTGACAAACTCCGGACATCCTCCTCACCCGGTCCTGACCCGGACGGTTTGCCTCGACGCTAGGTTTCGTTCGACCGCCGGAGCATTGCCCTCAGCACCGAGTCCAGGGTAGGGTGACGGAGTGATCGCGGCCAGCGCGGAACCGGAAATCGAGCGAGAGGGAACGTGAAGCATCACCTACAGCGTGAATCGCAAGGCGCGCGGGCGCGTTTCGTGGTCTTCGTGCTGCTGGTTACCCTGGTGTTGGCGGGGATTCTGGCCTACGAGGCACAGAAGGCGGCCCGGTCGCATCGCGCGGCGGCGACCAGCGCACTGCGGGATCACGCCGCCTTCGTCGCCTGGCAGTTCGCCGATCACGCGCAGAGCAAGTTCGATCACAAGATCGTCACACCGGGCCTGCTCCACGTTCTGTCGCCGGCCGAGGGTAAGACGCCGCCCGGCTTCATCCGTTATACGTTTCGCCTCGATCTGAATAGGGGAGAGCTGGCGGTGAGAGGTGGCGAGCCGCCGGCGACGGTGATGGATTGGGCCCGCGACACCCTGGCTGTCCTGTCCCGCTCCTTCGACCCCGAGTGGGATCACGCGGTGGTAGCGGGCGCCCCCGAGGGCGCGACCCACCTCCTGGTCTATGTGGTCGAGTTCGAGAGAGCCGGTACGCCTGCGGCGGCGCGCGGCTTCGGGGTTGAGCTGCGCGAAGTGCCGGAAGCCTTCGGATACGCGTTCGAATACCCGCTGTTACCACCGTCTCTTACCGGCGGTGGCGATAACAGCGACTACCTTTCGGTCCGGGTACTGGGGGCGGCGGACGACGTCCTGTACCAGACCGAGCCGCAGTACCGGTCCGAGTTCACGTCCCGGGAGTACTTATCGGACCAGCACGGTCATCTGGCTGTCGAGGTGGCATTGCGAGCCGAGATCGTCGACGCCCTGATCATCGGAGGTCTGCCGCGCTCCCGCTTGCCGGTCCTGGCGGGTCTGCTTCTGCTCGCCGCCGGACTCGTGGCGGCGGCGATCTACCTGCTGCGCCGCGAGGTCGAGTTGGCCCGGATGCGAGCCGAGTTCGTGTCGAACGTGTCGCACGAGCTGCGGACGCCGCTGGCCCAGATCCGCATGTTCGCCGAGACGCTGCTCCTGGGGCGCGTGCGGTCCGACAGCGAGCGGGACCGCGGTCTACGAATCATCGACCAGGAAGCGCGGCGCCTTTCACACCTGGTGGGCAATATCCTTCTGTTCTCGCGGGCGGAACGAAACGGCATGCGGCTGAACGTCGAGACCACCGAGTTGCCACTTCAGGTGGCAGAAGTGCTCGATGCCTTCCGGCCATTGGCGGCCGCGCGCGAGGTCGAGGTGATCGCCGATGTCGCCGCGGACATCGTGGCGGAAGTCGACCGCAGCGCCTTTCGCCAGATCCTGCTCAATCTGCTGGATAACGCGGTGAAGTACGGGCCCGAGGGCCAGGAGGTGAGCGTCGGACTCCAGCGGACTGACGGGCTGGTGCGGTTGTGGGTGGACGATCAAGGGCCCGGCGTGCCGAGGGAAGATCGCGACAAGGTGTTCCGGGCCTTCTCGCGACTGGATCGCGAGCGCGAGAACGCCGTCGCCGGTACGGGGATCGGCCTTTCGGTGGTGCGCGCGTTGACGCTACAGCACGGGGGACGTGTGTGGGTGGAGGCCGCGCCGGGTGGTGGGGCGCGGTTCGTGGTCGAGTTGCCGGAAACGGCATCGGCGGTGATGAACGGGCAACGCGATGGAGAATGAGACGGAACGGAGCAGGCGGGATCGGGAAGCTGAGATGGCGAAGAAGAGAATACTGGTAGTGGAGGACAACACCGACCTGGCGTACGGGTTGCGTAACAACCTGGAGATCGAGGGCTACGATGTCGAGGTCGCCGCGGATGGGAAGGCGGGTCTGGAGCGTGCCCTCGCCCGGGAGCACGATCTCGTCGTCCTCGATTTGATGTTGCCGCGATTGGACGGGTATCACGTTCTCCGCCGCCTGCGTCAGGAAGGCGTTGAGACACCGGTGCTCATACTGACGGCGCGCGGCGAAGAAGCGGACAAGGTTCAGGGGTTCCGCCTCGGTGCGGACCAGTACGTGACCAAGCCGTTCGGCCTGCTCGAGCTGCTCGCCCGGGTCGGGCGTCTGCTGGACCGCGAGGGGACCGGGGGCAACGGCGGGGCCGACGTGGAGAACACGGTGCGTTTCGGTGACATAGAAGTGGACTCCGCCGCTCGGCGGGTTCGTCGCGCCGGGGAAGACGTGACACTGACGCCGAAGGAGTACGAACTGTTGGCGGCGCTGATACGGCGGCACGGTCAAGCCGTCTCGCGGCAGGACCTGCTCCGGGAAGTTTGGGGATACCCATCGATGGTCGTGAGCCGCACGGTCGACACCCACGTCGCCGAGCTGCGGCGCAAGCTCGAGGCCGACCCATCTCGGCCGCGCTACATCGTCACCGTTCGCAAGATCGGTTACCGGCTCGAATCGGACATCCGCTAGAGGGTCGCACCTCAGGCGGTGCCCCGGGGGCCGGGAACGGTCGTCCGGCGACGGCCGTCCGCGCCAGCTGAAGAACTGACCCTGCACCTCTCTGACACTTTCCGCAACAGACCCTGACCCAATCCTCACCGGGACGCAACCAGCGCGGATTCCGCCGACGTTAGCTTTGCCGTCGAGCCGATCGACGACGGAGGCGGACACCGATGACGCACATCGCGAGTACGAGAAAACGCGCCTGGCCACTGGCGGCGTGCATCGCCCTGACCCTCACCTGCCCGCTGCACGCCAGCGGGCAGGAGTTGGTGGAGCTGCCGCGCCTCGAAGGGTCGCTTACACTGGACGGTCGGAGCGATGAGCCGGCCTGGCAGGCGATCGAGCCGCTGCCGCTGGTGATGCACTGGCCGACCTTCCGTGGTGCGATGACCGAGCGCACCGAGATTCGGGTCGCCTACAACGACGAGTACATCTGGGCGGCGGGCCGGTTCTACGACTCGCGGCCGGAGGAAATCCGTGCCAACAGCCTGTACCGGGATCGATGGAACGGCGACGACGCGTTCGATCTCATCCTGGACTCCTTCAACGACAACGAGACGGCGCTGAAGTTCACGACCACACCGCTCGGCATCATGCTCGACGAGGAGGTGAGCAACGATGCCGACCCATCGGGCGGCGCGACTCCACTCAACAGCGAATGGAACGGCTTCTGGGACGTCGCCACGACCATCACCGATGAGGGATGGTTCGCCGAGATGCGGATACCGTACTCATCGCTGGGATTCGAGCCGCAGGAGGGCAAGGTGGTAATGGGCCTCATCGCCGCCCGCTACATCAGCCGCAAGAACGAAAAACACATATTCCCGGCCATCCCTCCCGATTGGGCGCTGGCAGAGTTCAAGCCGTCTCAGGCGCAGGACGTGCGCATCTCCGGGGTCGCGAAGGGTGCTCCACTCTACGTTACGCCTTATCTGCTCAGCGGCTTCGAGCGCACCAGAGACTTCGAAGAGCCACTTGCTCCACCGGGAACCGACATCACCCGCCAGGTGGGACTGGACCTGAAGTACGGGCTCACCCACAACTTGACGCTGGACCTGACGCTGAACACGGATTTCGCCCAGGCCGAGGCAGATGAGCTGCAGGTGAACCTCGACCGCTTCAACCTGTTCTTTCCGGAGAAGCGGAAGTTCTTTCAGGAACGCGCGTCGATCTTTCAGTTCAACACCGGGGACGAGGGGCGGCTGTTTCACAGCCGCAGAATCGGACTCGATGATGAGGGCCAGGCTGTGCCGATCGCGGGCGGCGCCAGGCTGACAGGCCGGGTGGGCAGTTGGGATCTGGGCGTGATGAGCATGCAGGTCCGTGGCGCGGGTTCGCGGCCGGGTGAGAACGATGCGGTTGTGCGGGTGCGGAGCACGGTTGCGAACGAGCGGTCGACGGTGGGTGGTCTAGCGACGAGTCGGGTCAGAACCGATGGCAGGACGGATCTGACTTACGGGGTCGACGGCCAGTTCAACCTGTTCGGGGACGAATACATGACGTTGCAGTGGGCCCAGTCATACAACCATGGGGTCGAAGCGGCGAGCGTATTCGATCGAACGCTCATGCGTCTGTTCTGGCAGCGTCGGTCACTCGATGGTCTTGGGTACCAACTCGAAGCTGCCCGTGCCGGCCCCGCCTACGAGCCGACGCTGGGTTTCCAGGAGCGGGTAAATTACACCGCGCTCAAGTCGAACATCACGTATGCCTGGCAACCGGGTGGCAGCGCATCGGTCAGTCGTCACAAGGCGTGGCTGACGTCGCGGTTGTTCCTGCGCAGCGACGACGGGTCCGTGGAATCGGCGCTGCAACGATTTCGCTGGAGCACGACATTCAAGGGAGGGAATTACTTCAACGTCGCCCTCAACCTCGTCTACGAGGATCTCGACGAGGAATTGGTCTTCGACGATGCCGCCTCCGTTCCGGCGGGCAGCTACTTCGGGCCCAACATCTTCATCAATTACGATCTCAATCCCGGCGCCCGTTTCAGCGGCCGCGCCGTGCTGTTCACCGGAACCTTCATGGATGGTTGGCGTGGTCGAGTGACCCTCAACCCCACCTGGGTCGTGTCGCCCCACCTCTCGCTGGATTTCGAGTATGTGTTCAATCGCCTCTGGTTCCCAGCTCGCAACCAGAGGTTCGACGCCGACCTGACGCGGCTGCGAGTGCAGACGGCCGTCGACATTCACCTCTCCATCGCCGCCCTGGTCCAGTACAGCATGGCCGCCGAACGTCTGGGGGCGAATGTCCGGCTTCGGTATCACTTTCGGGAAGGCCAGGACCTCTACCTGGTGTACGACACCAGCCGGGACCTGGGTCGGCTGAGCGACGACCTGAGCGTGTTGGGGAAGACCGATCAGAGGCTGATCCTGAAGTACGAGCACACCTTCCAGCCGGGCTCATAGCGCCGGCGGCCAACGGTCGGGACGAGCCCGGCTCGCCCCGGTATTGCCCACCCGGTCGGCCATTCTGACCGGACGAATTCGGTTATTAATCCCCTCATCGACGGGTTTCGCGAGACCGCTTCCGCCCGCGCCTCCTGTAACTATTGTTAGCTAGTGGGGTTGCCGCGATCACGGCTCTGGCATGTAACCTGCCAAACCGGGGCCGATGTCAGAGTGCCACGTTGCGAAAGAGAGGTGCCCGCCATGACCGAAGGCTACGTCGTACCGAAACGACCGGTTCCCATCACGCTGAAGCTGGCATTCCTGGAGGCGAAAGAGCTGTCGCTCTACCTGGCAGAGCACGCTGCTCGGCACACCGGGCCCGAACGCCCCAGCGATGTGCTCAACGGCGGTGACCGTTTCGTCCCGGCATTGGACGCGGACGGCCGGTTGCTGTTGTTCCAGCGGACCGAGGTGATGGCGGTGTCGTTCGATGCCAGCTACGAAGAGCGGTCCCCGGACGAGGCGGATGAAGAAGAGGGAGGGACTCGGGTGGCGGTCGAGCTGACCTTGCAGGACGGCACGCGGGTGGCAGGCAGCGTGGCCTACTGGCGCCCTCCGGGCCGGCGTCGGCTCCAGGACTTCCTCAACTCGGCAGAGCAGTTCATCCCGGTGCACGAGGGCGAGACGATGCACCTGGTCAACCGGGACAAGATCGTCTCGGTCTCAACCCCGTAAGGGCTTCATGGCACAGATCGACAAGTTCATCCAGGCGCTCCACAATCTTCAGGCGGAGCGACTCGAGCTCACGGCGGGCACGCAGATCATGCTGGGCGTGAACGGCGCCCAGCGTACAGCGACTTCACAGGCAGTGACGGCCGAACAGGTCGAGCGGCTGCTTCGAGAGATCATGCCCAGCGAGCCGGGCGCTCTCACCGATGCGCCAGCCGGCAAGGGTTTCGTCTATGCGGCGCCGTCGGGACCGGTCCGGGTGGTGTACTCCCAGGTTGACGGTGGCCCGCGGGTCGTGATCCAGCCGGAGACGGCGGCCGGCTCGGCCGAGCCGAAAGATGGGACCGGGAAACCGACGGTGGAATCCGGGAGCCGGACCGAGAGCGTTGTTCAAGCGCCGGCAGGAGCGGGAAGGGAGCCGCGCCGGCGGATGGAAGCGCTGCTGCGGTGCATGGTGGAGGAGGGATGCTCCGATCTCCACCTCTCGAGCGGGTCGAAGCCGTTGTTCAGACGCGACGGCGACATAGTGCCGCTGGACGAGGAGATGCTCCTGTCGGCCGACCACGCCCGCGAGCTGCTGATCTCGATCACGCCGCCCCACAAGCTGGAGGAGTTCGACCGAACGAGCGACACCGATTTCGCTTACGAGATTCCGGGCCTGGCCCGTTACCGCTGCAATCTGTTCATGGATCGCAGGGGGATGGGCGGTGTCTTTCGGTTCATCCCGGCGGAGATTAGGACGGTCGAACAGCTGGGCCTGTCGAAGGAGATCGTGAACCTCTGCGATCTCAACAAAGGTCTCGTCCTCGTCACCGGTCCCACCGGCTCGGGCAAGTCGACCACGCTGGCCGCGATGATCGACCACATCAACCGCAACCGCTCCGACCACATCATCACGATCGAAGACCCGATCGAATTCGTGCACGAGAACAAGAAATGTCTGATCAACCAGCGCGAGGTGGGTGTTCACACGGGCAGCTTCAAGGTGGCGCTGCGGGCGGCGCTGCGCGAGGATCCCGACGTGGTCCTGGTCGGCGAGATGCGTGACCTGGAGACCGTGGAGATCGCGATCGAAACCGCGGAGACGGGCCACCTGGTGTTCGGAACGCTACACACGAACACCGCCGCCTCCACCGTGGACCGGATCATCGATCAGTTCCCCGCGGATCAGCAGGAGCAGATCCGGACCATGCTGGCCGAGAGCCTGAGAGGTGTGGTCTCGCAGACGCTGGTCAAAGCAAAGGCGGGCGGCCGCGTGGCGGCGATGGAGTGCCTGCTGGTGAACTCGGCGGTGGCCAACCTCATTCGGGAAGGCAAGACCTATCAGATCCCGTCCATGATGCAGACAGGCAAAGCGCTGGGTATGCGGACCCTCACGGATGCGCTGCTCGACCTGGTGGAAACGGACAAGGTCACGCCAGAAGCGGCTTACCAGAAGGCCGTGGACAAGGCCGAACTGGAGGCTGTGTTCAATCGCAACGGCATCCCCCTCCCGAAGTAGTTTCGAATGGCAACCTGGTAATCTGAGCAGCCGGGCGAGGGCGCGTCCGCACTCGGAGGCGGCGGCGCATCTTGCCGGCAGGCCGCCCCACGGCTAGTTGTATCCGAACCATACCAGTACCGGGAGGCACGTCATGAAGCCGGCGGCACGTTTCGCCTTCGTTCTGCTGATCCTGGTCGCGCTCGCCCATCTGCTGCGAATGCTCCTGAGCGTCGATATCGTGGCCCGCGGGATCGCCGTGCCGATGTGGGTCAGCGCCATCGCAGTTCTCATCTTCGCCGGCGTCGCGGTGTGGCTCTGGCGGGAGTCTCGCGTCTGAATTTTTCCGGCCGGGCTCGGCCGCGATAGGCAGCTGGCTACCAATACAGCCGGAAGCGACCGTGGGCCCCGTCGAAGCGGCCGGTGTCCAGGTCGAGACCGGCACCGGCCACCAGCCCTGCTTGGCCCCCGAAGCGCCAGCCTAGGTCGACCCGCAGCCGGAAGTTGTCGCTGCCCAGCGGTTCGAGCGTCACGACCGGCGGTGGCCCGCTGACCCGGCGAACGGTGACATCCAGGCCCAGGCTGACGTTCAAGCCGCGCCTCGCCCCGTGGGTGACGCTGGCGCGTCCCGCCCAGGTCCTGTCCTCGTATTCGACCTCTGACGCCCCCGTCGGTATCCGATCCTCGAGCCGCCAGATTCGGGCGGCCCACCCCTCGGCTGTGAGTTGCGGGGTGAGCTCGTGGATCCCATAAATGCCGAGGCTCGAGGTCGTCTCCGTGAGCTCGAAGGCATCCTCCGGCCGACCGGCCGCCAGCGGCTCGCGGTCGAGGCGCGCCCGCACCCAGGTGGCGAAGCCCCCCAGCCCGCTCCCCGCCGATGGCTCCCATCCCAGCAGGCCGCCGGCGTACGCGTACCGTTCGTCCTGCTCGAACCCCGGCAGGCGGCCGGGACCTGCGGCGGCGACCACGGTGGTGGGGCTCATCACCAGGCCGACGAGCTCGGCTCGCACGCCGCGACCCAGAGTGAGGTCGGCGATGACCCGCAGCGTGAAAGGGTGCGAGGTGTAGTCCAGCGTGGTGTCGGTCACCCCGGGGTCCACTTCCAGGGTCTGGAAGATCAGATCGTTGAAGAGGTCCAGCGCCGCGGCCGCGACGGTGACCCGAGCGTGCTCCGCGTTCCAGCTGAAGCCCAGTTCGACGTCCGATTCCGGCTTGCGCGCTCTGAGTGTGCCCTGTACGAAGACCGAGTAGCGCCCTTCGGCAAACCGCCTGGCGAACCCCAGCCACAACAGGTTGCGTTCCGTCCTCAGCGATTCGTCGTGGACGAAGCGCGCCTTGATGGACCAACCGGACCCGAGTACCACCCGGGCCTTCAGATCGCCCTGCTGGATCAGCTGCAGGTGATCGATGCTCCCCGCCCAGAAACGGGCGCCGTTTTCCCGACGGTGCCAGGCGTACGTCTCGGTGAGAGAGAAGTCGGACGAGATGATGTCGAGGTCGTACTCGGCGTCCATCGCCTCGTCGAACCGCTGCAGGATCCCGCGGCGGCTGTTCCGTCCACGGGTGCTGCCGGCACGGTCGAAAATCGCGAAACGAACGCTCTCCTCCCAGCCGAGGAGCGTGGCCCGGGGCGGCCGCGCCGACGAGGAGTCCGGCTGGGCTGCGGCGGGTTTCGACGGGCAGGCGGGGGCGAGGGCGACGAGCCCGGACAGGAGTAGAAGGCGGAGGAGCCTCGATGGTGCCTTGGGTCGCATGGCGATTCGAACGGTTCTTGGAACGGCCAATCTCCAACATTCAACTTTGAAGGTGATTGTCCAGTGATCGCATCGAATCCCTCAATTTCCAGCTAGGGGAGGGTTGCGCACAGGTCCGCTGGGGTCGGTTCGTGGGCCGGTCAGTATTGACCGGGGGGCGGGCAATGCATCCTTTTCAGGCTGAGACGCATCCTCTTGTATAGGGAAACACGACACGATGGAAAAGAACTCATCCGGATTCGGACTGTTTCTGGCCGAGCTCAAGCGGCGCCACGTCTGGCGCGCCGCGATCGCCTACGCGGCCGGCTCGTTCGTGCTGCTGCAGCTGGCCGAGATCGTGCTGCCCGCTTTCGAGGCGCCCGATTGGGCTCTGCGGCTGCTGGTCGTCGTCACGTTGCTCGGTTTTCCCGTCGCCCTGGTGTTGGCGTGGGTCTACGAGATCACGCCGCAGGGGATCCGAAGGACACAGGACGCGGAGGGCGGCGGCCCTCAGACCTTGCAGTCCGGCGGTCTGCTCCCCCGCATCGCCCTGCTGGCCGTCACGCTGGTGACCGTGGGTGCCCTGGGGTGGTGGGTGGTCAGCTACAGCATCGACACGAGGTCGACGCCGGAACGGCGCTCGGAGCTCTCCAGCACCGCAAGCGGCGCCTCCGGTGCCCCCGGTTCGCCCGTCGCCTACGATGCCGAAACGCCGATCCGCTCGCTGGCCGTTCTCCCGTTCGAGAATTTCTCCGACGATCCGGAACAGAACTATTTCGTGGCGGGCATGCACGAGGCGGTGGTTTCGCAGCTCAGCCAGTTGGGCTCGGTACGGGTGATCTCCCGCACGTCGGTCGCCCAGTACGCGGGGACGACGAAGACGGCGCCGCAGATCGCCAGGGAGCTGGGTGTCGAGGGGATCGTCGAGGGCTCGGTCTTCCGAGCGGGTGACCGGGTGCGGATCACGATCCAGCTGATCCATGGGCCGAGCGACACCCATATCCTGACCCGGGAGTACGACCGCGACCTGACAGATATCCTGGCGCTGCAGCGCGAGGTGGCGATCGAGATCGCCAGGGAGATCCAGGCGGAGATCACGCCGGAGATGGAGACGAGCCTGGCGTCGGGCGAGTCGGTGGAGCCGGAGGCGGCGGAAGCGTACATGCGCGGTCGCTATCAAGCATCGAAGGGCACACCGGAGGGGTACCAGCAGGCGATCCAGCACTTCGAGGAAGCGGTGACGAGAGATTCGAATTTCGTCGCCGCCTACACGGGTCTGGCCGGCGCGCAGCTATTGCTGGAGCTCTCGGCCCCGGACTCGACCCTCGACCTCGAGCCCGCCATCGAGGCGGCCACCCGAGCGGTTAAGCTGGACTCGAGCTCGCCGGAAGCTCGCGCCATCCTGTCGGAGATCACTCGCTACAACGTGCGGCTGGCTGACTCGTTGCGCGGGTTGGTCCAGATCGTCGGGGTCGGGGTCGATTCGGCCGTCATGCCCGGCGAAGAATGGGCGATGGCGTACAGCGAGTTCAGTCGCGAGGCGGAGCGCGTCGCGTTGAGCCGCGAGATGGCGGCGCGCCGATCGCTGGCGCCCGATCGTCGCGTCAGGGCCGCGCGGTACCTGGCGATATACGGTCAAGACGAAGAGGCGGAAACGTTTCTGCGCCAGGCGCTCGAGGCGGACCCGACGCTCAGCGAGGCTTGGGATCTTCTGCAGCGCCTGTACGTGATGCGGGGCGATCTCGAGGGTGCGGTGGAGGTCTACGCCCAGAGGGTAAGAGAGGGTGACCGGGTCGCCGACGCCGCCGGCCTGGCGAATTTACGCCGCGCCGTGGCCGAGAACGGCGCCAGCGGCTACTGGGAGTGGCGGCTTCACCGGCTGGACGAGCGGGAGGCGGCCGGCGTCTCGATCTCGCACGTCGATTACGCGGCCGCCCTGATCGCGCTGGGCCGCCACGAGGCTGCGCTTACCCGATTGGAACGGGCGTACGACGAGCGGGATCGACGGCTCTATAGTCTGGTGAACGATCCGCTGTGGGATTCGATCCGCGGGGATCCCCGGTTCCTGACGATATTGGAGCGGATGCGTCGACCGCCGCCGCCGGCCCCGGTGCCCGAGCCCGGTCGCTAGGATAGAGCTGGATTGCCGGTGTCAGGTTCGTTCGTCGAAACGGGTCGTGTGAATCGCCGCCGGACAGCGGCGGTGACGACCGGCTAGGGGGTGGTCAGCGAGGTCGTCACATACCAGATGAGAGCGGCTCCGAACACCCCGGTCAGCGCGATGACTGCAGAGAAGACGATCCCCTGCCCGGCCTTCTTTCGCGCCTCTTCCCCTGTCAATAGTCTCGTCTCGTGGATGACCCAGGCCCCGGGTGGTGGAAAGCGTTCGACCGCCCGCGCCCGCCGTGAAAGATGGTAGAGCCAACCGGCCAGCGCGAACAGCAGTACGGCGAGCAGGACCGCCAGACTCTTGAGCGCGAGCCCGAGCCGCTGCAGCGCTCTCTCCGGATCCTCCTCGAAGAGCAGCTTCGTGTCGCTTATGTAGTGTGATGTGGCGAAGATCGCCAGGGCGCCGAACGCCGCGATGGCGAGCAATGCAACGGCCGCCCTGCGTCGCGCCCCACTATCCGGAGTCTGCGTCTCTGCGGGCATGCTGATTACAAGGTGTGAAGTGGTTGGCCCGAGTCGGGCAACACGATCGGTCACGGTCGACGTGCCCGGTTTCGCCTACTTGCCCTTGCCCTTCCCCCTGCGCTTCGGCTCGCATTCAATCACGCCTTCGGTGATCGCCGGCTCGTAGGGTTTGATTATCGCCTTGATGTCGCCCATGTACACGGCACAGCGGAAGTCGGTGCGTAGCTTGTGCTGAGCTCGGGCCGTCCACCCGGTTTCTATGCCTACCATGGTCATCTGCACGAAGGGACTGGGGTTGAACTCGATGTGTTCCATGTTGGGCGCGTAACGGGCGCCTCCCAACCGGTCGGCCGATTCCACGTAATACGCCTCTTGCGCCACGGCGAGGTTCTTGAGATCCGACTCCAGGACCGCCAGGTACGCCTGCGCCCGAGCGTCCACGATCTTGAGGCTGATAGCGGCCAGGACCGCCAGAAGCACCATAGCCGTGAGCAGTTCGATGAGGGTGAATCCTCTGCGTGACATGTACTTCTCTCGTTCAGGCTAGCGGGCCGGGGCGGGCTGGTTGCAATATAACATACTCGGAAGGCAGGGGAATGTTCCCGGTGGCGAAACCGCCACGGTTAGGGCTGGTCCCGGCCGCCGCCAGAGGGGCCGGCGATTCAGGCACTCTTGACCTGGTATTCAGCCGTACGATGTCACGGCGGAAAGCGGCCAGCTGGCGGGCCAGTTCGCGAAGGTCTCCATGAAGTCGACCGCCTGTTCCATCCGGGAGGAGCTGCTCCCTGATCGCGCACGTTGCCCTCTC
Source organism: Candidatus Kutchimonas denitrificans (assembly GCA_011774835.1). Taxonomy (GTDB): domain Bacteria; phylum Gemmatimonadota; class Gemmatimonadetes; order Palauibacterales; family KS3-K002; genus Kutchimonas; species Kutchimonas denitrificans. Next base: position 81,411 of record JAACAK010000036.1, on the reverse strand, counting down.
CCTCCTCCCGGGCCCCTCGATTCGTCGCTTTGTCCTGATGGCTGCCCGCTCGCGGTGTTACTTGGCCTTCAGCACCCGGGCCGCCTTGTTGTAGTCCTTCGTCTTCACCCAGAGAATCATGCCGTAGCGGTTCTTGCCCGCGCTCACCGCGTCGGCCGCCGTGATGTTGATTTTGGCGTCGGCGAGCTTTTCGTAGTGCCGATGAACGGCCCCCAGATCGTTCTGGCCCGTGATCAGAAACCCCTTCTTGACCTTGGAGAGCTTCCAATCGTTCTTCCGCGCTACGCGCTTGAGCGCCGACATGTTCTCGGGGACCATGTCCAGCTGGGCCTTGCCGCCGCCAGCGGGAAACCCGGAATAGGCCAGTAGCCCCACGCCCTCCTCGCGCAGCTCGCCGAGGATGTTCGCCCCCTGACCGGCCCGGTTCGGAACGGTGACGTAGCAGTAGTTCACCTTCTTCACTCGGTCTGCCATGATCAGCTCCCTCTCCATGCAGTGGTGACAGTTCAAGATGGTGATCGTCGGCTCGAAGCGCGAGAGTGACTTCGACTGTTGTTGCCCTTTGCGGGCCGGCGGACGTTGATTGGGACGGCACGACCGTTCTTCTCTGATGCATACAGTGCGACATGCCCTGACCCGGACGGCGCGAGTGGACCGCGCTCTCTACAAGATGAGAGCGAGGCGATCGACCACGCTAGACCGATCCGTCGACGACCACGATTGCGGCAGGAGAGAATGATGCGACGAGTGATTTTTCTCGTTGCGCTGGCCGTGGCGGGCATGGTGGGTGGTGGACGCCCATCGAGCAGACGCCGTTCGTGATGTTCCTCGAGCACCGGATGCGGGCCTTCCAGGGGAGCTTCCACGCCAACCCGGACTACGCGCTCTGGTACGGCTGGAGCGAGATGAGGCGCGATCTGACGGAGATCGAGGAGATGGCGGCGGAGCTACGCCGCCTGCAGGAAGCGACCGGCGCAGGGATGCGCGAGTAGACGCGAAAGAGAAGTAGAAGCGATGATCTCCGCCGACAGGCTTGCGTCGGTGCGGACCGCGCCTAGCTTTGCCTTCTTCGGTCATGCATGCGCGTCGCGTCGCCGAGTCGGAGGGCGGGCCGTCGCGATCGCACGGGAGGAGCCGTGCAGCCCGAATCTACCCCAACCATCATGCCCGTCTGGCGGGTCGTGCGAAGGAGGTAGCACCAATGAAATCCACATTTCAACGGGTCTCGCGGTTGTGCGCGATCGTGGTGGCGCTGTCGCTCGCGGCGGCCTGCGACGACGGCAACGGCTCGGGCCCCAGCGACACCGGCAACCTGGCGTCTTCGACCAACGCGGTGGTCGACAGCGTGGTGGCGAGCTTCTTCGAGGAGAACGAGTCGGTCAATTCACTCAGCGGACCGGTAGGCGGCATCATCGCCGGGATCACGGGCCAGCCGAGCATCACGCCGGTGGGCCTATCGGCGGCTGGCGATGACGTCTGGTTCGGGCGGTCGGTGGCAAAGGCCCGGGAGTGGCTGCTGAGCCAGGCGCGTGCCGGCCACGCGGGAGCTGAGCACGATCTCAACATCCCGACATCGCTCCTCGGCGTGACCTGCATCTGGGATCCGGTCGACCAGACGTACGTCCCCGATCCCAACGATCCGGGCAACGCTCCCACCAACGGGATCCGTTTCCGACTCTACGAGCTGGACCCGAGTACGCTCTTCCCCGTGCAGCCGCTGCAGGACATCGGCTTGGTGGACATCGTGGACCTGACCACGGAGCCCAACATAGACGTGGCGGTCTCCTCGGACGTCGGCGGCGTCACGCTGTTGAGCTACGACATTACCGGGACGCTCGATGTCTCGACCTTCACCCTCAGCATGATCGGGTTCGCGTCCAACGGGACGGACCAGCTCGATTTCACCTGGTCCGCGGCGGAAAGCGAGACCGGCTCTTCGTTCTCCCTCACGACCTCGGCCGCATCGCTCGACATGTCCTTCACGCAGACGGTGGACGCGACCGGCGTCATCAACACGGAGATAACGATCAACAACTTGGCCACCGGCAACGAACTCGGGATCGTGTTGGGACTCGACGAGTCGGCCGGGACCGTCACGCCCGAGAGCGGAGTCTTCTTCAACGGCGAGGAGGTGGCCGACTTCCGCATCGGGAGCCAGGGGCTCGAACTGGTCCCGACAGGTTCGGAGCTGGACGAGCAAGACCTCTTCGAGCTGTCGCTGATGCTGAACGTGTTGGGGGATCTATTCGTCAACATACTTCAGCTGTTCAGCTTCGGCGTGGCGGCGACGGGCAACTTCGCCGGCTGATCGCCGCCAGGATCTGGGGATGAGCGCGGGCGGCAGCAGGCCGCCCGCGCTTTTTTGTCCGGCATTGACGGACGCTCTTCCGGGTGAGAGAGTTCAGGTATCAGTGGCCCGAGATCATGGAAAGGACTGCCCGTCATGGCCGATAGTTTCGGTACGCACGGAACCCTCGATATCGGAGGGACATCGTATCGCATCGCCCGGCTCGGCGCCCTGGAAAAGGAGGGGCTCGAAGTGGGACACCTCCCCTACGCGCTCCGGGTCCTGTTGGAGAACCTGCTGCGCTTCGAGGACGGCTCCACCGTGCCCGCCTCGGATATCGAAGCGCTGGCGCGCTGGCAACTGGAAGCCGGGACGTCGACCGAGATCGCTTATCGGCCGGCCCGCGTGCTCTTGCAGGACTTCACCGGTGTTCCGGCGGTGGTCGACCTGGCGGCGATGCGCGACGCGCTGCGGCGTCTTGGCGGCGATCCGGGAAAGATCAACCCGCTACAGCCCGCCGAACTGGTGATCGATCATTCGGTTCAGGTCGATTTCTTTGGCTCGCCGGAGGCGTTTCGCAAAAACGCCGAGCGCGAGTTCGAGCGCAATCGGGAGCGCTACGCCTTCCTACGATGGGGTCAGCAGGCGCTGGAGAATTTCCGCGTCGTGCCGCCGGCCACCGGCATCGTGCACCAGGTCAACCTGGAGTACCTGGCGCGGGTGGTGATGGACGACGATGACGGTTGGGCTTATCCCGACACCCTGGTAGGGACGGACTCGCACACGACCATGATCAACGGGCTGGGTGTGCTCGGCTGGGGCGTGGGTGGCATAGAGGCCGAAGCGGCCATGCTGGGTCAGCCGGTCACCATGCTCATTCCCGACGTCATCGGTTTCAAGTTGACCGGGCAGCTGCCCGAGGGCGCGACGGCGACGGATCTGGTCTTGCGCGTGACCGAGATGCTCAGAAGGAAGGGCGTGGTCGGCAAGTTCGTGGAGTTTTACGGGGCGGGGCTGGCGAAGCTGCCGCTGGCGGATCGCGCGACGATCAGCAACATGTCGCCCGAGATGGGGTGCACGAGCGCGATCTTCCCTGTGGACGATGAGACGCTCAACTACCTGCGGTTCACCGGCAGGAGCGAAGAGCGGATCGCGCTGGTCGAGGCGTACATGAAGGAGCAGGGGCTGTTCCATACCGTCGACAGCCCGGAGGCGAAGTACACCGATACGCTCGAGCTCGACCTTGGAACCGTGGAGCCCAGCCTGGCCGGACCGAAGCGTCCCCAGGACCGGGTGCCGCTCTCCCGGGCGAAGGTCGAGTTCAAGCGGACGCTGGCCGAGCTGCTGACCCCTGGGGCCGGACGCGACCCGGAGGTCGGCCGTTGGGAGAACGAAGGCGGCGAAGCCAAGGCGGCGCCGGATCCGGTCGACCAGCTGATCGAGGAGAGCGCCGTACCCGTATCGCTCAACGGCGACGGGTTCGACCTTCGGCACGGATCGGTGGTGATCGCCGCGATCACCAGCTGCACCAACACCTCGAACCCGTCCGTGATGGTGGCGGCGGGACTGGTGGCGAAGAAAGCGGTGGAGCGCGGGCTCGGCACGAAGCCTTGGGTGAAGACGAGCCTCGCCCCGGGTTCGAAGGTGGTGACCGACTACCTGGAGAACGCGGGGCTGACGGCGTACCTGAACCAGCTCCGCTTCAACCTGGTCGGCTACGGCTGCACGACCTGCATCGGGAACAGCGGCCCGCTACACGAGAAGATCTCAGCCGGCATCGAGGACGGAGACCTGGTGGCGGTATCGGTGCTATCGGGGAACCGCAACTTCGAGGGGCGGGTCCATTCGGAAGTCCGGGCGAACTACCTGGCTTCGCCGCCCCTGGTGGTGGCGTACGCGCTGGCCGGCCGAATGGACATCGACATCTACCGCGAGTCGCTGGGCACCGGCGACGACGGCGAGCCCGTCTACCTTGAGGACATCTGGCCGACGCGGCAGGAGGTACACGAGACGATCGGTGCGGCGTTGCAGTCGGACATGTTCCGCAAATCGTACGCCGAGGTGTTCGAAGGCAGCGAGGAGTGGAAATCGATGCCGGTCCCGCAGGGCGACCTCTACGAGTGGGATCCCGACTCGACCTATGTGAAGCATCCACCGTTCTTCGAGGGCCTGACCGTCGAGACTCCTCCGGTCGAGCCGATCGAGGATGCGCGGGTGCTGGTGTACCTCGGCGATTCGGTGACCACCGACCACATCTCGCCGGCGGGCGCGATCAAGAAGGACAGCCCGGCGGGCCGCTACCTGATCGAGCACGGCGTCGAGCCCCGGGACTTCAACTCCTACGGCTCGCGGCGTGGCAATCACGAGGTGATGATGCGCGGCACGTTCGCGAACGTGCGGTTGCGCAACAAGCTGGTGCCGGGTGTGGAAGGCGGCTATACCCGCCACCTGACCAGCGGCGAGGAGATGTCGATCTACGACGCGGCGATGAAGTACATGGAGGAGGGCACGCCGCTGATCGTGCTGGCCGGCAAGGAGTACGGGTCGGGCTCGTCGCGGGACTGGGCGGCCAAGGGAACCCGGCTGCTGGGGATCCGCGCGGTGATCGCGGAGAGCTACGAGCGCATCCATCGCAGCAACCTCATCGGAATGGGTGTCCTGCCGCTGCAGTTTGCCGAGGGCGAATCCGCCGAGTCGCTGGGCCTCGATGGAGAAGAGACGTTCACGATCGAGAGCCCGGAGGGGAAGCGAGAAGTTGAGGTCACCGCGGTGAGGCCGGACGGCGAAGGGATCGAGTTCACGGCACGGGTCCGCATCGACACGCCGCAGGAGTTCGAATACTACCGGAACGGCGGTATCCTGCATTACGTGCTGAGGCA
>JAACAK010000036.1:0-76228 GCA_011774835.1 Candidatus Kutchimonas denitrificans | reverse complement strand
CGGCCAGCGGCCTGACACCCACCGCACACCGCCCACCGGACACCGCACACCGGTTCACCACCGCGTGTCCGCGCAACTGCTACTCGACCTGCTCGATGCGGGTGCAGGTCGAGAACGGCCGCATCCGCCGAATCGAACCGCATCCCGAGAACCGGGCCACGCCCGGCGGCGCCTGTCTCAAAGGTCTGAGCTACGTCGAACGGGCCCATTCGCCCGACCGGATCCTCCACCCGCTTCGCCGCAAGGCGAACGGCGATGGGTTCGAACGGATCTCGTGGGACGAGGCGCTGGGAACGATCGGTGAGCGGCTCTTGCGGCTCAAAGCGAACCCGGGCCCTCAGAGCGTCCTCTACTATTCGGCCAGCGGCACCAAGGGGCTGTTGAACGCCGTGGGGATGGAGTTCTGGCGGCGCTTCGGCGGCTGCACGACGACGTATGGCGATCTCTGCTGGCCGGCGGGCTTGGAAGCGACCCGACTCACCCTGGGAGAGAACAAGCACAGCGTGCCCGAGGACATCGCCAACGCGCGGCTCATCGTGTTGTGGGGGAAGAACGCGTCGGAGACGAACATCCACCAGATGGTCTTCGTCGAACGGGCGCTGGAGGCGGGTGCCCGGCTGGTCGTCATCGATCCGCGGCGCACCGAGACGGCGGATCGCGCGTCGCTGTTGATCCAGCCGCGACCCGGCACGGATGGCGCGCTGGCGCTGGCGTTGGCGCACGTGCTGGTCCGCGAGGGCCGGATCGACCAGGGGTTCATCGAGCGACACGTCCGCGGTTATCCCGCGTTCGTCGAGATGGTGGGGGAGTACCCCCCGGAATGGGCCGCCGAAGTGACCGAGGTGCCCGTCGAGTACATCCATCAACTCGCCGACTGGCTCGGAACGATCCGTCCGGTCACGATCAGCCCGGGCTTCGGCATGCAGAGGTTCACGAACAGCGGCCAGACGATGCGTGCGATGCTGGCGTTGCTGGCGATCACCGGCAACATCGGGTCGCCCGGGGCCGGCTGGGTATACGCCAATCTGCAGAGTCACGTGTTCGACGAGGTCCGCGACCCGCTCGCCTTCTACCCGCCGGAACGGCCGGGCGGAGCCGTTCGTATCTCCATCTCGACGGCGCGCCTCGGCCCCGAGATGCTGGCGCAACGCGACCCGCCGCTGCGCATGGCTTGGGTCGAGCGCGGGAACCCGATCACGCAGAACCCGGAGACCAACACCGTGCTGGAGGCGTTCCGCGCCCTCGACTTCCGGGTCGTGGTCGATCAGTTCCTCACCGACACCGCGCGGGAAGCGGATATCGTGTTGCCGGCCAAGACGATGTTCGAGGGTTCGGACGTGATCGGCGCCTACTGGCACCATTATATCCAGCTGAAGCAGAAGATGATCGAGCCGCCGGGCGAGGTGAAGCCGGAAAGCGAGATCTACCGCCTGTTGGCCCGGCGGTTGGGGTGCGCCCAGGCGAACGATCACGAGGTCTTTCCGGTCAGCGACGACGAGGTGACAGCCTACCTCGAGCGCCGGCTGGCGCCATTCCCCGAACTCACGTTGGAGCGGCTACGGCGCGGGCCCGTGCTGGCCCCCGGCGCCGAGAAGATCGCGTTCGCCGATTTGACGTTCCGGACGCCATCGGGGAAGATCGAGCTGGAGTCGCGAGAGGTGACCGAACGCTGGGGGCTAGATGCTCTGCCGCGCTACAGCGAGCCGGTGGAGTCGACACGGCGCGGCAACGGGCGCGGTCGCTATCCTCTCTATCTGCTCACCCCGAACACCAAGAACCGCATCCACTCGCAGTTCAACAACCTGCGGATGATCCGGCAGCTCGGAGACCGGCCGCTGCTGCAGATCAATCCCGAGGATGCACGTCGTCGCGACATCGGCGACGGCGATCGGGTGCGTGTATTCAACGACCGCGGCCGGATCGAGCTCGAGGCGACCCTCGACAACGGGGTCAGGCGCGGCTGCGTAAGTGTGACGAACGGCTGGTGGATCACCGAGGGCGGCACCGTGAATTTTCTGTCGGCGGCGCGCGAGACCGACATGGGGTACGGTGCCGCGTTCCACGAGAACCGGGTGGAGGTGGAGGCGTTGCGGGATGCCGAATAGCTTCGTCTTCGACTCCAACCGCTGCACCGGCTGCGATGCCTGCCGGCTCGCGTGTAGCATCGAGAACGGGCTGGGCCCCGATCGCAGCTGGCGGCGCGTCGAAACCTTCAATCCTAAACGACATCCCGCGCTTCCCGCTTATCACCTGTCGCTGGCGTGTAACCACTGCAACGAGCCCGCGTGCCTGTACGCGTGCCCGGCGAACGCCTATCGGCGCGATGCGCATACCGGCGCGGTGATCCTGGAGGAGGAGAAGTGCATCGGTTGTCGCTACTGCTCGTGGGCCTGCCCGTACGACGCGCCGGTGTTCGATTCGTCACGCGGCGTGATGAGCAAGTGCACCTTCTGCAACCATCGGCTGGTCGACGGGCTCGAGCCGGCCTGCGTCGCCCTCTGCCCCACCGGGGCCCTCGGGTTCGCCGACGTGGCCGAGCCCGAGATCGAGAACGAGATCGACGGCTTCCCGGCGACCGAGCTGGGCCCCCGAACCGTGATCGTCCCCTTGAAGGAGGGGCGTTGGCTGCCGGTGATGAGCGCACCGGTCGTCGATCCGGCGTCCGCGCCCGGGAAGGCCCCCGATGACGACATCAGGCTGCGGTCGGAGTGGCCGCTGGCGGCGTTCACGTCGATGCTTGCCGTCCTGGTGGCCGCCTTAGCGGCGGCAACCCTGGATTCGTTCGATCTGTCACCCGCCGCGTTCGTCGGCGGCGCGGCGCTGATCCTGGGGCTGGCGTCCCTGCATCTGGGAAAGCCCTTTCGGGCTTACCGCGCGCTTCTCAACCTGCGGCGCTCGTGGTTGAGTCGCGAGGTGACGGCGGTCACCGGGTTCATCGCGCTGGCTGCCGCACAGCTGCTCTGGTTCCCGGGGTCTTGGCCGCTGGCCGCGGTCGCCGTCGGCCTGGGTCTGACGGCCCTGATCTGCGCCGACTACGTGTACACCGTGCTGCGAGCGTCGGCGCATCCGCTGACCCACAGCGCCTCCGTGGCCTGGACCGGGGTCTTCCTCGCGGCGGTCTTCGCCGGCGTCGGCCCGCTGGCGGGAGCCGTAGGACTCGGCAAGCTGGGGCTCTACGTCGGACGCAAGCTGGGCTTCCGGCGAGGCGGCCGCCCTGTGCGCCCGGCGATCAGCCTGCTGCGGGTCGGGGTGGGTCTGGTGGTGCCCGGGTTGTTGTGGGCGGTCGATCCGGCGCGCTTTCACGAACTGATCGTGGCCGCCGTGGTGGCGGGCGAGCTGGTCGATCGTGCGGAGTACTACGTCGAGCTGGAGCGCATCGCACCGAGCCGGCAGATGTCGATCGATCTGGAGCGGCGGATCGCGGAGGGTGGGGCGAACCGGGACGTGCCGGCGCCGCGGCCGGCGCTGGCGGCGATCGACTGACCGCATCCGTCGAGGGCGCGGCCTCGAGCCCGGCGGTGCGGAGGGGCTCGAAGCCGTTCGCCATGTGAGTGATTTCGAGGAGCGAGCCATCGAGCGAGAAAGTGGCAAGATGATGTTTCTGAGCAGGAGTCCGCTTTTCAGATTGACGGTTTCCGCGCTGTTGCTGTCGGCCTGCGGTGTCGAGGCGCAGGAGCGGCAGGGGGACCCGGAACAGGCGGAACGGCGCCGGGCGATGGTCGAGCAGATCGAGAGCTACGGTGTTCGTGACTCGGCGACCCTGGCGGCGATGCGAGCCGTTCCACGGCACGAGTTCGTGCCGGGCCGCTACCGCGATCGAGCCTACGGCGATCACCCGCTGCCGATCGGACACGGCCAGACGATCTCCCAGCCCTACATCGTGGCGTACATGACGGAGATCCTGGAGTTGGAGCCGGGCATGAAGGTGCTGGAGATCGGGACGGGATCCGGTTACCAGGCGGCGGTGCTGGCCGAGATCGGCTGTGACGTGTATACGATGGAGATCTTCGGCGCCCTGGCGGAGAGCGCGCGTGAGCGGTTGGGTCGCCTGGCGTATGACTCGGTCGAAGTGCGACACGGTGACGGCCATTACGGCTGGCCGGAAGCAGCGCCGTTCGAGGCGATCATCGTCACGGCAGCCGCCGGGCACATCCCGCCCGCACTGGTGGACCAGCTCGAGGTCGGCGGCCGCATGGTCATTCCCGTGGGGAGCGTGTACGGCGTTCAGAACCTGATCCTCGTGACCAAACGCGACGAGGGCGAGGTCCGAACGCGCAACCTGCTGCCGGTTCGCTTCGTTCCCATGCTCGAAGGCCTTCGCTGAGGGTAGAAGGCAACGACCGGAAGCATGAGTCGATACTCACGCCCGCTGGCCGTCGCGCTCCTCTCTGCGAGCACGCTCGCCTACGAGATCCTGCTCGTTCGCGTCTTCGGGATCGAGCAGTTCCACCACTTCGCGTACATGGCGATCGGCGTTGCCATGCTGGGCTTCGGCGCCGCCGGGACGCTGCTGGCTCTGGTCCGGCCGGGGCCGACGGCGGCGGAGCGCGGGTTCGTCGCCGCCGCGCTGGCCACGCCGCTGGCGCTGGTCGCCAGTGCCACGCTGGTCCACCTGATCCCGCTGGACGCCACCCAGCTTCCCTGGAGCTTACGGCCGTGGCTGAAGCTGGCGCTCGTCTACCTGCTGCTGGCGTTGCCGTTCGCGGTGGGGGCCCTGGCCGTGTTGCTCGCCCTGGTGCTGGAGCGGGAGCGGGCGGGCCTGGTTTATGGGGCGAGCTTCGTGGGCGCCGGGCTGGGCGCGACGCTGGCGCTGTCGATTCTGTGGGTGGCGTTGCCCTGGCGGGCGCTGGCCGTGCCGGCGGCCGCCGGGGCGGTGGGCGCCGCGACGGTGGCGGTGGCCAGGCGCGGTCCCGCGGTGGTGGCCATCGCGTGCGCGGCGCTGGCGCTGGCGGCCCTGGCGCTGATTCGGCCGCCCTGGGAATTGCGGATCAATCCGTACAAGGCGCTGCCGCAGGTGGAGGCGTACCCGGAGGCTCGGCGCGTGACAGAGCGCGCGGACCCGGTGGGTTGGGTCGTCGCGGTGGAGGCGGCGGCTTTCCACCACGCGCCTGGCCTTTCGCTCGGTTATCAGGGGGAGTTCCCTCCACAGAGCGCGCTGTTCGTCGACGGGGATATCGCCGGGGCCACGACCGATTGGAGCGGGCAGGAGGATCGTCGGCTGCTGGATTGGCTGCCAACCGCGACGCCGTACGTGTTGGGTGAGGTGGAGAGCGTGCTGGTCGTCGGAGCCGGCGGCGGCACCGAGGTTTGGAACGCGGTGGAACACGGCGCGCGACGGGTACGCGCGGTGGAGCTGCACGGGGGGATCGCGGAGCTGGCCCGGGAGTCGATGGCCGAGAACGCGATTCCGGATGCCATCGATGTTCGATGGGTCGTGGCGGATGGACGGCGTTACGTGTCGAGTGCCGGGGAGCGCTTCGACCTGGTGACGCTGGGACCCGGACGGGGTTTCGGCGCTTCGGCCGCCGGTGTCCACGCGTTGAACGAGGACTACCTGCATACCGTGGAGGCGTACCGGGACTACCTGGGGGGGCTGACCGAGGACGGCGTGCTGGCGATCAGCGGTTGGGTCACCGTGCCGCCGCGGCGGAGCCTGCGCACGATCCTGACCGTCGGCGAGGCGCTGAGAGGAGTCACGGCCGGTGAGATCGGGGACAGGCTGGTCGTGGTGCGGAGCTGGGCGACGTTTACGGTCCTGGCGAAGCCGTCGGGGTTCGAGCCGCGGGCGATCGAGGCGCTGACCGAGTGGACCCGTTCCCGCGGGTTCGATCTCGACTGGCGCCCGGGGATCGAGAGGCCAACCCCGGGGTTCAACCTGCTGGACGAGCCGGTTCTGTACGAAGCGGCGGCGGCCGCGGTGGAGGGCGCCGAAGCGGCCGAGGCGTTCGAGGAAGACTATCCCTTTACGGTCGGGCCGGTCGGCGACGGGCGCCCTTACCCGCATCACTATCTCCGAGCTGGATCGCTGAGTCTGTTCTTTGGCGCCGAGCGGGGCAGCGTGTTGCCGATCGCGGAGTGGGGCTACGTGGCGCTGATCGCGACGCTGGCGCAGAGCCTCGTCCTGGCCGCCGTCCTGCTCCTGGGCCCGGTGCTCCTGGGGGGTGGCGCGACCACCGGGGAAGGACTCGGTCTCGTCCTTGCCTATTTCTCCGCCATCGGGCTGGGCTTCATGGCCGCCGAGATCGCTGCCATCCAGCAGCTGACGCTGCTCCTCGGTCACCCGGTCTACGCGGTGGCGTCCGTACTCGTCGTGCTCCTCGTCTTCTCCGGAGTCGGCAGCATGCGTTCGGACCGCTGGTCGGCACGTCACGGCTGGGCGGCAGCGGCGGTGTTGGCCGTGATTATGACGATCTACGCCGCGGGGCTCCTCCCCTTGAGCCGGGCCCTGCAGCCGGCGGCCCTGCCGGCCCGGGGGCTGGTGACGGTGTCGGTTTTGGCGCCGCTGGCGTTTCTGATGGGAACGCCGTTTCCCCTGGGGCTGCGCGGGATGGCGCGGGGTGCGGCGGAGAGGGTGGCGTGGGCCTGGGCGGCGAACGGCTTCGCTTCCGTGGTGGCCACGCCGCTGGCGGCGCTCATAGCCCTGGAGGCGGGCTCCCGGGTCTTGTGGCTGACGGCGGGACTGGCCTACGCCGGCGCGGCGTTGAGCTACCGCGCCGGCCGCACGACGGCCGCGACTACGGCCAGATCCCGCGCTCGAGCGTGACCCGCGCCACGCGCTGGATCGCCAGGATATAGGCGGCGGTGCGCAGATCGACCGGCTCCAGGTCCGCCGGCAGCCCGTGCTCCTTTCTGCCGGAGTTCAGCGCACCCAGCGACTCGTTGATCTCGATCTGCTTGTCGAGGACCGAGTCGCTCGCCCTCTGCATCTTGACGTGCAGCTTCAGGTTGACCGTGTCCTCGTCCCACTGCTCGTTCTCGTTGTTCTGCACCCACTCGAAGTAGCTCACCGTGACGCCGCCGGCGTTGGCCAGGATGTCCGGCAGCACGGGGATGCCGCGCTCGTACAGGATCCGGTCCGCCGTCGGTGTTGTGGGCCCGTTCGCCGCCTCGGCGATGATGCGTGCCTTGACGTTGGGCGCGTTGTCGGCGCGGATCACGTTCTCGAGGGCGGCTGGGATCAGTATGTCGCAGTCCAGCTCGAGAAGCTCTTCGTTCGTCAGCTTGCTGGTGCCTTTGAGCCCGACCACGCTGCCCGTCGCCCGCTTGTGGGCGAGCACCGCGTTCGGATTCAGACCATCGGGATCGAAGGCGGCACCCTGGGAATCGCTCACCGCGATGATCTTCGCTCCCTGCTCGGCGAACAGTTGGGACGCGATCGCGCCGGCGTTGCCGTATCCCTGAATCGCGACCCGCGCCCCGACCACCGAGTTGAAGCCAGAGAGCAGACCGCGGGCTAGAGCCCGCTGCGTGCAGAACAGACAACCGCGCGAGGTCGCTTCCCGACGCCCGTAGGAACCGCCCATATCGATGGGCTTTCCGGTGACCACGCCCAGGTTGTTCTCGCCGCGATGCAGCATCTCGTACGTGTCATAGATCCAGGCCATCGTCTCCGCATTGGTGTTCACGTCCGGTGCCGGCACATCGGTGAACGGCCCGATCCGATCGCCCAGCTCCGAGATGAAGCGTCGCGTGATCGCCTGCAGGTCCGCCCGGGTCCGCTGTTTCGGGTCGCAGATCACGCCGCCTTTCGCGCCGCCGAACGGCACATCGACCACCGCGCACTTCCAGGTCATCCACGAGGCCAGCGCCCGCACCTCGTCCGCTGTCACGTCGGGGTGATAGCGGATGCCACCCTTGCCCGGTCCCCGAGCCCGACTGTGGACGCAGCGGTACCCGATGTAGTTCTTCACCACCCCTCCCACGGTCTCGATGGGAAACTGCACCTCGACCATGCGACGCGGCTGCTTCAGGAACATCGCCAGGCCCGGGTCGAGGTCCGGCAGATAGCGCGCCGCGTTGTCGAACTGCTGCTGGGCGATGCGAAATGGATTCAGATCCTCGATGTGCTTCTTGCCACCGGCTCGCTTCGGCTCAGTCATCGTTCCCTTCCATCCCCGGTACTTGGTCCATTCCCATCTGCTAATCGGCGCTGCCGCGCCGACCGAAGCCGGCTCCGCCCTTCTTGAAGAAGGCGGCCTCCATCGCGTAGGCGGCGGTCAGCCCCTCTATCCTCGACATCTCAGCGGGCGACAGCGGCTCGAAAGACGTCGCGATCGCCACGTTCTCTTCCAGCTGCTCCACGGTGTCACACCCGACGATCGCCGTGCTGACCGGGAGGCTGAATACGTAGGAGAGCGCGTCGCGCATCGACGTGATCCCGTCCGGCCGGAACAGCCGGCCGCGGGCCGGGATCTTCATGGCGATCACGCCCATCCCCTTCCGGTTGGCCAGGGGGAGCAGTTCGTTTTGGAAGGGGAGAAAGTGGGGGTCGGCCGGATTGAGGGCCATCAGGATGGTGTCGAAATCGAAACGCTCGACAGCCGTGATCAGCGGGGCCGGGTCGTAGTGGCCGGTGATGCCCAGGTGCCGGACGGTTCCCTCGTCTCGCGCCTGGAGCAGCGCCTCGATGGCACCTCCGTCCCCGAAGATGAGCTCGATCTGCTCCTCGGTCCTGATGTTGTGGAGCTGCCATAGATCGAGATGGTCGGTCTGCAGTAGCTCGAGGCTGCGCTCCAGGAGGCGAAGCGAACCGTCACGCGTCCGATCGTGGGTCTTGGTGGCGAGGAAGACCTCGTCACGACGCGTCGCCATGACCTCGCCGATGTAGGTCTGGCTGATGCCCCGCCCGTAAGCGGCGGCCGTGTCGATGTAGTTGACCCCCAGGTCGATGGCCCGGTTGATGATTGTCAGAGACGCGTCCCGGGTACCGGCCTGCTCGAGGGTCGCCTGACCGCCGAGGCTGAACAGGCGGACCTTGTGCCCCGTTCTACCCAGCGGGCGTTCCGGCATGGATGGGGGCAGGGCGTCGGCCCCTCGCGGCGAAAGACAGAGGCCCGCCGCGCCGGCGGCGCCCACCTTGACGAAATCCCGACGTGACAGCTGGCTTCGACTGGTCATGCTGGTCGCCCTCTTGGGTGCGTGACTCGGCCGGTGGACCGGCGACGGCTCGGGCCGGCGCGATCCGGGAGTATTGGAGCTCCCCTATGACGCAGTGTATGAAAGGCCCCTGGGGCTCGGAGGGCTTGTCGGCTCTGGGCACATTATGATCGGGTGCGGCCTCTCGGCGCAAGACGAATACCACTTGCGAACCAACGTCGCGCGGTGGATCCTTAGCACCGCCAATGGACGCGTCACGAAAGGCATGACCATGTCGACCTTCAGGCTCGGCCTGATCCTGGCCCTGGCGGTTGGATCGGCGACCGCCGCCCACGGACAAAACGCCGCGGACCGCACGCTCCCCTATCCGGTCACCTATTCGACCGGGTACGAGCGCGCCATCGAGCGCGGGACCCGCACGCTGACCGGCGCGCCGGGACCGGCGTACTGGCAGCAATGGACCGACTACCGGCTGGACGCTCGGATCATCCCGGACGAAAAGCGGCTGGAAGGGCAGGCCGTGGTTCTATACCACAACAACTCGCCCGACACGCTGCCGGTGCTGTTCGTGCAGCTGTCACAAAACCTCCACGCCGAGGGCGCACCGCGCCTGATCTTTGAGGAGATCACGGGCGGCATCGACGTGAGCCGGGTAGTGGCCGATGGCCAGGCGCTGGCGGCGGGTGGGCGCGAGGGTGCGCGCTACACGATCCTCGGAACCCAGATGGCCATCGTGCTGCCGGCACCGCTCGCCGCGGACGACAGCGTCCAGCTGGAGTTCGACTGGTCGTTCACCATCCCTCAGGCTGGGGCCTCGAGCCGCATGGGCTGGGACGCGGACAACCTGTTCTACATCGCCTATTGGTATCCTCAGATGGCGGTGTACGACGACGTGACGGGTTGGCACAGCGATCCCTTCCTGGGTCGCGCCGAGTTCTACATGGGGTACGCCAGCTACGAGCTGACCGTGACGGTGCCTGAAGGATGGCTGGTGACGGCGACCGGCTCGTTGCAGAATCCGGACGAGGTGCTGAGCCCGGAGGTGGCGGAGCGTCTGCGGCGGACCGAGCGAAGTGACAACGTGGTCCGCGTGCTCACGTCGGAGGACTTCGGCCGAGCAACGCGCGCCGGAGCCGAGGGCCGGCTGACGTGGCGCTTCGTGGCCGACTCGGTCCGGGACGTGGCCTTCGCCGCCAGCCGCGAGTCGTTATGGGATGCGGCGCGGACCCCGGTAGGCGACCGTGACGGCGACGGCCGGACCGACTACGCCCGCGTCGACGCCATCTATCGCGAGCTGGCCCCACGCTGGACCCGATCGGTCACCTACTCCCAGCAGGCCATCTCGTTCTTCTCCCAGTACACCGGGTTTCCCTACCCCTGGCCGCACATGACGGCGGTCGAAGGTGCCGACATCATCGGCGGCGGCATGGAGTTTCCGATGATGACGCTCATCGGCAGCTACAACGAGCGGGGCGACACCGCGCTCTACCAAGTGACCGCGCACGAAGAGGGACACATGTGGTTCCCGATGATGGTGGGATCGGACGAGCGGCGCCGCGCCTGGATGGACGAGGGCACGACGAGCTTCATCGAGAACCAGGCGTCGGAGGATTTCTTTCCCGGCACGGACTACGAGATCTTCGATCAGATCCGCTATCTGCGCACGGCCCTTTCCGGTGACGAAGGCGCGATCATGCGCTGGTCCGATTACCACTACAGCGCTCCGGCTTATCGGACGGCGTCGTACTCCAAGCCGGCGACGATGCTGCACGCGTTGCGCGGCGTGCTGGGCGAGGAGACCTTCAGGCAAGGGCTGCGGAGTTACATCGCCGATTGGGCGTTCAGGCACCCGTATCCGTGGGATCTCTTCCACAGTTTCGAGTCCGCCGCCCGACGCGACCTCGATTGGTTCTGGCGAACCTGGTACTACGAGACCTGGACCCTCGACCACGCCCTCGAGAGCGTCCGGCCCACGGCGGAGGGGACCGAGATCGTGGTCGCCGATCGAGGGATGGCGCCCATGCCGGTTCATCTCCTGGTCACCCGGGCCGACGGCAGCCGGCTGGAGCTCCAGGTCCCCGTCGATACCTGGCTGGCCGGTGCACGCCATGCGGTCGTCACGGTCCCCGTCGGCTCTCCGGTGATCCAGGTCGAGATCGACCCGGAGTACCGGTTCCCCGACGCCGATCGATCGAACAACAGGTGGCAGCCATAGGAGCTTGACGAAGGGCGGGAAGCGAGGTAGGTTGGGCGTTGGTTGAGAATGGATTTCAATTTCATAGTGGTCCATGCAACGATCAGCCCGATTCTGCCTATTCATCAGCTAACTGGATTACTCGCCCTCACCCTCGCCGGCCTGACCAGCTTCGCTAGCGGGCCACGCCTCGACCCTCTCCCCGTCGCTCCCCTCCGCCCCGGCCCCGCCTTCGACCTCGGCGAGCCCGGCCCTCGCCCCCGTCCCGGCCCCCTGACGGTCAGCCGGGAGACGTTCGTCATGGGCACGCGTCTGCGGGTGACGACGGCCGCCGCGTCCATCGAGGCGGCGACGATACAGATCGAGGCGGTGTTTGCCGAGGTGCGACGCATGGAACGCGTGCTGAGCAGCTGGCGGCCGGAAAGCGAGGTGGGTCGGCTGAACGCGGCGCCGATAGGGGTGCCGGTGGCCGTGTCGGCGGAGCTGTTCGATTTGCTGGAAGAGGCGCGTGCTTGGGGCGCGATGAGCGGCGGGGTAGTGGAGCCGGCGGTGGGGGCGTTGATCGATGCGTGGGATCTGCGCGGCGCGGGTCGGCGCCCGGACGAGGATGAGTTGGGCCGGGCCCGGAGCCGGAGCGGTCCCGAGGCATTTCAGCTGGATGCCCGGACCCATCGGGTAACGCGTGTTGCCGAGGGCGGTTGGATAACGACGGGGTCCTTCGGGAAAGGTGCGGCACTTCGGTCGGCGCTGACGGTTCTCCGGGACGCGGGGGTGGAATCGGCGTTCCTCGATTTCGGCGGGCAGGTGGTGGCGCTGGGCGGCTCGCCGGAAAGTGGGAGCTGGTCGGTGAGCGTGGCGCACCCGTCGCGGCGCGATCAACCGGCGGCGGAACTGCGATTGGCGAACGTTTCGGCGTCGACCAGCGGAGCATCGGAGCGGTTCGTCGAAGTGGATGGCCAGCGTTTCGGTCACATCCTCGATCCGCGGAGCGGGCGGCCGGTCCCCGCCTGGGGGAGCGCGACGGTCGTCGCCGCCGACCCGATGGTCGCGGATCTGGTCTCCACGGCGGTCTTCGTCCTGGGGCCCGAGGCGGGACTGCGGTGGGCCGAATCGCTGGATGAAATCGGCGTGCTGGTGTTGCACGAGTTGGACGGGCGACTGACGGCGCGCTGGAACCCGGCCATGGAACGATGGCTGTTAAACGGAAACGAGGATAGAGGGTGAACAGGTTCGGGATCTGCGGCAGGGCGCTGCCATCGCTGCTGCTGGCGGTGCTGCTGACGGCGACGGCTGCGGTGGCGCAGGAACGGGATATGGAAGAGCGGCTGAGGGAGCTGGAGCGGCAGGTCGAGCTGATCAGACAACAGCTGGAGGGGCAGGATAGCGCGGCGATCGCGCGGCTGCGTATGCAGATCGAGGCGATCACCCGCGAGATCGAGGAGCTCAAGCTGGGACAGGAGGTCGTGGTCCCGGCCGACAGCGGCCTCTACGGCCTCGGGCCCGCCGCATCCAGGGTGTACCGGGCGGGCCAGGGCGTGTCGATCGGCGGCTACGGCGAGCTGCTGTACGAGAACTTCGCTTCCGAGCGGGAAGACGGTTCGACGTCGGGGGCGACGGACCAGCTCGACGCGCTGCGAGCCGTGTTCTACGTGGGGTACAAGTTCGGCGGCGACTTCCTGTTCAACTCGGAGATCGAGCTCGAGCACGCCTCGACCGGCGGAGATGGTTCGGTGTCGGTGGAGTTCGCCTACATCGACTGGCTGTTCTCGGAGCCGCTGGGCGCCCGCGCCGGTCTGCTGCTGGTGCCGATGGGCCTGCTCAACGAGCTCCACGAGCCACCGATCTTTCTGGGGAGCGAGCGGCCCCTGACCGAACGGGCCATCATACCGAGCACGTGGCGCGAGAACGGCGTCGGGCTCTTTGGTGGCGCGGAGGGCTTCTCCTATCGGGCCTACCTGGTGAATGGCCTGGACGCCACGGGTTTCAGCGCGGCCGGGCTCCGGGGCGGTCGGCAGAAGGGGTCGAAGGCCCTGGCCGAGGATTTCGCCGCCGTCGCCCGGGTCGACTTCGAGGGTATCCTCGGGCTGCTGGTCGGCAGCTCGGTGTACCTGGGCAATTCGGGCCAGGGCGCGGTGTCTCCCATTGACGGTTCGACCATCGATGCCCGTACGGTCATCTGGGAAGGCCACGCCCAGTACCGGGCCCGGGGGATCTGGCTGCGGGGGCTGGCGGCGCTGGCCGATGTGAGCGACGTGGAGGAGATCAACCAGGCGCAGGGCTTTACCGGCAACGCGTCGGTGGGCGAGCGGCTGATCGGCTGGTATCTGGAGGGTGGTTACGACCTACTGCGCAGCGTGCGCACGGGGCAGCGGCTGTTGCCTTACGTACGCTACGAGCAGGTGAACACGCAGGACCGGGTCCCGACGGGCTTTTCCGCGAACCCCGCCAACGACCAGCAGATCGTCACGCTGGGGGCCGCCTGGTTCCCGATCCCGAACATCGTCGTGAAGGCGGATTACCAGATCAGGAAGAACGAGGCGGATACCGGGGTGGACCAGTTCAACGTGAACCTGGGCTACATGTTCTGAGATGACGGGTCCGGATTTCGGCAGGTCCGTCGTTCTCTCAGCCCTCGTCGTGGCGTGCGCCGGGTCGGCGGAGGCGCAGGTGCATCTCACACAGGAGGACGCGCTACGCGTCGCCTTCCCGGAGCCGGCGGAGATCGAGCGGCGGACGGCGTTTCTCAGCGACGCCGACCTGGGACGCGCCCGGGAGCTCGCGGGTGAGGAAGTGCAGATCGAAGGCCGCGTGGTAACGTACTACGTGGGAACGCTCGAGGGGCGGCCGCTGGGTGTGGCCTACTTCGATGCCCACCGGGTTCGCACCCTTCCCGAAGTGCTGATGATCGTCGTGACTCCCGAGGCGCGCATCGAGCGGATCGAGATCCTCGCCTTCAAGGAGCCGCCCGAGTACCTCGTACCCACGAGCTGGCTACAGCAGATCGTGGGCCGTCGGCTGAGCGATGAGCTTTCGGTGAAGGGATCGATCGTGAACATGACGGGGGCCACACTGACCTCGAGGGCGATCACCGGCGCGTCGCGTCGCGTCCTCGCCCTTCACCAGGTGATCGATCCCCTCGACGCCGCCGGTCCGGAAGGGCAGGAGATACGGTTGGAGCGGGAGGGGCGATGAGCCGATTCGAGAAGTGGGCGGTTTTCGGCACGGCCTTCCTGACGGGGCTCACCGGAATCGGGTTGCTCTGGACGAAGTACCTGCTGACTTCCGACGACCCCTGGTCGGTGGTGAACCACCCGCTTCAGCCGCTGTTCCTCAAGGCCCATATCCTGGCGGCGCCGGCGCTGATCTTCGCTCTGGGCATGATCACGTTTCGACACATCTGGGCGCACTACCGGGAGGGCTTGCCACGCGGGCGCCGCAGTGGAATCGTCACCGCTCTGGTGAGCATTCCGATGGTAGCGAGCGGTTATCTGATCCAGGTCGTCACCGCTCCGGGGTGGCTCCGATTCGTGGCCGTGCTACACATCGTGACCAGCGGGCTCTTCCTTCTGGGGCTGGCGGCCCACCAGTTGGCGATGCGGGAGCGTGCAGCGCGGAACGGTCTCGAGCGGCGAAGCCGCATCGGCGTGCGCTGGGGAGCGAGCGAACCAGGCGACGGAGTCGATGCGGACTCGGGTGCCGAGATCATGGCCGGCAAACGATGAAGAGGTTTGCGGATGGATGATCGGAGCAAGAAGGTGCGCGACGCCGTGATGGACACCTTCCGCGGCTGGGGCGGCTACTGGAACGTCACGCCGCGGGCGCCCGCCGCGGACGCCGAACCGGGGGAGAGCTGGAAGCTGCGAGTCCATTCGCACCCGTTCACCCACGCAGAGCTCGACGTGGACCTGGTGGACGCTTACCTGGACGACCCGGATGACGAGGAGCTGGCGGGTCGCTGGCAAGCAGCGTTGCGACCGATCTTCGACCAGGCCAGGGGACAGGCCGGTTGAGCCCATAGCTTCTTTCAGAAAGAGAAATCTTTGCATCGCGACGGCAGGAATTGCCGGCCGTCGACGAGGGCGTGCCTCTCCGCCTCTCATCTAAGCCTCCGAACAGAGGCTACTTACGGGGCCGGCTCGACGGGCCGGTCGCCGGGCTCACCTCTTGCAGCCCGACCCATCGGTCCTCATCCCGCTGCCTCAGGGAGACGAACGATGGTCATGGGAAGCGTTCAGGGTCGACAGCCGCTCGATGCCGCAGGCTCGCCATCGCCGCGCGTTCCCGCGGCCGTCACGCTGTTCTCGACGGACGAGTCCTTGATCAGCTCTCTGGATGCGCTGCTTCGAGGCGACCGCTATCGTCTGAGCGCGCGGCCGCGGCCGACGTCGCTCTCCGGGTTTCTGTCGGACCGTCGCGTTGACGCGGTGTTGTACGATCTGCGCATACCGGTGTCGGCGCGGCTCGATGTCAGCCGTGAGCTCCGGGCGTTGCAGCGCCGCGCGGCGATGCCGGTGATCGGCGTCTGCGACTCGACCATGTCTTACGAATCTCGTCTGGCGGCGTACGAGGACGGCTTCTGGGACCTGTTCGAGTTCCCGATCGACTCGGGTGAGCTGGTGGCCAAGCTGGGCACATGGGTCTGGCTCAAGCGGGATGTCGATGGGCTGCAATCGGGTTTGCTGGTGGATGTGGAGACCGGCCATTACACGTCGCTGGGGATGAAGCGGCGACTGCGGGAGCTGGCGGCGCTGGCCCAACGCATGAACGACCCGCTCTCCTGCGTGCTGTTCGCGTCCGACCAGTCGCTGAACGGCAGCGACGACGACGCGGCGATCATGCTGGATGCGGGCCGCAAGTTCTCGCTCGCACTGCATCACTCGACACGTAACTCCGACATCGTCGGCCATCTGGAACCGCTGAAGTTCATGGTGCTCGCGCCGCACACACCTCCACGCGGCGCCGTGCGATTCGCCGAACGATTCACCGCGCTGGGCCTATCGAAGCACCTGGAGGGGAGCTCGCCGGTGACGTTCAGTGCGGGCGTTGCGGGCATCGAGGGCCGCAACGGCCAGGTCCAGGCCTGTCCCGAACTGCTGCTCGCCGCGGCCAGCCGTGCTCTCAATCAGGCCCGGGCTGCGGGAACGGCGCAGGTCGCCGCGGCGTGGGGTGTAGATGCTTAACGAGAAGGAGCACGAGGTGCAGAAGAACCGCATGAGACAGGAAGGGCAGCGGCTGCGCGAGCTGGCACGCCGAACGCTGGAGGCATATCGAAACCTGAATGCGGCAGCCGCCGATGCCGCGTTCGTGCGCAGTGGAAAACTGAACGGCGAGAGCATTTCGCGGGCTGGGAAGCTGCTGGAGGATGTGATCGCCGAGATCAAAGGACACGGAAACGGCGACGGCTGAAGACCGCACGGTCGATCCGCCCCAGAAACCCCCGCCCCACCGGCCCCCACCCGCCCCCTGCCATCGCTCCCCCGATCGTGCTAGGTTCCGGCACTTGGACCCCCCACCGGCAGAGTGAGGATCAGGTGAACGGACGACTTCGGCTCAAAGCCCTCGCGCTGATCGCACCCATCCTGCTTTTCGAACCGGCCGCGGCGCGGGCCCAGCTTCCTTTCGATGTTACACAAGACGACTTGGCCGCCGTGGATACGGCGCGCTTCAGCTGGCCATCGCTGGGTACCAGTATGGGCGGCCCGAGCGGCGAGTTGGATTATCTGGTCGAAGTTTCCAGCGAAGCCGAGTGTCGGGCCGTCGGGTTGTTGGGGATGCTGCGGCTTCGCAACTACTATATGAAGCGGTTCGACAAGCGGCCCGTCGTCCTGAACCTGCGGGTACGCTGCGGGCCCAGGTACCGGGGCCACATAGAGTACGACGGCATCACCACGAGCTTCGAGCTACGGGAAGGCCCCGGTGGCCGGGTGGTTTATCAGGGGCGGGTTCGCGGCTTGCCGTGAACGAGGGTGTTGCTCATGAAGAGGGGTGCGCTCGGAGATCCCGAGTTCACGCCGGCTGTCGAGCGACCAGCAGACCATAGGTCATCGCCCCGGTCTCGTAGGCCCGGGCGATGATCGGAAAACCGTCGACGAAACGGCGGACGTCGTGCCCCACCAGCCAGCGCAGCGGCCGCGCCCACGGCCGGCTGACGCGACGCACCAGAACCTTCCAGGTATCCAGCACCCTGGCCGTAAGGTCTTCCTGACAGCGGATCTCGAGACCCGCCGTCTCGCACCAGGCGCGGTATTCCGCCGCCGTCGCCAGCGAAGGACAGAGGAACGCGTCGCAGACCGCCTCGACCAGCCCGTCGCCGCGGCCGCCGTCTTGCCAGCTGCAGAGGGCCAGCCGGCCACCGGGGACCAGGGTCCGGGTGGCCCGCCGGATGAATTCCCCCTTTTCCGCCAGATGCTCGAGGCACTCGATCACCCAGACGATATCGAAGCGGCGCTCGCAGACGGGGAGCGCGGCGGCGTCGCCGCGAATGATCGCTACCGCGTCATCTCGACCATCGCGGCGATTGCGCCGCCGCGCCTGCCGGGCCTGAGCCCGGCTGATCGTGATGCCGATGACACAGCATTCGTGGTTGGCAGCGAGCCAGCGCGCGGCCGCACCGTAGCCGCAACCAACGTCGAGCACGCGCTCGCCGCCGGCGATCCCGGCGCGCTGGGCCAGATGCGATACCAGGCGAACCTGAGCGTCCTTGGGCGAGCCGCCACGCACTGGCCACAGCCCGTGGTGGACGTGCTCGCCCCAAAAGAGCCGGTAGAGAAACGCCAGCGAATCGTAGTGTCTTTCGACCGCGTGCCGGAGCTCCAGCCGGTCCGCGCCGCTACTCAACCTTCGCGCCGAACTCCGGCAACCGGATTCGATTGACCACCGCCGGGCGATCGAGCACGACAAAGTGATGATTGCGGCTGTCGATCAGGCCGGAGCGCTTGAAGTCCGCCAGCACCGTGGTGACGGTTTCGCGTGTCGAGCCGATTAGGTCTGCCATCTCCTGATGCGTGAACCAATAGGGGACCTCGAGACCCGCCTCGTTGCGCTGGCCGTAGCGATCCGCCAGCCACAGTATGGTGCCCGCCAATCGAGACGGCACGTCCAGAAACGCCAGCATCTTGATCCGCTCCTGCATATGGATCATCAGCGCTGCCGATTCACGCAACAGATGGCGAGTGAGGATGTCATCCCGCGCCAGTATGTCGGTCAGGGCTCCGGTCGAGATAGAGAGAAGCTCGCTCGACTCGGCGGCGGTGGCTGAAACCACGCGTCGCGGCGTTCCTGCCAGCGCTTCGAAGCCGAAGGCTTCACCCTCGGCCGCGAACGTCACCGTGATGTCGCGACCCTCCCAGTCCCGGTCGCGCAGCCGCACCCGGCCCCGCATCACGAAGTAAATGGCATCGGTGGGCTGTCCGAGTTCGAATATGCTCTCGTTCTTCCGGTAATTGCGCACGGACCCGACTGCTTTCAGGTCATCGAGCTGGGAGAGCGTCAGACTCTTCAGCACTCCCATCGGGCGCTGACCAAATCGCATCGTATCCCTCCTCGTGGTGACGTGGCCTGGCAACTCGGGGCCGGCCCGCGACGCGGGAGAGTTGCCAGATTGCAGTACGGCGGTGCCGGTCCACTGATCGCCGGATCGCCGCTTTCATAGCTACTGGCTAATAATACCCATCCTAACGTGGAACTCGCACGGACACAAGCGTGGACCGTGAGTTCTGCCACAACATAGTTGATAAGACCTTCACAGAATAGAGTGTCACCGAATCCCAATGCCGAACCGAGTCACAAAAGCCAAAATCCGGAGGCTGGCGAAGAATCGGTGTCTAGCGAACAGACATTGCCACGAGTCACGCGCCCCGGCCGCCGGGGCGGCGCCCGTCGTCGGCTGCCACCGCCGTTGCCTAACGGCGACCGGGCGGTTAGATAGCGGGTCGTGTGCCGAAACCAACCATCTAGGGGAAGATGTCTCGACAGCCGGCCTCCAAACGGGAGCATTTTGAGCGCGAGGCGCTGGTCCACCTCGACACGCTCTACAACGTCGCGCTGCGGCTAACCGGCAACGCGTCGGACGCCGAGGACTTGGTGCAGGACACGGTGACGAAAGCGTACCGGTCGTGGGACAAGTACGAGCCCGGCACGAATTGCCGGGCGTGGCTCGTGACGATTTTGCGCAACACGTTCATCAACCAGTTCCGTCGTGAGAGCCGGCGACCGAGCAAGGTCGAGTTCGAGGCAGTGCAGGAAATCAACGTGTTCGAGGCGATCAAGGACCGGGATCCCGAGGGAACGTTCTTTCGTTTCATCGTGGACGAAGAAGTGAAGCGCGCGATCCAGGACTTGCCCGAGGAGTTCAGATTGCCGGTCGTACTGAGCGATGTTGAGGGCTTGAGCTACGCGGAGATCGCTGAGATACTTGATCTGCCGGTGGGCACGGTGAAATCCCGCCTTTTCCGTGGTCGCCGCCGTCTGCAGCAGCGGCTGTACGATTACGCCTTGGAGATGGGATACATCCGATCATGACGGGGCTCTGGCAGTCACTGGTGGGGAAGATGATGCCGTCGCCCGGGGGCATCGACTGTGCCGAGGTGATGGCGCAGCTTTACGAGTACATAGACGGCGAGCTGGACGACGAGAAGATCGAGCGGATCCGCGGGCACCTCGAGAAGTGCCAGCGTTGCTATCCGCGCTACAACTTCGAGGCGGCTTTCCTGCGATTCTTGAAGCAGCAGGGGAGGACCAAGGCGCCGCCGGAGCTTCAGCGCAAGATCTTCAAGGCGATCCTGGAGGAGGAGAGTCGCGGCTGAGCTCGCCGACCTGGCGGCGGTCGAACCCGCAGTCCGCGCCGCCGGGGTCATAGCGGAGGACCGTGATGCGCGGTCCGCTCCGGGAATCGCACACGGACGCCAGGCCATGAACGCTGAGAGCGCCGAACTATATCGGGTCACGATCCGCCACCGCAGTGACGGAGCCGCGGGCTACGAGGTCTTCGAGATCGAAGCGCCCGACATCCGCGAGGCGCTGACCCGCACCGCGGAGAGGTTCCCCGGACAGGTCGTGGAATCGGCGGACCTGGTCGAGATCCGAGCCGCGAACCCGGCGTGAGCGACCTGGAAAGGCTTTCACCGCGACCCGATCCGACACCGAGTTCGCGAGCTCCCGCCGGCTGATCCATGAAACGCTATCCGGCATTCGAACCGCCCGAGTACGTCGACTGGTCCCCCGATCCCGACGTGATGCGCGAGTATCGGGAGAAGATCGAGCGCGATCCGACCCGTCGCGGCTACGTGGAGGAGCTCGACGCAGGGCGCCTGCTGGACCTGTACCGGGGGCTGCTCCGTTTTCGGCTTCACGACATCTCGCTGAAGCGCTGGGTCCGCCAGGGCGTGATCTCCAAGGCCTGGCTGGGGACCGGAGAGGAGGCGACGACCATAGGCCCGGTGCATGCGCTCGAGCGGAGCGGCCCGGAAAGCGATGTGGTCGGCCCGATGATCCGCAACGCCGGCGCCTGCCACGAGATGGGGATGCCGTTGAGCGACATGTTCCGCGGCTACCTGGCCAGCGCCGACTCGCCGTCGCGCGGTCGCGATCTCCACATCGGCTCGCGGGCCCACGGCGTGGTGGCGCCGATCAGCATGGTGAGCGGTCTGGCTCCGGTGATCGCCGGTTATGGCCTGGCTTTCAGGATGCGGCGAGCCAGGCGGCTCGCCCTCACCTGGGTGGGCGACGGCGCGACCAAGACCGGTAGTGTGCACGAGGCGTTCAACCTGGCGGCCGTCCGACGGCTGCCCGTCATCTACATCATCCAGAACAATCAGGTGGCGCTGGGAACGCATCTCGAGCAACACCATGCGGCGGATGGCTTCGCCGATTGGGGTCGCCTTTACGGTGCGGCCGCCGCTTCGTTCGATGGCAACCACGTTCTGGATGCCTACGCGGCCACCCGCTGGGCGGCGGAGCGCTGTCGCTCGGGCGTGGGCCCGGTCTTCCTCGCCGCCGAGACCTTCCGGATGGGCGGACACGCCACCCACGACGAGGCGGAGGCACGCCAGCTCTTTAGCGACGACACGTTCGCGTATTGGGGCCGGCGCGACCCGATCGGCTGTTTCGAGGAGTGGCTCGTCGGCTGCTCGTTGGATCTGAACAGCGGCGCTCGCGTGGACCCCGGCGCGGCGGAGAGCTCGAACCGTGAGCGGTTGGCGGATTGCGAGGCGTCGGTGGTGGCCGAGGTGGAGGAGGCGGCGGAAGAGGCGCTGGCCAGTCGGGAGAACATGCCGCGGCCGGACGAGGCGCTCGAGGACGTCTACGCCGAGCCGCCCGAGGATGCCGGACAGCGCCCGGCACCCTATTATGACTGAGCCGTGAGATCCAGGTTCGAGGAGGGAACGATGCGGCGTCTCGTGAGCCTTACCGTAACGCTTCTCGCCCTTTGCGTTTCGGTCGCGACGGGTCAGGAGCGGATCGCGATCCGGGCCGGCACGATGATCGACGGCACCGGCGCCGCGCCGCGTCCCGATGTCGTGATCGTCGTCGAGGGGGGACGCATCGCCGACATCGTGGATGCGTCCGCCGAGCTCGGTGCGGCCCGCGTCGTCGATCTCCGCGACTTCACCGTGCTGCCCGGCCTAATCGATTCGCACGTCCACCTGACCGGCCGCTACATCGGCGAGGGGAATTGGCAGGACGCGGCGGTGCGTGACCTGCCGCAGGAGGACGCGATCCGCGGGGTCCGCAACGCCCGTCTCACGTTGGAGGCGGGCTTCACGACGGTAAGAAACGTCGGGGCGCGCGACTTCAGCGATGTGGCGCTGCGCGACATGATCGAACAGGAAGTGGTGCCGGGGCCGCGGATCCTGGTCGCCGCCCACGCGCTGGGCATCACCGGCGGCCACTGCGACGTGAACGGTTACGTCCCCGGTACGTTCGAGCCGGCGATCTCACGGGGGATCGCCGACGGCGTCGATCAGGTCCGCGCCGCTGTGCGCTATCAGATCAAGTACGGCGCGGACCTGATCAAGACGTGCGCGACGGGCGGCGTTCTGTCGGAGGGCGACGCCGTGGGCGTGCAGCAGTACAGCGAGGCGGAGCTGAGCGTGATGGTCGAGGAGGCGGCCAAGCTGGAGCGGAAAGTGGCGGCCCACGCTCACGGGACCGAGGGGATCAAGGCGGCGGTCCGTGCCGGGGTGGCGTCGATCGAGCACGGCTCGATACTCGACCGGGAGGCCCTCGAGCTGATGAAGGAACGGGGCACCTATCTGGTGCCGACGCTGATGGCGGGCTACGCTGTGGAGCGGCAGGCGCAGAACGGCGTGCTCACCGGGCTGCGCGCCGAGAAAGCGCTCTACATCGCGCCGATCATGCGACGGTCTTTTCGGTTGGCGGTGGAGAGCGGCGTTCGGATCGCCTTCGGCACCGACGCCGGGGTCTTTCCACACGGGACCAACGCGAAGGAGTTCGCGCTCATGGTGGAGAACGGGATGGAGCCGCTGGCGGCGGTCGTGTCGGCGACCGCTGGCGCGGCCGACCTGCTCGGCCTCGCCGACGATCTGGGCACGCTGCAGCCCGGCCGTCGCGCCGACATCATCGCGGTCCGCGGCGATCCGCTCGCCGACATCGAAGCGTTGAGCCGTGTGGTTTTCGTCATGAAGGACGGCGAACTGGCGGTGGCGAAGATCGAGTCCGCCGGGTCGCCGCGTACATCATCGAGTCAATCCCAAACTGGATCTGACGGATGGCGCTAAACCCGACGTCGGTAGAGTTCTTCAAGCGTCTCCTGTCACTGGCGGGGCCCTCGGGATACGAATCGTCGCCCGCCCGCGCCTGGCGCGAAGAGGCGAAGGCGTTCGCCGACGAAGTCTGGGCGGACGTCAACGGCAACAGTTTCGCCGCGATCAACCGGGACGCCGAGCCGCGAGTCATGCTCGCCGGGCACGTCGATGAGATCGGCCTGATGATCAATCACATCGATGATGACGGGTTCCTCTACTTCTCCCCGATCGGCGGCTGGGACCCCGAGATCGTCGTCGGCCAGCGGGTCGAGATCCTGGCCCGTGACGGGACGATTCCCGGCGTGATCGGCAAGAAAGCGATCCACCTGCAGGAAAAAGGCGACCGGGACAAGGCGTCGAAGATCAAGGACCTGTGGATCGACATCGGAGCCCGGGACGGGAAGGGCGCCCGCGGGCGGGTTCGGGTCGGCGACGCCGCGGTGCTGAGAGCGGACGTGATCGAGCTGCCCAACGATCGGATCGTGTCGCGCAGCGTGGACAATCGGATGGGTGCGCTGATCGCGCTGGAAGCGCTGCGACGGCTGGCGGAAGACCGGCCGACCGCGCACGTGGTGGCGACAGCGACGGCGCAGGAGGAGATCGGGTTCGGCGTGGGCGGCGGTGCTCGGCCCGGGGCGTACGGCCTGGATCCGCAGGTGGCGATCGTGATCGACGTGACGCACGCGACGGATCATCCGGGCGCCGAGAAGAAGGGTCATGGCGACCACCGGGTGGGTGGCGGTCCGGTCTTGAGCCGCGGCTCGGCGGTGAACCCGGTGCTGTTCGAGCGGCTGGTGGAAACGGCGGAGCGGGAGAAGATCCCGTTCTCCATCGAGGCGACGCCGAGTCGCACGAGCACCGATGCCGACTCGATCTTCACCACACGGTTGGGTATCGCTACGGCGCTGGTGTCGGTGCCGAACCGCTACATGCACTCGCCCAACGAGATGGTGTCGCTCGACGACCTGGACCGGGCGGCGCAGCTGATCGCGACGACGATACGAACGCTCCGCGCGGACGACAGCTTCGTTCCGGGCTGAGACCGCAGAAAATTGTTACTTCTTCTTCATCACGACGTCCTCGACCTCGTCGGAGCGGTACACCGGGATGTCGAGAGACGTGCTCTGCTTGAAGAGCTCGGTCAGCTCTTTCTTCGACAGCTGGTCGATGTCATCCTGCGACCCATAGCGGTCTTCGGGGACCTCGGTCACCCGATAGGGCCGCTGCCCGGTGGGCTGCGAAAAGAACAGCACCAGTCGATAGCCCGGCCGGGGACGCTCCTGGCCCAGGCGCACCTCCCAAACGTCGGCGTCGATCTTCACTTGTGCCATGACTTGCGGCTCGTTTCTGGTCAGGTGGCCTCTCCCTCCGTGCCACTCTCCGGTTCATCCTCTTGCGGCTCGACCCTCACGACCTCTGCGAGGCTTCGGCCCAGGACTCGCTCTTCCCCGTCTATGCGGATCCGGATCGGACCCTCGAACGGTTCATGCTCCAGCACCTCGACCCCGGTGCCTGGGTACATCCCCAGCTCCGCGAGATAGCGCAGCCGGCCCTCGTCGGCGTCGCTCACCTCCCGGACGATCGCTCGGGTGCCGGCCGTCAGCGTGTCCAGCGTCGGGTGGCGCCGTTCCGCCAGCTCGCCATCCGCCGTCGGGATCGGCGAGCCGTGGGGGTCCATCTCGGGATGGCCGAGGGACGCCGCCATCCGCTCCACCAGCTCATCGGATGCCGCGTGTTCGAGCCGCTCCGCCTCCGCGTGCACCTCGTCCCAGGCGTAGCCCAATCTCTGGATCAGGTACGCCTCGATCACCCGATGCCGGCGGATGATCCGCAGGGCCTCCCGCTCGCCCGCGGCGCTCAGCTTCACGCCGCGATACGGCTCGTGCTCCACCAGCCCGCGCTCGGCCAGCCCCTTCACCATGTTGGTCACCGATGCCGGCGACCGATCGAGCTGCTGCGCCAACGCCGACGTGCTGACCGGAGCCCCCTCGCTCTGCAGCATGCAGATCGCCTTGAGGTAATCCTCGACGGCCCGGGAACGGTCGCCGCTGGCGGATTCCGGTGGGCGCTTGGCGCCGGAAAGTCTGGGGTCGTCGGGAGTGCGCATGGTTTTTGTCCAGGCTAAATTTCACAACCTGAAGCCGAGTGTCAATGCGATTTCGCCGTTCGCCGCGTTGACCCTGCCCGGGGGGCTCGATAGCTTTGCGCCCGGCCAGGGCTCGAGGGGGGTCGCGGTCGTCCCGTGGGCTTCCAGTTGGAACCTTCAGGTGTAGAGGCAGGTTGAGGAGTACGTGAGCGAGCCGGAGACAGAGCGTGGCGGGTGAAGCCGAGGCGCGCGTGGACCTGCACGTCCACTCGCGGCGTTCCGATGGGCTGGCCGAACCGGCGGAGGCGATGGAGGCCGCGCGGGCGGCGGGCCTGGCGGCGGTGGCGCTCACCGATCACGATACGCTGGCGGGGATCGGCGAAGCGCGAGCGCGCGCCGAGGAGCTGGGTCTCCCGTTCGTTCCCGGGATAGAGTTCTCGGCCTACGACGAGTCGGGAACGACGCACATCCTCGGCTACTACGTGGACTCGGGGGACCGTGAGCTGGAGGAGCACCTCAGCGAAGCCCGATCCAGTCGGACGCGTCGCGCGGCCAGGATGGCCGAGAAGCTCAACGCGCTGGGGATCGGTCTGTCGCTCGAAGAGGTCGAAGCGCAGGCCTCCCACGAGGGGCTGCTCGCGCGACCGCACGTGGCCCGGGCACTGGTGGCGGGCGGTTGGGTAAAGAGCTACGCCGAGGCGTTCAACCGCTTCCTGGCGGTGGGGCAGCCCGCCTACGTCCCCACCCGGCGAATCGCGCCGGCGGAGGCGATCCGCCTCATCCACGGTGCCGGTGGTCTGGCGGTCCTCGCCCACGGAGGCAAGACTCATGGGGATGAGGCGATCCGGGAGCTGGTCGCGGCGGGTCTCGACGGGCTCGAGATCCTCCACCCGGACCACGGGCCTGCCGAGATCGCCAGGTTGCAGGGTCTGGCCGCCGAGCTGGACCTGCTGGAGACCGGCGGCTCCGATTGGCACGGGCCGCACGATAGCCGACGCGGCCAACTGGCTTCACAGCCGGTGCCGTTCGAGTGGTACGACAGACTGCGCGTCGCGGCTCTGGCGTGACCCGCGGCGATGAGTCGATCAGATGATCAGGAGGGGAAGACGCAAGATGGCGGAGACAGGCAGCGAGAGAAAAGTCGAGCTGGTCATCGTTGGGGGCGGCCCGGCCGGCCTCACCGCGGGTCTCTACGCCAAGCGGACCGAGCTCGACACGGTGCTGCTCGAGCGCGGCCTTCCGGGCGGCCAGCTACTCAACACCGAGTTGATCGACGACTATCCGGGCTTGCCCGAGATCGATGGTCGCGAGCTAGCGGAACTGATGACCAAGCACGCCCAGAAATTCGGGCTCGAGATCCAGACGGCGGCGGTCCAAGCGATCAAGAAGCTGGAGAACGGGGACTTCCGGGTGACGACCGAAGGCGACGACGTGTACATCGCTCGGGCCGTCATCCTGACGGCGGGTGGTACGCCGAACAAGCTCGAGGTGCCGGGCGAGGTCGAGTATTCCGGCCGCGGCGTGAGCTATTGCGCGATCTGTGACGGGGCGTTCTTCAAGGGCGAGACGATCGCCGTGGCCGGCGGCGGCGACGCGGCGACCGAGGAGGCCGACTTCCTCACCCGCTACGTCGACAAGCTGTATCTGATCCACCGGCGTGACGAGCTCAGGGCCCAGAAGATCCTGCAGAATCGGGTGTTCGAGAACCCCAAGATCGAGATCATCTGGGACACCGTGGTCGAGGAGGTGCTCGGCGACGAAAAGGGGATGAACGGGCTCCGGCTGCGCAACGTCCGCACCGACGAGGAGAGCCGCCTCGACGCCACCGGCCTCTTCGTGTTCATCGGCTTCTTGCCCAACACCGGCCTGCTCGAAGACCACGCCGAGCACGATGCCGGCGGCTACCTGATCACCGACCGGGACATGCGGACCTCGATTCCGGGGCTCTTCGTGGCCGGTGACGTCCGGGCCCAGCTCACCCGCCAGATCACCACCGCGGTGGGCGACGCCACGACCGCCGTGATCGCCGCCGAGAAGTATCTGACGGAGCTGAAGGAGGCCGAGGCCACGGCGACAGCTTGAGTCGGGATTGGAATGGGATTCGGAGATTCCGGGATTCGGGGAGACAGGGAAGCGCAGGAAACTTGCCAAGCGCACCCCGTCCCCATTTCCCCGAATCGCCGAATCCCGGACTCCGCAAATCCCAGCCAATAAAGAGTATTGATTTTGGGCCCCCTCTCTGGTTATCCATTAAGCACGGAACGTAGGGCGCCTGCGTCCGGATACCGTACAATTTGAAAGTGCCAGGCGCGGGATTCAGACGCGCTCGGAGTCGATAGGGATAGACAGGATGGAAACCGTAACGACGATCGTTTTGACGCCAGAGGCCGCCGAGAAGGCTCGACAGTTCATCGCCGAAGAGAGACTGTCGCTCGACGCGGCGGGGTTGCGGGTCAGCGTGCTGCCGGGCGGCTGCTCCGGTTTCCAGTACGGGCTGAACCTCGAGGAGCAGGCCCGCGAGGACGACGAGATCTTCGAGTCCGAGGGGATTCGGCTGTTCGTGGATCCGTTCAGCATGCAGTACCTGAAGGGCACCCAGATCGGCTATCACAGCTCGTTCCAGGGCTCGGGCTTCACGTTCAGCAATCCCAACGCCTCCGGCGGTTGCGGTTGCGGCTCTTCTTTCGCCGTCTGAGCCGGGTCCGATCCGGTCACCGCGGGGCCCGCAGAGAAGCGGGCCTCGCTTTTTGTGTACCCACGAACGGCTTATCTTTCATCTTCAAATCTCGGGTTCGGAGGTCGGAGTGAAGGTCATCGGCTACCCGGTGGGGCCGCTTCAGGCCAACGCGTACCTCGCCATCTGCGAGACGACGCAGAAGTGTGCCGTGGTCGATCCGGGTGGCGAGGCGGAGCGGCTGCTGGCGGCGGCGGCGCAGGAGGGGGCGGTCGTGGAATCCATCCTGCTCACCCACGCTCACCTCGACCACGTCGGTGGCGTGGCCGAGGCGAAGCGGCGAACCGGGGCGCCCGTTTTTCTTCACCCGGCGGACCTGCCGCTTTATCGGGCGGCGCCCGAGCAAGCGCGGTCCTTCGGTCTGCAGATCGAGGAACCGCCGGAGCCGGACGGGCCGCTGGAGGAGGGTCAGGAGTTGAAGATCGGAGAGACCAGGCTCGAGGTGCGTCACACACCGGGTCATTCACCCGGCCACGTCTGCCTGGTGGGAAACGGTTTCGCGCTGGTGGGCGATTGCATGTTCGCCGGATCGATCGGCCGCACGGACCTGCCGGGCGGTGACCTCGCCACGTTGATGGACTCGATTCGGGAGAAGCTGCTGACCCTCACGGACGAAACGGTGCTGTACTCGGGTCACGGGCCGGAAACCACGGTGGGCCGGGAACGGGCCTCGAACCCCTTCCTGAAGGGAGCCTTCGGTTGGAGCGGCTGAAAGAGCGGTCGGAGCGACGTGACCCGGCGCTCGCGGAACGCGAGGGCCGCTGTCTGCATTGTGGACAGCGGGTTGCCGATCGGCCGCGCGGTTGCAAGGCGGGACACTGTACCAACTGCGGACACCCTTACCCCCTGGGCGATTGCTCGGATTGAGCGACGGTGCGAGCGATGGCGACGAAGAAGAAGAACGACAAACGCTCCAGCTGTGGGACCGAAGCGCAGCTCGACGAGCTGAGGGCGGCGCTGGAGGGCGGCGACCGGCTGCTGATCCTCACTCACGACAACCCCGATCCCGACGCGCTGGCCAGCGCCTTCGCTCTCTACCGACTGGTCGAGACCTTCGACGACACCTCCGCGCGGATCGCCTTCGGTGGGTTCGTCGGCCGGGCGGAGAACCGGACGATGGTGCACGAGCTGGGGCTGCCGATCACGCCCACCTGGGCGGTGAAGTTCGAGGACGTGGACCGGATCGCCCTGGTCGATACGCAGCCGGGGACCGGCAACAACTCGCTACCCGAGGACCGCGAGGCGGCGGTCGTCATCGACCACCATCCGATCCGCGACGAGACGCGGCGCGCCCGTTTCTGGGACGTCCGGACCCAGTGCGGCTCGAGCTGTACGATCATGACTCAGTATCTCGAGGCGGCCGGCATACCGCTGAAGGGGAGGGTGGCGACGGCGCTATTCTACGGCATCCAGTCGGAGACCCAGGATCTGGGACGCGAAGCGGGTGACGCGGATATCGAGGCGAGCCTCAAGCTTTATCCCGGCGCCGACCGGGAACTGATCTCGCGGATCCGCTATCCAGACCTGCCTCGGGCCTACTTCCAATCGCTGCATCGCGCGCTGGAGCGCGCCCGGACCCGCGGTCCCGTATTGATCTCGTACGTCGGCAAGCTGGACTATCCTGACCTGGTCGCCGAGCTGGCCGATTTCTTCCTGCGCTTCGAGGGCGCGAAGTGGGCGTTCTGTATCGGCCTGTTCGAAGACAGCATCCTGATCTCGATTCGCACATCCTCCCGCGATGCGCAGGCCGGTCAGCTGTTGCGCCGCGTGGTCCGGAGCGACGGCGTCGCCGGCGGTCACGGCATGATGGCCGGCGCCCGCGTGCCGATCGGTCACCTGTCGGCGGAGGATGCGCGGCTGAAGAGCGAGGAGCTCGTTAACCGCTTCATCAAGGAGCTCGGCGTCGAGGACGAGGTGGGCGGCGCGCTCCTCTCCACCACCGCCACCAGCGGCGGCTGACACACAGAAAGAACACCGACATGCTGCACGTGGGTCTGACGGGGAACGTGGGCGCCGGCAAATCGACGGTCGTCTCGCTGTTCGCCGGTTGGGGCGCCACGGTGATCGACACCGACGTCCTGGCCCGTGAAGTCGTCCAGCCGGGTAGCCCGGCGCTGGAGCGCATCCACGAGACGTTCGGCGATGACGTGCTGTCAGAGGACGGTACGATCGACCGGGCGGCGCTGCGGCGGATCGTGTTCGCCGATCCCGAGCTGCGCTGGAAGCTCGAGGACATCCTCCACCCGGCCATCCGGACCCGCTACGGCGAACTCCTCGCCGAGGCGGAGGCCCGCGGCGACCGCATCGTCATCGGTGTCGTCCCCCTGCTCTACGAATCGGACATGGAATCCCGGTTCG
This sequence comes from Candidatus Kutchimonas denitrificans, assembly GCA_011774835.1. Classification (GTDB taxonomy): domain Bacteria; phylum Gemmatimonadota; class Gemmatimonadetes; order Palauibacterales; family KS3-K002; genus Kutchimonas; species Kutchimonas denitrificans. The sequence goes on along the minus strand of JAACAK010000036.1, from coordinate 45,995 downwards.
ACCTGGTCCTCGTCGTCGACGCGCCGCTCGAGGTGCGGGTCCAGCGCCTGGTGAGCAAGCGAGGACTCAGCCCCGAAGAGGCGCGGGCCGTGGCCGACTCGCAGATGGCCGCGGCAGAGAAACGCGAGCGTGCCGACCTGGTCCTCGACAACGATTCGGATATCACCACGCTCGAGCGCCGCGCCTGGGAGACCTGGAAAGAGATCGAGAAGCTGAGCCAGGCGGCCTGACCGTGCTGCGACTCGACCTCCACATCCACACCCGTGCCTCCCACGATTGTCTGAGCAGTTACACCGACGTGGTGACCACCGCCCGGGCCCGCGGGCTGGACCGGATCGCCGTCACCGACCACAACGAGATCGAGGGCGCGCTCCGGGTCCGGGACCTGGCACCCGACTTGGTCATCGTCGGCGAGGAGGTGAAGACCGCCGAGGGCGTTGACGTAAGCGGCCTCTTCCTGTCGGAGAAGATCCCCCGGGGCACCTCGGCGCTGGAGACGGTCGAGGCGATCCACGAGCAGGGCGGCCTGGTCTACGTCCCTCACCCCTTCGCCGGCGGCAAGGGGACCGGCCCCGAGGTCCTCGAGGCGATCGCCACCCACGTCGATGTCATCGAGATCTTCAACGCCCGCGTCCACCGCGAAGAGGCGAACCGGCGGGCCCGGGACTGGGCCGAGGAGCGAGGACTGCCTGGCGGCGCCGGGTCCGACGCCCACACGCTGCGCGAGATCGGTCGCGGGGTGATCGAAGTGCCCGACTTCACCGACCGGGAAGACTTCCTGGCCGCCCTCCGTCAAGGTCGGGTCGTGGGCCGCTCCTCCAGCTATCTGGTCCATCTGGCGTCGACACTGGCCAAGTTCGTCCCTCACTAGTTGGGAATCGGGGATTCCGGGAAAAAGGAACTGGGTTTGCTTGGCAAGTTGCCTGCACTTCCCTGTCTCCCCGAATCCCGGAATCCCAAATTCCCGAGTCCCCGAATCAGCTTGGACAATTCGGAGAGAGCTGAACATTCCCCAAATCAGGATCCCGACCGCAGAATCCCGGATTCAGTGATTGACGATTCCAACCTCCGATTGCTTGACACCATCGGAGTCGGCGCCTAGTCTAGCGCGACCCTGAATCTTGCCTCGTCACTCCAACGGCGCGCGCATATGGACTTCCTCGAGAACATCGTCAACACGTTGTCCGCGTACATCTGGGACCGGGGGATTCCCGTCGGCGACCAGGAGATCCCGTGGGTCGTGATCGCCCTGCTGGGCACCGGGCTCTTCCTCACGGTGCGGCTGGGCTTCCTCCAGCTCCGGGAGCTGGGCCACGGCTTCGCGGTGACTTCGGGGATCTACGATGACCCGGCGGAGCCCGGGGATGTCTCCCACTTCCAGGCGCTGACCACGGCGCTGTCGGCCACCGTGGGGATCGGCAACATCGCCGGCGTGGCGCTGGCCATCCACTGGGGCGGCCCCGGCGCGCTCTTCTGGATGTGGATCACCGCGCTGGTCGGGATGGCGACCAAGTATTCCGAGGTGACGCTGGCGCAGCGCTACCGTGACGTGGAGAAGGACCTGGACCCCTACAAGTGGGAGGGGACGGTTTCCGGCGGACCGATGTACTACATCGAGCGGGGCCTCGGGCTCGCCTGGCGGCCCCTCGCCATCTTCTTCGCCACCCTGCTGGGCACTACCGCCTTCCTCACCGGGAACGCCATCCAGGCGAACACGGTGGCCGATACCCTGAACACGACGTTCAGCGTGCCGGTCTGGGTGAGCGGGCTGATCACCGCCACCGTGGTGGCGTTGGTGGTGATCGGCGGCATCACCCGGATCGGCAGGGTCACCGGGGTGCTGGCACCCACCATGGCCGCGATCTACGTGTTGGGCGCCCTCACCATCATCCTGATGAACGCCGACCGGGTGATCCCCACGTTCGGGCTCATCTTCCGGGAAGCGTTCAACCCGACGGCCAGTGTGGCAGGCTCCGGGACCGGCATCTTCTTGCTGACCATGATGTGGGGGGTGAAGCGCGGGCTGTTCTCGAACGAGGCGGGCCAGGGCTCGGCGCCCATCGCCCACGCCGCCGCCAAGACCGACGAGCCGGTCTCCGAGGGCGTGGTGGCGCTGCTCGAGCCGTTCATCGACACGATCGTCATCTGCACGATGACCGGCCTGGTCATCATCATGACGGGGGTCTGGAACGCGACGATCCCCACCGAGATCACCCTCGATCGCGGCGACATCTCGTACATGGTGGGACGCGCCGAGGGCGGCTATCGCGATCTCGAGACCGAGACCGAGATCCGCATCGAGGCCGGCCGCTACGTCGAGAGCGGCGCCGGCGCCGCTCGGCTCGCCTGGCACGAGGTGCCGGTCGAAGCCCTCTATCTGGATGCGGAGCAGACGCAACCGTTCGACGGCGTCATCGACACAGAGGGCGATATCGCGATCGCGGTCGACGGGACCCGGATCACGTCGCTCTACGGCAACGCCGTCGAGAGCGGCGCGCCGCTGACCATGCTCGCCTTCCAGCGCGGCCTACCCGGTGAGTGGGGCAAGTTCATCGTGGTGCTCAGCGTCTTCCTGTTCGCCATATCGACGGCGATCGCCTGGAGCTATTACGGCGATCGCTGCGCCAACTATCTGTTCGGGCACCAGGCCGTGCTCCCCTACAAGTTCGCTTTCGTGACGATGCACTTCGTCGGCGCCATACTCACTCTCGCGGTGGTCTGGACGCTGGGCGACGTGTTCCTCGGGATCGTCATCCTCCCCAACCTGCTGGCGCTGCTTCTGCTCTCCGGCAAGGTCGCGTTGGAGACGAAGAGCTACTTCGCGCGGAAGCCGTGGATCGAGAACCGCGAGGTCCACCGGCGGCTCAGGGAGGAGCGGCGCCGCAGACGGGCGGAGAGATGAGGGGCCCCGGCTCCAGCCCGGCAGAGATGACCGGCGCGGCCACGCCTCCACACCGGCTGACAGCGGCTCGCCGGATCGCCGAGCGCCTCGAGGACGCCCGGTCGCTGGCGGTCTCCACCCACGTGGGGGGCGACGGCGACGGCTGGGGCTCGGCCTGCGCGCTCGCTCACCATTTCGGTCCCCAGGGCCAGGGCAAGGACGTTCACCTGCTGGCCGCCACGCCGCTGCCCGAGCGCTTCCGGTTCCTGCTGCCCCCTGGCGCTGAGCCGCTGGGGCCGGACGACGCGGGCCGGAAGGCGCTGCAGGAGGCTGACCTCCAGCTGGTGGTCGACGCGTCGCAGCCCGATCGGCTGGGCGAGTTCGAGCCGCTCTTTGCGCCGGAGCGGACTGTGGTGATCGACCACCACGGCGTCACCTCGGCTCGCATCGAGAGTGACCTGGAGCTGATCGACCCGAACGCCGCCGCCACCGCCGAGCTGATCTATGACGTGCTGACGCAGACCGCGGCTCCGATCAGTTCGGCCACGGCCACGACGCTCTACGTGGGGCTGGTGACCGACACCGGATCGTTCCGCTATTCGAACACGACGGCGCGCACGCACCGGCTGGCCGCCGTCCTGCTCGAGGCCGGCGTCGATCCAGAGGCGCTCTACAAGCCGCTGTACGCGAACCTGAGCCGGGCCGAGCTGGGCACGCTGCGCGCCGCGTTGGAGCGGTTGCAGCACGACGAGGAGCTGGGCCTCACCTGGGCCGTTCTCGACGCGTCGGTGGCCGGCGCCTTCGGCGCGCTGGACGAGTACGAAGAGGTGATCGATCACCTCCGGAACCTCCAGGGCACCGAGGTCGCCATCTTGTTTCGGCAGATGAACGGCGGCACGATCAAGGTCTCGTTTCGCTCCACCGGCCCCACCGACGTGGCGGCCCTGGCTCGCGCGTTCGGCGGTGGTGGCCACGCCAAGGCCGCCGGAGCGACGATGTCGGGCGAGCTGGACGCGGTGGTCGACGAGGTCCTGGCGGCCTGCCGGGCGGCCGTGGCGCGGGATCGCTGACCGCCACTTTCGCAACGGCCCTAAGATCTTTATTTTCTTAGCAGTTAGACGGGTTGGTTTCAGGCCGTATATCGGTCTGCCAGCGGGAGTTAGGCCCAGACGGGGTGGGCGACTCGCCCGAGGGACGACCCGGTGGTAGCTCCTTGGTGCCTGGGTTGTGGGCAGGGAGGGGGAGGTACGTGAACAGGCAACGCAAGAACTCGAGTAGGAATGGTTCCAGGCGTCGTATGTTGCTGAAGGGGATGAACCGGGGCTCCCGGTCGGATCGGGCCCTGCCCCTCGATGCGCGACTCCAGGCCATAGCCAGCCGAATCCCGACCGCGAAGATCGACGAGCTGTGGGTCTTCCCACCGCTTCCCAACCGCGAGATCACCAGCGAGTTCGTGGTCCTGGTCTGCTTCGACGGTGACGAGGAGCGTCGCCGAATTCTCACCGCCCAGATGGATGCCGAGTTCACCGACCCGGACAGCGACGAAGTTCGCTGGGTGCAGCGGGTCAGGGAACAAGGGACCGCACCGCAGCGCTGGCTGTCCGACATCCCGGATCGGCTGCTCGGCCGCCTGGCCGACGCGGGGACGCCCGAGATCATCGAGGTCGGCGGCGCCCCGGAGGCGTGGGCGGAGGCAGTGGCCCGCTTCGCCGACGGGAACGGCCGCGGCAATGGCAACGGTGGGGGTAACGGAAACGGTGTGAAGCGGGGTGTCGCGCTGGGAACGGCGCAAGTTGACAGTGCGTTGAAGCGAGAAATAAGTTTCAGTACTATTATCGAGTCGTCGGTCTTTGACGATGCCCCGGACCATCAGCAACCGCAATCCCTATAGAGAATAGAACGAATGCGAGCCCTACCAGAGGGTACCACAGAGGAGAGGCTGCGCTCGGCACTCGAGGCCAGCGGCCACCGTCACACCGCGCAGCGTGCGGCGATCTATCATTATCTAAAAGGCGTGACGACGCACCCCACCGCCGACGAGATCTTCACCCAGGTGCGTGAGGTCCTGCCGGACATCAGCCTGGCGACGGTCTACAAGGCGCTGGAGGCGTTCGTCGAGTCGGGCGTCGCCCGCAAGCTGCCGCTGGGCGGCGGTTCGGCGCGCTACGACGGACGCACCGACGATCACGATCACGTCCGTTGCCTCCGGTGCGGCAAGGTGCGGGACGTGGTCGGCGCTCACGATTCGGATCTGATCCGCGGGCTCGACAGCGAAGAGGGATTCGAGATTCTCGACTATCGCCTCGAGCTCATCGGGTACTGCCCGGATTGCCAGAACTGATCGCCCGAGTTGGATCAAAGTCTCTCTGAAATAGCCGCCGTGCCCGCCCGTCGAGCGAGGCCCGGACGGGCGCGATGATCCCGTAGTAGGCGCGGCACCGCGAAAACGCGGGGCCGCGTCTTTTCATGGAGGACGGCTCTGTGCCAGGTTCGAGCCCCTTTGTCCCGACCCAGATCTTCCTGACCCGCGGCGTCGGTGTTCATCGCGAGCGTCTGTCCGCCTTCGAGATGGCCTTGCGGGACGCCAACATCGCCCGCTACAACCTGGTCAACGTCTCCTCGATCTTTCCGCCGCACTGCGAGCTGATCGAGCGAGCGGACGGCCTCGAGCAGCTGACGCCCGGCCAGATCACGTTCGCCGTCATGTCGCGGCTCGACACCAACGAGCCCAGCCGTCTGATCGCGTCGAGCATCGGTGTGGCGATCCCCAAAGATCCCAACCAGTTCGGCTACCTGTCGGAGCACCACGAGTACGGTCAGAACGAGCGCACGGCGGGCGACTACGCGGAGGACCTCGCCGCGAGCATGCTGGCGACGATACTCGACGTGCCGTTCGATCCGGACACGGCGTGGGACGAGCAGCGTGCCCAATGGCAGCTGTCGGGCAAGATCGTGAGAACGAGCAACATCACCCAGACCGCCGAGGGTCCCGAAGACGGCAAGTGGGTGAGCGTGGTCACCGCCGCCGTGCTGCTTCCCTGAGCCGCCGATGTCCGACTATTCCTGGGAGGACCCGTACTCCTTTCTCGGCCTGGGCGAAGAGCACACGGCGCTGGAGCGCGCCGCCGCGGCGCTGCTGCCCGTTCCGTACGAGGCGACGACATCGTATATGGCCGGCACGCGCCACGGCCCCGAAGCGATCCTGCGGGCATCGCGCCACGTCGAGCTGTACGACCACGAGCTCGACCGCGAGCCGTACCGCATCGGCATCCACACTCACCCGACGTTGGAGCTGACCGCGGCCGGCCCGGAAGCCGCCCTCGGCGAACTGCGCGAGCGATACGCCGAAGCGGCGGACGGTGACCGGCTCGTCATCGCGCTGGGCGGCGAGCACACGATCACCCAGGTCCCGATCCTGTACTGGGCCGACCGGCTGGGCGACGAGCTGGCCATACTCCAGTTCGATGCCCACGCCGATCTGCGCGACCGCTTCCACGGGACCCGTTGGAGCCACGCGTGCGTGATGCGACGTGTGGTGGACCGTGTCCGGCCGGTGGGGGTCGGCATTCGGGCCATCGATGTGGAGGAGAAGCGGCTGATCGACGAGCGGGGCCTCACCATGATCTACGCTGAAGAGCTCGCCGGGGACCGAGATGACAGCTGGGTCGACCGGGCGCTGGCGGCGCTGGACTCGGAGAACGTCTACGTGACGTTCGACGTCGATTTCTTCGATCCCGCGTTCATGCCGTCCACGGGGACGCCCGAGCCGGGCGGCGGAACCTGGGGTCAGGCGATGACGTTGTTGCGCCGGGTGTTCGCCGAGAAGAAGGTCGTGGGGGCCGATGTGGTCGAGCTGGCGCCGCTGCCCGGCCTCGTGGCACCCGATTTCTTGGTGGCGAAGCTGATATATAAGATGATCGGCTATTGTTCAGTGAGCGGAGGAGCGCAGTGACAGACACCCGGTGTGCAGTGTGCGGAGGGATTCGGTATGCGGTGTTCGGCGCGCCGGTAGGCGGTGGGGGTTCACCGGCGCACAACCACTGCATACCGACGCACGGCACACCGCACACCGAATCGCAGAGCGCATACTGAAATGCAGGACGGAACCTCGATCGGTATCTTCGTCGCCCTGTTCGCCGGGCTGCTGTCCTTCCTCAGCCCCTGCGTCCTGCCCCTGGTCCCCTCCTACGTCTCGTTCATCACCGGCCTGGGGATGGAAGAGCTGGAGCAGGGCGGGGAGGACGTGAAGCGGGTGGCGCTGATTCACTCGCTGCTTTTCGTCGCTGGCTTCACCCTGATCTTCCTATTGATGGGCGCTTCCGCCACCGCGATCGGCCAGCTGCTTCGCCAGTACCAGGACATCATCGCCCGGGTCGGCGGCGTGATCATCATCCTGTTCGGACTCCTGCTGCTGGGATGGATCCCCATCCCGGCGCTGAGCCGGGAGAAGCGGTACCAGTTCCAGAACAAGCCGGTGGGGTATGTGGGGACGATGGCGGTGGGCGCCGCCTTCGGCGCCGGCTGGGTGCCCTGCATCGGCCCGATACTGGGGGCGATCCTGACCCTGGCGGCCACCCGGGCGAACCTGTATGAAGGGGTCGGCCTGCTGTTCGTCTATTCGCTGGGCCTGGCGATCCCCTTCGTCCTCAGCGCCGTGGCGTTGACCGCGTTCTTGGGCTGGTTCCAGAAGTTCCGCCGCTATATCCGCTACGTCGAATGGGTCGCCGGCGTGCTGCTGATCGTGGTCGGCGCGCTCCTGCTGACCGGCAAGTTCACCGTGCTGGCCGGCTGGCTGATCAAGTTCACTCCCGAGTTCCTCCTTGAGCGGATCTAACCGACACGGTGAAACCCACCCGGCTGCCGGTCCCGTAGTATCTGTCATGACCTGAGGGCTCGGACCCGACCTGGAGGGGTGGCGTGGAAAGGATCTGGCAGGATTTGAAGTACGGCGTGCGGACCCTGCGTCGTGGCGGCCTCTTGATCGCGATCGCCGTTTTTTCGCTCGCCGTCGGCATCGCGGCCAACACGACGATCTTCAGCGCCGTCGATGTCTTCATGCTGCGTCCGTTGCCCTACCCCGAGTCGAACGACCTCCACATCGTCTATACGACCAACCGCGAGCGCGGCTGGAACGAGGTCGAGTTCTCGATCCCCGACTTCGTCGATTTGCGGGAGCGCAGCCAGACCCTCGCGGTGGCCGGCTGGGACGGCGCCGCGTTCAACCTGGCGGTGGGCGAACGCCCGGAACGGGTGGGCGGCCAGCAACTGAGCTCGAACTTCTTCCGGGTGCTGGGAGTGCAGCCCGCCCTGGGCCGTGGCTTCACCCGGGACGAGGAGGTCGTCGGGCAGCACCGGGTCGCGGTGATCAGCCATGGGCTGTGGCAGCGCCGGTTCGGGGGTGACCCGGACATCTTGGGCACGGACATCCTTCTGGACAGCGAGCCCCACACCGTCGTTGGGGTCATGCCTGAGGGGTTCTGGTTCGGGGATGTAAGCGACGACGTGTGGGTCCCCCTGGCGATCAGCGGCGACGAGTACCGCAACAGCCACTACATAGACGTGCTGGCCCGGTTGAAGGACGGTTACGCCTGGGAGCAGGCGCAGGACGAGGCCGAGCGGATCGCGGCCCAGCTGGCCGCCGAGTATCCGGAGACGAACGCCGGCAACGGCGGCAGGATCATCACGCTGCACGAAGAGATCTTCAACGAGGGCTTTCAGGTCGGGACGACCATCTCGACCATCGCGGTGCTGTTCCTCCTCTTGATCGCCTGCGCGAACGTCGCGAACCTGTTGCTGACCCACGCTGCCGGTCGCGAGCGTGAGGTGGCGGTGCGGACGGCGCTGGGCGCGGGTCGTCTGCGCATCGCCCGGCAGTTTCTGACCGAGGCGCTGATCCTCGCCTTCGTCGGTGGTGCCCTCGGTTTGATCTTGTCAGTCTTCGGCATCCGCTGGCTGGTCTCGCTGATGCCGGCCTGGTTCCCTCGCGTAAACGAGATCGGGCTCGACACGAGAGTTCTGCTGTTCACAGCCGCGGTTGCCATGCTGAGCGCCGTGCTGGTCGGCCTCGCGCCGGTCCTGCAGAGCCTCCGATCCAACACGGTGGAGTCGCTGAAGGAGGGCGGCCGTGGCGGCACGGCGGTCCAAGGAGTTCGGTTGCGGAAGGCGCTGGTCGTCGGCGAGGTGTCGTTGGCGTTGGCCTTGCTGGTGTCATCGGCCCTGCTGGTCCAGGCGTTCATCAACGTGCGGCTGGCGGATCGAGGCTTCGACGAGAGCGACATCCTCGCTCTCCGGGTCGCGCTGCCGCAGGAGGAGTATCCGGACACCCTGTCGGTCGTCGCTTTCCACGAGGAATTGGAAGCGCGGGTCGCTTCGTTGCCGGGAGTCATCGGGGTGGGCGGGACGACCATCCTCCCATCGCAGGGGAACAGCGGCACCTACTATTCTCTCCCCGGGGACGACATCAACAGCGACCTGGACCGCAAGGTCACCGACTGGCTGGACGTGACGCCGGGTTACTTCCAGGCGCTGGACATCCCCATCCTACGGGGCCGGGGGATCGAGGAGAGGGACCGGCCGGGGACACGTCCGGTCGTGGTCATCAGCGAGACCATGGCAGAGCGGCACTGGCCGGATGGTGATCCGCTGGGCCGCGAGCTCGTCTTTTACACCTTCAGCGCCGAGATCGTCGGTGTCGCCGCGGACGCGCAGATCGCCAGCGTGTCGCTGACCGACCGGCCGATGGTCTACTTCTCCGCTTACCAGGACGACGACCACGCCCTGGGTTACGCGGTCGAGGCGGAGGTGCCGCTCGCGACGCTGGTCGAGTCGGTACGCGCCGAGATCCGAGCCATCGATCCCAACATCCCGGCGTACAACATGCGGCCGCTGAAAGAGATCATCGACGAATCGTTGGGGGGCGACACGATCATGGCCAAGATCATGAGCGTCGTCGCCGTCATCGCCCTCATCCTCTCGCTGGCCGGGGTCTACGGTGTGATGGCGTACTCGGTCTCCCAGCGGCGCCAGGAGATGGGCATCCGCATGGCCCTCGGCGCCCAGAACCGCAATGTCATCAACATGGTTCTCCGTCAGGGCACCTGGCTGGCCGTGGCGGGCATCGCCTTGGGGCTGGGGGTCGCTTTTCTCATGGCCCGCGGGCTGTCGTTCTTCCTGTACGGCATCGACGCCTTCGAACCGCTGACCTACGGGGCCGCGGCCCTGGCTCTGTTCGTCGCCGGCATCGCCGCCACGTACCTACCGGCCCGACGGGCCACACGGGTCAGCCCGGTCGAGGCGCTCCGGGTCGAGTAATCGGCGAGGACCGGGCGGCCCCCTGGCGGTCGTGCAGAGGGGCCGCCTGGAATCTTGCCGGTGTCCAGATACTGGTCAGCATATCCAATCGGCCTGCGAACTCGGCCTCTCGGTTGTCAACGCCGTCCTGGCTCCCCATCGTGCCGGGACTGCCGGCGTCGCCGGGCCGGAAACGAAGCCCTGCCTAAACCATTCGGTCGCGGAATTCGACGATCGCCGGCGCTCGCTGCCACATCCAGATTTCGAGATCCCAACCGGCGAGGGTTCCATGGCGGTCACGCGCACGCTCTTTCAGCTCGCTCATATCGTCATCGTCGTCGCTTATACACTTTTTTGTGTTGCCGTCCTCGGCATCGAGCATCCGATCGTTCGCCTGGTCGCGTCGATCGCTTCGGCCCTTCCCGTCCTTTGGGCCGTTTGGGTGGTGGCCCTGGCCCGGGTTCCCGCCGAAACGATCCGCGAGCGCGTGAAGGAGGCCACCCGCTTCGATACCGGAGGTCACGCCTACCGGCAGGCCACCGATGAGCTCGTGGCCCTCACCCGTGACACCGGGGAACTGCTCCGCCTGTCTGATGAGGTACGGGACGGTCGAATGTCCCCCGATTCCGGTTTCCGGCGCCGGAGCGAAATCGATCGTCAGATGAAGCGTCGCGTCGAGCGGATCAACGAGCTGACGCGTCCCTGAATCGAGTGCTCTGCGGCTCGGCCGTGTCGTGCTTGCCTATTGTTGTAAGAACAACTAGGTTGTAGGCGATCAGCGGCTTCGTGTAGCCTCGGTAACCGTTGAACGTAGAGGTTTGGTGGATTCTCGCACGACCGGAGATGTTTGAGGAGAGGGATGTCGCCGGAGCAGGGGTCGGCGGCGCGGGTGAGGTGATGATTCCCGGCACGCGGAAACGGGTGCCGTTGCGGGCCCTCGTCTACAGCGCCATGGCGCTGGGGACGGCGATCTGGGGCAGCCTTTCGCACCCGACCATATTGGCCGGTTACGATGCGCTCTCCTGGCTTCTCATTCTGATCCCTGCCTTCGCGCTGGCCTACTACCGCGGGTGGACCGGTGCGCTGCAGGTGCTCTCGGGCGGCGCGGTGGTTCTGCTGGCCGTTGAACTGGCGGCCGAATGGCTACTTCCCGCCACGGTCGACTGGGTCCTTCTATTCTTCACATCGGTGATTCTGGTGGGCGCCGGGCTCGGGATCGGACTGGTGACCGAGGCGCTCCATCGTGAGCGAAACCAGGCGCTGTTCCTCGCCTACAGTGATCCTCTCACCGGTATGCCGAACCGGCGGCTGTTGGATTTCGTGCTGGGGAAGGAGCTGGAGGCAGCGCGGCGCGGCCGCCCTCTGGGCATCGTCCTGTTCCGGGTGGACGAATTGCGGAGGCACAACGAGCGGCATGGTCGCCGGGTGGGCGACGAGTTGTTGCGTCGAGTCGGTACTTGTTTGAGCGCCCAGCTTCGGCGCATGGATGTGGCGGGTCGCTACGAGAGCGCGCGGTTCTTGACGATCCTCTCGGGGGAAGATCTCGATGGGGCCTGGGTGCACGCGGACCGCGTTCGTGACGCGGTCGCCAAACTGGACGTGGGCGATGGGATCTCCTGCACAGTGAGTGCCGGGGTCGCCGCGTATGCTCCCTGGATGGATGGAAGGGAGGACCTGCTGGCAGCGGCCAGGGACGGACTGAGGCGGGCCCGTGAATCCGGCGGCAACCGGGTAAGCAGCGCGATGGCAGACAGCGAGCCGGCGGAGCTGCAGGGGTTTGGTGAGCTGGACCCGGCGAAGCAGGAGGCGGTCGAGCGCGACCTGCGGTTTCGGTCCCTGGAGGAGGCCGAGATTCGCTACCGCCACCTGTTCGATGGCGTTCCCGTGGGTCTCTATCGATCGACGCCGTCGGGCCGAGTACTGGATGCGAACCAGGGGTTGGTGGACCTGCTCGGCTACCCGGACCGGGAGACTCTGCTGTCTCGGAACGCTTCGGAGTTTTACGCCGAGCCGGACGAGCGGCTGCCATGGCTCGAGCGGGTGAGCGACGACGGCGTCGTGACCGATTACGAGGTGGAGTTGCGCCGCTTCGATGGCGGCCGAATCTGGGCGCGGGACAGTTGCCGCGCGGTCAGAGGACGGGAGGGGAGAATCAAATACTACCAGGGGGCCCTTCTCGACATCACCGGACGCATGCGGGCGCAGGAAGAGCTGGCGGCGGCGAACGCGAAGCTTCGCGCGGTGATCGATGCGGCCCCGTTAGCGGTGGTCTCCCTCGACGACCAGGGTCGGGTGACCAGCTGGAACCCGGCGGCGGAGCGGATGTTCGGATGGTCGGAGTCAGAGGTGCTGGGGAAGCTTGCTCCATTCGTCTCCCCGGCACGGGAGTTGGAGTTCCACGAGCTTCGACAGCGCGTTCTGCGGGGCGACCTGATTTCGGGGATCGAAACCCAGCGTCAGCGCCGCGATGGCAGCCAGATCGATCTCACCCTATGGGCGGCGCCGCTCGCCACCGCCGGTGGGGAGACCGAGATCATCGGTCTCATGGTGAACATCACCGAGGAGAAGGCGGCGGAGCAGGCGCGGAGGCTGTTGGCCACCGTGGTCGAGCAGGGTGCCGAAGCGATCGTGGTGACCGATGTCGAGGGGATCATCCAGTACGTGAACCCGGCGTTCGAGCGAGTCACCGGATACAGTCCGGACGAGGTGTTGGGCAAGAACCCGCGCATCCTGTCCAGCGGTCGCCACGAGCCGGAGTTCTACCGGGAGCTGTGGGACACGCTGCTGCGCGGTGAGGTTTGGGCCGGACGTCTCCAGAACCGACGGAAAGACGGATCGCTGTTTCAACAGGAAGGCACGATCGCCCCAGTCCGCGACGTGGCCGGGCGCGTGGTCAACTACGTCAGCGTCGCTCGCGACGTCACACGGGAGGCCGAGCTCGAAGAGCAGCTCAGACAGGCTCAGAAGATGGAGGCGTTGGGTCAGCTGGCCGGTGGTGTCGCGCACGACTTCAATAATGTGCTCACTGCCATCATAGCCAACAGCGAGATGCTTGTGGGTGACCTGGAGGCTGCGGGTCAGCCGACGGTGCTGGCCGAAGAGATCAAGGCAGCGGGTGGCCGGGCGGCGGCGCTCACCCGGCAATTGCTCACTTTCAGCCGCCGACAAGTTCTTCAGCCGGAGCTGGTGGACCTGAGTGTGACGATCGACGGCGTAACCCAGCTGATCGGCCGCTTGATCGGCGATGAGGTGGAACTGGAGCTGTCGCTGGCTCGCGATCTTGGACGGGTCCGTATCGATCGGGGCCAGCTCGAGCAGGTCGTCGTGAACCTCGCGGTGAACGCGCGCGACGCGATGCCGGAAGGGGGAAAGCTGATCATTGAGACGTCCAATACCGAAGTCGAAGAGGCGGAAGCGGGCAGCCAGGACCTGGCGTGTAGCGGGCCTCACGTGTTGCTGGCAATGACCGATACGGGTACGGGGATGGACACCGACACCCGGACGCGGATCTTCGAGCCGTTCTTCACTACGAAGCCGAAGGGCAAAGGGACCGGGCTGGGGCTCTCGACCGCGTATGGAATCGTGAAGCAGAGTGGCGGTTTCATCCGGGTCTACAGCGAGCCGGGCCGCGGCACGACGTTCAGAATCTACCTGCCTCGGGTCAGCGAAACCTCCGAACCCGGGGTGGCCTTTACGCGGGAACCCGAGCTGAAGGCATCCCACGGAGAGTCGGTACTCGTTGTCGACGACGATGACTCGGTGAGGATCGCCGCCTGCCGAGTGCTCGGCGATGCCGGGTACCGGACGTTCGAGGCTGAAGGGCCACTCCAGGCGCTGGATCTCATCGAGCGGTGTGACGCCGCCATCGATCTGATGATCACGGACCTGGTCATGCCCGACCTGGATGGTGAGCAGTTGGCTCAGCGTGTGGCGCGTCTCAGCCCACGAACGCGGATCATCTTCGTCTCCGGCTACAGCGAGAAGACCCTCGAGAGCGACCTGCTGCGTTCCGGAGTGCCCTTCCTGTCCAAGCCCTTCTGCAACAAAGCCCTGCTTCGGAAGGTCGCCGAAGTGCTCCAGGCGGAACGCACAACGTGAACGGGTCGGTCTTGTTGATAGACGACGATCCGTCGGTCGTCAGCGCGCTCGCTCGCTACTTCGAGCGCGCCAGGCTCGAGGTCTTCAGCGCCCTCACCGCTGAGGAAGGGCTGCAGCTATACGAGATCCACCGCCCGGACGTGACCGTTCTTGACCTCAAGCTGCCGGATCGCTCGGGGCTCGACGTGCTGCAGGCTCTGCATTCGAGAGGGGGGACGGTCATCCTCCTGACGGCCCACGGCGACATAGAAACGGCGGTTCACGCGGTCAAATCGGGCGCCGAGAACTTCCTGACGAAGCCGGTGGACCTGGCGCACCTCGACGCCGTGGTCGAGCGGGCTCTGGAGAAGGCGAGGCTGAAGCGATTCCGGAGCCGCATGACCGAGATCGACGACGAAAGGCCACTGGCGGGCCTCGGCACGTCGAAGCGAATGCGGGAGCTGGCCGCGAAGGTGAAGCGTGTGGCCGAGGCCGAGCGAACCACCGTCCTGTTGCTCGGCGAAAGTGGGACGGGCAAAGGGTGGCTGGCGGAGCGGATCCATCGTCTCTCGCCCCGGGCAGACGCGCCGTTCGTCGAGATCAACTGCTCAACGCTCACGGGTACTTTCCTCGAGAGCGAGCTGTTCGGCCACCAGAAGGGCGCATTCACCGATGCCAAGAACATGAAACGCGGGATGCTCGAGGTGGCGGATGGTGGAACCATATTCCTCGATGAGGTCGGTGACCTCGAGCTCAGCCTTCAACCCAAGCTGCTCAAGATGCTCGAGTCCCGTTCATTCCGGCGGATCGGCGGAACGCGTGAGATCAACGTGGATGTTCGGGTCTGCGCCGCATCGAATCGGGACCTGCCGCAGGCGGTGAGCAAGGGCGATTTTCGCGAGGACCTCTTCTATCGGCTGAACGTGATGCCGATCGCTTTGCCGCCCCTGCGCGAGCGGAGTCTCGACGACATCGTCGAGCTGAGCCACCGCCTCTTCGACGAGCTGATGCGTGAATTTCCCCGTGGTCCCCGCTCGATCGGATCCGAGGCCCTCGCGGCGCTGACGCGGTACCGCTGGCCGGGCAATGTACGTGAGCTGCGCAACGTGCTCGAGCGTGCCCGCATCGTCGCCGGCGCGGTCGATGTCTTACAGCCGGCCCACCTCCCTCCCGAGATAATCGGCGCCACCGACGTTCGTGGGACGGGACAAGTCGCTCTGGTCAGCATGGAGGAGATGGAGAAGCGTCATATCAAGCGCACCTTGCTTCACCTGAAGGGCAACCGGACCCGAACCGCAAAGGTGCTTGGCATCTCTCGCGCCACCCTCCATTCCAAGCTCAACAAGTACGGCCTCGAGCGCGCGGGTCTCGAGGCCGATGACAAATAAACGAGACAGATCCGTGAGGCGTCCGGACTAGTTGGCTCCGTCGAGGGCGACAAACTGCCGGATCAGATGACGGCGCTCCAGAGCCCCGACGGCTCCCGGATGGCCCGCCACCTCCGGCACCGTGAACGTGCGCGTCGAGGCCTCCAGCGCGCTGATCTGCTGCCGATAGTGTCGGCCCTCGGCCGTCAGGACGCCCGATCCCACCACCGCTCCCAGGCAGATCGCCAGCCCCAGAGCCGTCACCTGCACCCCCCGCACGAGCCACGCCCGCAACCGCGCCAACCGCAGCGACCGGCTGAGCCCGCGTCGCCGCGTCTCGGCGAAGAACCAGCGGGACGAAAGCGTCGCCAGGTCCGCCTCTTCTCCCAGCAGAGCTTTGAGGCGCTCCGCCCGAGCGATCGTTCTTCCTGCAACCCTGAGCACGGCTCTGCTCCTTTGTCTGGCGGTTCCTTTCTCGGTGCCGGCGTCTCCGGCCCCGACGGGCTCGCCATCCCCGTGGCAGGAGGCATGCCGGAAGGGGTGGATTCTCTAACTGATTGTCGGCTGGTTTCTTACGGCGATCGGCCCGGCCCCGTCCCGCCGCTTTACCGTACGAATTCTGTACACGTCCCGCCCTCTCCACCGGATTCCACACCCGGGATCCGGCGCGGGGCCCGCGGTTCATCCCCGGCTGTGTAAATTTCATACGGTGTTCGGAGGCTGGACACGGCGGAAGGCCGCCGGGGCACGCGCTCAGGTGGGATTTTCCAGGTTTGCTTTCACCCGTGCGAGGGCGTGGGCCAGCTCGCGCTCGCCGACGGAGGCGATGAGCGAGCGGGGGACGAAGCGGAGCAGGCCGCCCGGCTGTACGGAAACCCGCATCGTGACCCGTGTCCCCCCGTTCAGAGACTCCCAGGTGATCATGCCGCTGGCGCGGGTATCGGACTCGGGAGTGCTCTCGTACGCCACCCGGCGATTCGGCTCGTACCCGGTGAAGACGTAGACGTTGCGGAAAGTCTTTCCCAGGAACTCGCTCACGTAGCGCCGCTCGGTGCCCACCGCCGGCTCGCCCGGCGGTCGCTGGACCGCCTCTCGCAGGTTCGGCTGCCACTCCGCTTCCCGCTCGATGTCCTGCATGTAGGCGAAGACGTCCTCGACACCCCGATCGATCTCGATACTGTATTCGTATTCCATGACGTGATGTCCGCCCGCGTCGTCGGGTCAGCCCGAAGTGGCCGGGGGCGGCGCGCCGGGAGGTTTCTGCGCCTGGGATCGAACCGACCGGATGAAATCCTCGTCCTGCAGATGGCGGTCCGCGAAGGCGTCGAAGGTGAGGTCCGGCGTGTCCCGGTGCGCCTCGGCGAAGGCGATGACCAGCTCGGGTGCCCGTCCCAGGATCAGGTCGATGTCCAGTAGCTTGCGGCGCGTGTAGTCGGCGCCGATCGCATGTAGTCCGGCCGCCGCGGTCACCACGTCCTTGACGTTCCCTCCGGCGACGGCGTGGGTCTCGAGCTCGTCGACCGGCCAGTTCACCCCGGCCTTGTGGTTGATCATCAGGGCGTGAGCCAGGTCCTCGGTCAGCGATTTGCGCAGCCACATCCTCAGCAGCCGGACGATGCTCACCGGAACTCCCACGGACTTGAGGGCGAGTATTCTCGTCAGCATCGCGTCGTCCGGTCGGTCAGGCTCATGGCCGGGCGCTGCCGGCCAGGCTGCCGCCGTCCTCGATTTCGAGACTCTCCTCCAACAGCTGTCGCCTCAGCAGCCGGGCGTAGATGCCACCGGCCTGGAGCAGTTCTGCATGTGTGCCGCGCTCCACGATGGTGCCATCTTCCACCACGAGGATCCGGTCGGCGTCTTTGACCGCGGTGACCCGGTGCGAAACGATGATGCTGGTGTGCCGCCGAAAGACCTCCTCGAGTCCGTCGAGGATCGCGGCCTCGGTGTGCGTGTCCACCGAGGAGAGCGCATCGTCGAGGATGAGCACGGGAGCTTGGCGCACCAGCGCGCGTGCCAGAGTGGCCCGCTGCTTCTGGCCGCCGGAGAGATTGATGCCGCGCTCACCCAGCTGGGTCTCGTAGCCCCTGGGGAAATCTTCGATCGCGTCGGCCAGCTGGGCGATCTGCGCCGCCGCTTCCGTGCGGGCGGGCTCGTCGCCGTTCTGGCTGCCGAACTCGATGTTGGCGCCCAGAGTCTCCGAGAACAGGAACGGCTCCTGCGGGACGATCGCGATCAGCCCACGCAGCTGCTCCAGCGGGATCTGGTCGATCGGGACGTCGTCCAGCAGGATGGTGCCGCGGTCCGGGTCGAACAGCCGGGGGATGAGGCGAACGATGGAGCTCTTGCCCGACCCGGTGCGTCCGACGATGGCCAGCGTCTGGCCGGGCTCGACGCGGAACGAGATGTCCCGCAGGACGTAGCGGTCGCCGCCCGGGTAGCGGAACCAGACGCCCTGGAACTCGATGGCGCCCCGGGGATCGGTGATCGGCGAGGGCCGTTCGGCGTCGCGAATCGACGGTTCGTCGGACATCACCTCCTGTATACGGCCCATCGAGGCGGCACCCCGCTCGAACAGGTTGATCACCCATCCCAGGGCGATCATCGGCCAGATCAACTGCATCAGGTAGAAGACGAAAGCGACGAAGTCGCCGACGGTGATGCGACCCGTGATCACGTCGCGACCGCCCAGCCCCAGAACGATCACGCCGCCCAGGCCGGTGAGCAGCATGAGCGTCGGGTGGAAGAGCCCCCACACCTTCGCCAGCCGCATGTTGCGGTTCAGGTAGTCGCGATTGAGGTCGGCGAAGTCGTCCGCCTGCGCCTCCTCCTGAACATAGGCGCGGACGATGCGCGAGCCCGCCAGGTTCTCCTGCGCCATCGTCGAGATGCGCCCGAACTGCGCCTGGATCGCCTCGAACCGCTTGTGAATCTCGCGCCCGAAGTAGATCGTCAGCGGTGGCACGACGGCCAGCGGCAGGATGGCCAGCAGGGTGAGCCGCAGATCGATCAGCACCAGCATGGTCAGGGCGATGGCCGAGACGACCGTCGTGTTGACCAGGTACATGATCGCCGGGCCGATCACCATGCGGACCGCCGGGATGTCGTTGGTGGCCCGGCTCATCAACTCGCCCGTGGGGACACGCGAATAGAAGTCGGGCGCCAGCCGGAGCAGGTGTTCGAAGTAGTCGTCGCGCAGGTCGTTCTCGACCCGGCGGCTCATCCCGTTGAGCAACTGGCGCATGAAATACCGGCCGATGCCACCGACCAGCGAGAAGCCGACGATCGCCGCGGCGTAGCCGGCCAACCGGGCCGCGGTCGTGCCGCCTTCCAGGTCGTCGATCCCCAGCTTGACCAGGTACGGCCAGGCGAGGGAAAAGACGTTGCTGAACACCACCAGGGTCAGGCCGATGGCGATGCGGTGCCGATAGCGGCGCGCGTACGGCAGCAGGGGCGCGAGCTGCTTCAGCACGGCAGCCGTCCGGTATCAGAAGCCAAGCGCTCTTCCATCCTCTCTACGCGGGTCGGCGGCGCCGTACAGGGTTCCGTCGGGGCCCCGGATGATGAGCTCGACCCCACCGATGTACGAATCGCTGGGAACGACCAGGTGCCCCATCCCCAGCAGCACGGCGCGCGTCTGAGTGTCGAGCCCGTTCATCTCGTACAGCAGCTCATCGGGCAACAGCTGGTGATGCACGCGGGGGGCGTCGACCGCGATGCGGGCGTCCATGCCGAAATCGATGACGTTGACGATGTTCTGGGTCACGGCGGTGATGATCTTCGCGCCGCCGGGCGAGCCGAGGACCATCAGTAGCTCCCCGGTCGGTCGGAGCACGATGGTCGGCGTCATCGACGAGAGCGGCCGCTTCCCCGGAGCGACCAGGTTGGCGTCGCTCTGGATCAGGCCGAAGTAGTTCGGGTAGCCGGCGCGGATCGTGAAATCGTCGATCTCGTTGTTGAGGAAGAACCCGGCCCGCGGGACCACGATGCCCGACCCGAAGCTGAGGTTCAGTGTATAGGTCAATGCGATCGCGTTGCCCGCGCCATCGACGATCGAGTAGTGCGTCGTGTTGGCGCCTTCCCGGAGAACCGGCACCCGGTTGAACGACTCGGAGTTCGACGCCCGGTTGCGCGATATGCTGGCCCGCTGCCCCAGCGCGTACTCGTCGCTCGTCAGCCGCTCGATCGGCATGTCGACGAAGTCGGGGTCCCCGAGGTAGTAGTTGCGATCGGCGAAGGCGCGCCGAAAGGCCTCGACCAGCAGGTGGATCGACTCGGGCGAATTGAAGCCCAGTCCTCGCAGGTCGTAGCCCTCCACGATGTTCAGCGCTTCTGCCATCGTCACGCCGCCCGAGGAGGGCGGTGGCATCGAGATGATCGTGTGGCCCCGGTAATCGAATGTCACGGGGTCACGCCACTTCGCCTCGTAGGCCAGCAGGTCGTCTCTACGGATCAGGCCGCCACCCCGCTGCATCTCCTGCGCGATCAGCTCGGCGATCGCCCCACGATAAAACGCTGCCGCGCCCTCGGAGGCGATTTCCTGCAGCGTCCTCGCCAGCATCGGCTGCCTGAACTGCGACCCCACGCGCGGCGCCTCGCCGCCGGGAAAGAAGACCTGCCGGGTGGCGCCGTACTGGGTCAGCGTGCTTTCCTTTCCCTTCAGGGCCTCGTGCAGCGCCGCCGTCACGGTGAAGCCGTTCTCCGCCAGGTCGATGGCGGGGGCCAGAAGATCACGCCACGACATGCTGCCGTAGCGGCGATGCAGCTCGTACAGGCCCGCGACCGTCCCGGGAACGCCAACCGCCAGATGCCCGGCTCGGGACTCGTTGGTCGGTATCCCCTCGACATCGAGGAAATGCTGGGGCGTGATGAGGGCGGGTGCCGTCTCGCGAAAGTCCAGCGCCGCGGTCGCGCCGTCCCCCGTTCGAAGCACGGCGAAGCCGCCGCCGCCGATGTTGCCGGCGGTCGGCATGACCACCGCCAGAGCGAAGCCCACGGCCACGGCGGCATCGACCGCGTTGCCGCCGGCCTGCAGAATGTCCCGACCCACCTGCGTGGCCCGCTGGTCGGCGGTGACCACCATGCCCTGCGTGCCCACGCCGATCGGCTCGTGGCCACGGAACTCCCAGTCGAACGGGAAGTTGATCCGCGTCCCGGTGTCGGTGACCGCGGGCCCACCCTGGGGCGGTACGGTGCATCCGATGGGGGCGGAAAGCAGCAGACCCAGCACGGCGAAGCTGCGGCCAACGTGTCGGAAGCTCATGTGTCCCTCCACGGGGTTAGACTCCGATCTTGGGGCAGAGGTCTTCGATGACGCACGATTCGCAATCGGGCCGGCCGGCGCGACAGACGGCCCGTCCGTGGCGAATCAGCTGAATGTGAAACGCGAAGCGCAGCTCCGGCGGCACGACCGAATCGTCGTTGAGGATGGAGTGCGCCTGCACGGCGCTGGCGTCCTCCGGTATCAGGCCCAGGCGGCGCGTCGTGCGGTGAACGTGCGTGTCCACGGGCATGTACGGTCGGCCCAGCGCGAAACAGAGGACGCAGGCAGCGGTCTTCACGCCGACGCCGCGAAAGCCGGTCAGGTAGTCGATGGCCTCCTCATCCGACATCTCGTTCAGCTGCGAGAGGTCGAGCTCGCCCCGTTCGGCGTGCAGCGCCTCGAGCGTCTCCTGCATCGTCCGCGCCTTCTGTTGCCAGAGGCCCGCCGACTTGATGGCGTCTTCCAGCTCGCCACGCGGCGCGGTTCGCACCTCGTCCCAATCGTCGAACCGGCGGCGCAGCGACTCGTGCGCGCTGTCCCGGTTCGTGTCCGATGTGTTCTGGCTGAGGATGGTCAGCATCAGCTCGTCGAGTGGATCGATGCGTGGCTTCTCCGGCGACCCGTACTCCTTCTCCAGTCGCCGGTTCAGCGCCCGTACTCGACGGCGCAACGAGGTCGGCGCGGTCGTGCTCACGGCTCGACCAGTACCTTGCCCGCCGCGGCGGCCAGCACTGCGGCGCCCACCGGCAGGCAGCGCTCGTCGATGTCGAAGCGTGGCGAGTGGTGGTTCCTGGGGTCGTCGTCGATGCCGGCGCCGAGCCAGAAGAAGCACCCGGGCGCCTCCTGACCGAGGAAGGCGAAGTCCTCGGCCCCCATGATCATGTCCGCGCTGGCGACGCTCGGCTCGCCGATCTCCGAGGCGGCGGCTCGGACGAGGGCGGTCAGGTCGCCGTCGTTGACCAGCGGCGGATACCCCTCGCTGATCTCGAGCCGCCCGGTTCCGCCGAGGGCGTCGGCCACGGCGAAAGCGCGCCGCAGCTCCGCGTGCAGCCGCTGGCGCACGTCGCGCTCGAAATAGCGCAGTGTCCCCTCGAGGTGGACGGCGCTCGCCACGATGTTCTCCGCGGTGCCGCCTTCGATCTTGCCGAACGTGATGACCGCGGACGCGAGCGGGTCGATGCGACGCGACACGATGGAGTGTGCGGCCTGCACGACGTGCGCGGCCAGCAGGACCGCATCGAGGCCTTCGTGAGGAAGGGCGGCGTGAGCCCCCACGCCCTCGACCACCCCGCGGAGCGTGTCGTTGCCGGCCATCATCAGCCCCTCGCGGAGCAGCACCTCACCCACCGGCGCTTCGGCGGCCACGTGGAGGCCGATGACCGCGTCCACCCCCTCCATCGCGCCCTCCTCGATCAGGCGCCGGGCGCCGCTCTTGTTCTCCGCATCGGTCGTTTCCTCCGACGGTTGGAAGAGCAGCCGGATCCGGCCCTTCGGCAGCTCGCCCCGCGATGCCGCCTCGGCCAGCAGACGCGCCGCGCCCAGCAGGCAGGCTACGTGTGCGTCGTGCCCGCAGGCGTGCATGACCCCGTCGCGCTGCGAGCGGTACGGGACTTCGTTCGCCTCCTGTATCGGCAGGGCGTCCATGTCGGCGCGGAGCGCCACCGTGCGGCCGGGTCCCGTGACCAGCTCGCCGATGCACCCCGTGACCGCGATCCCGGTCCGAACGTCATAGCCCAGCTTGCGCAGGCGATCGGCCACCAGGCCCGCGGTCCGGTTCTCCTGGAACGACAGCTCCGGGTGCGCATGGATGTCGCGCCGCGTCTTGACGAGTTCGGGGCCGATGGCCCGGGCCTTCTCGAGTAGTGTCATTCTCCTCCTGGCGGTCTGCGTCGAACCTCGAAGCTTAGATCGGGCTCGACCCTTTTCACAACCCTCGGCGCCCCGGGGCGACGGCCGGGGCGCGGGGTTTGCCGCACGGGGCGCCGCCGCTACCTTCGAACCTGTTGTTCAAAGAACGTTTGTCGCCACGCCCGAGACCGAGATGACCGACGATCTGTTCGACCCCAGGCTCACCGAGCATCGCAACCCCAGGACCGCCGCGATCGACCGGGCGACGCCGCTGGAGATCGTCGACCTGATCGCGGTCGAGGATGGGACCGTGCCGGCGGCCGTGCATGCGGAGCGCGAGAACATCGCGCGGGCGATGGAGCTGGCGGTGGAAAGCTTCAGGCGCGGCGGCCGGCTGATCTACGTGGGCGCGGGGACGAGTGGTCGCCTGGGCGTGCTGGATGCGACGGAGTGTCCACCGACGTTCGGTGTCGACCCCGAGCTGGTGCAGGGCGTGATCGCCGGCGGTTACGCGGCACTGGTGCGGAGCCAGGAGGGCGCCGAGGATCGACCGGAGGACGGCGCGGCGGACATCGACGACCGGGAGGTCGGGTCGAAGGACTTCGTCTTCGGCATCGCCACCTCGAGCACCACGCCGTACGTGCGCGGCGCGCTGGCACGGGCGTCGGAGCGAGGAGCGCACACCGGGTTTCTCTGTTGCACCGAGCCGGGCGATGAGATGCGCCGTTGGGTGGACGTCTGCATCGTGCCGCTGGTGGGCCCCGAGGTCATCGCGGGCTCGACCCGGATGAAGGCGGGCACGGCGACCAAGCTGGTGCTCAACACGATCACCACCGGCGCGATGATTCGCCTGGGCAAGGTCTACGGCAACCTGATGGTCGATCTTCAGGCGATGAGCGAGAAGCTGATCGACCGCAGCCGGCGCATCGTGATGGCGGCCACCGGGTGCGGCGCCGACGAGGCGGCCGGGCTCGTCGAAGAGGCGGGCGGGTCGGTGAAGACGGCGATCGTGATGGGGCTGGCCGGCATCGGCCGCGAGCTGGCCGAGCTGGGTCTCTCCGAGGCCGCCGGCTTCGTGTCGGTCGCCCTCGATACCGCCGAGGCGGAGCGATCGGGCGACAGCCCCTACGCGCCGTACCCGGCCGCGCCGCCGGATCCCGAGGCGCTGGAGCATCTACAGGCGCTCCTCCGCCAGCTGCCGGGTCGGCTGGCCGGACTGGTCGCCGACGCCGAGGACGCGAAGCTGCGGCGGCGGCCCCGCGACGGGGCCTGGTGCGTGAAGGAGCACATCGAGCACCTGATCGACTGCGACAGGTTGGTGGCGCTGCGGCTGAAGGCGATGGTGGAACGGGACGATCCGGTCATCGCGGACCGGGACGACGAGCGGGAGAATCGAAAGGTCGCGGATACGGCGGCTCGGGAGACGCCGGTGTCGGAGCTGCTGCGCCGGTTGGACGACGGTCGCGGGTCACTGGCCCGGCGCCTGGAGACGGCACCGCTCGAAACCTTCGCCCGGGTCGGCCGGCACGAGGCGCACGGCTCGATCACCGTCTACCAGCTGCTGCGCCACGTGGTCCGTCACGACGATCACCACCTGCAGGCGATCCGCCGGCTATTGGCGGACTGAGCTCATGTCGCGTACGAGTCATGGCTACTACTTGGGGCTCATGTCGGGGACCTCGCTGGACGGGGTCGACGTGGCGCTGGTGGAGGTGGACCGGCGCGACGAGGTGCTGGGGGCGCGTCTCGAGGCCTTCCTATCGGTGGCCTACGAGCCCGAACAGCGGCGCGCCATCCGGGAAGGGCTGGCCGGAGGCACCGCGGAGCTCTGCCGACTCAACGTTAGCCTGGGCGACTGGCACGCCGTAGCGGCGGAACGACTGCTCGACGAAGCGGACTTCGATGCCGCTGACCTCGCCGCGGTGGGCAGCCACGGCCACACGATCTGGCACGAGCCCCCGGAGGGCGACCGGTCGGGCGCCACGCTCCAGCTGGGCGAGCCGGCGGTCATCGCCGAGCGTTTGGGTGTGCCCGTGATCTCCGACTTTCGGGCCCGGGACGTGGCGGCGGGTGGCCACGGCGCGCCGCTGGTCCCCCTCGTTGACCAGCTTCTCTTTTCGGCGCCGACGAGCTGGCGGGCGCTGCAGAACATCGGCGGCATCGCCAACGTGAGCGTGTTGCCGCCGGCGGCCGCGGCGGCCGAGGTGATCGCGTTCGATACGGGACCCGGCGTGATGGTGATCGACGAGGTGGTGCGGGCGGTGAGCGGCGGCGATGAGCGGTTGGATGTGGACGGCAAACGGGCGCGGCGCGGGCGCGTGGGTCCGGAACTGCTGGCTGACCTCCTCGACGATCCGTTCTTCCGTCGGCGGCCGCCGAAATCCACGGGGCGCGAGGCGTTCGGCGAGGCGTACACGATCGCGTTCATCTCGGAAGGTCGGCAGCTCGGCCTCGCCGACGACGACCTGGTCACCACCGCCACCGCCCTGACCGCCCACTCCATCGCCGACGCGTACGGCACCTTGCTTCCCGACCATGCGGTCCCGGCCGAGTGCATCGTCTCTGGAGGCGGCGCCCGCAACCCGGCGCTCATGCAAATGCTGGCCGAGCGGCTCGCCCCCATCCCCGTCACCGACCTGTCGGCCCTCGGGTGGGACCCCGACGCCAAGGAAGCGGCGGCTTTCGCCATCCTCGCCCACCTGTTCCAGGCAGGCCTGCCCGGCAACCTGCCGTCGGTGACGGGCGCCGCGGGCCCGCGCCTGCTCGGCAAGCTGACGCCGCCATGAACCCGGCGCGCGTCGTCTTCCCGGTGATCCGCTGGCGCGAGCGCGAGCTGGAGGCGGTGTGGGCCGAGGCGCGGAGCGCCGTGGAGCTGGGTGTGGGCGGCTTCGTGGTGTTCGGCGGCCGCGTCAGCGGGATGGCGAAGCTGGTCGCGCGGGCCAACCAGCACGCCGGCCGGCCGCTGCTGTTCGCTGCCGACCTGGAGCGCGGCGCGGGGCAGCAGTTCAGCGAGGCGACGCCGCTTCCCCCGCCGGCCGCGCTGGCGGGTCTCGACGATTCGGCGCTGATCGAGGCCGCCCGGATGACCGCGCAGGAAGCGGCGTCGGCCGGGATCGGGTGGGTGCTGGGGCCGGTGGCCGATCTCGACATCGAGCCGGCGAACCCGATCGTGGGAACCCGGAGCTTCGGCTCCGGCGCCCTGTCGGTGGCCGACCAGGTGCGAGGCTGGATCCTGGCGCTGCAGGGCGAGGGCGTGCACGCGTGCGCGAAGCACTTTCCCGGGCATGGCCGCACCACGGCGGACTCCCACGCCGAGCTCCCGGTCGTCGACGCGTCCCGCGACGAGCTGGATGCGGACCTCACCCCGTTCCGAGCGGCCATCGATGTGGGCGTGCGCTCGATCATGATGGCCCACGTCGCCTATCCCGCCTTCGACCCGTCGGGCCGGCCGGCCAGCCTGTCGTACGCTCTCGTCGGCCTGCTCCGGCGGCGGCTCGGGTTCGGCGGCCTGGTCGTCACCGACGCCATGATCATGGAAGCCGTCTCCGCCCTCGGGTACACGCCGGCCCAGGCGTCGGTGGAGGCGATCCGGGTCGGCTGCGACGTCGTGCTCTATCCACCATCCCCGGAGGCCACGGTCGTCGCCCTCAACGAGGCGCTGAGCGACGGAACGCTCTCCGAGGATCGGCTGGCGTCTGCCATCCGCCGCATCCAGGCGGCGGCGGAGCAGGCTCAGCTCCCGCCGGACGACATGGTCCCCACGCCCAGCTACGATCAGGCGCTCGACATGGCGGCCGCCGCGGTCTGCCAGCTGCGCGGGTCGATGCCGGTCCTGCATCCGGGCGACCGGACACGGCTGCTCGTGGTCGACGACGACCGGGAGAGCACCCCGGCCACCGGCGCCGGACCGGGAACGACCGCCGTCGATCGGGGCGCGCTGGCCCGGGCGCTGACCGAACGGGGCGTCGAGGTGCTCGGCGAGGATGACCGGCGCCCGGCCACCGAGCTGATCGCCGCCTTCGCCGATGTGAGGGGCTGGAAAGGGCGCGCCGGCCTGGCGTCATCCACCGCGGCCCGGCTGGCCCGTCTGCTGGACCGGGAGCTGGACGCCACGCTCGTCCTGTTCGGACATCCGCGCCTGGCGGATCGATTCCCCTCGGCGGCTCGCGTCCTCTGCGGCTGGAACGGAGACCCGCTCATGCAGGAGGCGGTGGCGGAGCGCCTGGTGAGGTCGGTGGACGAGTGATCACCGTCGACTGGCTCGTGGTCGGCGCCTACCTGGCCGGCACCCTCCTGGTTGGCATCTGGTTCTCGCGCCGGGGGGCGAAGAGCTTTGCCGATTTCTTCGTCGGGGGCCGGGCTCTGCCGTGGTGGCTGGCCGGCACCTCGATGGCGGCCACCACCTTCAGCGTCGACACGCCGCTCTACGTGACGGGCCTGGTCGCCCGCCGCGGGATCGCCGGCAACTGGGAGTGGTGGGCGTTCGCCATCACCCACGTGCTGATGATCTACCTCTTCGCCCGGCTGTGGCGCCGCGCCGAGATCTACACGGACATCGAGCTCACCGAGCTGCGCTACGGCGGCAGGCCGGCGGCGCTGCTGCGCGGAGTGCGCGCCTTCATCTTCGCCGTGCCCATCAACTGCATCGGGATGGGCTACGCCATGCTGGCGATGCGCAAGGTGATCGAGGCGCTGGACATCGCGGGGCCGCTGGGCGCCCTGCCGGGCGAGCCGCGCCTCTGGATCGTGTTCGGGATCTCGGTGATCGTGCTGGTCTATGCCGGTCTGGCCGGGCTCTGGGGGGTGGTGGCCACCGACTTCGTCCAGTTCGTTCTGGCCCTGCTCGGTGCGCTGCTCGTCGTCGGCTTCGCGCTGCCCGACGTCGGCGGGATCGGCGGCCTGAAGATCACGCTGGTCGAGCGGGGGCTGGGTGACCGGCTCGACTTCATGCCCTGGTCCGATGTCGCCCAGCTGTCGATGACCACCTTCCTCGCCTACATCGGGATCCAGTGGTGGGCGTTCCGCAACTCCGACGGCGGCGGCCAGTTCATCCAGCGCTTCATCTCGTCGAAGACGGAGCGCGACGCGCAGAAGGCCGCCTGGCTGTTCAACATCCTGCATTACGTCGTCCGCACCTGGCCGTGGATCGTCGTCGGCCTCATCGCCTTGATCCTCTACCCGGGCCTCGCCGATCCCGAGATCGGCTATATCGAGCTGATGCTCGATTACCTGCCCGCCGGCCTGCTGGGCCTGGTGGTCGCCTCGTTTTTGGCCGCCTTCATGTCGACGGTTTCCACGCAGATCAACTGGGGCGCCAGCTACGTGGTGAACGATCTCTACCTGCGCTGGGCTCACCCGGAGGCGGGCGACACGGAGCGGGTCCTGGTCGGCCGCCTGGCGTCGGTGGTGATCGTCGGGCTCGCCGGGGTGGCCGCCTTCTTCGCCGACGACATCGGCACCGTCTTCCGCTTCATGATCGCCATCGGGACCGGACCGGGCGCCGTGCTGATCCTGCGCTGGTTCTGGTGGCGGGTGAACGCCTGGGCCGAGCTGGCGGCGATGCTGGCCGGGATGGGGATCGCGCTGCTCTCTTATCTGCCGACCTTCGAGGGGATGGAGTTCGGCGTCCGGCTGGCGGTCACCGCCTTCGGCTCCGCCGCGATCTGGATCCCGGCGATGTTCTTGACGCGACCGGAGTCGGAGGAGACCCTGGCCGAGTTCTACCGGCGGACCCGCCCGGGCGGCCCCGGCTGGCGCCGGCAGCGGGAGCGGACCGGGCTGGAGCCGCTGCAGAACCTGGGGAGCGATGTCGCCTCCGGCATCGCGGGGATCGTGCTGCTGTTCGCGCTGCTGTTCGGGGTCGGCTCGGCGGTGCTGGCCGACTGGCGGAACGCGCTGCTGGCCCTGGCGGCGGCCGCGGCGGCGAGCGTCGTGCTGCGCTGGCTGAAGGGTGTCCGCAGCGATGTCGGCCTGGCGTGATGGGTTCCTTTGACCGGTCGTGCGGCCCGGCCTAACATTCGGCACGATCGCAACGGAACGGAGGCGAATCTGGTAGCTGGGCGGGCCGACGGACGTACCCTTCGCATGTGTGCCGCGGCGGCCCTGGCGCTCGCGTTGGCGGGGTGTGGGACGCGGGCGCCGGGGCGCGGCGGTCCGCCGCCCATCGTGCCGCGACGCGGGCCCCTCGCCATAGACGTCGTTTATCCCCGTGACTCGGCGCTCGTCTCGGCGCCGGACAGCAACTTCATCTTCGGCTCGGTCGGGAACGGTCGGGCGCGGCTGACCATCGACGGCCATCCCGTCGATGTGGAGCCCAACGGCGCCTTCCTGGCGTGGTTGCCGGTGCCGGGCAGCGCCGTCGACACCGTGGCCGAGTACCGGCTGGTCGCCTCGCTGGACGGCGAAGAGGCTCGCGCGGTCCGCACCATCCGGCGGCCGGGCGGCGGCCCGGCCCTGTCGGACTCGGCGACGATCGTCGAGACTTCCGTCGCGCCCCGGGGCGCGTGGTGGGTGAGGTCCGGCGAGGCCCTGGAGGTGACGGCCGGGGCGACGCCGGGTGCCCGGGTCTGGCTGCGGATGCCGAACGGCGATTCGATCCCCCTCGACGCGACCGACGGTGCCGGTCCCGCGGATCCCAACTGGATCTTCGGCACGGTGCCTCGGGATCGCGCCGGCGAGCCACGGGCCGGGTCCGGGGTCTACCGAGGCGTGCTCCATGCCGATGAACCGCTGGGCCGTGGCCGGCTCGTTCCCTCGCTGTCGCCGGTCGCCGTCGATTTCTCGGGCGTGCCTCCGGCCTGTGCGCCACCTCCGCAGCCGATCCCGGAGGACACGCTCCTCGCGGCCGTTGCCGGGAACGACGCGCCGAGAGATGTGCCCCCCGTGTCCCCCGGGTGCGCGATCCTCGAGGTCGCGTTCGAGGGCGACACGGCGCGAACCCCGTTGCCACTCGATCTCTGGATCATGTCGGAACGGGGCCGGGGACCCGTGGTCGAGCTGCGAGAGGAGCCGTCGGCGGTGGGACGCGACGGGTTCGTCGTGGGACGGGCGGAGCCGGGGGCGACCACGCTGTGGATGTGGAACGACGGTGTCCAGGCCCGGGTGAGTGGGCGCCGGAACGGATCGGTGCGCCTGAGCCTCGACGCTCTGACCGAGGCCTGGGTCGCCCTGGACGAGCTGGCCCCGCGTCCGAACCCGGCGCGCGTCGCGTTGGCGGAGGTTGGCACGGTGCGGCTGGAAGCCGCCGCCGACCGCATCCGGGTGAACCTGGCGGTGAGCGAACCGGTCCCTTACCACGTCCAGGTCGACGGGCGTCGCCTCGCGCTCATCCTGTACGGCGCCTATTCGAACACCGACTGGCTCCGCTATGGACCTGCCGATCGGTTCCTTCGCGGGGCACGCTGGGAGCAGCCGACCGATGACCGCTACGTCCTTCACCTGGAGCTGGCCGGTCGCCCGTGGGGCTACCGCGCGCGCTATCACGACGGCGGTCTCGTCCTCGAGGTTCGGAAACCGCCGGCGATCGATCCGGATCGGCCGCTGGCCGGCCTGCGGATCGCCGTCGATCCCGGTCACCCGCCGGGCGGCGCGACGGGTCCGACCCGGCTGTACGAGGCCGACGCCAACCTGGCCGTCGCGTTCCGGCTCAAGCGCTTGCTGGAAGCGGAGGGCGCTCGGGTCGTGCTGACCCGCGCCGACCGGGAGGCGGTGAGGCTTTATGATCGGACCCGGTTGGCCGAGCTGCTCGACGCGCATCTGCTGGTCTCGATCCACAACAACGCGCTGCCGGACGGCGTGAACCCGTTCGAGAATCACGGGACCAGCGTTTACTACTTCCACCCGCAGGCCCGGGACCTGGCGCGGGCGCTGCAACGAGGGTTGCTGGAATCGCTGGGGCTCGGCGACCTGGGGATCGGCCGGGCGAGCCTGGCGCTGGCGCGACCGACCTGGATACCGGCGGCCCTGACCGAGGGCGCCTTCATGATGATCCCGGCCCAGGAGGCGGCCCTCCGGGAACCCTCGTACCAGGAGGCCTACGCCCGGGGCGTACTCAGCGGGCTGCGCGAGTTCGCGCTCGGGAGGATCGAGTGAGCCCGGCGCGCCGCACCTCGCGGCTGGCGGCTGTCGCGTCGCTTCTCGTCATCGGCGCGACGACAGCCCGTTCCCAGGTACCACCCGACGCCAGCTACCTGCAGTTCGAGACCGAGCACTTCCGGGTCGTCTTTCCGGAGGGGATGGAGCCGTTCGCCCGTCGGGCGGCGGCGAGCGCCGAGTGGGCTTACGGCACTCTGGCCGAGCATTTCGTTCGGGCGCCAAGGAGCCGGGTAGCGCTGGTCGTCACCGACCATACCGATCGGCCGAACGCGTCGGCCACGCCCCTGCCGTCCAATCGGATCGTGCTCATCGCCGCACCACAGATCGCGACGCGGCAGCTGAACTATTACGAGAGCGATTGGGTGGACGTGGCGATGGCCCACGAGCTCACCCACATCTTCCACCTCGATCGCGCGGCGGGCATCTGGTCGATCGGCCGCTTCGTGTTCGGCCGCCAGCCCACCTTCTTCCCCGCCTTCTATCAGCCGCGGTGGGTGATCGAAGGGCTGGCGACGTATTACGAATCCCGGCTCACCGGCGTCGGCCGCGCCTACGGGAGTACGTTCAACAGCTGGGTGCGGAACGACGCCCGAGCCGACGAGCTCCGACCCGTCGACGCCGCCAACGGCATCAAGCCCACGTTTCCGGCGGCCAGCACCCCTTACGCCTACGGCGGCCTCTACCTGCGCGCTATGGCGGCCGAGCACGGCGACAGCGTGGTGGCCCTGCTGGCGAAGAAGGGCGCCCGGCGACTCCCCTATACGCTGAACTGGGCTTCCGGCTCGCTCTACGGCCAGAGCCTGACCGGGAGCTGGAACGACTGGCGGGCCCGTCTCGCGGAGGCGGCGGCAACGTCTGACGATGCGGAGGCCGCCCGACCGCTGAGCGGCCAAGCCTGGTCCCTGTCGGCGCCTCGCTTCGCGCCGGACGGCCGCCTGATCGCCTTCAGCGCCATCACCCCCCGCGACGACCCGGCGGTCGTGGTCGTCGATGCGGCCAGCGGCGCCACGGTATTGCGCCGGAGGCGTAACGGTCCCGGGGGCGTCAGCTGGGCGCCGGACGGCTCCGCCGTCTACCACAGCCAGGTGGAGTTCGTCGACCGCTACACCATCTACAGCGACCTCTACCGCATCGATCTGGCCAGCGGGCATGAAGAGCGGCTCACCGCGGGCGCCCGTCTCTCGTCCCCCGATCTGGCGCCCGACGGCGGATCGCTGGTCGCCGTGCAGACCGGAAACGGGACGAACCGGCTGGTCGAGCTCGATCTGGAGACCCTGACCCTGCGGCCCATCACCGGGTTCGTTCCGGACGTCAACTGGGAGCACCCCCGCTGGTCTCCCGATGGTCGCTATATCGCCGCGGAGCGCTGGCAGTCGGGCGCGGTCCTGGATCTGGTGGTGATCGACCGCGACGGCTGCACGGTTCGGCGGATCACCCGGGACAGTGCCGGCGACATCACCCCCGCCTGGTCACCGGATGGGCGGTACCTGCTGTGGGCGTCGGATCGCTACGGCTCGTACGACATACTGGCGGTCGAGTGGGCTCGGGAGCTCGCCGCGGATGGCGGCACGCCTCCCCGCGCCTGGCGCGTGACCCGCGCGCCGATGGGTGCGAGCGATCCGGCCGTGTCACCGGACGGTCGTTGGCTGGCTTTCGTCGCGCTCTATCCGGACGGTTTGCGGGTCGAGCGCCGGTCATTCGAGCCGGCCACCTGGTTGGAAGCGGGGCCGGGAGAGCGGGAGCGCCGGGAACGGCTGGGGCCGCCGCCTGGAGCCGGGCCTTCCCCTGGCGGGGAGGTCCATGGCTACTCGCCGTTCCCGTCGCTGTGGCCCAAGGCCTGGACCCCGTTCCTCGCTTTGAGCGACGGGCTCGAGGGCGATCTGTTGGGCGCCGTCGTCACCGGCACCGATGACATCCGGCGACACAGCTACACGCTGTTCGCCGGATGGCGTATCGGCCTGGAAAAGGTGGAGTGGCAGGCCGCCTACCGGTATGCCGGTTTGGGGGACCCGGTCCTCGGTCTCACTGCCATCCAGAGCTGGGACGAGAACCTGCGGACCGCCGACGGGACGCTCTTCACCACGGTCGAGCGTGAGCGAAACGTGATCGTCACCGCGGACTTCCTGCGCCCGCGGCAGCGGAGTTCGTTCAGGATTTCACCCGGCTTCGGCGTGCAGTTTCTGCGCTTCGAGCCGACGGGCGGCGTGCAACTCACCGATTCGACGTTCACCGATCTCGAGGCCCTGCTCGGCATCGGCTTCTCCACCGCCCGGAGCTACCCCCGGTCGGTGAGCCCGGAGAACGGCTGGAGCGCCTCGCTCCTGCTCTCGCACCAGCGGCTGGCCGATGACTTCGACCGTTGGGAGGCTTCCGCCGAGCTCGCCTGGCGCGGCTTCATCTCGTTTCCCGTGTTCGGGTTCGCCCATCACGTTCTGGCCGGTCGCCTCGACCTCGGGACCAGCTACGGCCGCGACCGCGGCGCGGAGATCTTCGAGCTCGGAGGACTGCTGGCGCGGCCGCTGAATCTCGGCTTCGGCCTCGCCATCGGTCACGGCGAGACTTACGGACTCCGCGGCTATCCCGAGAACGTGCAGGTCGGCGACCGGATCGCGGCGGCGAGCCTGGAGTATCGTTTTCCGCTCCTCCTCGTCGGGCGCGGCTACGGCCTCTGGCCCCTCTTCCTCGACCGGGTCTCGATGAGCTTCTTTCTCGACGCCGGCTCCGCCTGGTTCGACGCCGACGCCATCGACGTCCTCGCCTCTGCCGGCGCCGAGCTCTCCATCGATCTCGCCGTCAACTACAACGCGGTCTTCCGCTTCCGCTTCGGGTACGCCCAGCCGTTCGACCGCGCGGTCGGCGACCCGGAACCCTACCTCGCCACCGGCCTGGCCTTCTAGAGTGTGGGTTGGGAAGTTGGATTTCGGGATTCTGATTGAGGGAAGTTCCAGTTCTCCCCGAATTGCCGAAGCGGATTCGGAGAGTCGGGGATTCGGGGGCTCGGGGAGGTGGGAATCGGCATGGACGGCAAAGTGGAGTGAAATCCTATGTCCCCGAATCCCCGAAACACCGAATCCCCGAATCGACCTCAACGATTCGGAGAGAACTCGATCTTCCCAATATCAGAATCCCGAGCTCTCTAATCCCCAGTAATCCCCATTTCGCGATTCCCAACCGTAACCACGGAGTTTGAAATGGTTCACCGTCCCGATATTCATCCCGACGCGTTCATCGCGCCGGGCGCCACCGTCATCGGTCGCGTCACCGTCGAGCGCCAGGCCAGCATCTGGTACGGCACTGTCGTGCGTGGCGATATCGAGCCGATCCACATCGGCGAAGCGACGAACATCCAGGACTCCTCGGTCATCCATATCGATCCCGGACTGCCCACCCGCATCGGCGCTCGGGTCGGCGTCGGCCACCGCTGCCTCCTCCACGGTTGCGTTGTCGAAGACGACTGCCTCATCGGCATGGGATCCATCGTTCTCAGCGGCGCCGTCATCGAGACCGGCTCGGTCATCGCTGCCGGCGCGCTGATCACCGAGGGCACCCGCGTGCCCGCTGGCTCCCTCGTCATAGGCGTGCCCGCGAAGGTCGTACGCCCCGTCGACGACGAGCTGCGCCAGCGCATCGCCCGCACGATCCGCGACTACCGCGAGCTCGCTCGGGCGCATAAGGCCGGAGACTACGCTTCGGCTTGATGGGGGAGGGAAGGTGGGAGGGTGGGAATGTCGAATCCCCGAATCCCATTCCCTATCTTCCCGAGATTCCCCATGAATGAAGCGATTCCCACCGCTTGACATTGGGGCGCCAGCGCTATATTTTGGGTTTCGCAGTCGAGCAAGGCACCATATGTTGTGGGCCCGGAGGGATGACGGGCTGGGTCGTTTTGGGGTGCCGGGCCTCCTCCCCCCGCCGCACTTGGGAGGCCGAACCGGGAACGGAATCAAGCCGAAAGCATGTAGGTCAGAGAGGCGCGCCTGGCGCGCTGGCGCTTCACGTTTTCATTCATTCGCCCACGAGCCACTCGAGAGACCATTGCAGACCGAGCGAACCGAGTTCCAGAGCCATCAACCGATGACGACGATCGCCATGCGCAAGGCGACGGCCTTGCCGGTGGCGCCGCCGCCGGATCTTCCGGACCCTGACCTGACCGAGAACGCGCTGACCGTATTGGAGCGCCGGTATCTGGTGAAGGACGACGAGCTGCGCCCGGTGGAGACGCCGCGGGAGCTGTTCTGGCGGGTGGCGCGGACGATCGCGGCGGTGGATCTGGAGTACGGAGCGAGCGGAGCGGAGGCGCAGGAATCAGCGGAGCGGTTCTATCACATAATGGCCGGCGGGCAGTTCATGCCGAATTCGCCGACGTTGATGAACGCCGGCCGTCCGCTGGGCCAGCTGTCCGCCTGTTTCGTGCTGCCCGTGGAGGATTCGCTGGAAGGGATCTACACGACGCTGCGGAACATGGCGCTGATACATCAGTCCGGAGGTGGCACCGGGTTCGGGTTTTCGCGGCTCCGGCCCAGTGGGGATGTGGTGCGGTCGACGATGGGTGTCGCCTCCGGACCCGTTTCGTTCATGGAGGTCTACGACGCCTCGACGGAGGCGGTGAAGCAGGGCGGTACGCGGCGCGGGGCGAACATGGGGATCCTGCGGGTCGACCATCCCGACATTCTCAAGTTCATCTCGTGCAAGCGAGAGAGCAGCCGGGTGAACAACTTCAACATCTCGGTGGCGGTCACCGACGCGTTCATGCGGGCGGTGGAGCTGGACGAGGAGTATGACCTGGTGAGCCCGCGGAAGGGCGAGGTCGTGGGGCGGCTGCGGGCGCGGGAGGTGTTTGACCGCATCGTCGAGGGCGCCTGGCAGAACGGCGAGCCGGGCGTGTTCTTCGTCGATCGGGCGAACCGGTACAACCCGGTCCCGCACCTGGGCTCGTACGAGGCGACGAACCCGTGCGGCGAGCAGCCGCTGCTGCCGTTCGACGTCTGCAACCTGGGCTCGGTGAACGTGGGCGCGTTCGTCGGCGAGGGTCAGACCGACATCGATTGGGATGCGCTGCGCGCCGCGGTGCACGCCTCGACCCATTTCCTCGACAACGTGATCGACGCCAACCGGTACCCGCTGCCGGAGATCACCGATCTGGCGGAGCAGATCCGGCGCATCGGCCTCGGCGTGATGGGGTGGGCCGACATGCTGGTGCGGCTGGGCATCGCTTACGGCTCCGAGGAGTCGCTGGAGCTGGCGGAGCGCGTCATGGGCTTTGTGGATGAAGAGGCCAAGGTGCGCTCGGAGCAGCTGGCGATCTCGCGCGGCGTCTTCCCGGAGTGGGAGCGCTCGATCTGGGGTCCCGACGCCAGCTGCGCCCGCGGTGGGGACGGCGAACGGATCCGCCCGGAACGGCCGCTCCGCAACTGCAACCTGACGACGGTGGCGCCCACCGGCACCATCTCGATCATCGCCGACTGCTCCGGCGGCATCGAGCCGCTGTTCGCGGTGGCGTTCATGCGCAACCAGGCGGGCACGCTGATGCCCGATGTGAATCAAGATTTTGTGGCCCTCGCACGTCGGCAGGGGTGGTACTCGGATCAACTTATGGAGCGGATCGCGTGCGAGGGCCACATACATTTCGACGAAGTGCCCGAGGATGCGCAGCGGGTGTTCGTCACGGCGCACGACGTCACGCCCGAAGAGCACGTCAGGATGCAGGCGGCGTTCCAGAAGTACGTGGACAGCGCGATCTCCAAGACGTGCAATTTCCCGCAGGACGCCAGCCCCGACTACGTGCGCTCGATCTACGAGCTCGCCCACCAGCTGGGCTGCAAGGGTGTCACGGTATACCGCGACGGCTCCCGCGAAGGCCAGGTGCTGTCAGCGGGCAAGACGGCGGAGTCGGTCGTGAAGGCACACGGAAAGCCAGAAACGATGAGCTCGGTCTCGGAGGTTGGGCGGAAGGGCGAAGATGTGGCAGGGGATGCTGGAGTCGCCTCCGAGGCCGAGCTCGCCAGTGAGCATCTGACACGCGAGCTCGAGGAGCTCCGTGCCGAACTGAACAAGCTAGCGAAGGAGAACGAGCGGCTCAAGCGCGAGCTGTCGGCGAAGCAGGGCGAGCTGATGGGCAAGCCGTTCGTTCGGGAGCGGCCCGACACTCTGCGCGGCGTCACGCGGAAGATGATGTCGCCCCTGGGCACGCTCTACGTCACCATCAACGAGGACGAGAAGGGCCGGCCGTTCGAGGTGTTCACGACGCTGGGGAAGGCGGGCGGTGCCGCGATGGCCGACGCCGAGGCGATCAGCCGGCTCATCTCGCTGGCGCTGCGCAGCGGCGTGCCGCTGACCACGATCAGCAAGCAGATCCGCGGCATCTCGTGCGACCGCGCCGTGGGCTTCGGGGCGAAGAAGATCCTCTCGATGCCGGACGCCGTGGCGCAGGCGATCGAAGAGTACCTGGCCGAGAAGGAAGGCGAGCAGCAACATCTGCCGCTCCGGGACCCGGAAACGGGCCGTAAAGGGAACGGCGGCACGCAGACGGCGGAGAAGCCGAAGATCGCGAAGCGAGCGGCGTTCGACGACCCGGCGAAGCATTTCGGCCGTGACATCAAGGCCCTGATCGAGACTTGTCCGGACTGCGGCTTCTCGCTGCAGTTCGCCGAAGGCTGCATGAAGTGTACAGCATGCGGTTATTCGGAGTGTGGGTAGTATCCCCCCAATCTTTCCCAGGTTCGGCTAACTCAACCGGGGCGCCTTCGGGCGCCCCGCTTCTTTTCAGGAACTTGGATATTGAACACTGGACGTTGAGCACTGGAAAATTCTCATTGAGAATTCACCTTGAGACTTGAACCTTCCCTCAGCCCGATCTCCGATGTCCAGCTCCCAGGTGTGAATGTCCAAGGTCCAACGCCCAACGTCCAACTCCCCACTCCCAACTCCCCACCCCCCCAACCCCCCCAACTCCCCCGGGAACCCGTCGGCACCTGATTTGTTTCTGTACCCGGAAGCCGCGGGGTTCCCGGGATCCCCGTGGCAGGACCGCAACCGGCGGATGGCGCCATGGGACAGACCTTCGAAGAGCTGATCGGGCTGCATCTCGACGATCTGTATTCGGCGGCGCTCTGTTTTACACAGGACGCCCGGCGGGCCGAGGAGTTGCTGCAGCAGGCCTCGATCCGGGCGTTTCATGAGTATCGGCGCGCTCGGGATCAGGACTTCCGACGGACGATGTTGGGGGCTCTGGTTTCGACCTACCTGCAGAGCGAGCGACGCTTGGGGCGCGACCCGCTGGCCCCTGCCACCGCTCCAGGTGAGGAGATCCTGTACGCGACGGCCGGCAGGGAATTCGAACCGTTCCCGGACCCGGGGACGCCGGGCTACCGACTGCTGCGCAACTGGATCGGTCGGGTTTGGAGCCTGCTGGACGACGGGGACCGGCTCATCCTGTGGCTGGCGGATGTCGAGAGATTGCGGCATGGGATCGTGGGGGAGATGGTGGGCGTTCCGGAAGAGGAGGCGCGAGACCGCCATTACCGGGCGCGGCTCATGTTGAGCCAGGCGGCGGGACGCGCGTTGAGTGAGCGAACAGCGGGAGGCGCGGAAGCATAATGGACTGTACCGAAGTGAAGCGAGTGTTATGGCCCGCCGATGTCCTGCGGGTGAGCGACAGCGAGTTGGAAGCTGCGCTCGAACATGCCGAGGATTGCCCCGATTGCGGGCATTTCCTGGAGGCCGACCGGCGCCTCGCCCGCCTGATCCGGGAGTCCGTGCCTCGCGAGCCGGCGCCCGCCGAGCTGAGGGAGCGTCTCTATACGGCCCTGGCCCGCGAGCGAGCGGGTTCGCCCGGTCCGCGGCGTCGCTTCCGATTCGGCCGCTGGCCGACGGTGGCCGGCGCTCTGGCGGTGGGAACCGTCGTGGGGGCGGCCATCTACTGGTGGGGTGGGCAAGGCGCGATGCCCTCCGCCACCGCCTTCGCCGAGGACTACCTGCGCCGCGTGGTGGAGCAGGAAGCGCTGGTGAGCGGCGATCCGCAGGAGGTGTCGGCCTTCTTCGCCCGCGAGCTGGGGGTCGCATTGCCGCCGCCGGTGGTGCCGGGCTACGAGCTGCAGCGCGCCACGATCTGCCTGATGAACGGTCGACGCGGGGGCGTGGTGGAGTACGCCGCCGGTGACCGGAGCTTCTCCTACTACTTGGTCCCCCAGGATCGGCCCGTCACGCGACGCGGCAATCGTGTGGATGTCCGTATGGTGGACGATAGCGTGACGGACCCGCCCTTCGCGCTGGGACGGGCCCGCGGTCTCGGCGTCGCCACCTGGTGGGATGAAGAGCATCGGCACGCCCTGGTCGGCGACCTCCCGGTCGCCGAGCTGGAGCGACTCGCACCCCTCTTCATAGACGCCACGCTGCGTCTCTAGCCCCAACCACCCCGGGCCCGCTAGTTTAGGCCCCGATCCTCGAATCGAACTCCCGATCAGCGGAGGAGGCGGCCCTGTCCAGCATGGCCGGCAGCATCACCTCATTGCAAATCTGTCCGGGGCACGGCATCCCGATGCGGTCTGTGGATCCGGCCCGATTCATCGCCGACCTCGGCCTCGAAGGGTGCCGGCACGCTCGCGCCGGCAGCCGACGCCAGGTGCTGCTGCTAGAGGAAGAGACGCTGGAAGCCCTGGGTCTGGCGCCGGGCGTGGTGAAGGAGAACGTGACGACCCGGGGCATCGACCTGGCCGGCCTTCCGGTCGACACGCGTCTGCGGCTGGGCTCCGAGGTCGAGCTCTGGATCACGGGACCCTGCCGCCCGTGCGACCTGATGGACGAGATCCGCGACGGCCTGCAGGAGGAGATCCGCGGTCGGCGTGGCGTGCTGGCGTGGGTGAAACACGGGGGCCGTGTGCGGGTGGGCGATGTGGTGGAGGTCGTGCCGGCATCGAGAACGGGCGAGTGAACGTTGAACATCCAGCATGGAACATTCGACATTGAAGGCACGGCCGAACGTTGAACCGCAGAGATCGAACGCCGAACATCGAGCGGCGGACGACGCTCATCGTTCGATGTTCGGTGCTTCGATGTTCGAACATTCGAGACGCGCCAGCGCCGAGCCCTCTGGATGTTGGATGTCGGATGTTGGATGTTCGACGTTCACCCGTGCCTACCCCGATGGAGGCTAAATGAAGCGGACCCCAATAGTCGTTACGATCCTCGCCCTCTCCCTGGCCGGCGCCGAGGCCCATGCCCAGTCCGATGCCATCCGCGCGGTCCGCTCCTACAGGCAGGCGAACGAGGCCGCGATCGTCCAGGAGCTCGTCGACTTCCTCCGCATCCCGAACGTCGCCTATCAATCCGACATGCGCCGCAACGTCGACGCGCTGATCGAGATGATGGAGCGGCGCGGGATCGCGGCCCGGGTGCTGGAGACCCCCGGCGTCCCCTACGTCTACGGCCAGCTCAACGTCCCCGGCGCCCGGCACACGGTCCTCTTTTACGCCCACTACGATGGCCAGCCAGTGGACCCCGACCGCTGGGTCGGCCACGCTCCGTTCGAGCCGATCCTCCGCGACGGGTCGTTGGCAGTCGGCGGCGAGCCGATGGCCATGCCCGCCGATGGTGCGTTAGACCCCGACTGGCGGCTGTTCGCGCGCTCGGCTTCCGACGACAAGTCGCCGATCGTGGCGATGATGGTCGCGCTGGACGCGCTGCGCGCCTCCGGGCGCGAGCCGCGGGCCAACCTGAAGTTCATCTTCGAGGGCGACGAGGAGGCGGGCTCGCCGCACCTGGGCTACGCGGTGCAGCGCTACGGCGACCTGCTGGCCGCGGATCTGGTGGTGAGCGCCGATGGACCCGCCGATCCGTCGGGTCTCCCGACTCTTTACTTCGGTGCCCGGGGCATCGTGGGAGCCGAGATCACGGTCTACGGGCCGCTGCGGCCGCTGCACAGCGGGCACTACGGGAACTGGGCGCCCAACCCGGCGCTGCGCCTGGCGCAGTTGCTGGCGACGATGAAGGATCCGGCGACGGGCCGGGTGCTGGTGGATGGCTTCTATGACGATGTGGTGCCGCTGAGCGAGCGGGAGCTAGCGGCGATCGCGGCGGCGCCGAACGACGACCAGCAACAGATGATGGAGTTCGGCATCCCGGAGCCGGAGATCGATGAGCCGCGGCTGCTGGCGATCAACCAGCCGTCGCTGAACATCCGCGGGTTGCGCTCCGGCTGGGTGGGCGAAGAGGCGCGGACCATCGTACCCGACGTGGCGATCGCCAGCATCGACTTGCGCCTGGTGGAGGCGATCGACCCCCAGGAGCAGCTCCGACGCCTGATCCGGCACATCGAGGAACGGGGCTACCACATCGTCTCCGAGGACCCGGACCGCGACATGCGCCGGCGGCACGAGCGGCTGGCGAAGGTGACCACGTCCGACGGATACCCCGCGTTCCGGACCCCGATGGACCTGCCGGTAGCGCGGGAGCTGGTCGCGGCGGTGGAGGGCCACACCGGCGTGAGCGTGGTGAAGCTGCCGACTCTGGGAGGCAGCGTGCCGCTCTATCAGTTCACCGACGGGCTGGGCATCCCGACGGTGGGCGTGCCGATCGTGAATCACGACAACAACCAGCACAGCCCGAACGAGAACCTGCGGCTCGGCAACTTGTGGCAAGGGAT
The DNA here is from genome assembly GCA_011774835.1 of Candidatus Kutchimonas denitrificans. Classification (GTDB taxonomy): domain Bacteria; phylum Gemmatimonadota; class Gemmatimonadetes; order Palauibacterales; family KS3-K002; genus Kutchimonas; species Kutchimonas denitrificans. The sequence goes on along the minus strand of JAACAK010000036.1, from coordinate 4,539 downwards.
CGAAACCCTGGCCGCGGCGATGCTCATCGAATGATCCCGGAGGAGGCGGAGGGCGACAGATGGCTGACCTGGAACTGATCCAGGGCATTCTGGCAAGCGCGGAGACGAAGATCCTGCTGCTGGTGCTGGATGGGGTGGGAGGCTTGCCGGTGGAACCGGGCGGCCCCACCGAGCTGGAGGCAGCGAAGACCCCGAACCTGGACCGGCTGGCAGCCGAGGGGGTGACCGGACTGCACCAGCCGGTGGCCCCCGGCATCACACCCGGCAGCGGCCCTGGCCACATCGGCCTGTTCGGCTACGACCCGATCCGTTACCAGATCGGGCGCGGGGTGTTGGAAGCGCTGGGTGTCGGGTTCGAGCTGGAACCGGAGGATCTCGCCGCCCGTGGCAACTTCTGCACGGTGGACGCGGCCGGCGTCATCACCGACCGGCGGGCCGGGCGGATATCCACCGAGAAGGCGGCCGAGCTCTGCGCCGAGCTGCGGGGGATCGATCTTCCCGGCGTGGAGGTGTTCGTCGAGCCGGTCCGCGAGCACCGGTTCCTCCTGGTGCTCCGTGGGCCGGAGCTGGTGGAAGGTGTCGCCGACACCGATCCGGGCCGCGAAGGCGTACCACCCCTCGATGTCGTGGCCGAGGGCGCCGAAGCGCGCGATACGGCCGGGCGAGTCGAGACGTGGGTGAACGAGGCACGAAAGCGGCTGAAAGATCACGAGCCGGCCAACATGGTGCTGCTGCGCGGCCTCGCCCGTCGGCCCGACTGGCCGCTATTTCCTGCGGTCTTCGGCCTGCGCGCCGTCGCCGTGGCCCAGTACCCGATGTATCGGGGCGTGGCTCGGCTGGTGGGCATGGACAGCGTCGAGGTCGGTCCCGGCCGCGACGAGCTGCTCTCCGCCCTCGAGAACGTGTGGGACGACCACGACTTCGTTTTCGTCCACGTCAAGGATACCGACAAGGCAGGCGAGGATGGCGATTTCGATCGCAAGGTGAAGGTGATCGAGGAGATCGATGGCCATCTGCCGCGCATCATGGCACTGGATCCGGACGTCGTGCTCGTCACCGGCGATCACTCCACTCCCGCCGCCCTGCGCAGCCACAGCTGGCACCCGGTCCCCGTGCTGCTCTGGTCGAAGACGGCCCGCCGCGACGGCGTCGAGCGGTTCGGCGAGTCCCATTGTCTGCGAGGTGGCCTGGGTATCTGCCGCTCCGACGATCTCATGCCGCTGGCGCTGGCTCATGCCGGACGGCTGACCAAATACGGAGCCTGAGCGGGTGACGGCACCTCCGTGGGAAACGGTCAGCTTCGACTGCTACGGCACGCTGGTCGACTGGGAGACGGGCATCCGTGACGCCTTTCTCCGGGCCGCCGCGGCCGATGGCGTCGAGCTCGACGACGGCTCGATCATCGCCGCTTATCACGAGATCGAGCCGCAGGTCCAGTCCGAGGAGTACCGTCCCTACCGCGAGGTGTTGGCCGCCACCGCGCTGGGCGTGGCGCGGCGCCTCGGTTGGCCCCTGGAGCCCGAGCGCGCCGGCTTCCTGGCCGAATCGCTCCCCGATTGGCCCGTCTTCCCCGACACCCGGCCGGCACTCGAGCGCTTGAAGTCTCGCTTCGCCATCGCCATTCTCTCCAACGTCGATGACGATCTGCTTCGCGGTAGCATCAGCCGGATCGGAGTCGACTTCGACTGGACGATCACGGCCGAGCGAGTTCGAAGCTACAAGCCGGCGCCCGCTCACTTGCGCGCCGCGCTGGCGCGGGCGGGCGGTGCGGCCCGATTGTTGCACGCCGCACAGAGTTACTTCCACGACATCGGTCCGGCGGTCGAGCTCGGCATTCCGGCCGTCTGGGTCAATCGAAAGGCGGAAGGGGCACCCCAGCAGGGTGGCCCTCTCCACACGGTCGCCGACCTGACCGAGCTGGTCGACTGGCTGGAGAAGCTTGACTGAAACTACGAATTAGCCGTGGCCCATCGCGGCGACGCCGGCCGATGACCCCGGGCCCGCGGAGAACAACTACAGGACAGAACAGAGGAACCATGTCAAACGAACCGACTCGCGTCGTGATCCTGGGCGCTGCCGGGCGCGACTTTCATGACTTCAATACCTTCTTCCGCGGCAACCGGGACAACCGTGTCGTCGCCTTCACCGCCACCCAGATCCCCAACATCGAGGGTCGTGTCTATCCGGCGGAGATCGCCGGGCCGGATTACCCCGAGGGCATCCCGATCGTCCCCGAAGAGGAGCTGGAAGAGATCGTCGAGCGCGAGCGGGTGGATCTCTGCGTCTTCTCGTACTCCGACATCTCCCACGCCTACGTCATGCACATGGCCAGCCGTGTCCTGGCCGCCGGCGCGGCGTTCCAGCTGCTGGGACCGCGTCAGATCATGCTCGAGTCGGAGCGACCGGTTATCGCCGTCTGCGCCGTACGGACCGGCGCCGGCAAGAGTCAGACGACTCGCTACGTGGTCGAGCGGTTGCGCGAGTTCGGCCACAGGCCCGTCGTCGTGCGGCACCCGATGCCCTACGGCGACCTGGTCGCCCAGCGGGTTCAGCGCTTCGAGAGCTACGACGACCTCGACAGGTACGACGTGACCATCGAAGAGCGTGAGGAGTACGAGCCCCACATCGCCCGCGGCTCGGTGGTCTACGCCGGCGTCGACTACGAGGCGATCCTGCGCCAGGCCGAGAAGGAGGCCGACGTGGTCCTCTGGGACGGCGGCAACAACGACCTGCCGTTCTACCGACCGAACCTCCACATCGTCGTCGCCGATCCGCACCGTCCCGGGCACGAGATCGGGTACCACCCGGGCGAGGCGAACCTGCGCGTGGCCGATGCGATCATCATCAACAAGATCGGTACCGCGAAGCCCGAGGACATCGATATCGTGAGGCGCAACATCGCCGAGGCGAACCCGGGTGCCGTCGTGTTCGACGGCGAGTCGCCCCTCACCGTGGACGATCCGGCGGCCCTGAAGGGGAAGCGGGTCCTGGCGGTGGAGGACGGACCGAGCCTGACCCACGGCGAGCTGTCGCTGGGCGCGGCCAGCCTGGCCGCCAAACAGAGCGGCGCCGCCGAGCTGGTCGATCCGCGCCCGTTCGCCGTCGGCTCGATCGTGGAAACGTTCGCCAGATACACCACGACCGGACCGGTGCTGCCCGCCATGGGCTACGGCGAGGAGCAGATCCGCGAGCTGTCGGAGACGATTCGCAGATCGGACGCCGACGTGGTCGCCGTCGGCACCCCCATCGACCTCGGCCGCCTGATCGACATCGACAAGCCGATCGTGCGGGTCAAGTACGATCTGGCCGTGGATAGGGCGGAGGAGTTCGACCGGCTGATCAAGGAGACGGTCGGCTGACGGACCGGGATCGGGCCGCCGCCCTGCACGCGCGGGCCATCGTCATCGATGGCCACAACGACTTGCCGTACCGGTTGCGGGCGCTCCATGGGTCGAGCCTGGAGTCGTTCGACCTGGCGGTCCGCCAGCAAGAAGGCCATACCGACATCCCCCGGTTGCGTGAGGGTGGCATCTCGGCCCAGTTCCTGGCCGCCTACGTGCCGTCGAGCTACGAGGGCCGCGGTGCGGCGCCGATCGCCCTCGAGCAGATCGAGCTGATTCATCGTATCGCCGACCTCTATCCGGAGCTGGAGCTGGCGCGGACCGCCGAAGACGTCCGGCGGATCGCCGGCGCGGGCCGCATCGCCATCCTGGCCGCCGTCGAGGGCGGCCACGCCCTCGACAACTCCCTCGATGTGCTCCAGCAGTTCGCGGAGCTCGGCGTGCGCTACCTGACGCTGACCCATTCGGGCACCACCGATTGGGCCGACTCGGCGACCGATGCCGCCCGCCACGGCGGCCTGACCGGGTTCGGCGTGGAGGTGGTCCGCGAGATGAACCGGCTGGGGATGCTGGTCGACATCTCGCACGTCTCGGACGCCACCATGGACCACGTGCTCCGCGTCAGCCGGGGGCCCGTCATCGCCTCGCACAGCGGCGCCCGCGCGATCAACGACCATCCGCGCAACGTCCCGGACGACGTCCTCCGTCGGGTGGCAGAAAGCGGTGGTCTGGTTATGGTGGTCTTCTTTTCCGGGTTCGTCGTGCCGGAGGCGGCCGACGTGGTCCGGGACATGTTCGACCTCGAGCGGCAGCTCCGGGCCCGGCACGGCGACGACGATGCGGCGATCGAGCGGGAGTGGCGCGCCCATTTCGCCAGCCGGCCCATCCCCCGGGGGACGGTAGCCCACGTCGTCGATCACGTCGATCACATCGTACGGGTCGCCGGCGTGAAGCACGTCGGTCTCGGCTCGGACTTCGACGGGACCTCGAAGGTGCCCGAGGGTCTCGACGATGTGTCAGGCTATCCCGCCATCACCGCCGAGCTGGTCCGCCGGGGCTACACCGACGACCAGGTGCTGGCCATCCTGGGCGGCAATGTTCTCCGGGTCCTGGAGGACGCGGAGATCGGATGGTGACGGTGAGCGGTATGCGGTGCGTCGGTATGCGGTGAGGGATGACCCCGCGGCAGTCGCCCCTT
>JAACAK010000002.1:177583-195973 GCA_011774835.1 Candidatus Kutchimonas denitrificans | reverse complement strand
CGCGCTCTGGATCAGCTTGGAACTGGGGTGCCCTCCACCGATCGGATACAGCGTCTCGTGGAAGTGTGTCGCGTGTCCCACGATGCGGCCCGTTAGGCCTTCGAGCTCACCGATCGTCAGTTCGCCGTCCTGCATTGCATCGATAACGGCATCGGCGGGGATGAACCAGAAGGGTACGGCACCGGTCCCCTGCGTCTGTGAGATCCTCGGGGCGCCCGCGAACACCTCGCCCTCCCAGAGGTTGAATCCCTGAACCGTGAGCGGACAGCCGAACGCGGCCGGCGGATCGAAGAACGCGAGCAGGTTGAAGCCTTCCGGAATACAGTCGGGATCGCGGTAGAATTGGATCACTGCCCAGCCATCCACGATGAAGACGTGCGGGGGCACGGGCTCGATGCGGGCGTAATAGGGTGGTCCCGGATCCTCCGCCGAGGGCCACGTGGTGCGTACCAGGGCCGTGGAATTCGCGCCCTGTACTGGCGGCGGCGCTTCCAGGGCGGCGGGGGCGGCGGGTGTGTCTGTCGGTGCGGTGGCGCCGCGCTCGCAGGCAGCAAACGCGAGCGGCAGGCCGAGCAGGGCCAGGGCTTTCCTAAACATCGTGACCTCCCGTGCAAGAAGTCGCGTAACCGAGACCCGGGTTGGAATCAGCGGCTGCGAGCTGGTTCTACTTCGGCCTCGGCGTGCACCAGCGTGCCGGTCGGACCCGCACTGCAGGCAGTGGCCGCAGCAGCTGAATCTCGAGCGCGGACCCCAAGCATGCTCCTCACCTCTGCGGGCTCCAGGACATGGCATAGTCTTCAAACCCGCGCCGGTTGGTCAGGTTGACCAACGACGAGCCGTCGACGTTGATCATGAACACCTCGAAGTTGTCGGCCGCCTCGAATTCGGAGATCGGACCCACCATGTTGAAGGCGATGCGCGAGCCGTCCGGCGACCAGATAGGCCATTGTGCTGGGATGAGAGCGTCCGCTGTCAGATTGACCGGGTTCGACCCATCAGCATTCACCACCCAGACGGCCGCACCACCAGCGGCGGCCGTGAAGGTGATCCTCGTGCCGTCGGGGGACCACCTCGGCCCGTACCCTCCCCACTGCGGGTCACTCACTTTGAACATGTTGGAGCCGTCGGCGTTCATCACGAATATGTCGCTGAAATCGCAAGGGGGGTCACAGGCATCGCGATCACTGTCGAATGCGATCTTCATTCCGTCCGGTGACCAGGTCGGGCGTTCCTCGCTGACGGTAGGCGTGTTGGTCAGATTCACCGGGTTAGACCCGTCGGCGTTCATGACGATGATGTCCGCACACGCCTCCACCCCAATCCAGATCGCGCAGGCGACCGCGCCCCGATGGCTCTCAAAGGCGATCTTCGTCCCGTCGGGGTACCAGGTCGGACCCCTGTCGTTAGCCAGATGGTGGGTCAGCCTCGCGAGCCCCGAACCGTCGGCATTCATGCCATAGATCTCGCTGTTGCCAGCCCGGTCCGACCAGAACAGGAAGCGCGAGCCGTCCGGCGACCAGACCGGACCCCCGTCGTCGGCCGGATGGTTGGTCAGGTTCACGAGTCCGGACCCATCGGCGTTCATGGCGTAGATCTCGCCGTTGCCATCCCGGTCCGTTTGGAACAGGATCCGCGTCCCGTCGGGCGAGACAGCTGGCGACCGGTCATCCGCCAGGTGGTCGGTCAGCTTCACGACCCCGGACCCGTCGGCGTTCATCACGTGAATCTCGTTGTTGTAGATTCCGTTCTCCCAATCGTCTTGGCTGTGTGACACGAAGACGATCTGGTTGCTCAGAGCCGTAAGCGTCCTGAAGCTCAAGGTGACCGGTTCCTCCAGAGAATCGCCGGCCAGATCCCGAATCTCCGTGGTGACCTCAAGGATGTACGTCGTTCCCGGCTCGAGGGGCAGCTCGGGCACCAGCTCGGCCTGCAGCCCACCGTCTTCGAGGATGAGAGTCGCGTCGACGGGGGCGCCGTCGAGCTGGAGCCTGATATTATCGAACGTGATCGTGCCTTCATCGATGGGCTCGCTGAAGACGACGACGGCGGTCGAGTTCAGGGTAACGTCGACGGCGTCTTTGGACGGGCGCGTACGGACCACTCTGGGCCGTTTCCGTTTGGGCACCGTGTCGACGTAACGAACCGATGTGCCGTCGGCGAAGCGCACGGTGATCTCGAGCTCATCGCCCGGTGAGCCGGCGAGGGCGACGGGATCGAAGCCGCCATCGACGATCGCGGCCGTCACCGATTCCCCGGTCGCCGAGTTGGCCACCGTTGCGGAGAGCGCGTCGGGGAACGTGCCCGGATTGGCGGAGACGTAGACCATCCCCTGCGCCCCTGCCGCCAGCGCACCGCCGGCTGGGGAGCCGCCGATCGGCTCCGAGACCGCCACACCGGCGGGGGCGACCTCGAGCTCGGGCCCGCCCTCGGAAGGCAAGGGGCCTTCGTCGCTGCAGCCGGCGAGCGCGGCAATCACGAGTAGGGCCAGCCAACGGCTCCCTCTGATTCTCCGGCTCCCAGATGGTTGGGGCTTCTCTGTCATGACAACCTCCAGGGTTGGATTCCAGCGCGGGTAGTCATTCCACGCCCCCGGTTAGCCCGGAGGTTGCCGGTGGAAGCGGCTAGACCGCTGAGTATCGTGAATGAAGGTGAGGGGCCCTCTCTGAAGCCGCGCATCGTCTCCGGGCCCCCTCAGTTGCGCGACCAGGCCACGCCGTACTGCTCCGCATCCGGCGGTGTGAACGCGTCCACGTCATCCGGTATTAACGGGCGCACGTCTCCCGTTTCGACATCCATATAGAGGATGCGGCTTATCCCCCCGTACCCGTTGTATTGAGTGAAGGCGATGTAGCGTCCACCCGGCGACCAGTCGAACGCTTCGTGGGTGTAGTCGAGGCGCCGCACATGGGGTCGGTACCGAATCTCTCGCTGGCCTGTGCTCACGCTGTAGAAGGCGATCACGTGGTCGAAACTCGCGCTATCGCTTGGCATGCGATCGTAAGACTTCACGGCGATCCGATCGGCATCAACGGGCGACCAGGCGGGAGAGAACGTCGTCCATCCATCCTGGCTGAGCGGGCGAACGTTGGTGCCGTCCGCGTCCATGATCATGACCTGTCTATAGCCGAACGGTACAGGAAGGGTGCATCTACACGCTTGAAACGCGATTCGCTGGCCGTCGGGCGACCAGGTGGGACGACCTATCCGGACGGTCGAGTCCGGAAGCCCCGGGGATGCCGTGTTCACCAGTTCCCGCCGGTCGGACCCATCGGCGTTCATCACCCAGATGCCTCCACCGAAGGCGAACGCGATTTGTGAGCCGTCAGGAGACCAGGCTGGCGACCCGCCATCGCCCAACTGAACCTGGTTCGAGCCGTCGGCGTCCATGACGTGGATGGCCCACACGTCGCGGTCACTGTCGTAACGGTTAAAGGCGATCTTGCCGCCGTCCCACGACCAGGTCGGCTCCGTTCCTTGGGTCAGTGGCGTCAGACCGGAGCCGTCGGGGTTCGCGACATAGATGTCGCGGAACCCGTCACCGTCTCTGACGAAGGCGATCCTGCCTCCGGCGTCTGCGGCTGGCAGGGTGTACTCGGTACGGACGTACACGCCGTCCTCGATGTAGGGGAAATTGGGCTCCCATTCATGGGCGATGACCAGCGAGTCGCCTTGGAACGTGGCGATCGCGGTCCAGTCCTCCCTCCCGGCGCAGCACGGCGTGTAATCGAACGCNNNNCGTTCTGGTCGAAGATCAGACGGGAGTTGTCCGAGCCGGCCATGGGCGTGACAAGTTCGAAGGCGTGAAAGGCGCCGCCCGAGAAGGGGCGCACGGTGGTGAACGTCTGGACGAGCCCTTCCTCCAGGGGATCGCCGGTCAAGTCCCGAACCTGTGTGGTGATGGACAGGGTGTAGGTGGTTTCGAACTCGAGGGATCCATCCGGCGCGAGCTCGGCCCGCAGGCCGTCCTCATCGAGGGTGAGGGTCGCGGCGACGGGGACGCCGTCGAGTTCGAGGGCGATGGTCTCGAGCGTGATCGTGCCCGGGTCGACGGGCTCGCTGAACACGGCCATGACGCTGGCGTTCAGGGCAACGTCGACAGCGTCCTTGGATGGACGGGTGCGGACGACTCGCGGCCGCTTGCGCTCCGGCACGGTGCTGCGGTAGCGGACGGTGGTACCATCGATGTTTTGCACACTGATCTCGAGCTCATCGCCGGGCGAGCCGTGGATCGCCACGGGGTCGAAGCCGCCGTCGACGATCTCGGTCCTCAGCGACTGGCCCGTCGCCGAGTTGGTCACGCTGACCGAGATGGCAGCGGGGAACGTACCGGGTTGGGCGGAGACGTAGACCAGCCCTTCTGACCCCGCGGCCAGGGCGGCGCCGCCTTCCGGTCCACCGATGGGCTCCGAGACCGACAGCCCGGCGGGAGGCACCCCGGACTCGAGGTCATCGTCGGGCCCGGGGACCTCATCTAAGCAGCCGGCGGCCAGGACGGCGGCGACGAGAGCCAGCCAACGGAACGTTCCTGGGCTCAGACAATTTGCTGGGGGTTTTTGTCTCGGTGCCATCTTCAACTTCATCTCTAACCTCCATGGCTGGGGCTGTCTTCTCTCGGCTGAGGTTTGTCACTCGACGCCCCCGGTCAGGCCGAAGCCTGCCCAGTAGAAGGGGCTGGATCGTTGGCTGTCGCGGATGAACGCGCGCTGGGCATCACCCAGCGCTTCGGCTCTCGAAGAGCTTCCGCGCAGGGCTTCGTAGAACTTCTGCATCAGGAGGGCGGTGGCCTCGTCTTCGACACGCCAGAGGCTGGCCACCACCGACTCGGCCCCCGCGAACAGGAAGGCCCGCACCAGCCCTACCCAGTCGTCGCCGGGCGGGACTTCCTGGCGCGGGCCGGTGCCGAGGCCCGTCTCGCAGGCGCTCAGCACCACCAGGTCGGCGGACAGGGCGAGCCCGAAGACCTCGTGAACCTCCAGTCGGCCATCCTCCGTCGGGCCGGGATTCAGTCGGACGTAGGAGAACAGGGGGTTGCGATCGTTCAGCACACCGGCGGTCGCCAGGTGTACGATCCTTCGACCGGGCGCCTCTACGATGAACTGGTCTTCGGTCGCCGCCGGGCCCACCACGAGCTCCCCCGAGGGATAGGCGCTCTCGATGGCGCGAATTTCATCGACCGAACCTGGCAGCCCTTCCGGCATCGGGGCCATGGCAAGCAGCCCGCGTCCCGGCTCCGGTCGCTGGCGTCGGGCGAGCTGTGCCCAGACGGACGCCGACGGGGCGTAGGCCACGTCGTAAGACTCGATCAGGAACGACTCGCCATTGGAACCGGACTTCAGCAGCGCCGCGAACGGTAAGTAATGCAGCCAGGCGTGCGGGGCGATGATGAGAGTTCTCTTTCCCTCGAGGTGCCCGGCGGCCTCCAGCGGTTCCAGCAGCTGGCCGTAGAGGGTGCGGAGAGGCGTTCGCCATATCTCGACCCCCGGATCGCCCCCGCTGGACTCGGGGCCGATCGTGCCTCGAAGGAACCGAACCAACTGGCTCAGTCTCTCGCGGTTGACCGGAAGCTCGAGCGCCGCGATCTCCGAGCCGGACACCACGAAGGCGAGGGTCCAGTCGTCGGATACGAGGTATTCGATCAAGACCGCGTCGGACGGCAAGGCTCGCTGGAGCTCTTCAAGCCCGACCGGTGAGCCCGTCACCAGCGAAGCATACTCGGGCCGCGACTCCTTGATCTCCACCAGCAGCTCTTCGTACTCGGCCCGTGCCGTCAGCAGCGACTCGCGGAGCTCCTGGCGCTCGCTTCGGTGCTCGGACGATCCACGCAGCGGGCCCGGGCGCGCGAAGGACTCGTCCAGCCTTGTAGTCAGCTCCGCGATCCGGCGTCGCAGCGTCTGCTCCTGGCGGATCAGCGCCTGGGGCCCGCTCCCCGGGGCGGTCCGGCCGCGCGCCATCAGGTCGAGCAGCTGGCGGGCGCGCATGCTCTCGCTGACCTCGAAGGCGCCGGCGAAGTGGCCGCGCGCCAGCTCGGTCCTGGCCAGCTCCGCGTAGGCGCTCCACTTGTCCGCCAGGTATCGGTACCGCCGCTCCTCGACGGTGAAGGTCGCGCCGACGCTCTCCAGCTCGGTGATCGCGGCGCGCAACTCGGCGGCGGCTTCATCGAGATGTCCCTGAGCGCGAAGCGTCAGACCGAGCCCGAGTCGGAGCTGCCAGCGGATCGGCTGGGCCGGGGTGTCTTCGAGCCGGCTCAGGGCGGCGCGGTATCCTGCGGCCGCGTCGTCCAGCGCGCCGACCTCACGATCCAGATCGGCGAGGGCTCCCAGGGTCCGGGCCTCCGCGGCCACATCGCCGAGCCCCGTGTGAGTGGCCAGGGCGCGCCGGTAGGCGCGCCGGGCGCTGGCGGTGTCTCCAGCGAGAAGCTGCGCGTCGCCCAGCAGCATGCGGGTCAAGGCCGCGGGCCGCGGGTCGTCGAGCGTCTCCTGGACCCGCAGAGCCCGGGTGAGCGCTTCCTCGGCGGCGTCGAAGTCCTCTCGGGACATGTAGAGGTATCCCAGCCCCTGCTGGGCCTCGGCCTGTCCGGCGGGGTCATCGAGTCGAGCGTAGCCGGCCCCGGCCCGCTCGTAGAGCTCGGCCGCCTGCTGGTCCTCGTTGAGGTCGGCCAGCAGGTCGGCGCGCTGCAGGGCAAGCATGGGCTCGAGGTACTCGTCGTTCCCGGCTTCGGCCTCGGCGTAGTCGAGCTCGCCGAGCGCCAGCTGAAGCTCGCCCATGGCGGCTCGCACGGCCGCGATGTCGCTCCGCACCTCGGCCCGCCAGACCGGCGGTCCGATCTCTTCGAGGATGGCGAGGGACTCTTCCAGCGACGCGAGCGCAGCTGGGTAGTCGCCCCAGCGGAGGTGCAGCAGGCCGATGTTCTCCAGGTCGAGCGCCTCGCCTTGCCGATCGCCCACGCGGCGCCGCAGGTCGAGGGCTTCGCTGTACAGCTCGAGCGCCTCGTCGTACGCGCCGCGCTCGGTGGCGATGTTGGCCAGGTTGGTCAGGTTGTTCGCCGCGGCGCGCTCCCGCCCGTCCCGTCGGTTCAGGGCGAGCGCCGCGCGGAGCTGTTCCGCGGCGCCTCGCAGGTCGCCCAAATCGGCGCGCACCAGCGCCAGGTTGTTGAGATCGGCCACCTGGCCCTGGCGGTCGCCGGTGAGCGGGCGGACCTCCAGTGCGCGGCCGTAGAACTCGGCGGCCAGCGCCAGATCGCCGCGATACCGGTGAACGCTGGCGATGTTTCCCAATGCGTTGCCCCGCGTCCGGTGATCGCCCGCCGCTTCCGCCAGTTCCAGGGCCCGGGTGTAGTAACGAAGCGCGCGCTCCAGCTGGCCCAGTGCGTAGTACCCGGCGCCCAGGTTGCCGAGTGCGGCCGCCTGGCCTGCCGGGTCGCCCAGCGCTCGATGTCTCGTCAGGCTTCGCTCCCACAATTCGATGGCGGCTTCAGGACCCTGCGAGCGGTAGGCGTCGATCCCCGCCAGTCGCAAGCTGTCGGCCTCGAGCTTCTCCGCGCGCTCGTCGGCCGACCAGCCGGTGAACTGTCGCACGCGTCGGATGAAGAACGAATCGGACCAGACCTGTCGGTAGAACTGGGCCAGCCGGTCCGCTTGCAGCAAGCGCTCGACGCGTCCTTCCGGGCTAGGCGCGCGAACGGCCAACTGGAAGAGCGCCGTAAAGGCTTCCCTCACGTCGTCGGGCCGGAGGCGCATCTGCTCCAGCAGTTCGGCCTCCTGACCGGCTTCCAGCAGCGCCAGGATCTCTGGCTCCGCCGACTCGACCTGGGCCGGCAGGGCGACGAGAGCGGCGACGACGAGGCTGGTTGTAACTAGCATGGACGAGTCCGCTCAGCGCTCGTGAATCTCGAAACGCACCACGTCCGATCGAATCCAGCGGTTCCAATCGACGCGGGCGGCGACTTCCCACAGGTACGACGCGCCCGGTACGAGTCGGATCTCCTCGGGGAGTACGGCACTCGTCTCCGAGGTTTCCGCCTCCCAGAGGGCCGTGCCCATCGCGTCGTACAGGGTGACCCGGTAGCGGTCCGCCGCCGTCAGCGGAGACCAGCGGAATTCCCGAGCCGCGGCCACTTCGCCCACCGGCGCCTGCGGCATGAGCCTGGACTCCGCAGTGGGCACATCGTCGCGGTGGGTGGGAGCCAGCTCGTCGGTCAGCTGGGCCGGGCGCAGGAACAGGAGCCCGGCGATGACTGCGGCCGCAGCGAGGGCGGCGGCGGTACCGACCTTAGCGCGACGCCCGAGCCGCCTCCCGGTCGGCGGGGACCGGTCCTGACTCGCGGCGGCCGCTTCACGGCCGTCGCCGCTGGCCGATTCGAGGATGTGGAGACGCCGCATGTCGATCTTGGCGACGTCGGGAAGCGTCTCCCGGATGCCGACGGCTAGGCGCAGCTCGTCGAAGCAGCGAGCGCAGGTGAGGTAGTGCGACTCCAGGACCTCGACGTCGTCGTCGGACAGCTGGCCAACCACGTAGCGCCCGATAAGGGCGCGTTCGGCTATCTCGGAGCAGGTCAGTTCTCGCATCGACCGGGTATCCCTACGGCTAGAGGGTATTGACGCTGCTGGGAAGCGGCGCGTCGAATTTGCAGCCTCCTATTCAACTGTTCGGAGATCAGGGCGATTCGTGACGGGTCTTCGTTTTCCCAAGGAAGGCGCGGCGAAGCCGCTCGAGGGCGCGGGACTTCCGCTTGCGGACGCGGGCCGGCGGTTCACCTTCCCGATCGGCGATCTGGGCCGGCGTCAGTCCCTCGAAATACGAGAGATAGAGAATCTCGTGATCATCTTTCGACAGTCGCTCGAGGGCCAGGCGCAAGCGCTCTTTCTCCTCCTCGGAGATGAGCGCCCCGAGCGCGTCGGTGGACGCGGCCTGCTTGTTGGAGTCGGGAAGGGTCTCGAAGCTGCGGGTGCGACCGCTCGTGCGAAGAAGATCGGTGATCACGTGTCGGGCGATGCCCCGGACGAAGGCGCCGAAGCTCTCACCCTCGCGGAAACGTCCCCCCCGCACGGCTTCGACGGCGCGGGCCAGCGTCTCCTGCGCCACGTCCTTAGCGGCGTCGCGATCTCCGAGCGCTCTTAGGGCCATGGCCTCGAGCCTGGCTCGAAGCTGCTCGAGCTCCTCTGGTCCCAAATCGCCCAGCGCCCCGGCCAAGACTGCCTCCGTCGTTTAGGGGCTACCTGTCAGAGTCAGGGGTGTTTGACGACGAATCCGGGTAGCTCTCACAAGGTCAACGCGCCCGTACCAGGATGCAAGTCTGGCCCTCACTACGGATCGCGCTCTTGCCGCCGCATGCGGCCCGTTGCACCGTTAGAACATGCCGGGCCAGATCGTCACCCTCGACTTCCATGTCACCTCCGAGTGCAGCCAGGACTGTCCCTACTGCTGGGGTCCCCAGGACTACGAGCGTCCGGTCGACACGGAGGCGGCGCTGCGCATCATCGACCGGGTCGCGGCGCTGGGCATTCGCCGCATCGTCTTCACCGGCGGCGATCCGCTGAAGCGGGACGACGTCGCCCGGCTCATCCGCCACGCGAAGGCGAGCGGTCTCGAGGTAGCGCTCTCGACCACCGGCGACGCGCTGACCCGGGAGTTCCTGCGCGACGCCGCCGCCGACGTCGATCTCATCTCGCTGCCGCTCGACGGGTCGAACGAGGCGGTGAACGCCCGCACCAAGGAGCCGGATCATTTTGGAGCGGTCATGCGGGCGCTGGAGTGGCTGCGCGAGTACCCGGACGTTGATGTGAAGGTCTGCACCCCGGTCACCTGCCATAACCTGGACGACGTCCCGAACATCCTGCGACTGGTGGAACGATACGCGGAGAGCACCGACGCCCGGGTGTTCTACAACATCTTCCAGGCCTTCCCCCGGGCGATGTTCGACGTGGACTGGTCGGAGCTGCTGGTGGGCGACGACGAGTTCGCCGATCTCGAGCGGCGCCTGGCGGGCCGCGCCGGGGTCCACGTGAACTTCTTGAGCCACGCCACACTCGATCGGCTGTACGCGATGGTCTTTCCCGACGGCAGCCTGGTCGTCCCGCAAGGCGACGTGTACCGGAGCTTCGGCCCGTTCCTCGCGATCGATGATCTGGACGCGGTCCTGAAGGCGAGCCCGTTCGACGCGGCGAAGCACCAGCGGCACTCCCGGGGCTGGGAAAAGCGAGGTTGCCGCCGCTGAGCCGCAGCCGCACCACCCGGCTACGAGCCGTCCTTACAAATTCTTTACAAAAGCCAGACCGGTTTCGTACCGCCGTCGATTGTCGCTCGGCGGTCCAGTCCCTACGTTGGAAGGGCCGGGATCCAGAGGTGTTGCAGGAGGTGGAGAGCATGCGATTCGTGCGTAACGGCAAGGCGCCGGGGCGTCCTCGGGGCACATTGCTGATCGTATTCCTGACGCTGAGCCTGGCGCTGGCCGCCGGGCTGGCCTACCAGGCGGTGGACGCGGCGCGCTCGCACCGACAGACGGCGGAGAGCGTGCTGCGGGACTACGCCCGGATCGCGGCGTGGGAGTTCTCGCGCCGCGCGGAGGGCGCGCTGAGCGGCGCGATTGTGCCGGCCTTCCGATACGTGCGCGAGACGCCGGCGCCGGCGCCGGGCGCCGCGCTGCCGCCGCCGAGGATCGTGGCTCAGGCCATCGCGGACGATACGTGCGGCTGCGGCGGCCTGGCCACGCCGGACTTTTTCTTCCGGCTCGACCTGGCGGACGGCACCCTGGCCTTGACGCCGGGCTCGGAGCCGGTGGCCGACGAGGCGCGATTGGCCGGGACGCTGGCCGAAGCGGCCCCGCAGGCTGCGGGCGTTCACTCCGGCCACCCCTACCTGCTGGCCGATGCCGCGAACACGGGCGCCGACGTAGTGGCGTGGGCGCTGCTCAAGGACCGAACCGGGACGCCCCGGGCGATTTACGGGTTCGGCGCCGGATTCGGCGTCTTCGACGAGGCGCTGGAGCGGACGTGCAGTGACGAGCCGCTGCTGCCGGCGTCGATCGCCGGCGACCAGCCGAACGACTCGCTCCTATATATAAGACTGATCGCGCCCGACGACGGAACGATGTACGAGTCGCCAGTCCGCTACCCGGAGCGGTTCTCGGCGGACGACACGCTGGGCGCCTGGCTGGGCGGCCTGGTGGCTCGGGCGGCGGTGCGGCCGGAGGCGGCGGCCCGGCTGGTGATCGGCGGCCTGCCGGCCTCGCGCCTGCCGCTCATTCTCGGGCTGCTGCTGGTGGCCGCCGGTGTGGGCGCCGCCAGCTTGCTGCAGATCCGGCGCGAGCGGGAGCTGGCCCGACTGCGCGACGACTTCGTCTCCGGCGTGTCGCACGAGCTGCGCACTCCCCTGGCCCAGATCCAGATGTTCGCGGAGCTGCTCGACGACGAGAAGCTGCGGAGCGAGGAGGAGCGTCGGCGCTCGACCCGGATCCTGCGCCAGGAGTCGCGGCGGCTGACGCACCTGATCGAGAACGTGCTGCGCTTCTCCCGCTCGCGCCGCGTCCCGGCACGGCTGGCGCTGAGCGAAGTCGACCTCGAGACGTTCATCGCGGACACGGTCGACCTGTTCCGCCCGCTGGCCGAGGCCCGGGACGTGGAAGTGGCGACCGACGGCGGCGCCGACCTGTCGGTGCAGGCGGACCCGGCGGTTTTGCGACAGATGCTGATCAACCTGCTGGACAACGCGGTGAAGTATGGTCCGCCGGGTCAGAAGGTGACGATCGGAGCGGAGCGGGTGAACGGGACGGTACGGATCCGGGTGAGCGATGAGGGTCCCGGCGTTCCGGCGGCGGAGCGGGGTCGTGTCTGGGAGCCGTACCGGCGGCTGGAGCGGGACGCGAATGGCCCGGTGGGCGGCAGCGGGATCGGGCTGGCGGTGGTGCGGGAGTTGACGCTGCGGCACGGTGGCGCCGTGCGGGTGGAGGAGGCGCCGGGTGGCGGCGCCAGCTTCGTGATCGACCTGCCGATCGAGCCGGCGGCCGAGGCCAGCGGGTCGGTGAACGGGAACGGCGCCGGTTGATCCGCATCCTGGTCATCGAAGACAATCGCGACCTGGCCTTCGGCCTGCAGACCGCGTTGGAGGTGGAGGGCTACGAGGTCCGGGTGGCGGAGGACGGGCCGGGCGGCCTGCGCGAGGCCGGTGAGTACGAGCCCGACCTGGTCGTCCTCGACCTCATGCTCCCCGGCATGGACGGCTACCGGGTGCTGCGGGCGCTGCGCGAGAGCGGCTTCGACGCGCCGGTGCTCATCCTCACCGCGCGCGCCGAGGAGACCGACAAGGTGCTGGGCTTCGATACCGGCGCCGACGACTACGTCACCAAGCCGTTCGGTGTGCTCGAACTGCTGGCGCGGGTCCGGGCCCTGCTGCGGCGGACCGGCGTGGCGCTGGAGGACGAGCCCGACCGACCCATCGAGCAGTTCGGCGATGTCGTGGTGGACGTGGCGGCCCGAACCGTTCTGCGAGCCGGCGAGCCGGTGGAGCTGAGCCCCAAGGAGTTCGACCTGCTGGTCGCCCTGTTGCGACGTGACGGTGCGGTCGCCTCGCGCCACGAGCTGCTGAAGGAGGTCTGGGGCTACCAGGCGGTGGTGCCGACCCGGACCGTGGACATGCACATCTCGGAGCTGCGTCGGAAGCTGGAGGGCGACTCGTCCCGGCCGCGGCACATCCTCACCGTGCGGAAGGCCGGCTATCGGCTGGAGCGCTGACCCGTCGTCCTTACACGTCGCTTACAAATCCCCGACGCTTTCGCTACCCGATTCAGACCCCGCGGACACCTGCCGAGCCTCCTGCTCGCGTAGCTTGCCTCATCGTCGGACCGTATCTCGAACCGGAGTTCACGACAACAGCGAGCGTTCGCCGTCGATCATGAGTAGACGATCCTTCTTCGTCGCCCTCGCCCTGGTCTTTCTGGCCGGGTTGGGCGTCGGGACCGCGCCGGGCCGCCGCGCCGTGGAGCCGACGGGACCTACCGAAGCCCCGGGGAGTCGGCTGTGCCGGGCCGTTCCCCACCGGCCGTTCGTCGCGCCCGCCCGACCGATCCCGCCACCGCCGCCCGTCCGATTCGCTGCGGACCTGCCGCCCTGCGGCGACGAAGACCGGGCCCAGCCACGGCGGTTCCGCGCGTGAGAGCTCGGGCGGATGCAGCGGGTACGCGGTCCGGGGCCGCGCCGGGCGCCGGCGCCGCGTACCGCCGCGCCGGGCGCGCCGATCTGGAGGGTACGGGCCTGGTACGCCGGCTGGGCGCCGTGGACGGGACGGCGCTGGTGGTCTCGAACATCGTGGGGACGGGGATCTTCGTCACGCCGGGTATCGTGTTCGGTTACCTGCCGGACCCCCTGGCTTTCCTCGGCATCTGGCTGGCTGGTGGACTGCTCTCACTGGCCGGCGCCCTCTCGTACGCGGAGCTGGCGGCGATGCGGCCGCGCTCCGGCGGCGAGTACGTCTATATCCGTGAGGCGTTCGGACCGCTGGCCGGGTTCCTCTCGGGGTGGACCTCGTTCGTGGCCGGGTTCTCCGGCGCCGTCGCGGCGGCGGCCGTCGGCTTCGCCGTCTACCTGGGTCGGCTGGTCCCGCTGGCCGGTGACACCCGCGCGCTGCTGGAGCTGTCGCTGGGCCCGCTGGGCGTCACGGTCACGCCGCGCAGCCTGGTGGCTCTGGCCATAATCGCCGCGTTCACCCTCGTGCATCTGCGGGGCCTTGGGCCCGGCCGCCTGCTCCAGAACGCGCTGGCCGCGCTCAGCGTCCTGACCATCGTGGCTCTGGTCCTGGCGGGGCTGGGGGTGGGGGGGGGGGCGGGGGCGGGGGTGAATCCGATGACTGGGGCGGCGACGGCGGCGCCGAGAGGGGCCGGCTCGGTCTCGGCCGGCTTCCTGGCGCTGATCCTGGTCATGTTCACCTACAGCGGCTGGAACGCCGCGGCCTACGTCACCGAGGAGATCCGCGACCCGGGCCGCAACGTGCTGCGGGCGCTGGTTCCGGGAACCATCGTCGTGATCGTGCTCTACCTGGGGTTGAACGCCCTCTACCTGCGCACCCTCGCCCCTGCGGAGCTGGCGGGCAACGTGGCCGCGGGCTACGGCGCCGCCGAGGCGCTGTTCGGCGATGCAGGCGGCCTCGTGGTGACTCCGCTCATCCTGCTGGCGCTGGCCAGCAGCATCAGCGCGATGATCGTGACGGGCCCGCGGGTCTACTTCGCCATGGCTCGGGACGACAGCTTCCCGCGCCCGTTCGGCCGGGTGAGCGACGGCTCGCGGGTGCCGGCCTTCGCCATCGCGGCGCAGGGCGTCTGGAGCGCCGCTCTGGTTCTCTCCGGCACCTTCGAGCAGCTGCTCACCTATACCGGGTTCGCCGTGGTGCTGTTCGCCGGCATCGCGGTTAGCGCCCTGGTCGTTCTGCGGCGCCGGCACCCGGACGCCGAACGGCCGTTCCGGGTCCCCGTCTACCCGCTGGTGCCCGCCGCCTTCGTGGCGGCCAGCGCGGCGATGGTCGCTTACGCCGTCTGGGGGGCGCCGGGCCCGGCGCTGGCGGGCGCGCTGTGCATCGCCGCGGGCGTGCCTCTCTTCTGGTGGTCGGCGCGCCGCGCCGCATCCGACTCGCGACAGACTCATTAGATACAGGAGGCATCGATGTATTCCTGGCTCAGGTGTAAGATCCGAACCGCTCTCGCCCCCGCCGTGGCGCTCCTGCTGTTGGCCCCGTCGGGTCCGCTCACCGCGCAGGAGCCCCTGGGCGGTACGGGTCGCGACGAGTGGCAGCGCGTGCCGGCGGTGTTCGAGGCGCTGGGCGTGGAGCCGGGCGTCCATATCGCCGACGTGGGCGCCGGCGGCGGCTACTTCACCGATCGGCTGAGCCGGGCGGTGGGGCCCGAGGGCCGCGTCTACGCGGTGGACATCGACCACCCGGCGATCTTGAGATTGCACGAGTGGCGCGAGTCACAGGGTCGCGACAACGTCGAGCTGATCCTGGGGGAGGTGGACGACCCGCGTCTGCCGTTCCGGGCGCTGGACGGCGCGCTGATCGTGAACGCCTACCACGAGATGGGTGCCTACGAGGCGATGCTGGAGGGGATCGAGCGGGCGCTGCGGATCGGCGGCCGCCTGGTCATCGTGGACAACCCGCCGCGGGACAGCCTGGAGTCGAGAGCCGAGCAGACCGACCGGCACCAGATCGCCATCGGCCTGGTCGCGGAGGACCTGGAGCGGGCCGGGTTCCGCATCGTCGATCGGCAGCCGGCGTTCATCGAGCGGGACCATGATGACCACACGCATCGCCACTGGATGCTGGTGGCGGAGCGGCTGCGGTTCACGGTGTCACCGCCCGCCGACCTGGATCTGGATCCTGCCGCGAACGCCGACGTCGCCGACTTCTGGTGCGCGTTCTCGGACCCGGAACCGGTGCTGCGCGAGCGGCTCAGCCCGCCGGACTCGCTGGACGCCGCGATCGGCGGCGGCCGCCTGAAGGTCTGCTACAGCCGGCCGTCCGCCCGGGATCGCGTCGTGATGGGCGAGCTGGTCCCGTTCGATGAGCCGTGGCGGACCGGTGCCAACGAGGCGGCCCTCATCCACCTGGGCTTCCCGGCCCGCATCGCCGGGGTGCGCCTGGAGCCGGGCACCTACTCGTTCTACACGATCCCGGGCCGGGACGAGTGGGAGATCGTCTTCAACCGCTCCGTCCACCGGCACGGCATCCCGATCAACGCGGCGGTCCGGGCGCAGGACGTGGGCGGCGGGCGTGTCGCCGCCGAATTGCTCGACCGTCACGTCGAGACCCTGACGTTCGACGTGCGGCACACCGGCCCATGGTCGGCCGAGCTGCTGCTGGAATGGGAGACGACCCGCGTCCGCATCCCGGTGGAGCGGATCGACGACTCTTGAGGCACCGGCCCGCTGTCGCTCGGGGGCGTCTGGAGCGCTGCCCGACTGCGCGATCGCCGCGCCCGGCCCGGTGATCAGTGCACCGGTACCAGATTCGGCTTCGTGGCCTCAAGCTGGTGGTTGTCGTCGAACGGCTCGTTGCCGCCTGGCGCGTGCGGCGTGACGCTCAGGATGTCGCCGTTCTACTGCGACTGGTCGCTCGAAGCCAATACGCCCTGTTGACTACCCGGGGCGCTCAGGGTTGGTTGATCCGCGCCGTGTCCCGGGAAGGTTGGCCCAACACGTGCTCGTCCGCTACGACGACCCGACACGCAGCACGCCCGCTACGGCCCGGCCGTGAGTCCGATCAGAGTCGTCAGGTAACACGCCGCCACGAACTGGGCCCGCGATACTGGCAGGCTGTTCCGGGTGAGCTCTGTACCCTGGTATTCCTCCACCGCGATGGAGCCGAACGCCAGCAGGCCCCAGAAGACGAGGGGCCGCCATGACCTAGATGGGCGAGATGAACGACCCGCATGCGCAAAGAGGGGCGAGCTGTCGAGCACCCGCCGCGGGCGGCTCGGCACGGAAGCTGGCGGATCGCTGAGTGGTTTGGGGGCGCGAAGTCGCCGGGAGCAGTCAGGGGAGAGTGATTATCCTTTCTGTTGACGGGAAGGTCGGGACGGGGTATTTTAGAATTTGAGACCCTAATATCTTTTTTACCATGATCTACTCCCAAGCTTCCGAATACGCCTTCCGCGCGCTTATCGAACTGGCGGGTCACCGGGACGGGCCGATCCCGGCGGCCAGGCTGGCCGAGGCGGCCCAGATCCCGCAGTACTTCCTGGCCAAGATTCTCCAGCAGCTCGCTCGGCAGGGAATGCTCCGGTCGTATCGCGGCCCTCGGGGTGGGTTCACACTCGCCCGGGGGCCGGAGGAAATCAGCCTGCTCGGCGTCGTCGATGCTCTGGAGGGTATCACTCGGTACAAGCGTTGCGCTGTCGGCCTGGCCGAGTGCTCGGATGAGATGCCCTGTCCAATGCACGAATCGTGGAAGGGCTTGCGTAACCAGGTGCTGGCCTATCTCGAGGACCGCACAGTGGCTGATCTGGCCGAGGCGTTGAAACGGAAACAGGAACTGCTGACGTGAGCGGCGGGAAATCGAGGGCGCTGGTGGAGGGTGGAGCTATTGCCCAGTCGGACGGGCGGCAGCCGAGCAGGGCGTTCTGGCCGCGGCGAGCCCGCCGAGAACTTGGGGGATCGCCAGCGATGAAAGGAGGAGTCATATGCGGATGAGGAAGAGCGTGACGCGAGTGATGTTAGCTTGCTCGGGTTTGATGATCCCATGGGCCGCCCAGGCACAGACGGGAGGCATCTCGGGCACGGTCGGGTTCGAGGGCACGCCACCGGCACGGCGCCATCTAGAGGTGACCGCTGACAACGATGTCTGCGGAGACACGGTGATGGCTAATGATCTGGTCATCAATGACGGCGCGGTCGCCTATGCCGTCGTGTGGGTCGAGGGTGCCGAGGGCCAGGTCGGCGCGGAGCAGTACAAGCTATCGAACACCCAGTGCCATTTCGTCCCTCCCGTCATGGCCGGGACGGTTGGCGGAACCCTGATCATCGAGAACACCGATCCGGTGCTCCACAACACGCACCTGAAGCTGCAATTCAAGAGGCGTGGGCGGACCGTGGCGAACGTCGCTCTGCCCGTGGCGGGTCTCACGATCGAGAACAACCGCGCGCTTCGGCGTCCCGGATTGATTGACGTGAGTTGTGACGCTCATACCTGGATGCACTCGAAGATCTGGGTGTTCGACCATCCCTACTACGCGGTGACGGGTGAGGACGGGTCGTTCCAGATCGGGGATCTGGAGCCGGGCACCTATGTGGTGAAGGTGTGGCACGAAGTGCTCGGAGAGCGGGAGCGGGAAGTCACGGTGGCTGCCGATCAGGTGTCCGGCGTGGACTTCGGCTACGGGCCGTCTGCGATGAGTGGTGCCTCTCGGTAAGAATTCGCCGCAGGAATCCGGTTCCAGCCGTTCCAGCCGGGCCGAGACCCCCGCGCGGGGCGTCAGCTTGGACCGCCGGGAGGGTTAGTCGGCACCGGCGCGGACGGTTGCCGGGGCGCGTATCTCGGCCGGCCGGGGCGTGAGGCCACTCGGGCCTCTGAGGTTTGGGAAGCGCTCGAGCCGGAGGGAATTGACCACGACCAGAAGGCTGGAGCCCGCCATGAGTCCCGCGGCGAGGATGGGCTGAAGGAATCCGAGCGCGGCGGCGGTGAGGGCCACCAGGTTGTATCCGAAAGCCCATAACAGGTTGCTGAAAATGGTCCGGCGTACGGCCCGGGCGAGCCCGACGATCCAGGGCAGGGCCCGGAGGTCGCTGCCGGAGAGCACGACGTCGGCGGTCTCCCGGGTCAGGTCTGTGGCCGAGCCCACGGCGATCCCGACGGCGGCTCGGGCCAGCACGGGCCCGTCGTTGAGCCCGTCGCCCACCATGGCCACCGCACCAC
>JAACAK010000002.1:175970-177547 GCA_011774835.1 Candidatus Kutchimonas denitrificans | reverse complement strand
GCCACGCGCCGGGCGGTGCCCGGCCGATCCCCACTCAAGAGTAAGGTGGCGAGTCCCAGCTCGCGGATCTCGCGAATGACCGACGCGGCCTCCGGGCGCAGCGTGTCATGAACACTGAGCATGCCACGGAGGCGGCCGTCCCAGCCGACATAGATCACGGTGTCGCCCGCCACCTCGGTCTCCTGTCCGCGACGTCTCAGAGCCTGCGGCAGGTGCCAGCTCAGCTCGGCGAACAGCTCGGGCGAACCTGCCGCGATCTCACCGCGGTCATCACGTCCAATGACGCCGCGACCCGGCCGCGCGTCGATCGCGGCCAGGCGATGAGGTTTCAGGCCGCGCTTGCGTGCCTCCGAGACGATCGCCCCGGACAGCGGGTGCTCCGAACCGATCTCCACGCTGGCTGCGCGCCGGAGCAATTCATCGACCGAGCCCTCCTCGACCTCGACTGAATCGACGTGCGGCTCGCCGCTGGTCAGCGTGCCGGTCTTGTCCAGGGCGATGCCGCGCAGACGGGCGAGCGTCTCGAAGGCCGAGCCGTCCCGAACCAGCACCCCTCTCCGGGCGGCCCGCCCGATCCCCAGCGATGTGGCCAGCGGCGTGGCCAACCCGAGGGCGCAAGGGCATGCCACGACCAATACGGCGAGCCCCGCCAGGAGCGCTCTGTCGAACGGTCCCGTCTGTGACCAGTAGACCACGGTGCCGAAGGCGAGCAGAAGCACGAAGGGCACGAAGACAGCTGCGGCGCGATCGGCCATCCGCTGAAGACGGGTCCGGCGCATCAGTGCCTCCCGGACGAAACGGCTCAGGCCCGCCCAGCGTGTCGCGGCGCCCGCCGCTGAAGCTCGAATCAGGAGCTGTCCCTCGCCGTTCAGACTCCCGGCCAGCACGGGGGAGCCCGGTGACTTGGGCACGCGCCGGCTCTCCCCGGTCAGGATGGCCTCGTTGACGCTGGATCGGCCGTCGATCACATCGCCATCCACGGGCATTCGCTCGCCGGGGCGGACCCGCACGGTGTCCCCAACTGCGACTTCGGTCACGTGCCGGCGGATCTCCTGGTCGCCCGTCAGCACTGCCGCCCAACCCCGCTCCGCTTCCAGAGCCGGCGCCAGGGTTCGGGCGGCTCGGGCGCGCCCGACCGCCTCCAGGTAGCGTCCGACCGTGAACAGGACGAGTAGCATGGCGGCGGTGTCGAAGTACACGCCTTCCCATCCGCCGGCCGCGGCCACCGCGGAATAGCCGTAGGCGGCGAGGGCGCCTAGAGCGACGAGGCTCTCGGCGGTGAGCCGGCCCCGGCGGGCCGCTCGCCAGGCCTCGCCGATGAACGGCACGCCGAGGACGATCACTACCGGTGTGGCGAGCGCCCACAGGACGAAGTGCACCGGACGAACCAGGCCGGCCTCCTCCAAGCTGACGGTGTCGGTGTATAGCAGGAGGCTGAAGAGCATGATGAACATGGCGAGGAAAGTGCCGACGCCCAGTCGGATCAGCAGCCAGTCGGCCGTCGCCTCCTCCCCACGCTCGCCGGCGACCCTGAAGGCGAGATAGCAACCGTAACAGCAGAAGTGATAGGGTTCACC
>JAACAK010000002.1:154514-175965 GCA_011774835.1 Candidatus Kutchimonas denitrificans | reverse complement strand
CAGCGTGATCAGGCCGAATGCGATGACGAAGGCGCCCGCCAGCCGGACGCCCGCGCGGCGCCACGTCGGCCGCAGCAGGCTGCCGACGCCTCCAGCACCGAACATCGCCGGGTACGTGCCCGCACCGAACGCCGCCATCGTGAGCATACCGGAGATCGGGTCACCGGTGGCCGCAGCCTGGGCCAGGAAGGCATAGACCAGCGGACATGGCAGCAGACCATTGAACACGCCGAAGGCCAGCGGGGCCGACCAGCCCGGTGCGCTCAGAAGCCCGCGAAGTGCCCGGACCAGCGCCTCACCCACCACCCCCGGGGTGCTGATGTGGAGCCGGCCCAAGATACCGAAGAACTGGAGTCCGATGATGAGCATGAGCAGGCCAGAAACGATGGCCAGCACACG
This sequence comes from Candidatus Kutchimonas denitrificans, assembly GCA_011774835.1. Lineage (GTDB taxonomy): Bacteria > Gemmatimonadota > Gemmatimonadetes > Palauibacterales > KS3-K002 > Kutchimonas > Kutchimonas denitrificans. The sequence goes on along the minus strand of JAACAK010000002.1, from coordinate 175,566 downwards.
CTGGGCACCGGCGACCGGCCCGTGGGTCACGAGGGAGCCGAGGATCCCGCTCAGCGCGCCGAGGAAGACATAGGTCGTGACACGTCCGGTGTTGTAAAGCAGATGGCGGCCCACCGTCCCCCACCGTCCCCGGGTGCTTGGCGCCAGCGCGACGGCGAAGCCGCCACACATGCCCAGGCAGTGGAAGCTCCCGGCCAGGCCGGCGAGGCCGATGAGCACGAAGTGGGTCATGGCATCGCGCGGCCTAGGCCCCCCGCTTCCACGTCAACCAGGCCACCCACGCGTAGAACGCCAGCGTTCCCACAACGATGATGGCCATGGCGATGTACTCGTTCGTCGTCATTCAACCGGCCTCCTACCCGATGGGTACGCCGCCGCCGATGGCATTCTTGATGACGTTGAACAGGATCTCCAGCATGAGAAAGATCCCGTTGGCCCAGGCCAACCACAGCAGCAACCGGGCCGGCCAGGTCTCGCTCTCTTCCGTCCGTGCTCGCACGTCAGCTCGGTCCATCGCACCCTCCCTGGCTCGGCTCCGGTTTGGCTGGCACGCTCACTGACCCGGTATCCCCAGCCCGGGGCCGAGGCCTCGCCATTCGGTGAAGAGGTAGTAGAGGCTCCAGACCAGCAGCGCGAAGTAGACGGCCAGCAGCCATTTGTTCACGATGCCCGAGCGCTCGGTGATCTCGCCGCCCGCATAGCTGTGCAGCTGTTCCTCCGGCTCGGAGGAACGTTCGGCTTCGGGAGACGAGCCCGGGCTATCGGTCCTCTTCTGTTCGTTCATCCTCTTCGATCTCCATCTCATACATCCTGTATTTGGGCGCCTCGACGTCCTTGAACATCCCCGACAGCACCGCCCAGATGAAGACACACAGTGCCGCCAGGCTCATCGAGAGCGCCACTAGAAACTGCAGCAATGTGAGTTGTTCGAACATCGTCTGACTCTCGTCCGTCGTTCTGGTCCCGTGCGTCTACCGTGATCCGCCGGCCGCCGCGTCGTCGCCCTCCCGGACCGGAAGCATCATGATGCCGTGCCGCTCCGCCCAGGCGTTCGTGACGGCCTCGGCGATGCGGGCGGCCGCGTCCTGACGAGGATCGAAGGCGAGCCACGACTCGGGCGCTTGAGTAGCGGGATCGTTCAATCGAGCCCGGACATCGGCCGGGATGTCCAGGGGCTCGCCCGTGAGGGGATCCTTGTACGCCGAGAGTGAGATGACGAAATAGGACAACGCCCACCGATCCCTCTCGTCCGGGACCTGGTCGACAAACGACGGCATGGGCGTGCCGTCCATCCCGGTCGTCATGGTCCGAAAGATGTCCTCGACCGCCGGGCCGGACCTGAAGATCCCCGTTGTCAGGTCCGCCGGTCGGATCTTGAACCCGAAGTCGTCCCTGAGCTCGTTGGCGGAGGGGCCATCGCCTTTACCCTCGTCGCCATGACATTGCCAGCATTTCACGTCCTGCCACAGCTGCTCTCCGCGCGCCAGCAGCTCTCGCGAAGGCGGTGGTGGCTCTCCGATGTAGAGGGGAGCCGGCGGCTGCTCCTCCTCGAAGAAACAGTAGTCGTCGTCTGGATCTTCGGGATCGCCTGGATCGCAGGCGAGCCGGTACTTGAGGTACTGGATGACGGCCAGGCGATCCTTTTCTGGCAGGGTGTGCCAGGTCGGCATCGGCGTGCCCCGCACGCCGCGGGTGAGGGTCCGGAGCAGGTCGCCATCCGTCGGCAACGTGCCCGAGGGTGTGCGTCGGAACTTGAACATGCCGAAGGTGAAGTTTCTCGGCCGGACCTCGAAGAACGTGGCCGCCGGACCGTTCCCGTCACCGCTGACGCCGTGGCATCCTATGCAACGCCGTTCGTAGACGTTTTGACCATACTCGATGAACTCCTCCGATCGTGGGACCGTGAACCCCGCCACCTCCACCCTCTGCGGTGTGAACAGATCCCGCCACTTCCCCCGATTCATGCCCAGCTTCTGGACATAGGCGACGACACCTCTGAGCTCTTCCGTGACCACCACCAGTCTGACGCTGTCGCCTGTGTACTCGTCGTTCGGGGTCAGGATGACCGGCCGACGCCCCCGTTCCCGCACGAACGTGAGGCCTTCGGTGTTCGGAGTCAGGAACAGAGTGTCCTCGCTGGCGTAGTCGAAGATCCGCTCGCTGATCGGGTTGCGCTCCACGGTTCGGTTGCCCTCTTCGTCCTCCGTGATGGGGAATGGGCCATAGGGGCCATCGAAGAGCCACGGAAAAGCTGGCATGTTGGACTCCGGCACGACGAGCCGCGGATCCCAGTGGTGGGCGTAGTGCCAGCCATCGCCGTACTTGAGGCCCACCCGTGTCAGGTCGGGCCCGATGCGGCGCGTCGAAAACAGATGCGGCAAGTCGTAGGCGTACTCGCCGGCCTGCGACACCGGGCCCCAGCGTCGCGTTTCTCTGTTGACCGGGCGGATGAACTGGGAGTGACAGTACCAACAGCCCTCCCGGATGTAGACCTGCCTGCCGAGCTGTTCCAGAGCGGTGTAGTCGCTCGACTCCGAGACGAGCCACTTCAGCTCGCCCAGATCGGTGCGGACGACTCGCGTCACCCTCTTCTCGAGCGAGGCCGGTAGCAGGGCGGGCAGGACCCCCTGAACGAAGATGGCCAGCGAGATGAACAGCAAGCCAGCGACCAAGACGACGGTTCGCGCGTACCTCATCGTCGCACCTCCTCAGTCGCCTGCGAGAGCTGGGGCGGGCTCGGTCGCTCGCGGGTGCGGCCGGGCCAGGAACGTCTTCATCAGGTTGTACACGAGCAAAGTCATACCGAGGTCCATGGTGATGCCGGTGAACGTACGGGCGTACCAGAAAGGCTTGATCGTTCGCATCGAGTCGAGCCATTCCGCGCCCTGCATCCAGCTGAGACCTTGAGCGAGGCCGCCGCCGGTGAGAATGAGCCCCATGCCGCTGATGCCCGCGGTGATCAACCAGAAAGACCAGTTGCCGAGCTTGAAAGACCAGAGCGGCCGATCGTGGATCTTCGGCCAGACATAGATCACCCCGGCCAGCGCCCAGACCACGAAAGTTCCGAATACGGTAAGGTGGGAGTGAGAGATGACGAAGTCGGTGAAGTGCGTCGGACGCTGAAGCGAGCGCAGCGCCTCGGTGGAGCCCTGAAGGCAGCCGATCAGGTACATGATCGAGCCCATGATCAGAAACTTGGCCGGCAGGTTCCTTCCGAATTCGGACCAGCGCCCGATCATCGTCCCGAAGAAATTCTGGAGTACCGTCCAGACGGGGATGATCAGGAGCATCGAAGTGATTATCGCGATCGTCTCCGCCCAGTCGGCGATCGGGCTGAACAGGTAGTGGTGAATACCGACGAACGGGTAGAAGAACGCCAGCGACCAGAAGCCGATGAGCGAGAGCTTGTGGCTGTAGATCGGATTCCTCACGCTCAACGGCAAGAAATAGTAGATGAGGACGTAACCCGCCGGCGTGATCCAGAGGCCCACCACGTAGTGAATGAAGAGGCCGTGGAGCGCGGCGTTGTTGATCCCGGTTATGCTGCCGAAGGGAAGAACGCCCGCTCCCAAGACCCAGTTGATGTCGGTCCAGACGAGGGCCGCCAGCAGATACCAAATGGAGGTGTAGACCTGCTGTTGCTTGCGCCGCGCGATGGTCAGTAGGAACTGAAGGGTCACACCCGCCAGCACAACGAAGATCCCCAGGTCCACGTACCATGCGAACTCGGCGGCTTCAAGCCCCTGGTTGGTTCCCAGGGCTAGTGAAATGACGCCGGCCGCAATCGTGACGTTCCACAGCCAGGCCAGCCAGTGGCCGAGTCGCTCCCACACTACGCGGATGCCGGCGAGTCGCGGCACGAGGTAGTAGCAGAGACCGAAGAACAGCGTCGAGAAGCTACCGAAGATCACCCCGTTCACATGGAGCGGCCGCAGGCGACCGAACGTCAGCCAGGATGTCCCACCCAGGAAGTCGGGAAAATTGAACTTGGTGGAAACGATCACCCCGACCGTGGGGAAGAACATCAACCAGAACAGGCCCCAGTACAGCCAGGTGCGGACCAGCCTTCTGTCAACCAGGTCGTCGAGACTGGGCGGCGCGCCGGACTCAGCGCCGGCCACGTTGGCTGTGGCGACTCGTTCAGCCATGGCTTACTCCGAGTTGGGACTCCTACGCATGGAAGATCCGAGGCAAGGAGCCGCGCTGGTCCGGAGATGCTTTGCGTGCCCCGCTGCCCGGAACCGCGTCTAGCTCGTCGGCTTCAGGGTGAAGTCCGCCGTGGCACTCGCGCCGGGCTGAACCGTCACCTCCCGGGTCTGCTCGCCGAGGTTCTCGTGCCATAGCTTCAGGGTGTAGGTGCCCGGTGGTACCTCGGTAAGCTCGTACGCGCCGTGCTCGTCGGTGACGGCGAAATAGGGGTGCTCGAGGACCAGGCCATAACCCTGCATCCACTCGTGGGCGTCACACTGGATGTCGATCCAGCCACTCCGCCGGAGCACCCGCGGATTCTCGATGGGCCGGTATTGCGGCTCGCCCTCGTGGAACGAGAGGGCACCGTTGAACACGGTTCGTCGTGTGCGTTCCAGAGTGCTGCCAAAGCGGATGTGGGTGTTGTGAAGGACGGGATCGCTGTTCTCGATGATGAATGGATGGCCGGCAACGGCGCCCATCACGTGCGGGCGGAACTCGCACTCTTCGTTGTCCAGCACGAACCGCTCGGGCGGCGCCTTCCCCTCGCTGACCTCCTCCAGGTAGAGGAGTACCCAGCGGACGCCCTTGCTTTGGGAGTTGACCACTGTCGCGTTGGGGTCGGCGATGCTCGTACCGCAGACGTCTACGTTCTTGTCGACCGTGAGCGTAGGGATGTCGGGTACGGCGCCGTCGTATGTAACGGTTCCAGTGATGCTACCTGCCTGGACCACGTCGACCACCCGGTAACCCGTCTCCACGGTTCGACCCGCGTAGCTGACCAGGCCCAGGGCGAAAACTGAAACGATGATCGTTGTTGTGCGCTTCATTATGAACGACCTCCGATCGTTGTCGATGGGCAGGAACCTGCGGTCCGATCCGCGGCCGCGTCACACCGCCCCTCCCGACCCCGGTTCCCGCGGCACGATTTGCAGAAGCGCGGGGTCTCCGGGAAAAAGGACCCGGAGGGGTCGGCGTTACGGAAGCCGAACCAGGCCTAGCGTGAGAGGGCCAGCACGAAATTCACCAGATGCCAGATGTCCTCCTCTCGGCCCCGCATCATGTCGACGAACGAAGTCATGGCACCGCCGTCGAGTCCGGTGACGATAGTCCGATAGATATCCTCCGGGCGGCTGCCGTTCTTGAACGAGCTTGGCCGTGTGAGGTCGGCCGAAGGCAGCGGGAACCCCCAGTCATCCTCCAGATCCGGGGCTTTCGGGCCGTCGCCCTGGCCACCGGGGCCGTGACACTCCCAGCAGTTGAGCTGCTGATAGACTTCGTAGCCGCGCCGAATGCTCGCCGCGTTGGCCGGGAGCGGCTCGCCGACGATCTCCACGACCTCCGGCTCGAACTCCAGCAGGTCTTCCGGCAGGAAGGTCTTGATGTAGTAGATCACCTTCCAGCGTTCGGCCGGAGCCAGCCCGTTGAACCCGGGCATGAACCCGGGGATCCCCTTCGTCACGCTGCGGAAGAGGTCCTCATCGGTCGGTGCGTCACCGCTGTACGTGGAGCGGAACTTGAAAACTCCGTCGGTGAAATTCCGCGGGTGAGGCCCGAAGCTCCGATTCAGAAAGTAGGCGACGGGTCCGTCCCCCCTGCCTGCCGTACCATGGCAGTGGACACAGCTCAGGTCGTAGATCCTCTTGCCCTCCGCGATGGTCTGCTCGTTCACCGGCGGCCGGTCGTTGTAGGCTGCGACCTCGATCGGCATCTGGGCCAGGGCGGGGCCGGTAGTCAGAACGACCAGCGCAGCGTTGGAGAGCGTCAGCCAGGCAATACGTTGCCGATCCATCCGTCTTGTCCTCCCGTCGGTTTCGATTCCTCAGAACGCCATGTCGACGCCGAGGGCTGATATCACGGTCGGGTTTCGGGCCGGGTGCTCGTCTCCGCCCAGCGCGGCGGGGAATTGCACGGACCCTAACAGGTTGAAGTGGCTGCGGGCGTAGAGTCCGACGTTGGGAACGGGATAGAACTTGAGTATCCCTCCCAGCAGCGAGGCGTCCTGGTTGATCTCCGGGTCCTCACCCTGCAGCAACGGCGGCAGTTTGACCAGGCCGCCGGGATCCATGAAATCCCAACGAACGCCGAGGAACCAGTTCTGATGGATCACCCAGTCTGCCTCCAGGCTGACGCCCAGACCCTGGGTGTCCCATTCCGAGAGAGTGAGCGGGGGACCCGGGAAGACGACGTCGTCGATGTCGTCCCAGATCACCGTGCCGTAGATATCCAGGAACCGGTAGTGGAGACGCGCTCCCACGCCCCAGCGCCTCCAGTCCACGGGTTCTCCGAACACCACGTTCCCCATCGGTGCCAGCGTTGGGCGCGCGGCGTTCTTGGCGTAGTAGTAGAAGCCCGAGAGTTGCAGCGCCGTATACGGGCCGAGTAGAAAGTCGAACCGCAGCAACCCGTAGGGGTCCCAACGCACGCCTGGCTCGTCTTCGGCCGTCTCGTCTTGGGCCACCCCGATCTGGTAGAGGAACAGCTCCCCCAAGGGCCGCCCCCAGAGCATAGCTCCCGTCGTGGCGGGGGCGTTGAAAAAGAACGGCTCGAACGGGAGGATCGAGAATCCCTCTTCGCCCTGATGCTCCGAACCGCGGGTCAGCCCGAACATCTTTGCCGCGAACGCCATCGGCAGCACCGGGATTCGGGCGATCTCCGGCGGGAACTCCTCAGATTCCGCTACGGGGAAGATCGGGTTCATCTGCTGCCTATGCGTCGGAAACGCGAAGAAGGCCGATGGGTCGATCTTACCGATCCGGATGTTGGCCAGTTGATATCGCCCGAGGTTGGTCAAGATCAGCATGACTCGCTCGAACTCGACCTTGGCCTCCTCGGACTCCGCCGGTGGTGCGAACTCGGTTTCGAAGTAGAAACTGACGTTGCGTGTGGCGCTCCCGGCGAAGAAGACATTGACCACGTTGGGGAAGGAGCGAAAATCCGGATCCTCGGAGACCGTCTTCTGCCGCACGAACGACTGCTGCACCTCGGCTCGCAGCCGGGCGGCCAGGAAATTCGTCACCTCGTCCAGCGTGGCGCCGTCCAGCGGGCCGGGCCCGCCGAGTAGCGTTTTGAGCGAGGTGCCACCGTCCTCGGTTCCGGGAAGCTGGTACCCGTTTTCCTGGAACCGTTGGCCGAAAGGATTCAGCCGCGGCTCCCGCGTGTGACACACGTTACAGCTCAGGTTGTACTTGCGGGCGAAGGCGGGTACGGGCCCCTCCAGGCCGGCGTCGTTCCCGGTGGCCGCGAATCCGGACATCGGGAGGATGGTTGTCGTCAGGCCGAGCGCCGCAGCCTGTAGCGCGAATCGATGGATTGGTCTGACTCGACCTGTTTCATGAAGGCGTGAGTCAGTTGGTGTCCACCACATCGGGTTCCCTCCTGAAAAGGCGACTTGTGGCGGCGAAAGAAAGCAAAGGAAAGAGCGATCCCGGACAGGACGGTGACTCTAGCTCGTCTGTCCGTCCGACCCTTACCGACTGTCGTCGAACGCATTATGTGTGGACTTCGGGCTGAGAGCGCCAGAACGCTGAAACGTGCAACGCCCGTTCTCGCGCATTTTCTCGTATTTTGAGTGGCGTTGCATAATAACTATCGTTACAGATCGACGCAAGGAACCATTAGCCTTTGAACGCTCGTCGGTGCATTCGGGATGTCCCCTGTCGGAAATGCTGAGTTGGGAAAGGCGGAGAGTTGGTGGCAATTGCCTGATCCCATTCCGGAGGCGATCGCCAGGCCGGGTCCCCGAGGGCGACGACAAGCTGGTCCGCGTCGATCCGGCGCCGCGAGCTGTCACGACTCACTGCCACTCCGTACCACGCCGAATACGGTTCTATCAGCGCGTCTTCAGACCTACCCCCAGGTACAGGTTGCGCCCCGGTGCTGGCTCGAAATACCGGGCGCCGAACGCGTTGATGACCACCGACGAGTTGTAGCGGCCGTCGAACGCGTTGTTCAGGCCGAGGAAGGGCGCCGCCTCCATACCGGAGAGGCGCACCCGGTAGCCCAACCGCAAGTCGATCACCGCGTAGCCCTCGTTGCGCTGCTGGTTCGCGTTGTCCACGAAGAAGCCGTCCGACGCGGTCAGCTCCAGCGATCCGGTCAGCCCCGAGCCGTGCTCGTACCTCAGCCGACCGTGGAACCGGTGCGGCGCGATGCCCGGCACCTCGTTGCCGCTGAAATCGCCGTCCTGGTTCTGGAAGCGGTCGAACTCGAAGTTCGAATAGGTGTACGCGCCGCTCAGCGTGAGCCCCGGGGCCAACAAAGCGCTCAGCCCCATCTCGACGCCCCGGTGATCGCTCGAACCCGCGTTCTCGAAGAAGTCCCGGTCGATTCCCTCGGGCTGGAACAGGATCAGCTGGTCTTCGATGTCGGCCACGAACACCGCCAGGGTGTAGCTCAGCCGCTCGCCGACGCTTCCCTTCAGCCCCACCTCGTAGTTCGTGGCCTTCTCCGATTCCAGGCGCTGGTTGAAGCCGCCCAGCGTGTCGGTGAGCTCCGTGGTGGTGGGCGTCTGGAACGACCGGCCCACGTTCACGTAGGCGTTGACGGCGGTGCTGTGTGCGTAACTGAGCCCTATCATCGGGCTCACCTGTTCGAAGATCCGGGTGCCCGAGTCGTCCGGATCCGTGGCCGTCACCAGATCATCGTCGGCGCGGAAGCGGACGCGGTCGTAGCGCGCGCTGGTCGTTACTTCCAACCGCGGACCGAGTCGCCAGCGGCCGTGGGCGAACAGGCCCAGTCCGGTGACCCGCTCGTCCTGATCCAGCTGGATCGCGCCCACACCCTGGTCATCCCGCGCGAACTCCTGCCGGTCGTCGGCCTGGTGGTCCAGATCCACGCCCGCGGTCAGGGCGGCGAGGACGCCGTCCAGCGGCAGGTAGCGGTACTCGACACGGGCGCCGCCGGCCCGCCGGTCCAGCTGGATGAGCGTGAAGGGGATCGGGTTCTCGAGCTCCCGCATCAGGCCGTAGCCCATCAACGACAACGTGTGGGCGTGTCCCAGCCTGCGGCGGTACGTGATGCCGGCCTGGCCTTGCTTGGAGGTCTCGCCCAGGTTCTGACAGCCGCCGAAGCCGGGATTGGGCGGGCACTCGCCGGGCCCCAATACGATGTCCCGCGCCGTGTCGGGAACCGCACGCGCCAGCGAGTCGCTCAGGCTGCTCGGGTTCTGGGCGAACGGCGTGTTGGTGTAGTTGATGACGACCTCCAGCTCGGACCTCTCGTTCAGCTGATAGCCGACGCGGGTGTTGAAGAGGGTCTGCTCGGCGGCGCTGTGCAGTCGGAAGCCGTCGGTCTGGAAATGGCTGAGATGCGTCACGTACTCCAGGCCGCCGGACCGACCGCCGCCCGTCAGGTCGTATTTCTGGTAGTAGCGGTCCTCCCCGTAGCCGCCGCCCAGCAGGCGGATCTCGGGCTGGAAGAGGACCGGAGGCGGCGACGCCGTCCTGATCTTGATCACGCCGCCCGACGCGTTCCCGTAAAGCGATGAGGCCGGTCCGCGTATCACCTCGATGCGGCCCGCCGCCGCCAGGTCGATGTTGTTCAGCTGAGCCTGCCCGTCGGGCAGCGTGAGCGGGATGCCGTCCTGGATGATGCGCAGACCCCGCACGCCGAACTGTGAGCGTGCGCCGTAGCCGCGGATCGAGATGCGGTTGCCGAGGGCGAAGTTGTGGCGGTTGTCGATCATCACGCCCGGCACCTGCAGCAGAGACTCGTCCAGCGAAAGCGTCGCCTGGAGTTCCTGGATCCGGTCGATCACGCTCGCCGCATAGGGCAGCCGATCGAGCCGTTCCTGCGATCGGGTCACCGTCACGGTGATGCCTTCCAGACGGTACAGCGGTACGGAGTCCGAGACGGTGCTGTCGGGTTCCTGCGCGAGCGCCGGCGCGGCGACGAGCAGCGCTGCGAGCGTCAGCCGGAGCGGGATTCTTGTCATCGAGTCCTCGGTCGGCAAAAAGCTCCCGCCGCCGGGTACGGGCGGCGGGAGCGCGATTTTACGTGAACCTTCCTCGCCATTAACCGCCGGGAAGCGGTGCGAACGGGAAAGTGGCACCGATGATCAGCACCCAGCGCGACGGCTCGTCTGCCTCGGCCAATCCGTCGGGGATGGTCGTCCCCAGCGCGTCCGTCAGATAGTCGAGAATCACGTGGATGCTCGTGTTGTGGATGAACGGCGCCCGGTTATTCGGGTCGATGATCTTCCCGATGTGCAGGAAGCCGTCGGCCTCCAGCGCCAGCTTGTGCGTGTAGTCCGACGGTTCCTCGGCCGAGCCGCTGTAGACGATCAGGGGCAGGAGGTCGAGGGAGAAGATGTCGGCGGTCGCGCCCATGTCGACGAAGCTGCCGCCGCCCCCCAGCACGTGAAAGCCCGGGCCGTAGACGATCGCCGGCGAATTGGCCTTTCCATCGCCGGCCGGCAGGTCGGCGAACGGGGTCCACTGCACCAGGAAGACCAGGAAGAACGGCCGGAACTGGCTCCCGAACGCCGTCGTCAAACGGAAGAGGAAGTCGGCGTCGCTGTCGACGTTGTCACCGGCACCGAACTGGTTCGTCAAGATCACGCTGTGCTGGTTCACGAAGACAGGCGAGCAGAGGATGTTGCAGTCCGGATTGATCATCCGGCTCTCCTGCGCCTGCACGGGCCCTGCTACGGCGAGCAGGCCGGCCAGGGCGAGAAACGTGGCGAGTCGTTTCATGATTCCTCCCCGTTGAATGAAAGCAGTTCGCGATCCTTCGATTGTAACCGCTCTTCATGTAGACGATCGACTACGCGGCCAACGCGCTCAGCGCCGCGCCGCACCGATCTGGAAATTCAGTTCGGCGATCGCCTGATAGAGCGGCTGTTCACGGTTGTTCTCGTAAAACAGGTAGTCGTGCAGCCGCGCGTGATAAAGGTTCGGCGCGTACGGAAAGACGAGGGCTTTCTCGGCGCGCAGCCCGGCCATTCGTTGCCTCAGCGCCTGCGCCTCGAAGCTCCCCGCGCCCTCCAGCGCCTCGTACGCCTGTGCCGCCGCGGCCCCGGCCAGGAAGCCGCTCAGGTAGGCCTCCTTTTCCGCCGCGCTGAGCTCCAGCCAGCGGTGGCCGTCCCAGTCGATGGGGTTGGCCTGGGCGGCGACGTTCTCCGGCCGTTCGTTCAGGCCATAGGCCGCCGTCACGCCGACCAGCCCCAGCAGGGCGGCCGTAGCGGCGATCCGGCGGCCGGGCGCCGGGCCTCTAGGAGCCTTCCGGGACTTCCACATAGGGTTCCGAGATCTCATCGCTGACGACGAAGTAGTCCCACATGCCGTTGCGTCCGTGGACAGGCACGCCGCAAAACAGCCAGAACTTCCCCGTCCTGTTCACCTTGAAAGCGAACGTGTCCTCGTCGAAGAGTCCACCGACGAACTTCAGCGAGAACGCCCGCGGAAACGCCATCGTGGTCTCATCGCCGGACACCGGCATCGGGTCCTCGATTTCGACGATCCCCACGCTGTGAGGATAGTTGGCGTCCTGGTTGCTGAAATGGATCTGCACCTGCCAACCGAGCGGGACGGCGATCGTCATGTCACCATCGGCGTAGCCGTTGAAGTTCCAGGCGTTGTTCACGGTCGTCAGTCCGGCCACGATGTCCAGATCGACCCTCTGGTTCGCGGCGTCCACGCTCATCCAGTCCGGAGAGATCCGCCGCCGACCCTCCTCCTGGGCCATCCCATCAACGGCCGCGCCGGTCAGAGCCGACGCGACCAGCGTCAGGCCCAGCATGAGTAATCGGTACGGTCTCTTCAGGGTCGTCTCCTTCCGTCCTGTGAATGCAGGTGGTGAGCGGCCGCGCCAGAGGCGCGGCCGCTCCAGCGCTAGTTTCGGTTACATGCCTCCGGACGGCAGCCCGAAGACGATCAGCGCGTCGCCCCGCGGGGCGTCCGTCTGGAACACGCCGCCGCAGGCCACGGCGATGTACTGCTGGCCGTCGACGCTGTAGGTCATGGGCGCCGAATTGCAGCCAGCGCCCGCGTTGAAGTGCCACAGCCGCTCGCCTGTCGTCGCGTCCATGGCGTTGAAGTTGCCGTTGTTCTCGCCGAAGAAGACCAGGCCGCCCGCGGTGGCCAGCGCGCCGCCGATCAGCGGCTCCTCGGTGTCGTGCTGCCAGACCACCTCACCCGTCTCCGGGCTGACCGCCACCAGCCGACCCCACTGCTCCTCGCCGGGGATGGCCACGAAGGCGCTGCCCAGCCAGAGCTCCCCCTTCTCGTACGGGCTGTAATGGGTCTTGTAGTGCATCGGCTGATGCAGCGCCAGCACGTACGCCAGGGCCGTTCCGGGGTGGTACGCCTGCGGCGACCACTCCGCGCCGCCGTTCGCACCCGGCAGCATGCGCGTGCCCTCGGCCGTCGGCAGGGCGAACAGGTTCTCGTGCGGGACGAAGTTCTCCGAGCGGTTCAGGATCTCGCCCGTCTCGATGTCGAAGACGTAGTACCACCCGGTCTTGCCCGCGTGACCGACCGCCGGCTCGCCGTGGTAATCGATGATCACCGCCGGGCTGGCCGCGTCCAGGTCCCAGACATCGTGCGGCAGGTACTGTGTGCACCACCGCATGTCGCCGTCCGCCGCTTCGATCGCGCAGACCGATTCCGTCCAGAGATTGTCACCCGGGCGGATCGAGCCGTCCAGGTCCGGAGACGGGTTGCCGATCGTCACGAAGACCAGACCGCTCTCCGGGTCGAGCGCCGGCGTCATCCAGATCGAGCCACCGCCCCGCTTCCAGGCGTCGGCGTACTTCGCGCTGTCCGCCTTCTCCTGCTGGATGTCGCGGTTCAGGTTCTCCTCGCCGTAGGGCGTGGTCGTGTTCCAGTCACCCCACCAGCCGCCCTGCTCGGGCGAGGGGATCGTATGCCAGGTCCAGAGCAGGTCGCCGCTGTTGGCGTCGTAGGCCTTCAGGAAACCGCGGATCCCGTACTCGGCGCCCGAGGTTCCGATGATGACCTTCCCGTCGTAGACCAGCGGCGCCATCGTCTCGCTGTAGCCGGCCTCGGGGTCCGCGATCTCCGACGCCCAGACCTCCGAGCCGTCAGCCCGGCTCAGCGCCACGAGCCGCGCGTCGAGCGTGGCCACGTAGACCTTGTCGTCCCACACCGCCACGCCACGGTTGTTCGGGCCGCAGCAGAAGATCGTCGTGGCCAGGCGGACCGCGTGGTCCCACATCACCTCGCCGGTCTTCGCGTCCAGCTTCAGCACCCGCTGCACGCTGCCGTCGGACGGCGTGGTGATGTACATCTCGCCGTCGATCACCACCGGGGTCGTCTCGAAAGACTTCGCGATCCCCGTCTGGTACATCCACCTGGCGCTCAGCGAGCCGACGTTGTCGGTGTTCACCTGGTCGAGCGGCGAGTAGCGGCGGTTGTCGTAGTCGCCACCGTACATCGGCCAGTTGCTCGGGTTGGCTCGGTGTCCGGCCACCAGCAGCTCGTGCGTTGCCGGCGTCATGGCGGGATTCGCCTCGTCACCGTTCGAACCGCCGGTGCTCTGGGCCGGCAACTCCCCCGCGAGGGCGAGCGCCGTGCAACCCGCGAGCACACCAATCCATCGCGTTCGTCTCTTCATGGTTGGGGCCTCCTTGAGGTTTTGAACGGGTCATGTGTACAAAAATCGAAGGGGTTCTGCGTACTAGTCTGCTTACTACTCTGCTTACTCCATGGAGCCGCCACCCGGGGACGACGTCGGGCCCGGTGGCCGGCGGTATCGAAAACGTCTGTCTCTCTTGCTCGGTGGACGATTCTGTCGGGGTGGGTGAGCTCTGTGGTGCAGGGCGTCGTTAGCGGAGGCAGCGAGACGGCCGACGGCCAGCTCGCTCCCCTCCACGACGAATTGTGGGTCTCCAAAGATGCCATGCGGTACTCCCGCTCGGTGCACCCGCGCCGGGCGCCCCCTCGAATGGATGACCCAGCGCGGCCAGCCTTTAAGCAGACAACACCCTAACACAAAGAATTATTTATGGTCTTTGGGTAAACTCAGTCTAAGGTTGTCTTGTTCCCCGGTCAAGGAACTCGGTTAACCACGCCGTCGCGCGCAGCTCTCTTCTCACCAGCGCCAGCGCGCCCCAACGAAGAAGCTGCGCGGCGCTCCCGGGGTCAAAAACGGCTCGACGCGCTCCGGCCCGGGCCCCAGGGGGTTGTTAGCCAGAACACCAAACGTCGAGTAGCGCGCGTCGAGGAGGTTCTCGACCCGGATGTAGAGCGTCGCCGGCCCGATGGTCCGCTGGCCGTACAGGCTCAGCAGGGCATAGGCATCGAGCTTCTCCGCCTCCAGCGTGTTGTCCTCGTCGCTGCGGAGCCACTGGCTGCCGGTATAGGAGCCCTCCACCGACAGCGTCCACCCGGCCGTGGCGTAAGAGGCGCGCAGGTTCCCGGAGAGCTCTGGTATCAGGGGAAAGTGATCGCCCGGTTCCACGCTGGGGGGCTGGGGGCCGTCGGTGGGGTCGCCCGCGCCGCCCGCGTCCTCGTCGAGAAAGGCCGCCGACAGGGTTGCCGGGGACTGGAAGGTCGCGCGCGTATAGCTCAGGTCGCCATGGAGCGTCAGGCGATGGACGGGCCGGATTTCCGCCTGCAGCTCGACGCCCTGCCGCCGGGTGCGGGGGAGGTTTTGGAAGAACCCCCGCGTGGTCGGAGGTGCGACGACGTTGAAGATCTCGTCCCGGATCTCGGACCAGTAGCCGGCGAGCTCGAGCCGCAGCGCGGCGCTGGCGATCCAGCGGAACCCGGCCTGCCAGGTGTCGGAGACCACCGGGTCGAGGGGAGGGTCGGCACCGAGCTCGAACGGCAGGGGGCATGGATCATCGGGGTCGGCGCAGGCCAATTCGAGGATCACGGGGGCTCGGAAGCCGTGGCCGTAACTGGCGTAGAGGCTAGCCCCCGATGACAGGACGAAATCCGTTCCGAGGCTCGCGGTCAGCTGACGGAACGTGTTGTCGCCGTTGTTCGAAGGCTCCAGCAGGTCGCGGAAGGGCACGTGCAACAGGTCGTAGCGGAGCGAGCCCAGCACGGAAAACCGGATTCCGGGCGTCCACCAGACCTGTGCGAAGGCGCCGAATCCATCCTGCGCGGTGGTGACATGGGTCGTGAGGCCGCTGTCGGCCGAGGCCGCGTTGGGCTCTGCGAAGATCCGCGCCTCCACGTCGTCGCGCACGTACTCGAGGCCGGCGAGCAACAGCATCTCCGGTCGAGGTGCGTAGCTCAACTGGGTGGCGACGCCGGCCGACCATAGGTGCGACAGTCCACGGCTGTTCGCCTCGCTGATGTTGGCGTTGAACTGCTCGATGTCGTTCTGACGGTAGAAGGCGTTGGCGCGGGCGGCGACCGTCGGCGTCAGCTGGACGGCGTAATTCCCGGTGACGAAGTGGAGCCGTGGGCGGAAGTAGTCTCCGCCGGTGAAGTTGATGACTCGCGGGTCGTCGGTGTCGGCGTGCTGCGGCGGCAAGGAACCGGCCAACCAGGAGGCGGGAAGCGAGCCCGCCTGCTCGATGGAGTCCGCGGCGAATCGGTAAGAGATCCACAGGTCGCTGCGCTCGCCCCGACGACCCGCCTTGGCGAACAGCTGGGTCATGGCCACCGCGGTGACATCGCGCCAACCGTCGGAGCGTACGTAGCGGCCGGAGGCGTAGTAGTCCAGGGCTCCCAACGCTCCCGACGCCTGGCCGCGCCCCTCCACGGTACCGAAGCTGCCACCCGTCAGCTCCAGTTCCGCCTGGGTCTCCCCGCCGCCACGCCGGGTCAGGATGTTGATGGCGCCGGCCAGCGTGTTGCGCCCGAAGGGGCCCATCGGGCCACGGATCAGATCGATCCGCTCGACGTCGTCGAGGGGGATCAGATCGAAATGGACCTGCGCCGCGTCCGGTTCGTTCACCCGTACGCCGTCCACGAACACGCTGAGGCTCTGCGGCAGGCCGACCACGGGTGACACCGAGAATCCCCGCACCGTGATGTCCGGTTGTGCGGCAGCGCCCAGCTCGTCGTTGGCGTGAACCCCGGGCAGCCGGTCGAGAGCGTCCGCCAGGGTCAGCAGGCTGGCGGCGCGGATCTCTTCATGCGAGCGGGACGAGAAGAGAAAGGGCAGGCGGGCGGCCTCGACACCTCCCACCGCCAGCCGGCTGATCTCGACGCGTAGGGTCTCCAGTCGCACGACCGGTGTGTCCTGCGGCTCGCCCTCGGGTGTCTGCGGGACCAGGGCGGCGAGCAAGAAAACCAGTGTCGTTCCGTCAGGCATCAGAAGCGGCCCGCTTACTCACCCTCCGGCGGCCCCTTCTCCACCAGCACCCACTGGCCGTCTTCCTTGCGGAACGTGAACGACACCTCTTCGTCGAGGCGACTGCCGCTGCCGACGGAGAGGGTCAGGCGGGCCAGCTTTTTCCCGGACAGGATTTCCAGCTGTCCGAACATCAGGAACAGTTGCCTCTGGGGCACATCCCACAGCCCGCTCTCCGCCAGGTGCGCGAGCTCCACGCGATAGCCGGCGTCACCCAGCTCGCCGGCCACGGCTTCGGGGATCTCCGACGAGATCGTGCGCTTGCCTTCGCCGAGTACGTCCTCGGCCAAATAGAAGGTGCCCGCCGCCGTGGGCTCACCCAGCAAGGCCGTGATCGCGCGGGCGTAGAGCTCCGCGGCCTCGGTATCCGTCGTCTGAGCGGACGCCCCAGCGGAGACGGCGCCTGGCGCCAGGGCGAGGGTGGCAAGGAACATCCAGCACGCGGTCATGAGTTGCCTCCGTGGATCGCGAGAGGGATAGGGAAATCCCCCAACCTAGCAAACTTGCGTCGCTGCGAGCGAAGCTCCTATTATGCGAAGCGATTCACCGCCAGTCGAGTCTAGCCGCGGGCAAGTCGCGCATCGACCGGCCGTTCGCATTTCGCGAGCCCCAACCACGGAGCGGTATGATGGTCGTTTCTCGCCGTGATTTCCTCCGTTCTTCCCTCGGCCTGGGCACCGGGACAGCTCTGGGTTCACTCGTCGGTCTCGGCACCGACCTCACTCCGGCGATGGCGCGGGCGCAGGAGCTGCGGATCAGGAACGCGCAGGCGACCCCCTCGGTCTGTCCGTATTGCTCGGTGGGGTGCGCGACGCTCGTTCACACCGTGGACGGCGAGATCGTCAATATCGAAGGCGACCCGCGGAGCCCGCACAACGAGGGCACGCTGTGCCCCAAAGGCGCGGCGATCTACCAGCTGCACCAGAACCCCAACCGCATGACCCAGGTCCTCCACCGTGCGCCCGGCGCCACGGAATGGGAGGTCTGGGATCTGGAACGGGCGATGGACCGCGTGGCGGAGCTGGTGAAGGAGACGCGGGACGAAACCTTTCTCGAACAGCTACCCGACGGCACGCGGGTCAACCAGACGACCGCGATCTTCGCCCTTGGCGGTGCCACCCTGGACAACGAGTGGAACCACATGCAGCAGAAGCTCATGCGGGGCCTGGGGGTGGTGCCGATCGAGAACCAGGCGCGCATATGACACAGCAGTAGCGTCCCCGGTCTGGGGACGCGACTGGGGCGGGGCGCGGCGACCCTCTATCCGCGCAACATGGAGTTCTCGGACTGCGTCGTGATCGAGGGCTCCAACATGGCCGAGTGCCACCCCGTGGCCTTCCGCTGGCCGATGAAGGCCAAGGCCGCCGGTGCGAAGCTGGTTCACGTCGACCCTCGCTTCACCCGCACCAGCGCCATGGCGGACGTCCACGCGCCGATCCGGGCGGGCTCCGACATCGCGTTCCTGGGCGGCCTCATCCACTACGTCATCAACAGCGAGCGCTGGAACGGCGACCCGTTCTTCCGCGAGTACGTGGTCAATTACACGAACGCCGCGACCATCGTGGGCGAGGAGTTCCAGGACACCGAGGAGCTGGACGGCGTATTCTCCGGCCTCATGCGCTACACCGGCGGCGTCGAGGAGTGGCCCTTCGACGGTTTCCTCGGCCGCTACGACCCGTCCAGCTGGGATTACGCACGGGGCCCCGACCGCGCGGCGGCACCCGGACGGCGCGGTCCGCCGTTCGACGACCTGATCCGCTCGCTCAAGCGCGGGCAGCCGCTCCGCGACGAGACGCTGCAGCATCCGCGCTGCATCTTCCAGATCGTGAAGCGGCACTTCAGCCGGTACACCCCCGAGATGGTCTCGAATGTCACCGGCTGTCCGGTGGACCGCATCGTCGAGGTGGCCGAGACGATCCTCGCGAATTCGGGCCGCGAGCGGACCACGGCCTGGGCTTACGCCGTGGGCTGGACGCAACACACTTACGGTCCGCAGATGATCGGCTGCTGCGCGTTGCTGCAGCTGCTGCTCGGCAACTTCGGACGGCCGGGCGGCGGCATCATGGCGCTGCGCGGTCACGCGTCGATTCAGGGATCCACCGACATCCCGACCCTGTATCACTCGATCCACGGGTACATGCCGGCGCCGTCGGCGCTGAAGGAGCACGCGACGCTGAGCGATTACCTGCGGAGCGAGGCCAGCGCCGAGGGCTACTGGGCCAACATGCCGAAGTTCCTCGTATCGTACCTGAAGTCGATGTACGGGGATGCCGCCACGCCGGAGAACGACTTCGGCTACGATTGGCATCCGAAGATCATCGGCGATCACTCCCACCTCCCCATGTTCGTGGCCATGGCGGAAGGCCGGGTGAAAGGGATGCTCTGCATCGGACAGAATCCGGGCACCTCGCTCAACGCCAGCGTCGAGCGCAAGGGGCTGCGCCAGCTCGATTGGCTGGTGGTCAAGGACAACTTCCTCATCGAGACCGCCACCTTCTGGCACAACGCGCCCGAGGTCGAGAACGGTTCGGTGAGAACCGAGGACATCCAGACCGAGGTCTTCTTCTTCCCGTCGGCGCAGGTCGCGGAGATCGACGGCAGCTTCACCAACACGCAGCGCATGCTGCAGTGGCATTACAAGGCCGCCGATCCACCGGGCGACTGCCGCTCCGATCCCTGGTTCACCCACCAGCTCGCCTTGCGGCTCAAGGCGATGTACGCCGACAGCGAGCTGCCCCGCGATCAGGGGATCAGGAACCTCGTGTGGGATTACGATCCCGACGAGCCCCACGAGATCCCGGGCGAGCCGGACCCGGAGAAGGTACTCAAGGAAGTGGGCGGCTATTACACGGACGATCCCGACCGCCACCTGGGCGGGTTCGGCGAGCTGCGAGACGACGGCTCCACGACGTGCGCCTCGTGGATCTACTGCGGCGTGTTCCCCGAGCCCGGGCGGAACCTGTCGAAGAACAAGGAGCCCGACCCGCCGGGCACGATCGGTGCCCACCTGAATTGGGGCTGGGCCTGGCCGGCGAACCGGCGCGTGCTCTACAACCGCGCGTCGGCGGACCCGCGGGGCGAACCCTGGAGCGAGCGGAAGCGCTGGGTCTGGTGGGACGGCAGCCGCTGGACCGGCTACGACACGCCGGACTTCGCGCTGCAGAAGCCGCCCACGGCGCCCGCCGATCCGAACGGCATCGGCCTCGACGCCCACTCGGGCGCGCAGCCGTTCATCATGAAGCCGGACGGCGTGGGCTGGCTCTACAACCCCGCGGGTCTCGAGGATGGGCCGCTGCCGACCCACTACGAGCCCGCGGAGTCGCCGGTGGCGAATCCGCTCTACTCGCAGCAGAACAGCCCGGTGCTCAAGTACTGGCGTCGCGATGACAACCGGCTGGCCGAGATGAGCGAGGAGTATCCGATCATCATCACCACCTACCGGCTGACCGAGCACTACCTGGCGGGGGCGATGAGCCGCTGGAACCCGTGGCTCTCCGAGCTGATGCCGGAGCTGTTCATCGAGATGAGCCCCGAACTCGCCGCCGAGAAGGACATCGGCAACACCGATTGGGTTCGCATCAGCACGCCGCGGGGCTCGATCCGCGCCAAGGCGCTGGTCACGCGGCGGATGCGGGCGTTCCAGATCGACGGCCGGATCGTGCATCACGTGGGCATGCCTTGGCACTGGGGTTGGGAGGGCGTCGTCACGGGCGATGTGGTCAACGAGATGACCGCCCTGGTGGGGGACCCCAACGTCAGCATTCACGAGGGCAAGGCGTTCGTCTGCAACGTGGAGAAGGCGTGATGGCCGAGCCGATGGGGTTCTACACCGACACGACCGTCTGCATCGGCTGCAAGGCCTGCGAGGTCGCCTGCAAGGAGTGGAACCAGCTCCCGGCGCAGAACGGCGGTCGACCCTCGATGAGCGGCGACAGCTACGACAATACGCTGAAGCTCAGCGGCATCAACTGGCGGCACGTGAAGTTCGTGGAGCAGTTCAGCGAGGACCGCTCCGAGGGGCGCTGGCTGATGATGAGCGATGTGTGCAAGCATTGCGTCCAGGCGCCCTGCCTCGAGGTCTGTCCCACCGGCGCCATCATCCGGACCGAGTTCGATACCGTGGTGATCCAGTCCGACTCGTGCAACGGATGTCGCGACTGCATCGCCGCCTGCCCCTTCGGGGTCATCGACATCAACCCGGCGTCGAACACGGCGCAGAAATGCACGCTCTGCTACGACCGCATGCAGGACGGTCTCGAGCCGGCCTGCGCCAAAGCCTGTCCCACCGACTCGATCCAGTTCGGGCCGATCAGCGAGCTGAGGGAGCGGGCCAACGCGCGGGTCGAGCAGCTGCACGAGCGGGGAGAGGACCGCGCTTACCTCTACGGTGCGGACGATACGATACTCGGGGGCCTCAACTCGTTCTACCTGCTGGTGGACGAGCCGGAGGTCTACGGGCTGCCCAGCGATCCGAAATTGCCCAGCCGCAACCTGGTCCCCAGCAGCCTGTGGACGGCGGCGGGGGCGGTGGTCGTGGGGCTCATGGCCATCCTCGGCTTCCGGGACCGCCGGATGTCGGAGGCGGAAGAGC
>JAACAK010000002.1:115959-154498 GCA_011774835.1 Candidatus Kutchimonas denitrificans | reverse complement strand
TCGTCGCCGCACTGGGCGTGGTACATCACCTTCTACTTCTACATCGGTGGGATCGCCGGCGGCGCCTTCTTCCTGGCCTCGCTGCTGCACGTGTTCGGCGCTCCGGAGGACCGGCCCGTGGTCCGGCAGGGCTACTACATCGCCTTCGCCGGCGCGGTGGTGAGCGGTATCCTGCTGACCCTCGACCTGAAGCGGCCGCTCCGCTTCTGGCACATGCTCATCGAGAACAACACCGGCCAGCTCATATTCAAGGCGTGGTCGCCGATGTCGGTGGGCGCCTGGGGGCTCTTGCTGTTCGGTCTCTTCGCTTTCCTCGCCACCGTCGGCGCGCTGGCCGAAGAGGGGAAGATCCGCTGGGAACCGGTCCGCCGCCTGAGCCAGGCGACGATCGCCTGGCCGCTGGCCGCTGCGGTCGGCGCCATCGGCAGCTTTCTGGGTTTCTTCCTCGCAGGCTATACCGGCGTGCTGCTCTCGGTGACCAACCGGCCGATCTGGGCGGACAGCAATTTCGTGGGTGCGGTCTTCATCTTTTCCGCCGCGTCCACCGGGGCGGCGGCGCTGATCCTCATGTCGCGCTGGCGCGGCGGCGGTCATCCCGCGTCGATGCACTGGCTCTCCCGGGTCGACCGGGGCGCCTTGGCCCTGGAGCTCCTCGCTTTGATCGTCCTGGTGATCTCGCTGGGCTCCGTGGCCGGGGTGCTGGTGAGTGCCTGGGGCGTGCTCCTGGTCCTCGGCGTGGTGATCCTGGGGATCGTCGTCCCCTTCGTGCTGGAAGCCCGGTCCGCGAGCCATGTCGACCGTCGCCTGGTGACCGCCGCGGCGCTCGTCCTGTTCGGCGGCTTTCTGCTCCGGGTCTTCATCATCTTCTCGTCCGAGAGCATCTACGCCCTCGGCTCCGGAGTGGCGATGCCATGAGACGCCCCGTCCTTGCGGTCGCGTTGTTGGCGGCGGTCGGCGCGCTCGGCTGCAGCAGCCCCGAGGCGAGCCGGGTCCGGGGTGGTGACCCGGGCGCGGACGTCGGCAACCGACGCGAGGTCGTCGAGATCCACGCCGGCGCGCGGCCGTACTACCGGACGCCATGCGCCGTGTCGAAACGGGAATGCACGGGACCAGAATCGGTATTCGGGACGGACCGGACGCTCGATTGAAGGCGATCGAGGAGCGGCAGCCCGAGTCGCGGGTCTACCTGCGCCTGCTGCGCATCGCCACGGACGCGGCCGACGACGGCTGGTACGCTCCGCTCACGGGTGACGCGGCGCCGCCCGGCGCGCCGCGGCTGCACGGCGCGACGCTCGGCGTCGACGGGCGTCGCGTACAGGAGCTCTTGACCCGGCTGCTGGCCGCCACGGCGGACGGGGAGAGCGCGTCGCCGCCGGGCGCCGTATCGCGATCCGATGCGGTGGCCGTGCTGGAGTCCGCTCTGCGCTTCGATGCCGAGCGTCTCGCCGGTCTCGCGGCCCGCGTGGGGGGCCGGGAAGGAGGCCTCGACGCGGTGGCCGGATTCCTGGCGCTCCCCGTCCTCTACGCCGCCGCCGCCCGGGCCCGGAAGGCAGACCTGCCGGAGCACTGGCCGCACGGCCACTGCCCGCTCTGCGGCGCGCGAGCTCTCCTCGCCGAGATCCGCGGCCTCGACCGCGCCCGCCTGCTCCGCTGTGGGCGCTGCGGCTCGGCCTGGAGGATGACCTGGCTCCGCTGCGCGCACTGCGGGGAGAGCGATCACGAGAAGCTCGGTGCACTGCTGCCCGAGGGCAGCGAGGAGACGCGCAAGGTGGAGACCTGCGCGACGTGCCGCGGCTACCTGAAGAGCCTGACCACGCTGCAGGCGCGGCCGCTCACGGAGCTCCTGCTGGCCGACCTCGAGACGCTGGAGTTCGATCTGGCCGCGATGGAGCGCGGTTACATCCGGCCAGCCGGCCCGGGCGCCGCGCTGGAGGTGCGCGTGATCGATCGGGAGGGGACCGCGTGAGTGGGAGCGAGCCACGCCCGGCCGAGATTTGCCGCCAGCTGATCGCCGCCCTCGCCGGGTCGGAAGGCCGGCGCCGTCGCCGCAAGCGGGACACGAGGCCCGACGCCGTGGGGATCACCGTCAAGCGCAGGATCATGGAGGCGGCCGTGCGGGCGGATCCGGGACCGGACGAGTTCGAGGCCTGGCTCCTGGCCCGCACGTCCGAGACGGCCTGGCTGGGCGAGCTCGACGCGCAGTTGTCGAGCGGAGCGGTCCGAGCCATGGCGCTGGACGTCCTGGCCGAGTGGCGCTACGCCCTGGCCACGCCGTCGTTCCGTGAATGGCTGAGAGAGGGCGCTCCGTCGGCGGACGCGGAGACCTCCGGCGGCGCGGCGGATCGCGCTCCGGGCACCGCGTGAACTTCACCAGCCACGCCGAGCTGGTCGACAGTCCCGTATAGACCAACGAAGCATGGTCATCTTTCGCCGGCGCGGCTCGTCGACTCGGCGTCTTCGCCGACGACCAGGCCAGCGCCGGCGGCCCGGGCGGCCAGCTGCTGGCGCAGCCGCCGGATGTCCTCCTCGCTGTGGCCAGCGGTGCGCAGCTTGCCGTCCATCTCGATCGTCTTCACCGCGGCCTTCAGCGTGCCGAGGGCGAGGGTGGCACAGCGGTGCCGGAAGCCGACGACGTCGCGGCCCAGCTCATCGATCATGTCGTCGTACTCGTAGTCGAGCACGTCCTGGAACGACAGCTCCTCGCGGTTCACACGATCGAGCAGGATCGACGCGGCGGCCTGGCTGATCGTGCAGCCCGTGCCCACGAAACTGGCACGTTCGATCCGCTCGCCGTCGCTCTTCACGTAGATGTTCACCACGTCGCCGCAGCCGGGGTTGCCGCCCGGCATGTTGACGTCGGCGTCTTCGATGGCCCCGCTGCAGCGCGGGTTCTTGTAGTGATCGACCAGTCGGAGGATCGCGGTCTCGCGGTCCATCCTCGTCAGCGCTCGATCGGCGCGCGGACCGTGTTGCCCCACTCGGTCCACGAGCCGTCGTAGTTCCGCACCTTGTCGAAGCCCAGCAGGTACGTCAGCACGAACCAGGTGTGCGACGACCGCTCGCCGATCCGGCAGTAGGCGACGACGTCATCATCGGCCAACAGCTTCTGCTCCTCCAGATAGATCTCCTTCAGCACATCGGCCGGGTAGAACGTGTGCGTCTCCGGATCCACCGCCCGGCTCCACGGGATGTTGCGGGCGCCGGGGATGTGGCCGCCGCGCAGCGCGCCCTCGTTCGGGTAGTCGGGCATGTGGAGCCGCTCGCCCCGATACTCCTCGGGGCTGCGCACGTCGACCAGCGGGTTCTCGGCGCGGACGTGCGACAACACGTCGTCGCGGAATGCGCGGATCTTCGAGTCGTCACGCGCCCCCAGCTCGATGTCGCCTTCGGGGTAGTCCGGCGTCTCGGTGACCAGCGGCCGCCCTTCCTCCTCCCAACGCGCGCGGCCGCCGTCCATGACCCGCAGGTTCTCGACCCCGAACAGCCGGAACACCCAGAAGGCGTAGGTGGCCCACCAGTTGTTCTTGTCGCCGTAGAACACGATGGTCGTGTCCTTGTTGATCCCCTTCGACCGAAGAAGCTCCTGCATCCGCTCGCGGTCCACGTAGTCGCGGATGACCGGGTCGTTCAGATCGGCCACCCAGTCCAGTTTCACCGCGCCGGGGATGTGGCCCACCTCGTACAGAAGGACGTCCTCGTCCGATTCGATGATCCGAACCCTGGGGTCGTCCAGGCGTTCCGCCACCCAGTCGGTGGAGACCAGCACCTCGGGGTGAACGTATCCTCGCTGCTCGATCGGGGTTGCCGTTTCGACGGTCATATCGCACCTCGCTTTTCCGCTGCGGCCCCGGCCGGGGCCGACGATCGTCCCATAAAGACGCGGCCCCGGCATCTGCCGGGGCCGCTTCGATGGCTGGAGCTGGACGCTCGACTTACAGCCGCAGCTGGCGCCCCGGCGGAGCGGATCCGCGGCAGGTACAGCCAGCGCTGTTGAGGGACTCGAACGTCATCGCACGTTTCAGACGGATAGGGTCAAACGATAATGATTCTCGTTTTCATCATTATGCCGGCTTGCCGGCCGCCTGTCAAGGTTGAGCAGATGAGCGGCCCCGGTGAGGATCCCTTGATCGATCTCTCTCGTCCTGCTGGACGGCTAGCGACGCCCATCAGAAGCGCACCCCGAGGCCCACCGCGAGCATCGCGTGGCTGAAGTCCATGCGGACGTCGGGCAGGTAGTCGCTGCTCGAGTCCGGCAGCTCGATGGAGCCGAAGTCGACCGGTGCGATGTAGCGGTAAGCTCCAGTGAACTCGATGAAGAAACGGGTGCCGGGCGGCAAGCGCAGGCCAGCGCTGAGCACGGCGCCCGGCGCGATCTTTCGGTAGCGTTCTCCCTCACTGTCATCGAGCGTGGCCAGGCTCATCGCTGGGCCGGCCCCGACGTGGATCACGCCGTCGATGTGGAACGCCGGGATGAGTGCGACGGTTTGGAGCGACGGGGTCAACCGGAGCCAACCGACGCCGGTGCCGTACCCAACGGTCTCCGGGTACTCGCCGCCGCCGGCCCAAACGCCCCGGAGCTCGAGCCAGCCATTCGCCCGGTAGCTCAAGCTGATCGCGCTGGCGATGCCTTGGGAACCGATGGTCTGTGGGTGCGGCTGGTCGCCGCTGCAGACCAACAGGATACACGTTCTGGGGCTCACGTCGTCGAGATCGCCGGCGATCATCGCCTCTTCCAGAGTCCCGGACGGCGGTTCGCCCGGACTCCAGCCGATGTTCAAGGTGATGGCCCACCGCCGGGCCTCTCCTGTCTCACTCTCCTGACCCTGCACGCTTCCTGTCAGCACGCAGAGGGCCGCGGCGCATGCTGCAAATCGTCGCAATTTGTTCATGCCGCTGACCTCCTGTGGGTGATTCGCCTTTGCGACGAGGTTGCGCGCCGGCAATCAAGCGGAGGTCAAGACAGGAATCGTGGTAGACGGGAAGGACGACAGTCCGCTGCCGCCGGGTCAATGCGGATTGGCTCGAATTCAGTCCGTGTCCTCGGAGCGGGAAGACGAGGCGTCGGCCGCGTGCCCCTCCTCGCGGAAACGCTCGCGCTGCCGCAGCGCCAGCCGATCGACCCAGGTGCACACCCGGCATGGGGGCGCGTTGACATGCGGAATGCTACTTGCTAATCGTTTCTACGCCCTTTTCCAGTCTCAGGACGATTCTGCGCCGCCGAACGTTGGAACCGACGTCCGGACCGGCATATGAGTTTGGCATTCAGATCCGACGCTACCTCCAGGGTGTTGCGGCCCATCAAGGATAGGGTGCATAGCCGCTACCCGACGGCGGAAGCCAACTGTCGTTCGCGAGCTTGAGCAGCGAGGCGAGAATGCGAAACCCACTGGATTGGCTGCGGTCAGGTGTCATCGTCTTGACGTTGACGTTCATTGGGGGTGCCTGCTTTCGGGACACCCTCCCCACCGAGGAATCGAGGGCAACCGCGGTTCCGCAAGAAAGTACGCTTCAGGGCTGGGACACCTTGGCGGGGCTGGCGGGGGAAGCGCTCAACAGTTTGACCCGGGTCTCCGCGAGCGTGACGGCTTCGGCAGGATCTGGCGGGATGGTGCTGGAAGATGAATCCTCGGTCCACATCTCGGTGATATTCACGGAGACCGCCTCGCAGAATGTCCTTTCCATCACATCTCCCGTGAACCAGCAGCTCGCATCCGGGAACCCGATCAGCGGCTCGTGGCAGTTCGGACCGTTCCCGGCCGGTTCGCCGATTAGCTTCTTTCTGTTCTCGGGAAAGAAGGGTGGTCCCGCACTGCAACGGATCGAGGGGAGCGACGGGTGCTGGTTCGTATTCTTCGAGGACCTGACCGACAACGACTACAACGATCTGGTCTTGGCGGTGAACGCGATTCCGGCAGGGGGCGAGTTCGAGTACTCGGGGCCCGGCATGGAGGCGCGGATCGAGCCAGCGACGATAGCGACTCGAGTGCGTGAAGATGGGACCCGGGTCACGGCGACCGATGCGGCATTTGTCATCGACTACCGGGCCGTGAGTGGCTGCGTCGAAGAACCGGTCGAAGGAACATTGGAGATCCATTCCGCACGAACCGAGTTCCATATCGGGGGCCAGCTTCACGCCCAGACGGTGCAGGGTAGCGGGACGCTCGAGTTCAGCATTCCCGCCGGCACCCCGGCGACCACCGATAACAAGCTCTGCCGGTTCGCGGTCTACCGCGCGCCGTCGGGCTTCGGGACTAGCTTCGAGACCATCGTCAGGGTGTGCGCGGACCTCCTCTCGACCAGGGTCGTGATCAGCACGGTCGGGGACAAATCGTCGGTGGCACCGACGAATGCCGGAAGCGACGAGACGGAGATCGAGCTCGAGGTCAAGGTGCTGGACGAGGACGACAACGCGTTACAGAATCGCCAGGTCGAGCTGACGCTGGAAGCCGTACCGCAGACGGGAGGACACCTGCACGCACCGCCTACAACGGAAGCTGCGCGCGGAAAACTGTCGAAGACGACGGTGAACACGGGGTCGGGTGTTGTGAAAGTCAAGTATCAGTCGGGCAGCGCGAGCGGCGATCGGAAGATTCGGGGGACGAGCGAGGACGCGGCCGACGGCGAGCAGACGATTACGGTGGGGGTGCCCGGGTTGGTGGCGATGCCTACCGGTACGACGTATAACCTTATCGGTGATTGCAGCACCCACGACGGTTGCCACTACGCAACGGAGGGTATGAGAGACGCGTTGCGCGCGCTGGCTGACTCTTTCTACGCGCGGTATGAACGGCGCGTCGAATACAACGACATCAGCCTCGTCCAGGGTGGCATCTTTGATCTGGATAACGATTACAGCCCCGCTCATGATGAGCATCGCAGGGGCACTGACTGCGACTTCCGCACGCACGGGCCGAATCCATTGACCTCCGCGCAGTTGCGATACGTCAGGACTCGATGGAACGCGCTGAGCACGGAGTCCAGCGACCGCGCGATACACGATGAGACCGGCACGGATCAGCCTCACTATCACATACGCTACTAGCGAGGTGGCAATGCGAACCCTGGCACCTTTGGCGATTCTCGCTCTCGTTCCCGGCTGTGCCATCGCGCAGGGCACTCCGGGAACCAACATCGACCTGAGGGTCGAGGTATCCAGCGTCGATGTGGAGGATGGGGTGACACGTGTCGAGTACGTGCTCTTCAACGAGCCGAGCAGCGAAGAGGAGCTGTTCGAGTTTATCGTCGAGGCGCCGGCACCCGTTCTCAGCATCTCGCAGCCGGAGCCGCGGTCGGGCTGGGTTACCGGTACGGCGTACCGCGGAATCTCGGTGGCCCAGTGGTCGGTGCTGGAGCCGCTAATGCCGCCGGGGGCCCAGTCGCCGCCGCTGTCGTTCGAGGCCGAAGGACTGCCGGCGATCGTCACGTACCACGCCAGGGGCTTCTTCCCCGTGCCCGAGTACGAGCCGGTTCCGCCCAGGCCGCCCGACGCCGAGCCGGTGCTCTTTTCCAACACCGTCGAGGGAAAGACGGTAGGGGTCGAGCCGACACCACCCGAATCCGGGCCCGGGGACCTGATGGCTCGAGGATTGACGGTGCTCGACCAGGTCTGCGGACTGGACTGGATCGACGCCCCTGGCGTCTGCAACAGCCTGCGTGTCAAGCTGGAAGGGGCCCGGGCATCGATGGCCGCCGGACGAATCAAGCCGGCCCGCGGTCAGCTGAGGGCCTTCCTCAACGAGCTGGAAGCGCAACGTGGGCGACACGTTTCGGAGAGCGCCTACCAGCTTCTCGCGGCGACGGCGATCCACATCGGGAGCGCTCTGTAGGAGAACTCAGCCTTCGAGCCGCTCCGCCAGGTAGGTGGCGTTCCCCGTCAACAACGCCGCCTCGAAATCGGTCAGGACGCCGGCCTCGCGGGCCGAGCTGACCCGATCGGCGAAGGTGCGGAGCGCGCGCGCCGCCGCATGACCGTCGCCGGCTTTCACGAGACGGCGTGCGCGCGCCAGGTGACCGTCCACAGACTCGCACGTTTCCTGCCGCGGGCCGGATCGCGTATCCCGACAGATGGCCGCCAACCAGTCCGACAGCTCGACTCCGATGGCTTGCCGGGTCTGCGCCCGGCGCCGCGGCTGCAGCTCGGTCAGCACCCGCTGTGCACGGCGGCTCACAATCTCGAACTGCTCGTTGGCCGCGATCCGTTCCAGCACCGGCATCGCGACGACCAGATCCGCGATATCTGCGGCCCAGGCGAAGGCGAGGGGGTGCTCGGAGGCGGCGTCGAGAAGCCGGTGCATTATCTCGAGACGCTCGTCCCGCGACAGACGGTCTGGGTGCGAGCTCAGCATCACGGCCCAGGTGTCCATCACGGCATGCCGGAGATTCCGGCGTCCTTTCTGCCACGCCTCATCCAGATAGGGCAAGCTCTCGGACCCGTGGGATGCCACGAATTCCTGCACGCGGCGGCTCGTTTCAATGCCAAGCAGAGCCATCCCCCGGAGCGACGCCGGGTCCTCGAAGCTCAGCACGAACTTTATGAGCGAAAGCAGGTACTCGCCGTAGCCCTCGCCCTCGACCTGCGGCCTCGGCTGCGTCGCTTCCCGTTCGAGGAGGGCGATCGCCTCGGAGGCGACACCCGGCGGTATCGAGTTGGGCCGCCTGAAGTTCAGCTCGGCGAGCGCCCGATCTCGCATCCGCCAGTCGGGCGACCTGAGCTTGTCGAGCAGAGAATCGGGCTCCTGGGCGGACGCCGGCATCGCCGACGCCAGAAGCGTGGCGGCCAGCGCGTTCGCGACGATCGATCTCGCTGTCATGTCCTTCGCGGCTCGTTTGTAAGCTCGCCGCCGCGCACCGTCGAACCGATCACGATGCCGGCGCTGATCAGTACGAGGTTCTTGATGATGTACTGGCCCTCCATGCTAGGCACGCTCGGTATGTGAATGAACGCCTCTCCCGGGAAAAGGAACAATGGTGTCAGCGTGCCCAGCATCTGCAGCCAGAGCAGCAGCAAGGTCGCTCGGAGATAGATGCCCAGAATCAGGCCCACACCGATCGCCGATTCCCAGGCGGCGAGCAGCGGCCTGGATACCTCGGGCGGCGCGAGCCCGAAGCTGAGCACTTCGATCGTTCTCGTGGCCAACTCCTGGGCCGGGCTCAAGTTCGGAAAGAACTTCAGGAACCCGAACCACAGGAACACGATGCCCAGACTGATGCGAAGCAGGCGGATCGCGTAGCGAGCCATCCAGGCGCACAATCGGGCATCGAGCTGGTCGAAACGTCTTCGCAGGTCGATCATCTGCAGTCACCCTCTCGGCTCATCAGGGTGACGCCCGGCCGTTCGCCCGCAGGCCCAGCTCGATGCCGGGCCGCGGCGGATCCAGGTGTCGGGCCAGGAAGTCGTAGATCACCCGGCGGACCTCCCAAGCCTCGGGGGTATCGAGCCGATCGAAACTGTGTCCGCCCGGCAAGTCGTAGATCTCGTACTCGAATTCCTTGTCCGCCGCCTTGAGCGCCTGGATCAGGTGCTCGACCTCGATGACGTTGACGTCCTCGTCGTGCACGTTGCCGTGGATGCGGACGGGGCGCTCGAGCTTCTCGACGTTCCAGACCGGCGAGCGGCGCTTGTACTCGTCGAGGTTCTCGTAAGGCGTCTGGCCGATGTGGTAGTCCGCGTCATAGTACGCTTGATATCCCGGGCCCAGATAGCCCATCCGCTGCACCAGGTCCGACACCGGGACGCCGGCGAACCCGACGACGTACTTGTCGGGATGCTCGAACAGGCTGTGCAGGGTGATCAGGCCGCCGTGGCTCCAGCCGATGAGCCCGACCCGGTCGCCGTCGACCCGCGGATGGTTCGCCACCACCCAGTCGCGGGCGGCGAGGGCGTCCTGCACCTCGCGGCCGCCGTAATCGATGGCCTCGTAGGTGCCGCGGCCGTACCCGGTGGAGCCGCGGTACTCGGGGGCCACGACGATGTAACCCTGGGCCACCAGCTCGCGAACGATCCGCGAGTAATAGGTGGTAAAGTCGGAGTGCACGCCGCCGTGGGGGAGCACCAGCAGCGGCAGGTCCCGGCCGCCGAAATCTTCCCGCGGCGTGAACAGGTAGGTGTAGAACTTGAATGGATTGCCCGGCCCGCTGGGCGGCGGGTCCGGCTCGTTGGCCAGCGGCGGCCCGTAGATCCGGACCTTCTCCACCACGGCGACGTCGCTCAACCGCTCGAACCAGAGCACATCGTCGATCAGCTTCTCCAGCACGTCGATCCGATGGTTGAGACTCCGGTGGGCCCGGATCAGGCGCTCGCCGGCCTCTGCCGCCTGCTGGGCCGGCGTCTGGGCGACGGCGGGCGCATGACCGATGAGCACGGCGACGGTCGCCGCCGCCAGCGTCCTGCACAGACGAATCGTTCGCATCGTTCCCTCCTACTGACGGGGGATTGCCGGGTTGGGGCGTGCAGGGAAACTCTGATACGGGATGGCCGGAAGCAAGGTGGCCCGGCGCCTGGACGGTGGAGGTTCGAACCCTACAAAGGCCGCAAGCGCTCGGGCGTGGCGAGCAGGGGCAGCAGGTCGGCGGGTCGCCGCTTCCACGAGCCGTCGGCGGCCGGCAGGTGATAAAACGAGTCCGGGATCTTGAAGCTCGGCAGCCGGTCTCGCAGAGCGGCCTCGACCTCCGGTCGCCGCGGAGCCGGCGTGGCGCAGGCGATGAAGGCGACGGGACGCTGGCCGAACTCATCGTCCCCGGCTACGACCACCACCGCCTCGTCGATACCGGGGATCGACTCCAGCGCTTCCTCGATCTCTTCCGGGTGAATGTTCTCGCCCCCGGAGACGAACATGCGATCGCGCCGGCCCAGCACGTACAACAGCCCGCCGGGGTCGATGCGGCCGAGATCGCCTGTGGCCAGCCAGCCGTCGGCCCCGCGTGGGTCGACCAGGCGGCCCGCGGCCAGGTACCCCAGGCAGAGAGTCGGTCCGCGGACGCGCAGCTCACCCTCCTCACCCTCCTCACCCTCCTCAACCAGGCTCACGTCGCGGTGGGGCAAGGGGCGACCGGCGCTCCAGGGGCGCGCCACGTCTTCGGGCCGGGCGGACAGGCTGATCATCGCCGTGCTCTCGGTCGAGCCGTAACTCACGGCCAGCGCGATCCCCTCGTCCAGCGCGCGGCGTCGCAGCGAAGTGGACAGCGGGCCGCCGCCCATCAGCACGAGGCGCGGGGCGGCCAGACGATCCGGCGCGTCGCGCAGGGTCCGGAAAAGCTGAGTGGGAACCAACGAGATGTGGGTGGGTTCGAGGGCCGCCAGCGTCCCGGCCAACGACCCTCCAGGGTCGGGCAGCAGCAACTCGGCGCTGGCGAGCAGAGCGCGGAAGATGATGGCGAGGCCGCCCACGTGATGGTGAGGCAGGGACAGCAGCCAGCCGTCGCCAGGCCGCAGATCGAGGGGTGTGATGACGCTGCGCGCCGCGGTGAGATGCTGGGAGAGGCCATGTACGATGAGCTTGGGTTGGCCGCCGCTGCCCGAGCTGCGTAACAGCGTGGCCGCGGCAGCGGGGAGCGCCGGCGCGTTGCACTCGCGAGGACGGAATCGAAGCCGGCCATGAGCGCCGCGCCATGTCGCGGTCGCTGTCGTTCGCTTCTCGACGGGCTCGATGACACCGCCGGCCCCGGCCTGGTCCAGCTGGCGCTCCAGCTGCGCGGCCGGCTCGCGCGGGCTGAGTGGGTAGACGACCAGGCCGAGGGACCAGGCCGCCAGCAGGCAGGGCAGGGCGTCGGCGGCGTCGAGCCGGTCGAGGGCCACGACATCGCCGTTAGTCAGGCCGCAGCCGGACAGCGCCTGCCCCGCCCGGTCCGCCAGCTCCAGCAGCTCGGCGGCGGACGCGGTACGCGACGGCCAGCGCAAGCAGACGTCAGCCCCGCACGCCTGCAGGGCGTCGCGCAGCTGTCGGGCGCCGGCCTCGGGCGTCAGCTCGATCATACGGCGTCGCGAAACCGCGGGGCGGGCTGGGCGATCCAATCGTCCGTGCGCAGCTGCCAGTCGGTGGCGGCGAGCGGTGGATCGCAGAGATCGTCGGCGAGCAGCTGGAAAGTGGCGAGCCCCGCGGCGGTGGGCGCATCGCCGATGGCGGCCGCCAGCTGGGCGAGCGCTGACAGCCCCAGCCCGCTCTCTAGGCACGAGCTGATCACACAGCGCTTCCCGTCACGGAGCCCGCGCTCCGCGCGGCGCAGGGTCTCGGCGAAGCCGCCGAGCCGTGTGGGCTTGAGGACGTGGGCGGCCACGCACGGGTGCGCCCACAGCCCGTTCAACTCGTCATCGTGAAGGCTCTCATCCAGAGCGATAGGCAGCCCGGTCCGCTCGCTCAGCCGGGGCAGTAGCCGGGGGTCCCTGAGCGGTTCTTCGAGGTATTCGACGCGCCGGCGATCGAGTCCCGCCAGCAACGTGGTCGCTTCGTCGAGCTCGTAACCGCGGTTGCCGTCCAACCGGAGGCTCGTTCCGGGCGGCAGCGCCGACGCGAGCTTCTCCAGCTGCCGACGCTCGTCTTCCAGCGGCCGCCCACGTCCCAGCTTCAGCTTGAGAACGCGAAGGGACCGGGCGTCCGGTCGCGCCAGGATGGTGCGGGCCATTTCGTACGGGTCAGCGCCGGCGGCCAGGGCGTTCAGCGGCACGCTGGCGTGCGGACTCGACGCCAGCAGGTGGGCGGGCGCCGTCCCGCGGGCCCGCGCGGTCAGCGCCAACCAGGCCATCTCGACGGCGAAGCGCAGCGTCGGCGGCACGTCGTGCAGCGCGCGACCCAACTCTTCCAGCTCCTGCGGATCGTGACCGGCCAGCCGCGGGCGCACGGCGGCCAGCGCGCGCTCCACATCGTCGAGGGTCTCGACGTGGAGGCCGGGAAGTGGCGCGGCCTCTCCCCAACCACGCGCGCCGTTGGGTCCGTCCATCCGCAGCAGCAACCCATCGCGCGCCGTCAGGCGGCCGCCTCCGAAGTCGGCGGGCGAGCGCAACGGCAGGTGAAAACGGGCCGCCGCGAGGTCGACGATCTTCACAGCACCCAGCCGATGCTGAAGGCCAGGGCGTAGAGTGCCAGCAGCCGGCCGCTGCCGGACAGCGCCCGGGACAGCCGCGCGCCGGGCCGCCAGCGCAGCACTGCGATCAGCGTCGGTACGCCGGCTAGGCAGACCGCAGTCGCCGCCAGGCTTCCGGCCGGCGCCCGCGCCAGCAGGGCCAACGCCACGGGGATGAGGGCAGCGCCCAGCAAACAGAGCGCGAACTCGATCTGGGCGAAGCGGGGACCGAAGCGGGCGGGTAACGTTCGCTTGCCGGCGGCGCGGTCGCCGGCCACGTCCCGCAGGTTGTTGACGGTGAGCAACCCCACGGCCAGCAGACCCGGCGCCAGGCCGGCGGCCAGCGCGATAGGACTCCAGCGCAGCGCCTGCACGTAGTGGGTGCCGGCCACCGCCACCGGGCCGAAGAAGATGAGAACCAGGATGTCGCCCAGCCCCAGGTAACCCAGCGGCCGCGGCCCGCCCGTGTACAGGATGCCGAACGCCACCGCGAGCGATCCGATGACGATGATGGGCCAGCCTCCGCGCGCCGCCAGGTAGGCGCCCAGAATCACCGCCAGGCCGAAGCAGAGCAGATAAGCTCGGCGCATCGCGGCCGGTGAGACCAGGCCCGCCTGCGTCGCCCGGGTGGGGCCCAGGCGGTCGGTGTCGGCGCCCTTGATACCGTCGAAGTAGTCGTTGGCGAAGTTGGTACCGATCTGGATCAGCAGCGCCGCGGCCAGCGCGGCCAGTGCTGCGGTCGCGAAGAAGGTACCCTCGCGCCAGGCGATGGCCGTCCCCATCACGACCGGAGCGACGGCCGCGGTGAGCGTCTTCGGCCGCGCGGCGGAAACCCAAACGGAACGCAGCGAGCCCACGGCGTCCCGCTTACGGTCGGCGCGGGAAGCGGTCGAAGTCCGGCTTCCGCTTCTCGAGGAACGCATCGCGTCCTTCCTGCCCCTCCTCGGTCATATAAAAGAGCAGCGTCGCATTCCCGGCCAACTCCTGCAGCCCCGCCTGGCCATCGCAATCGGCGTTCATCGCCGACTTGATGCAGCGGATGGCGAGGGGTGAGTGGGAGAGGATCTCGCGGGCCCAGGTGACCGTCTCCTGCTCCAGCCGCTCGAGCGGCACGACCGCGTTGACCAGCCCCATCTGGAGCGCCTGTTGCGCGTCGTACTGCCGACACAAGAACCAGATCTCGCGGGCCTTTTTCTGGCCGACGATCCGTGCTAGGTAGCTGGAGCCGTAGCCGCCATCGAACGAGCCCACCTTCGGCCCCGTCTGGCCGAAGCGCGCGTTGTCGGCGGCGATCGTCAGGTCGCAGACGACGTGCAGCACGTGTCCGCCGCCGATCGCGTAGCCGGCGACCATGGCGATCACCGGTTTGGGGCAGACCCGGATGTCGCGCTGCAGATCGAGCACGTTGAGCCGGTGAACGCCCTCATCATCGACGTAGCCGGCATCACCGCGCACGCGTTGATCGCCGCCGGCGCAGAACGCGTCCTGGCCAGCACCGGTCAGGATGATCACACCGATCTGCGGATCGTCGCGCGCGTCGGCGAACGCCTGTCGCATCTCGAGCACGGTCAGCGGCCTGAAGCTGTTGCGCACGTCGGGCCGGTTAATGGTGACCTTGGCCATGCCGTCCCACTTCTCGTAACGGATGTCGGTGAAGGTCGCAGCCTCCTGCCATCCGAACTCAGCCATCGTTTCCCTCCTCTGTCTCATCTAGAAAGCTGGCCACGATGCGGGCCAGCTCTGCCGGGCGCTCGATGTGAACGCTGTGGCCGGCGTCCGGAACGGCGACCGCCCGGATGCGCGGCGATGAGCCGGCCAGGGCAGCGTTGCCCTCCACGTATTTCGTGTCGCGCGAGCCCGCGATCAACAGCAACGGCACCTTCGTGCGAGCCAGCGCGTCCCCCAGGTACGGTTGCCTGGCGGGACTCAAGGCCCGGAGCATGGCCGCCAGCGCGGCGGCGTTCCCGCGCCGCCGGCGCTCGAGAAGGCTCGCGAACGCGGAACTGCGAGTCAGGCTGCGGAACAGCGGTTGCGAATACCATTCGTCCAGGAACCGCTCCAGCCCCACCTCCTCCAGTTGGCGCGCGCGTGACTCGTCGAGCCCGCGGCGCGCGGCGCGTGCCGCCTCGTCAGGTAGCCCCGGCGACGCGCCGATCGCCACGCCGCGGCGCACGCGGCTCGAAAAGCGGCAGACCAGGCCGAACGCCAACCGGCCGCCCATCGAGTAGCCCAGCAGGTCGAAGCGCGATAGCCCCTGACGTTCGAGCCGGCTCGCCAGTTCCCGAACCACGGCGTCGAAAGCGCCGGCCGACGGCGGCGGTGGTTCGGGCCCCGTGCCGTGACCGGGCAGGTCCACGGCGATGCAGGGCCGATCCCGTGACAGCGGAGGCACGATCTCTGACCAGTCGTCTGCATCGCCCAGGAACCCGTGGACCAGGACGAGCGGCGTTTCGTTCAACCCGCGAGCGCCCCCTGCACGGCGTCCTCGATCCGATGGTGCGCCTGCCGGTTGGCGCGCATATCGGAGGCGACCTCGATCACCGCGTGACCGCCTGCGGCGGCCCCGCCGTAGGCGTCCGCGAAGGCGGCGCGTGTCTCGACCCGCGCATAGCGCAGCCCGAACCCGTGGCAAACACCCTCGAAGCTGTGCGCGTGCGGCGTATCGAACAGCGGGGTAAAGACGTCGGGATGCTCGGCGATGGGCAGGAGAGAGAAGATCGCACCGCCACCGTTGTTGAGCACGACGATGGTCAACGGCGGGATCTCGGGTGCCAGCATCGCCAACGCGTTGAGGTCGTGCAGCGCGGCCAGGTCGCCGATCAGCAGCGTGCACGGTCCACCGATCCCGGCGGCGAAGCCCGCCGCCGTCGCGATGACGCCGTCGATGCCGCTGGCGCCGCGGTTGGCCGCGACGCGAAGCGGCGGCCCGTTCAACGCGCCGTAGTCGTCGGCATCACGGATCGGCAAGCTGCTGGAAAGGAACAGTCCGTGCTCGGCGGACATGTGCTGCGTGAGCCAGCGAGTTACCCAGGGCTCGCTGAGACCGCCGTCTGCGTCGATCGCCTCGTCCATCGCCGCCTCGATGCGCGCGTGAAGCCCGCTCAGCTCCTCGTCGAGGCGAACATTGCCACGGTCCGGGAGCGCGGCCGCCAGGGCACGGCACCAGGAACCGAGCGGGCCTTCGATGCGCCGTGTTGCGCGGTGGCCGGGATCGACCCGTCCCGGCCGCGGGTCGATCAGCACGTGGTGCTCGGCATCTCCCCGATCGAGGAACGTGCGCAGGCGCTTCGACGTGATCGAGCCGCCGACCTGCAGCACGACATCGGGCTCCCAGCGCTCGGGTTGCCCGCCGAACAGCCGGTCGAGGTGCGGAAGATGCGCTGGCGCGGCATTACCGAATCGCAGCTGCGAACGCACGTCGGTCACCCATGGCCAGCCCAGCGCGTCCGCCAGCTCACGCACGGCGTCGCGCTCGCTCCACGGCGCGGCGCCGCAGACCAGCAGGCCACGACGGGCTTCGGCGAGTGCCGTCGCCGTTTCGGCTACGCCCTCCGGGTCGGGAACGTCCGTCCGTGCGAACGTCGTGAACGGCCGGCCCGAAACCTGCCACGCCTCTGTTCCCTGCAGGCAGTCTCGATTCCATGGGGCCGGGTCGGGGGCCAGCGGCTCGCGGAACTGGCAGTTGAGCTGGACCGGGCCCGGGTCGCGCAGCGCGCGGCGCACCGACTCGGCGGCGGCGGTCAGGGCGATGCGGGCGGGGACGCGATCGTCGGGGCAGGGGAGGTCGAGGGACCATCGCAGGTAGTCGCCGAAGATACCCGCCTGCTCGATGGTCTGGTTGGCGCCCACGTCGCGCAGCTCGGGGGGGCGGTCGGCGGTGAGCAGGACGAGCGGCACACCGTCCATCGCCGACTCGACGACGGCCGGGAGCAGGTTGGCGACGGCGGTGCCGGACGTGGTGATCACCGCCGCCGGCACGCCGCTGGCGCGGGCCAGGCCGACGGCATGGAAGGCGGCGCCCCGCTCGTCCAGCCATACGGTCGTCCTGGCGCCGCTCCGCGCGGCGGCGACGACCAGCGGCGCGGAGCGAGAGCCGGGCGCGATGACGAAGCGGTCTACGCCTTGCCGCACCAGCTCCTCGATGATCAGCGCGCCCCACAGGGCGTTGATGTTAGGCTGATCGTGCATCCGAGATCCCCAGCAGTTCGGCGATCGCCCCGAGCTTCAGCTCGGTCTCCAACCACTCGCCGTCCGGCTCCGAGCCCGCGACGATCCCCGACCCCGCGAACAACCGCAGCTCGTCGTCGTGCACCAGCGCGCCGCGGATCGCTACCGCCAGCTCCGCCTCGTCTTCGCCCAGTACGCCGACCACGCCCCCGAACAGCCCGCGATCGAAAGGCTCCAGGCGACGCAGAGCCGCCAGCGCCTCCTCCCGCGGCGATCCGCACAAGGCGGGCGTGGGGTGAAGCGCCGTCAAAACGTCGGCATCGCCCACACCTTCGCGCAGCCGGCCGCGCACGCGCGTTCGCAGGTGCTGCATGTCCTTCAGCTTTACCAGATGCGGTTGCGGTTCGGCCTCCAATGTCTCGCACAGCGGCTGGAGAGCCGAGGCGATGTGGTCGTGGACCAGCGCCTGCTCCTCGGCGTCCTTGGCGCTGGCGAGCAGCTCTCTGGCCAGTCGCTCGTCCACTTCGTGATCGGCGCCGCGAGGCCGCGTGCCGGCCAACGCCTCGCTCTCTATGGCCCGACCGCCGCGCCGATAGAGCAGCTCGGGGGTGGCGCCGAGGAAGGCCGAGTTCACGGTGGGCTGTACCAGGTAGCAGAACGCGGATGCGGGCTGGCAGATGGTGTGGGACAGCAGGTTGGCGATCCGGGTGCGGCCGACCAGCCTCAGCGAGCGAGCCAGCACCGCCTTTCGCAGCCGGCCGGCCGCGATGTCTTCGATCAGCGATCGTACGCTGCGCGTCCAGGCCTGACGCTCATCGGTTTCCGAGATGAGCTTCAGAGGCAGCGGTTGCGTGTTCGCGGGCTGGGAGGCAGCAGTCGCCGCGAGCCGCAGCGTTTGGATC
Source organism: Candidatus Kutchimonas denitrificans (assembly GCA_011774835.1). GTDB lineage: Bacteria > Gemmatimonadota > Gemmatimonadetes > Palauibacterales > KS3-K002 > Kutchimonas > Kutchimonas denitrificans. The sequence goes on along the minus strand of JAACAK010000002.1, from coordinate 136,373 downwards.
GCGAGGGCGGCCGGGTCGCTGGCGCCGTCATCGGCAGGGCGGCCGGCGGCCAGGTTCACGGCCAGCAGGGCGCCATCGCGCTCGGGGCGCAGCTCCAGCAGCGGCGTGCGCACCACGATCCGACCGAAACGTTCCCAGTAAGCCGCCGCGGTGCCAGCCGGATCGAACCGCGCGGTGAGGAACCGCAGAACACCGCCGCTGCCGTAGGGGCCATCCTCGGCGTCGTCGATGACCGAGAAATCGTCGCCACGCCGCTCTGCCAGGATACCGGCCCCGGCGACGAACGAGGCGCGATTCCGCGCGCCCCAATAGAAGCGCGGCAGTGGCCCAACGACGCTCAGCCAGTGCGCCGGGTCGACCGGCTCGCTCAGCGGCTGCTCGATTCGCCGCAGGGTGCTGTCTCTGGTATCGCTGGCGCAGCCGGACCGCCGGGCGCTGACGGAGCGTGCCAGTCCGCGGCACCCATCCGCCAGCCCGGTGCACGGCGCGAGACGCTCTACGTCGACGACCGTACTGCCGCCGTTCATCGGCACGGCCCCGGCTCGATTCGCCGTTTGTTTATATCGTCAGTCAGCTGATGCCGCACACAAACTCGAGGGTTGAGGCAATCGCTGCCCGGAACGCGACTCCGAGCCTTCGTACGTGCAGAGAAAGTCGACTGTGCGGCCCGAGGAAGCAAGGTGAGCGAAGGATCGAAGAGCAGCCGGGTCGTGGCTTATGGCGCTAGCCGGTCCTGGGTCGGCCTTCCGCCAGCAAGCGGTCCAGGCCGCGCTCGGCGATCTGGCGCTGCTCGACGAGCTCGGGCTCGCAATCGCGCCACAACTCGACAACGCGGGAGTAGGCGCGGATCGCCGGCTCCCGCTCGCCGCGCCGCTCGTGGAGCTGGCCGAGGAGCAGAAAAGTGGGCGCGTCGACGTAAGCCGCGCCCTTCAAGCCGCCGTCCAACACGTCGATCGCCTCCGCGTCGCGACCGAGTTCCGCCAGCGCGACGCCGAGGGTGAACCGCATGTCGTTGCCGGTGAGCCATTGGCCGAGATCGCTCGATCGAGGTATGGCGCGGCGCAGGATCGAGACGGCCTCCTCGAAGCGGCCGCGCCGCGCGGCCAGGAGGCCGCGAAGCCCGTCGGCCAGGCCGCGGGCCCGTATGGCGGGGATGGAGTCGCCGGCGGCGCTGAGGCTATCGGCGATGAGTTGCAGGGTATCGGCGCTGGCCCTGGCGGTTGGCAGTTGTCCCTCGTAGAGGTAGTAGCTGCCCAACGCCCAGCGGCCCAACGGGCTGTTGAACAGACCAGTCTCGTAGCCGACGGCGATCGCCTCGGCGGTCTTCGCCGGTTTGCCGAAGCCGTGGGCATGATTGGCGAGCCGGTAACGCGCTGTGCTGCCCGGGTTGATGCCCAACGCCGCTGCGCTGTCCAGCGCGGCGTCCGCCGCGGCCGGGCGACCGCGCCAGATCTCCGTCAGGTTGACCCAAAAACGCCACCCGGTTTCGCGCTGGCGCACCGGGTGACGCGGCGCGGTCATCTCGTAAACCACCCGGCTGAATGTCGGAGCGAGGGCCGGCTCGACGAAGCTGGCCAGCGCCGTCTGGCGCAGCTCCTCGTAGTCGGCGTCCGCCAGGCTCGCCAGGGCGGCCAGCGAGTCCTCCGGCGTCCCGCGGATGATGTCGAGGACCCGGCGCCGGGAGCGGGCCTCGCGGCTGGTGGAGTCGTACTGGAAGTAAAGCTCCGCGTAGCGGGCGAAGTCGTCGAACTCGCCCAGCCGCTGGGTCACGTCCATCAGGTGCATCATCGGGCCCAGGAAGGCCGAGTCGAGGGCGAGCGCCCGATCGAACGGCTCGCGCCATTCGCGGAGCGGCGTGCCGAGAACGTAGCCGAGGTGGAAGTGCACCTCGCCCAGCTTGTACCAGGCCTCGGGGTCGGTGGGGTAGCGGCTGGTGAGGCGCTGCGCCAGGTCGAGCGCTTCGACGGCGCGACCCTGATCGAAACGGATGTCCAGCGCCAGCATGTCACGGTCCCGGGGCGGCAGCCGATCGGCGAAGCGCATCGCGTGCTGGCCCGCCTCGACGGCGAGAGGGTGGCCCGCGAAATAACGCCACCCATAAGCCTCGCTCAGCCGGGCGGCGGCCATGGCGAAGGTGGAGTCGAGCTCGAGGGCGCGCTTCAGCGACTCGATGGCCGGCTCCCAATCCGAGCGGCGCGTCGCCTGCACCCCCTGCAGATACGCCCGCACCGCGTCCAGCGACCTCGAGGTGAAGGCGCGGCCGTGATCGCCCACGTCCCGGCCCGACCCCAGCTCCCGCAGCAACGACAGCGTCATCCCCTCGGTGAGGCCGAGGATGCTGTCCGGCGGACCGGCGACGGTGGTCGATGCCACCTGGTCACCGTTCTCGGCGTCGTAGACCCGGGCGTCGAGCCGGACCTGACCGCCCAGCGCCACCGCCTGGCCGTGCACCGCCCAACGGGCGCCCAGATCCCCGGCCAGGGCGACCGCGGCCTCGGCGGACGGGTCGTCCTCACCGAACCGGTTCCGCCAGTGGCTCATCATCGCCCGGGTGTCCACCGCCCGCAGGTTGCCCACCCCGTCCAGATTGGCGGCCAGCAGATCCATCAGCCCCTCGCGCCACACGGCCAGCTCCTCGCCGGTGGCTCGGAAGGGGAGCACCGCCACGGCGCTCTCAGAGTCCTCGACCGTGAACGGGTCGATGCTCGTCCCGCGGCCCAGCGCCCACCAGCCGCCGCCGAGCAACAGCAGGACGCCGGCCAGCGCCGCCATCCCTGCCGGCCAGCGGCTGGCCCGGGGCTGCGCCACGATCTCCGCCAGCTGACCCGACGTGGCGGGGTCGGTCCGCTGCACGCCCTCCGGTGTCATCTCGTACGCCCAGGCGAGGACGAGGGCGATGGGGAAGCCGAGGAGCAGGAGCAGGGCGATGCCCGAAGCGAACGTCTCCGGCAGCTGCAGGGCGGGGATCAGGAAGTCGCCGGCCTGCATCACCACGAACGCCACGGCGCCGTACACGGCGGCCACCTTGAACACGTGGCGCCGCTTCAGCTCGGCGAAGAACTGCTGGTAGCGCTTCGGTTCTCCGGCCATATCGCTTGGATTAGGGCGGGTCGGGTACGCGAAAGGCTATAAGATGACCGCAAGCCACCCGTCGCGCCAGCGGGCGCCGGGCAGACTGGCGCAGCGCCGGTTCAGAATGGCGCTTCGCTTAGTTATCGCTTTCGAGAATGGGCAATCGGTCGGATGGCCTCCGCCCGGGGCTGTCGCCTCCGGTCCGCTCGCGGCTACTTGGAGCGGGAGAACAGCCGCGCCAGCCAGCTCTTCGACTCTTCCGAGTCGTCAGCCAGCTCCATCTTCTTCAGCTTGTCGACCCCCTTGGGGCGGTCGCGGCCGGAAGCGGTGGCGAAAGCACGTCGGTTGGTTTCGTCCTTGTAGAGTGGAGCCACGCTCTTCTTGTAACCAAACCACATAGCGATCTCCTTGCCTCGCAGGTCCCGGTTCAACCAGGGGCAGTGCCACGCTTCTTCACCCGTAACTGGAAGTGCTATCAAACCTAGTGGCCGCGCGGTCCGAAAGTCAACGATCGCGCTAACGAGCCGTTCGTTGTCGGGCGAGGCGTCGGACCTGTTTCGACCTTCGCGGCATCGGGCCGCCGCCTTCAGCCGGCGCTCTCGAACTCCTCGGCCAACAAGCTCCGGGCGAAGCGGAGGTCCCGTTCGACCGTGCTCACCGATATGTCCATCGCCTCCGCGATCTCTTCGTTCGTGTAGCCGTCGAAGCAGCGCTGCTCCAGTACCCCAGCCGCCCGGGGCTTCTCATCCGCCAGGCGCTCCAGGGCCTCATCGAGTTGGACCGATCTCTCGATTCTGGCATCGGTTGCGAGCCGGGCAGCATCGAGAGCGACCTTCTTCCGGTTTCCGCCTCGCTTCGCGGCATTGGCGCGACGCGCCCGATCGATGAGGACCTGGCTCATCACGTGCGCGGCGATGGCGAGGAAATGGCTGCGGTCCTGCCATTCGATGCCGTCGAGGCGGATCAGCCTGAGGAAGGTCTCGTGGACGAGGTCGCTGGCTGCGAGTGTGGGGTCGGTCGCCTCGCGGCGCAGACGGCCACGCGCGATCCCGCGAAGGTCATCGTAGAGCAGCGGGACGAGGCGGTCCATGGCGTTGGGGTCACCGTCACTCAACTTCTCCAGCAAGGAGGTGACGGTCGCACGGGGATCCGTCATGCGAAGAAACATAAAAGGATCGCCGGCGTCTTGACCAGCCCGGGCTCTTCTGAGGCATCATCGTGGTGATGACGGGAAGGGCGCCGTTTTTTCGCTTAATAGGGATGGAAGGGGAGTTCCTCCGCCGCTGAGCGGGAGGAACCGCAATGCTAAATCCAACCAGGAGTATGAAATATGTGGTCCAAACTCACCATGAGACTGACTCTAGGGATCGTCGCCGTGGGGACCGCCGGGCTGATGGGCGCGGCCATCCCCAACTACGATTCTCCTGATGAGTCCGTGTTCGTCGACAACCTCGAGCGGGGAGAGCGAGAATCCCTGCTCTACGTCTGGACGCGTGACGCCGACGGGAAGGATAGCGACTTCCTGGCGGTGGTCGATGTGGATCCGGGGTCCGAGTCCTACGGCGAGATCATCGACAGGGCGCCCACGGGGTCGGCTGCCAACGAGGCTCATCACTTCGGCTACAACACCGATGCCTCGCGCATCTATGGCGGCGGCCTGTTCTCGAACAAGCTCTTCATCTACGACGTCGAGTCGAATCCCCGGGACCCGAAGTTGATCCGCACGGTCGACCTCGATCCCACCGGCTACAGCGGCCCCCATACGCTGTATGCGGTGCCGGGCGGCGTACTGCTGTCGATGTTGGGCCAGGTCGGCGGTGGCGGCCCCGCCGCGCTGGTCAAGGTGAACGATGCCGGCGAATTTCTCGAGGCCTATCCAGCGGAGGGCAGCGACGTCCCGAAGTACATGTACGACGTGGGCGTGAAGCCGCAGATCAACCGCATGATCACGTCGAGCTGGGCCCACCCGGAGCACGTGAAAGAGATGGGCGGAGCGAACCCCGAGGATGTCGGCGATGAGGTCGTGGTCTGGGACTGGAAGAACAAAGAGGTGTTGCGGGTCGAACACCTGGACGCCACGCCGCTGGAGGTGCGCTGGCTGCACGGCCCGCGGGCGCACGGCGGTTTCATCAACTGCGCTTACGGCAACACCGTCTGGTACTGGGAGGACACCGACGGTGATGACCAGCTCGAGTTCCATCGGGTCATCGAGGAGTTGCCGGAAGGCTCGGTGCCGGCGGACATGCGCGTCTCGTACGACAACCGTTTCCTCTACGTCTCGCTGTGGGGCGCGGGAGAGGTGCGCCAGTACGACGTCTCGAACCCGCTTCAGCCGACCTTGGTCAGCAAGGTGGATATCCCGCAGCCGAACATGATGAGCCTGTCGCGAGACAATAGGCGGCTGTACGTCACCAACTCGCTTCTCTCCACGATGGACGGCGACGTCGAATTCGGCGCCTGGATGATACACGTGGGTCCGGAAGGGATGAAGATCGACGAGAACTTCGCGCCGGACTTCTACAAGTTTGATACCGGTCCGGCCGGACCGCACGATATGCTGCTCAAGTAGGAGACCCGAGGCAGCCAGGATGTCGGCCCGTCCGTCCCTCTGGGGCGGGCGGGCCGTCTGCATCTCTCCAGAACGTTGGCGGTTGAAACCAGGGATGAGTGACTCGCGTAAGGTAAAGTGTCTTCTCCTAGCTAAGCTAGGTGAAGGGCGCTATACTGGAGCGGACGCCGCCGCGCGCCGGCGCGGCGAAGCTCGAACCTCGGCTCGAGGACGCGATGCTGATCTCCAAGGAGCTGCTGCCCGGGACCCTCGACATGCTGATCCTCAAGGCGCTCTCGCTGGGACCGAACCACGGATACGGGGTGCTGCTGAGGATCGAGGAGACATCGGAGGGGCTGTTGAGCCTGGAGCAGGGGTCGCTCTACCCGGCGCTGAACCGACTGGAGCACGAAGGGCTGATCGCGTCGAAGTGGGGGACCTCGGAGAACAACCGGCGGGCGAAGTTCTACCGGTTGACCCGGAAGGGCAAGAAGCGTCTCGAGCACGAGACCTACCGCTGGACCGAGCTGATCCGGGCGGTGTCCAACGTTCTCAACACCCTGCCGAGCGAGGCCTGACCCATGTTTGACCGCCTACGATCCGCGCTGGCCGCGCTTTTCCGCGGCTCTCGCTTCCGTCGCGAGCTCGACGAGGAGATGGACTTTCATATCGAGCGTCTCACCGAGGATCTGATCGCGTCGGGGCTGAGCCCCGAGGAGGCGCGTCGTCAGGCGCGGCTGCGCTTCGGCAGCCGCGAGGGCGTGCAGTATCGCAGCCGCGAGGCGCGGGGCGTGGCGCTGTTGGACGAGGCGTTCCGCAACGCGCGGTTCGCGCTTCGCGGCATGCTGCGGAGACCGCTGTTCACGACGACGTTCGTGCTGACGCTGGGCGTCTGCATCGGCGCCGGGACGGCGGTGTACAGCGCGGTGGACGCGGTGCTCTGGCGGCCGCTGCCGTACCCGGAATCGGATCGGCTGGCCCAGGTGGTGCGCTACAATGCGGAGTTGGGGCCGAACCCTGGGGCCAACGCGGTGACCGGGAGCGATTGGGAACGGATCCGCGAGGGCGCCGAGTTCTTGCAGCTGGCCGTGTACTCGGAGTGGCCGTCGGGGGTGAACCTGACGGCGGATGATGCCGCCGCATACGTGCAGCAGCAGCGTGTGGGTGCGGGCTTTTTCCGCACGCTGGGTGTGACGCCGTTGATCGGCCGCGGGTTCGAGCCGGCGGAGGACGTTCCGGGCGGTCCGGCGGTGACGATCCTGAGCTACGAGCTGTGGTCGCGGACGTTCGGCAAGGACCCGGAGATCGTGGGCCGAACCATCCGGCTGAAGGGCGAGGCTCACACGGTGGTCGGTGTGATGCCGGAGGATTTCCGTTCGAGCCATCCGGTGGACGTCTGGACGCCGCTTCGTCCATCGCGGACGGGGGAGGGAGGCGGCTCGAACTACCACGTCCTGGCCCGCATCCCATCGGAGGTGAGCTGGACGGAAGCGGAAGCCCGGGTCGGCGGCATCGATGCGGGGCAGCCGGAGGCGGAGGACGCGCCGGAACGCCGCTACGGCCTGGTGCCGCTCAAGCGGACGCTGACCTGGGAAGCGCGACAGCCGTTGCTGATTCTTCTTGGCGCGGTACTGGTGATGCTGCTGGTGGGGAGCGCGAACCTGGCCGGGCTGCAGATCGCCCGGGCGCTGGCGCGGCGCACCGAGATCGCCACGCGCCAGGCGCTGGGCGGCGGCGGCGGCGCGATCCTGCGACAGATGCTGGCGGAGAGCCTGGTGCTGGGGCTGGCGGGCGGCCTGCTGGGCCTGGGTATCGCCCGGCTTGGCATGGGCGGTCTGGAGACGCTGGTGCAGTCGCACTTCGACACCTGGCAGGCGATCCGCATCGATGGTCGCGTGCTGGCCGCGGCCGTCGGCCTCACCTTCGCGGCCACGCTGCTCTTCGGCCTGGTGCCGATGCTGCAGGTCCGCAAGTTCGACGTGCGCGGCGTGCTCGCCGGCGGAGCCCGGGGCGTGGTGGGCGGCGCGAGCCATTACCTGCGTCGGGGGCTGATCGTCGCCGAGGTGGCGCTGGTCACCGCGCTGCTGTTCGCCGCCGGCCTGCTGGTGCGGAGCTACGGTCACCTGGATCGTCTCGACCCGGGCTTCGACGCCGAGAACGTGATGACCGTGCAGCTGTCGCTGGACGACGCGCGTTACGCCAGCGCGGCGGCCGTCAACCGGCTGTTCGACGAGAGCCTGGCGGAGATCCGGAGCATCCCCGGGGTGAGCGCGGCGGCGGTGGCGCTGACGCTCCCGTACGAGCGGCCGCTGAACATGCCGTTCCGCATCGTCGGGGTCGAGGATCCGCCGGGGAGGTATCGGATCACCAACGTGGTGTACGTCACGCCGGGATTCTTCGAGGCGCTGGGGATCCCGCTCCTCCGCGGCCGCGATTTCGAGGAGGCGGACGCCGGCGACCGACCGCCGGTCGTCGTCCCGAACCAGGCGTTCGTCGAGGCGAACCTCGAGGACCGGCCTGCGCTGGGTTCGCGCCTCACCTTCGCCCGGCACGAGTGGGAGGTGGTCGGCGTGGTCGGCAACGTGCAGCAGTCGAACGCCGGTTGGGGCGGCTCGCAGCCGGTCTGGCGGGCGCCGACGCTCTACATCCCTGCCGCGCAGGCGGGCGACGGCTTCTTCCGCGGCATCCACATCTGGTTCGCGCCCAGCTGGATGGTGAAGACGGCGGGGGCCCCGCCCGGATTGGGGGCCGCGGTGGTCAGAGCGATCCACGATGTGGACCCGGGCCTGCCGCCGGCGCGGATCGTTTCGCTGGAGGAGGTCATGGCCGACGCCCTGGCCCGGCCAAGGTTCGAGGCGGCCTTCCTGGTCATCGTCGCCGCCTTCGCCTTGCTGCTGGCCGTGGTCGGACTCTACGGGATCGTGGCGAACGAGGTGGTGGAGCGGACGCCGGAGATGGGGCTACGGATGGCGCTGGGCGCCGCGCCACGCCGAGCCGTGTGGACCGTCGGTCTCAAGGGGCTGCGCCTCACGTTCGTCGGCCTCGCCGTCGGCGCGGTCATCGCCGCGCTCGCCGCCTCCTGGATGTCCAGCGTGATCTGGGGCGTGGCGCCCCACGATCCGATCACGCTGGCGTTCGTGATCGTCTGCGTGACCCTGCTGGCCGGCGCGGCCAGCTTCGTGCCGGCGGCGCGGATCGCCCGGCTCGATCCGTCGCGGATTTTACGGGAGGAATGACCGGACGATCGGCAGTGATTTCAGGGTCCGTTCATCGCTGACCGGGCTCGAATCAATCCGCGTTCCCGGTCCGAACCGGTTCGGCGATCGCGTTCAGCACGACCATTACCCGGCCGCCGCTGATCCGAGAGCTAATCATCACGAAATACTCGCCGCCGGGACGCACGTCCTACTGGGGACTCCCGGCCTGCAGGCCACAGCTCGAGGTGAGCGGCGGGATGTGGGGATCGAGATTTGGTCCCGGCGCGCGACGGGTCTGGACCAGGAATAGCCCGGCCTGGCGCGAGCTCGTGGGTGTGCCAAATCGAAATCGACGTTCCCAAGACTGAACACCGGGGTCCGGCTGAGCTCCGACCGTACCTCCCGATATCCACTCATCAGGCGGGCCAACGCCACGGCTCTACTGGCACGGCGGATGCCATGGATCTCCACGGCACCTGCGACCGTTTGCCCGGGGAGGGGATCGTGACAAAACCGCGACTGTGGCAGGATGTGGCTCGCGCCTTGAGGTTCTTCCGACGGCGCCCGAGCTATGGGGTGGCCGCTGCGCTCATCATGGCGGTCGGCATCGGCGCGGGCACCGCGGTATTCAGCGTGGTCAGCGGTGTCCTGTTGAAGCCGTTGCCTTTCGCCGAGCCCGACCGGCTGGTCATGCTGCGCGAGGTGATGATGGAGCGAGGCGTGTCGAACCGTCTGTCTCCGCCCACCTTCCTCGATTGGCGGGCCAGGCAACGCAGCTTCACCGGGCTTGCCGCCTACAGCGAGACGTTCTTCACGCTGATCAGCGGTGGCGAGCCGCGGCGCGTCGAAGGGGCGGCGGTCAGCGCGAACTGGTTCTCGTTCCTGGGCGTGCGTCCGCAGTTGGGCCGCGAGTTCGTGGCGGCGGAGGACGAGGTCGATGCGCCGGCGACGGTGATCATCGGCCATGCCCTGTGGACCCGGGACTTCGGCGGCGATCCCGAGATCGTCGGTCGCACCGTGAGGCTGGACGATGAGATCTTCGAGGTGGTGGGCGTGGCGCCGCCCGGCTTCGATTATCCGCAAGGCGCGGAGCTGTGGACGCCACTCTTTCGCGGGATCTCCTCAGCGCTGGAGATCCGCGGCGCCCGCTTCTTGGTCGGGCTGGGCCGCCTGGCGCCGGGCGCCAGTATCGAGAGCGCCGCGGCCGATCTCAACGCGGTGAACGCCGACATCCCCGACTTATCGGGGTGGGGCGCCCAGCTCACCCCGTTGCGCGAGTTCATCAGCGGGGAGACCCGCCGGCCGCTCCTCATATTGTTGGCGGCGGTGGGCCTCCTGCTGCTCATCGCTTGCGCCAACGTGGCGAACCTCGTCCTGGCGCAAACGACGGGTCGGCGGCGCGAGCTGGCCATCCGCTCGGCGCTGGGCGCCGGCCGGTGGCGAATCGCCGGCGGCCTTCTGGTGGAAACGGTGACGCTTTCCCTGGTGGGTGGCGCGTTCGGCTTGTTGTTCGCGGCCTGGAGCGTCGACACCCTGCTGGCTCTGAACCCGATGGAGCTGCCGCGGGCCGACGAGATCGGCATCGACTGGCGAGTGATGGCTTTCGCGGTCGGGATCTCGGTCGTCACCGGCCTGCTCGCCGGTCTCGTGCCCGCCCTCCGTTCCTCGCGCGCCGATCTGGCGGCGACGCTCAAGGAAGGAGGCCCGACCCTGGCGGGGGGTGTCGGCACGAATCGGCTGCGACGCGCTCTGGTGGTGGCGGAGGTCGCTGTCAGCCTGGTCCTGCTGGCCGGCGCGGCGCTGATGGCGAAAAGCTTCGTCACGGTCCTGCGGGTCGATCCAGGCTTCAATCCTCGCGGCGTCCTCAGTTTCGAGCTCACGCTGCCCGACTATCGCTATGGTCAGGAGCCGCAGGTGGCGGCGTTCCAATCGGAGTTGCTGGAGCGGTTGCGTGCGCAGCCGGGAGTCACGAGCGTCGCACTAGCCAGCAACATGCCGTTCGGCGGAACACGCATGACATCGCCGGTGACGATCGAGGACCGGGTCGCCGAAGCGGATGAAAAGCCCGCGCGCGTCGAGGTGTCAGCCGTGAGTGCCGACTTTTTCAGCACGCTTGGCATTCCCGTAGTCGAGGGGAGAGGATTTACGGCCGGCGATGCGACCGGTGAGCCGGTGGCGATCGTGAATGAAGCCTTCGTGCGGAAGTTCTTCCCGGAGGGGGGTGTGCTTGGCCAGCGCGCGGCGACCTGGTTCGGTCCGCGCACGATGCGCGAGATCGTCGGAGTCGTCGCCGACGTCAGGCACGGTTCGCTGACGGAAGAGGCGCACCCCTTCTACTATGCCGCCATGGTCCAGGAGCCGAAGCCGTTCTTCCGTGCCGTCGTACGCAGTGACATCTCGACCCCGGCGCTTATCGGCCAAGTCCGCCAAGTCGTACATGGCATCGATCCGGGTTTGCCGATTTCGAAGGTGGCCACGCTGGAAGAGCTGGTCGCGCGTTCGGTGGGCGATTCACGCTTCTACGCCGTCATGCTGGGGGCCTTCGCCGCCCTGGCCGCCGCCCTGGCCGCCCTCGGCTTCTACGCCGTGCTGGCCCATCTGGTCGCGCAGCGTTACCGGGAGATGGGGATCCGGATCGCTCTCGGCGCGCGCCGCGATGATGTGGTTCGGCTGGTCATGACCGCCGGTCTCAAGCTGACCCTGGTGGGAGTGGCGCTAGGCCTCGTCGGGGCGGCCCTGCTGACGCGAACGCTCGAGAGCTTGCTGTTCGGAGTGAGCACGCTGGATCCCGTTGCCCTCGCCAGCGCCGTCGCGGTGCTCACGCTCATCGCGCTGGCGGCGACCTACGGACCGGCCAGACAGGCGAGTCGGGTCGACCCGGTGACGATTATCGGGGAGTGAGTGCCGGGATTCCGGCGCCCGCGTCGGTCAGCGTTCCTCTGACGAGCCGCGCAGCCGCTCGGCCAGCCGCGACCAGAAATGCTCGCAGTAGTCGCAAGTGCACGCTACGTCGCCGGCGCTCAGCCGGGCGCATGAGCCTTTGCCGTTATTCGAGCTGGTCTCCTCGCGAACGGTCTCGCTCAGCCGCTGCAGCGTGCTGCCGTCGGCGGCATCGAGGAGGGCGAGCCGCCTGGCGGCTGCCGTACCGTTCTCTGACGGAATCGTGGTGGACGCACCTGTGGACCGGGTGCGGAACTGTGGAGGCCGCGCAGCGGCGGAGCGGTCTTTGCGGGGGTTCGAACGACGGCGGGCATGACGCATCCTGCAACACCTCGACTCAAATCAGCATGTACTTCCGGCCCTGAACGACCTGTCGCCACCGCGAAAGCGGCTGGATTCCGGTCCGTACCGGCCGGGGCGATCGTACAACTCTACTCGGATCGGATAATTGTGCAACATGCGTGCCGGCAAGGCCTTGAGCGGCTGGAGGCGCGCCCGTTGACCCCCGGCGATCGCCTGGCCCGGCGAGATGAGAACCGGAAACATCATTGGCAAGTTCCCATGGTTCCAAGGTGACCGGCGGTTGGCGCGGTCAATAGGCAACGAGACAGGAAGACAGAGGATCAGCATCGGGAAAATGAGCCGGGGCGGAACCCGGCGATGAAAGTCCCTTGACAATTGCCCGCTCCCTGGCGTGCGTTGAAGTTGTGACCGACTTCTCCCGGCCGGTCGTTATTAGCCCTCCCTTCGCGCTCGCGACGCCTTCCCGGGCCCGGCAACCAGGAGGAAAACGTGAAGAAGATCTTGTTGCTGCTCCTCGTCCTCGGCGGCCTGGCGATGCTGGATCCGCGGGTTCGGGAATGGGCTCTCCAGTTCGCCGGCCCGATCGGCGAGGTCGGTCAGCGGCGCTCCGCCGAACGGGCACTGGATGATATCGCCGCCGAGTTGGCGAAGGCAGCGACCGAGACGGGGGTCTATCCTCAGCCGGGATCGCTGAGGCTGTGGCTGCAGGGGCAAGATCTTGACGGCACGGACCCGTGGGGCTCCGCCTACTATCTGGAACTCTTCGCCGACTCGTTCGTGGTGGGATCGCCGGGGCCCGACGCCCGGGTGCGCAGCGACGACGATCTGCGACTGGCGCAGCGACGCGTGCAGCCGAAACCGGGTGTGCTCATCAATGATGACCTTCAGCCCGCTCCGCCGCCATCGTCCGCCGCACGCACAGGCAAGTCGAAAGCCATGGAGGCGGCACGGCGTCGGTGACCCGCCATCCGATCACGCCGTACGCCGTATCGTTGCCGTCGCCCTCCTCGCCCTCTGACTTCGGCTGATCATGCGGAACAGCCCCCTCACTCGTGGCGTGCCGAGCGAGTGGCTCGGCCGTGCCCTTGCATCGAACCGCGGATCCACGGCAGCAGGTGCTCGAAGTCGCAACGACCCCTTTCCAGCAGATCGATCAGGAACTCATGGGCCTCGTCGGCGTCGACGGCGAGCTTAAAGCTGTTGAGTCGCAGGAAGACATCTGTCGCGAAGAACGCGACCCGCTTGTTCCCGTCGATGAACGGATGGTTCATCAGCAGGCTCTCGAACAACGCCGCCGCCATCTCCGCCAGGTCGGCGTAATAGCCCGTCCGGGGACGAAACAGCGCACTCTCCAACAGTCCGGGGTCGCGAACGCCGCTCACCCCGCCAAAGCGCGCGACCAGCGCCTCGTGGATCGCCCGAACCTCATCGACTGTCAGGAATAGGACGCGATCGCTCGCCAAGAGCTCACTCGGCCAGCAGTCGGCCGAGCTCCTCGTTCTCGGCCATGGAATCCTCCAGCTCGCGGAGCACCACCGGCCGCACCCGGCGCCGCTGCACGTACTCGCGAATCGCTTCGGTGAGCAGGCCGGAGAGATTCTGGTGGGACTCCCGGGCCATCTGCTTGAGCTCGTTCCAGACCGATTCGTCGACCTTGGAGCTGATCTTGATCGCCGACATGGGATCTCCTTGACAGATCAAGATACGTCAAGCAACCGGCCCCGTCAACGAGAATACGTGACCGGCTGGTGGATCGACCCTCAGCGGCTCGCCCCGGAAACGGTCTCTTGGGTCAGGCGCTGCAGCGCGTTTCGGCCCCGCTCCAACAGGGGGCGGAGCTCCGGATCGGCGTCTTGCCAGGCGCGAACGAAGCGTCCGTAATGGAGCCTGGCCGCGTCGAGCTCCCCCAGCGCCTCATAGACCTCGCCCAGGTAATACTCGACCTGCGAACCGACGATTAAAGACCAGAACTGCAGGCTGCGGAAATACGGCTCGGCCTCACGAGCTCGTTCCTGTTCCAGCAAGAGTCGGCCCAGCTCGAAGCGCAGCACCTCGTGTGCCCCGCTGCGCACGAACTCCGGGCCCAAGCCGGGCAGCTCCGGGAGCGCCGCCCGCAGCTCGCGAATCGCCAGCTCGCCATCGCCGCGGCGAAGCGCCGTGTACCCACGTAGGGCCTGCGCGAAGGCACGACTCTCCGTGGCGTCCGAGCTATCCGCCTGCGATAGCGCGTTCCGGGCCCTTGCCTCCAGCTCGCGAACTGCGGAGTCCGCATCGGCCCAGCGGCCCTCGATGGCGGCGAAGCTGCCGATCAGGAAGCGGTCGACGGGAAGGGGATCGACGGCGATGGTGCGGGCCGCGTCGGACGGAGTGGGCAGGTGCGTGTAGCCCACCAGGTAATACAGCAGATGAGTCCTCGCGATCGCGAGTTCGAAGTCCGGTGTCTCCTTCGCAACGTCCAGCGATTCACGCAGGCGCCCGCGGTACAGATGGGCCGCGGACATGTTTGCATGACCGCGCTGGCGAACCGCCAGCGGACGGTCCCGGGCCATCTGGGCGCGAGCCACGAGCATCAGCTGGTCGGTGTAATCGATCTGGAATAAAAAGCAGAGCCAGGCAGCAGATAACGGTTCCGAGCCCGCCGTGTCGAGCGCCGCGGTGGTCCGAGCGACGGTCGCGCTGTCAGCCCAGAGGATGTCATAGGCGAGTTCGAAACCTCGCGTCTCCGGACTGGTGGGATCGATTTTTTGCAGCGACTCGATCAGCTGCTCGGCAGCCTCACGATCTTTCCGATAGAAGGCGTCGTGCACCAAGTGGCTGTACGCCGGAGCGAAGCTGGGATCCAGCTCGATAGCGCGACGCGCGGCGTTGCGAAAATCCTCGAGTCCGTGCAGTCCCTGGAAGCCGACGTGCAGATAGGCCTCGCTCAGCTGGTACCAGGCCTCGGCGTCGTCGGGATACCGGGTCGTCAGTTCCTCGAGGAGCGGTATCGCTTCGAGCCGTCCCTGATCGTAGGCCGCGTCCCCGCGCACGAGCAACGCCTCACGCTCCGGAAGACGATCGCTGTAGCGCGCTGCCAGGCGGCTGTACTCGATCACCCGTGGCGTGAACGCCTCTATCCAGCCGTAGGAACTGGATAGCCGGTGGAGCGCCAGGGCGAAGGTCGAATCGGCCTCGACGGCGCGAGCGAAATCGGCCGCGGCATCTTCCCAGCGGCTGGCGCGATAATCCTGTTCGCCGGCCAGGTACGCCTTCAGCGCGTCGATGGAGCTCGTGGTCACCCGGCTGAGGGACAGTTGCGGGAGATCGGACCCGCCTTCCACGAGCCCGGCCCGCAGTACCTCCATGCTGAGCGCGTCCACCAGGGCCAGGATGCTGTCCGGCGAGCCCTCCAGTTGGGCCGTGCCCAGAAGCTCACCGCGACCGACATCGTACACATCGGCGGTAAGGCGAACCTGCTGGCCCGAGCCCACCATGCTGCCCACCAGCGCGTAGCTGGCTTCCATACGACGGGCGACATCGAGCGCCGAGGCCCGGTCCGGGGCGTCGCCCTCGCCGATCTCTCGGCTCCAGCGGCTGAGCACCGCCCGCGGGTCTACGGACCGGAGTCCCGCGGCTCCATCCAGGTTCGTGGAGACCAGGTCCACCATCCCCTCGCGCCACAGCTCCAGGTCGGGTCCCACGACGCGGAACGGGAGCACCGCGACCGCCGGCGCCGCTCCCCGGTCGGCCTCCGGCGGACCTGGTTCGGCCGGTCCCCGCTCGCTGAGCAGCACGTACAGGCCGGCGAAGCCGAACAGCAGCGAGAAGACGAAGACGCCGCCGAGGATGGCGCGAGCCCAGGTGAGCTGCGGCAGACGCCCCTGGGTGACCGACTCCTTCAGGTCGACCAGGTCGACCTCCCACGGTGTGGGGCTGCCAGGCTCGGGCGTCCCGCCAGGCGGATGGGCCTGCACCCATGCCGTGGCGACGATGACGACCAGACCGACGAGCAACAGGATGGCGGCTACGGGTGTGAGCCAGTGGGGGAGCTGGAATTCCTCGCGCAGCAGCGCGGTCAGCTGCAGAGCCACCCAGGACGCGGCCACGTAGACGACGAGGACACGGACGATGCGGGCTTTGCGCAGGCGGGACCATAGCGAGTCCGACATGGCTCACAAATTGGCCGGACGAACTGTAAGCGGGCAACCCCGGGTGAGTGTGCAACTCGAGGCCATCGCTGGTTCGTGCAGGTGACGAGAATCTACGTTCCCGTCATCACTAGCCGTACGAGACGCCGGGGTAGAGGAGGTTGACGGCGAGCAGGAAGAGCGGGCGGAAGACGAGGTCGAACAGCTGCCAGGCGATGATGATCCCGATCCAGCCCAGCGCCGGCTGACTCCAGAGGAAGCTCTGGTAGCGGCGCGTTGTCTCCGGCGACAGGAGGAGCGGCAGCGCGCCACTGCCGTCCAGCGGCGGCAGCGGGAGCATGTTGAGGGCGAAGAGCACCAGGTTGAGGGAGAAGAAGACGCCGAGGAGCAGGGCGGCGGAGTCGAGGACGCCGCCGCTGCTCGCCGTCGTGACATGACCGAAGGAGACGCTTTCCGGTGCTTGGAAGAGATCCAGGAGCACACCGCCGTTGATGAGCAGCGCCGCTATGATGATGAGCGCCAGATTGGAGCCGGGCCCGGCCAGCGCCATCCAGGCGGCGCGCCGCGGATGGCGCCGAGCCCACTCGGGGTCGTAGGGCGCGCTGGCGAAGCCGAACGGCCAGCCGGAGATGAGCACGGAGATCACGGGCAGCACCACCATGCCGAAGGGCTCGCGACGGATGTGGGGCACCGGGTCGAGGCTGACCTGGCCGCCGTGATAGGCGGTGGGGTCGCCGCCCCGTTTCGCCGCCCAGGCATGCGCCGCCTCGTGCAACGTCGTCGAGAAGAGGAAGACGACGTAGTAGACCAACGCGTCACCGATGTTGGGCATCGCTACAGCGCCGGCAGCGCCGCCTCGATCTCGTCTCGCTTCGGCTCGAGCCACGGCGGCAGGATGAGCCGACCCCCCAGCTCTTCGGCCGCTTCGTCGGCCGTGAAGCCGGGGCCGTCGGTGGCCAGCTCGAACAGGACGCCGCCGGGCTCCAGGAAGTAGACCGATTTGAACCAGAAGCGGTCGATCACCTTGGTGGGGCGCCGGCCCGCTTCGGCCACGGCGCGCCGGGCCGTGAGCTGCGCCTCCTCGTCGGCGACGCGCCACGCCACGTGGTGGACGCTCCCCCGGCCCCAGGTCCCGCGGCGCTCGCCGGGCAGCTCGCGGATCTCCAGGCGGCGGCCGGAGCCGCCGTCGCCCAGCTCATAGCGCTGCCAGCCGTCCTCCGACTCTCGCCTCTCGAACCCCAGCACCCCGGTCAGGAAGTCGGCGCTGAGCGCCAGGTCCCGTTCCCAGAGGCGTACGCTGTCCAGCCCGCGGATCTGGGCCGCCGGCTCCACCGGGCTCTCCTCCCAGACGGTGAACTCCCGCTCGTCCGCCGTCTCGACCAGCGCCAGCTCGAGCCCGTGCGGATCGGTCAAGCGCAGCGCCCGCTCGCCGAAGCGCTCCTCCGGCTCTTCGATGGCCACGTCGAACCCCGCCAGGCGATCGGACCAAAACCCAAGCGTGTCAGGCGGCACGGCCAGGGCGACCTCGACGGTGAGACCGATCCCTTTGCGACCCGGCGGCAGGTGCGCCCAGGGAAAGAACGTCAGATCGGTGCCCGGGTGGCCGTCGGCGTCGGCGTAGAACAGGTGATAGGTGCCCGGGTCGTCCTGGTTGACGCTTCGCTTCACCAGCCGCATCCCCAGGACGCCGGTGTAGAAGTCCAGGTTCTCCTGGGGATCGGCGGCGATCGCCGTGACGTGATGGATTCCGCTCACGAGTGTCATGATCGGCCCTCTACCGTTCTCGATTTCGGTTGTTCCGCCGCTTTAGACGTAGCGCGCCACCGCCATACCGATGACGGCGACGACCAGCAGGCCGGCCACCCAGCGTCCGCTCATCGCGGTCCGTCGACGCAGCGCCGCCGCCTCCGCCAGGCGGGCGTCCCGGTCCGGCCCCTCGGGCAGCTCCTGCGCGCCCTGCACCAGCGGGCCCACGCGCCGGGCGGCGGGTCGCATGAGCAATACGCCGATCACGAACGCGACGATGGCGGCCAGCGATCCGATGGTCAGGATGACGCCGTGGCGCGAACCGATCCAGTCCGCCGAGAAGTTGCCCGAAGCCCGGCGATAGAGGTCGAGACCGGAGAGGATCGTGAGGATCGCCACCGCCGGCATGACGTCCAGGTAGCGACGCCGCATCAGCGCCTGCATCACCTTGCCGCCCTCGGGCCCGGCCGCGCTCACGGCCGGCTGCAGGAACGTGGCGACGAAGAACAGCGTCCCGGCCCAATACACGCCGCAGACGATGTGAATCACACGGAGGACGACAGCGACGAGGTCCATGAGGCCGCCTTTCCAGATGGTCGAGACGACAGGGAAATAGCGGGTTCCGGCGCCCGGGACAAGGTCATCCGCCGACCTCTCGAGGCCGGCCACGCCACAACCGGTCCTCGAGTGCTTTCGAGGATCTCGCGTGAAGCGGCTTGCGTCGGATCGTTCGCGCCTGCAAGCTGAAGGCGAACGAGTACCCCCACATAGCGGAAGGTGACTTCATGCGAGGCTCTGGTACGAACGGGCGCACGGTTCTCGCGGCCGCCGGCGCGGCCCTGCTCCTGGCTTCCGTCCCGGCAACCGCTCAGGAAGCCGATCCCAACATCGTTTATCGACCGTCGCTGTTCGCGGACCTCGAGTACCGCGCTGTCGGCCCCTCGCGGGGCGGCCGGGTCACCGCGGTGGCGGGACATGCCGATCAGCCGGCCACTTTCTACATGGGATCCACCGGCGGCGGCGTCTGGAAGACGACGGACTACGGTCGCACCTGGCGCAACGTCTCCGACGACTACTTCGCGACCGGGTCCATCGGCGCCATCGACGTCGCCGATTCGGATCCGGATATCATCTACGTGGGCACCGGGTCGGATGGATTACGCAGCAACGTGATCCCCGGCGTCGGCGTGTACCGGTCGGCGGACGCCGGCGAGAATTGGGAGTTCGTCGGACTGCCCGCTGCGGGACAGATCGGTGCGGTCGTCGTGCACCCGACGGATCCCGATGTCGTGTTCGTTGCCGCCATCGGCAACGCGTTCGCGCCCAACCCGGAGCGCGGGGTCTACCGGACGACCGACGGCGGGGCCAGCTGGGAGCGGGTCCTGTTCGTGTCGGATTCCACCGGGGCCGCCGACCTGGAGCTGGCGCCCGACGATCCCGCCACGATCTACGCGACGATGTGGCGGGCCGAGCGGAAGCCGTGGACGATCATCTCGGGCGCCCGGGAGGGCGGGGTCTATCGTTCGACCGACGGGGGCGATTCGTGGCGGAAGCTGACGAACGGTCTTCCGGACGAGCTGATCGGCAAGGCGGACCTGGCGGTGTCGCCGGCGGACCCCGACCGGGTCTACGCGCTCGTCGAGGCGGAGCCCGGCGGCGGCCTGTATCGGTCCGACGATCGCGGCGCCAGCTTCCGGCTCGTGAGCGAGTACGACCCGCTGCTGGACCGCCCCTTCTACTATATCAATGTCGATGCCGACCCGAGCGACGCCGACGTGGTCTATGTCAACTCGACCCGGTTCTGGAAGTCGACGGACGGCGGGGAATCGTTCGAACGGTTGTCCACTCCCCATGGTGACAACCACGACATGTGGATCAACCCGCGGGACCCGGACCTGTTCATCCAGTCGAACGACGGCGGCGCCAATGTGACCCTGGATGGCGGTGAGACCTGGTCCACCCAGCACAACCAGCCCACCGCGGAGCTGTACCAGGTGAACGCGGACGACGCGTTCCCCTACCGACTCTACGCCGGCCAGCAGGACAACTCGACCATCGCCGTACCCGCGCTGCCGCCGTACCGGGCGCCGGCGGGCCCCGAGGCGTTCTGGCGCGCGGTGGGTGGCTGCGAGACGGGTCCGGCGGTGCCGAAGCCCGCCGACCGCGACATCGTCTACTCCAACTGCAAGGGCCGCTTCGGCCGCTACAACCACCGAACGGGGCAGGAGCAGCAGTACTGGGTGGGCGGCCAGTACATGTACGGCCACAACCCGGCGAATCTCATCTACAGGTTCCAGCGGGTCTCGCCGATCGAGATATCGCCCCACGACCCGAACGTGATCTATCACGGCTCGCAGTTCGTCCACCGCACGGCCGACGAGGGTCGAACCTGGGAGACGATCTCGCCGGACCTGACGGCGAATCCCTCGCACGCGCAGGTCTTCTCGGGGACGCCCATCACCCGGGACATCACCGGCGAAG
>JAACAK010000002.1:12090-115901 GCA_011774835.1 Candidatus Kutchimonas denitrificans | reverse complement strand
GGGGAAAGCGTATCTGGCCGTGCTGCGCTACCAGCTCGGTGATCCGGCGCCGTACTTATATAGGACAGCGGACTACGGTGAGAGCTG
The DNA here is from genome assembly GCA_011774835.1 of Candidatus Kutchimonas denitrificans. Classification (GTDB taxonomy): domain Bacteria; phylum Gemmatimonadota; class Gemmatimonadetes; order Palauibacterales; family KS3-K002; genus Kutchimonas; species Kutchimonas denitrificans. Next base: position 115,814 of record JAACAK010000002.1, on the reverse strand, counting down.
GACCCGGCTGACGACGGGGGAGAACGGTATTCCTGCCGACCATCCCACCCGGGTGATCCGGGAGGACCCGGAACGCGAGGGGCTGCTCTACGCGGGGACCGAGTACGGCGTCTACGTTTCCTTCGATGATGGCGCGCACTGGCAGAGCCTGCAGGCCGACCTGCCGGTCACGCCGGTGACCGACATCAAAGTGCATCGGGGCGACCTGGCCCTGTCGACGATGGGTCGCGGCTTTTGGATCATGGACGACCTGTCGCCGTTGCGTCAGCTGAGCCCGGAGGTCGCGAGGGCAGCGATCCATCTTTTCGAGCCTGCGGATGCGTACCGGATGCGGTACTTCGCCTTCCGCCGATCGCCGGCCGACCCCGAGTACCGACCGGTGGGCGCGTTCATCGACTACCATCTGGCGGAAGATGTGGAAGGCGTGATGACGCTGGAGATCGTTGACGACCGCGGTGAAGTGATTCGCCGTTACTCGAGCGCCGACGGCGAGACGGAGGAAGAGAGCGGTGGGTCGCCCTGGCGTGGCGGCGGCCGTCGCGAGAGCTTGCCGACGTCCGCTGGAATGCATCGCTTCCTTTGGGATCTGAGACATCCCGGACCCTGGCAGCCGGGTGATCGGGGCGGTTGGGGCGGGCCGCTCGTCTCTCCCGGCAGATACGAAGCGCGACTCCAGGTGGCCGGCCAGACGCTGACCCGGACCGTCCGCGTCCTCATCGACCCGCGGGTCGCCGCCGACGGTGTCGACCCGGCCGATCTGCTGGCGCAGGAGCGACTGAACCTGCGCATCCGCGATGTGCTGAGCGAGGCACGCCGCACGGCGCAACGCGTCGAGGAGCTGCAGGCGACGCTGCGCGAGCGGGCGAAAGAGGCGGGGCAGGGAGAAGGGGAGGAGGCGCCCACCGGCGGCGACTTTGACGCCGCCGCCAGGGAACTCGAGACACTTCACCGAGCGCTGGTCAGCGACCGCGACGTGCGTTACCCGGAGACCATGCTCATCGACCAGTTGGAGTACCTGTACGGCATGACCTCGTCGGCCGATCAGCGTCCCGGCGAGGATGCGTATCGCCGAATCGAGACCCTCGAGGCCGAGCTGGATACGCTGACCGATCGACTGGAACGACTGACCCGGGAACGGCTGCCGGCGTTGGGCATCGCGGCGGAGTCCGAGGGCAACCGATGACTCGATCTGCCGGAGGTGCGGGTAAACGAAGCGGCCCCGGCGTGGCGCCGGGGCCGCTCTAAGCCGCTGCGTCTGGATCGCTTATCACGAAGTCTCGGGCACCTTGATGTCGGCGCAGGCCGCCGGTGTGCCGTCTGGCAGATGGGCCTGGATGTAGAACCCCATGTGCTGGGCGCTCATGCCTTCTTTCATACCCTGTTCCATCCCTTCTTCCATCATGCCTTCGCCCTGGCCTTCTTCCATCATGCCTTCGCCCTGGCCTTCTTCCATCATACCTTCGCCGTGGCCTTCTTCCATCATGCCTTCACCATGGCCTTCCATGGCTCCGAGCTCGCTCATCGACACCGACGCCTCGATGGTGCCCGTACCGTCCTCCGCTGCGGTGACCGAGCCCAGACTTGCCGCCACGGGACCCTGCGTCTCACAGCTGCCGCGATGGATGTGCGCGGCGTAGGTCTCGCCCGGCGTCAGTCCGGAGAGCTCCAGGTTGACCGTCATCGTCTCCTCCGTGTGAGACAGATCGGCGGTCCCCGTCACACCCGATTCGTTCAGGGCCATGAGCGAGAGGCTGGAGGTTTCCATCATCGAAGACTCCGCCTCCATTTGCTCGCCCCCCTCCTCCGCGCGCTGGCAGCCGAGGGCCAGCACCAGCGGGATCGACAGCAGCGCCATGCAAGTCCGCGATTTCATCCTGACCGCTCCCTTCTCGAGTCTGCGTTTTTGATGGAGATGAGCCCACGCAACATGAACCCGTGGAAAGAGGCCCGTCAAGGCTCCCGGATCAGGCTGGAATCGGCGACTTCGGGCGGGTCGGTCGCCGGGTTGGGGCACCGCGATGGGTCCTGGACGATGACCGACCCCGGGTGTGGCGGGAGTGTAATGTAGCACGGAATACACTTCACCCCGGGTGGCCGCCGCATCCCGGCGGCCCCGGCGCCGTTATTCCTCCCGTAACGCTTCCACCGGGTCGATCGTCGCGGCGCGTCGCGCCGGCAGGTAGGCGGCGGTCAGGGCGACCAGTCCGAGGACCACCGATACGGTGCCCAGCGTGAGCGGGTCGGTGGGTCTCACCTGATAAAGCTGGGTTGTCAGGAAGCGGGTCAGAATCAGCGCGGTGACGAGGCCGCCGGCCAACCCTGCCAGGGTGAAGCGCATCCCCTGGCGCACGACCAGCCGCACGACATCCGGCGCCGTGGCGCCGAGCGCCATACGCATACCGAACTCGCGGGTGCGGCCCGCCACGTTGAAAGCCATCACGCCGAACACGCCGACGGCGGCCAGCAGGGTGGCCAGACCGGCGGCGAGGGCGAGGAGGGTGGTGCTGAAGCGGGTGGGCGCGATGGCGCCGGCGACCCGCTCCCGCATCGTCTGCACGTCCCAGATGGGAAGGTTGGGGTCGAGATCGCGCACGACCTGACGCACCGCGTCGACGTAAGCCAGCGGGTCGCCGGCGGTAGAGACCACCAGGTAATTGGAGCGATAGAACCATTGGGCGTACGGCAGGTAGACACCCGGCCGGCTCTCCGCGGCCACGGACGAGATCCGCGTGTCGCCGACCACGCCTACGACCTCGGCCCAATCGTCCCAGCCCACCGACAGCTGGATGCGAGCGCCGATCGGGTTCTCGTCAGGCCAGTAGGCTCGCGCCGCCGCCTCGTTGATGATCGCCACCCGGGGCGCCTCGATCCGGTCGGTCGGCTGGAAGGTGCGGCCCGCCTGCAAGGGGATCCCCAGGGTCCGGAAATACTCCCCGTCGATCATGTTGGTCCAGACCTCGTGGCCCGGCTCGTCCGGACCCCGGGCCTCGCCCTGTATCTCCATGCGTACCCGATCGCAGTGGCCCGCCAACGGAAGGCAGTTGCCCACCGTGGCGCGCTCCACGCCGGGCAAGTCGCTCAGCCGCCGCGCCGCCTGGTCCAGGAAGCGGATCGCTTCGTCCTCTGGATACGCCTGTCGCGCCAGCTCGACGTTCACCGTCAGGAGCCCCTCCGTCTCGAACCCGAGTGGGGTCGAACGGAGCCGTGCGAGGCTCTCGAGCATCAGACCGGCGCCGGCCAGCAGGACCAGCGCCAGGCCGACCTGAACCGAAACGAGAACCCCGCGCGCGCCCACCCGGCTGGCAAGGCTGCGGCTGCTTTCCTTCAGCACGGCGTCCAGCTCCCGTTCCGGTGTCCTGAGCGCCGGGAGCACCCCGATCACCACGCCCACCAGCGCCGCCACGGCGAAGTTGAACACGAGTACCGGCGCGTTGAGCGACAGCTCGGAGAACTCGACGGCTTGCCAGGCCGCCGTCGGTGCGAGGGAGCGAAGCAGGTCGAGACCCCAGAGGGCGACGAGCACGGCGGCGGCGCCGCCGAGAAGGGCGAGTGTCGTGCTCTCGATGAACAGCTGACGGATGATCTGGACGCGACGCGCCCCGATGGCCAGCTTCACGCCCAGCTCGCGTCTGCGCTTCGCGGTCTGTGTCAGCAGCAGGTTCGCCACGTTGACGCAGACTATTAGGAGAACGAACGCCACCGCTCCCATGAGGACGGTGAGTGCCGCGCGCACGGACGGATCGATGCGGGCCTCGGCCAGCGACCGGGAGGCGAAGGCCAGCCGCACGTCGCCGAACGCGTCCTGCAGTGGGAGCTGCTCGTCGACCGCGCGGGCCGCCGCTTGCAGGCGTGACTCCTGGGCCGCCTCGGTCCTACCGACGCTCGTCCGGCCCACCACGAAATGCCAGAACGATGTCGCACCCCGCAGCCGGTTCGCGAAGGTGAGCGGCGGCGCCATCATCATCGGGACCCACACCTGCGCCTGCTCGGACAGCCCCGCGAAGCCCGGCGGCAGAACTCCAACCACCGTGAACGGGATCGAGTTGAGCGAGATCGTTCGATCGACCAGGGACGAGTCGGCGCCGTACTGGCGTTGCCACAGTTCGTGGGAGACCAGCGCCACCGGCGCCTGGCCGGGGGTCACGTTCTCCTCGGGCAGGAACGTCCGACCCACGGCCGCCTCGACCCCAAGCAGCGGGAAGTAGCTGGCCGAGACCATCTCGACCCGCACTCGCGTCGGCGCGTCGACTCCCGACAGGTTGTACGCCCTGGGGCGCGGCGTGTATGCCGCCAGCTCCGAGAACCCGTGATCGGTTTCCTGGAACAGCTCGTACATCGGATACGACCACCAGCCTAGCGTGTCCGGCGGCGCGTCGGTCGGCTGCAGCACCGGCTGCACCAGCCGCAGCTGTTCCGGCCGATCGTAAGGCAGGGGCCGGAGCAGAACGGTGTGGACGGCGCTGAAGATCACCGTGTTGGCGGCGATGCCGAGGGCGAGCGTGATCACCGCGACCACGGCGAAGCCCGGGTTCTTCCTCAAGCTGCGGAGCGCGTAGCGCAGGTCGTTCATTCCGATCCACCTCCATGATGCGCGACCCACGCCGGGAGCTCCGGGCCGCGGGGTCGCAGATGTACGAGCATCGATCCGCCCCAATGCAAGCCCGATGCCGGAAATCCGATGACCGTAACCTGTTGCGCTTAATCAATTTGCACGATCGGCCCCCCGTCGCCGCCGCGCCCGGGTGTACGCTTTCGGGACCGCGGGCGGCGAATCCGGACGGCCGCCGCGGGTCTCAGATCCGGTCAGGATCCGGGTCGTGAAACCGACAGGGTGACCTTCGCGTAGTTACCGGGTAATCCCCCTCACGACCTGCACGCGATTCAATCACGGGAGGTACGGATGTTCGACAAGTTCCTCTGGCGTGCGGCGCTCGGCGTCTTCCTCTCTCTCCTTCACGTATCCAGTGGCGCGGCCCAGACGACCGCCATCGATTCCGTACGGGCCCTGGTCGGGGCCGAAGAGATCGACGCCGCGCTCGCTTTCGCTGGGGCCGCCGTGGCGGCTCGGCCGAAGAGCGCGGACGCGCACTGTGCGCAGGCCGTCGCCCTGCAGCGGGCCGCGACCGATCTGGAAGCGGCCGTCGATGCGGCGAAGCGCTGCGTCGACATCGACGACGATGTCGCCGAGTATCATTTCATCTTGGGCGAGGCGTTGATGGAATTGGCTGGTGCGAAGGGCGGCCTCGGCGCGCTGGGCCCGGCGCGGGCGGGCAAAGCCGCGGTGGAACGGGCCATCGCTCTCGATCCCGGTCATCTGGCAGCCCGCCTGCAGCTGTTCTACTTCCTGGTGCAGGCGCCCGGGATCGCTGGCGGCAGCGAGCGTGAAGCGAAACGCCAGGCGGAAGAGCTGAGCCGGCTCGATCCCATCCTCGGCCTGAACGCGCGCTATCTGCTGGCGGCCGACGACCTGGACGACGAGGAGCGGGTCGAGTTCTTCGACCAGGCTTTGCCGCTGGCGGCCACCGCGGCGGATTCGCAGGGCTTCGCGATGTGGGTGGCGACGTCGACGGCGGCCAGCGCCGAGGCCGACGTGCTGGCGGAGCGACTCGTGACACGCCTCTACGAGGCCAACCCTGAGGACCCTCGCGCCAAGTACTATCGGGCACGACTGTGGGCGTTGCAGGGGCGCAACCTCGAGGAGGCGGAGCGTCTGCTTATCGATTACCTGGCGGCGGAGTGGCGGCCCCGGTCGCCGAGCCCGGCGGGCGCTCACTGGCGCCTGGGTCTTGTCTACGAGAAACAGGGTCGGGTGGCCGAAGCGCTGGAGCAATACCGGACGGCAGCGGAGCTGTTGCCGGACTGGGAGGCGCCGAGGCAGGACGTGGCGCGCCTGGAGCGACAGGCGGGTGGCTGATCGCCGGGAGCCGGAGGATCATGCTCGGAGCCGGGGAGCGGCGAAGTTTGCCCCGGACGACGGATGCGACATCTTATAGGTGCGAGTGCGGTCGGTACGGAGAGGATCTTCGAGAAGGGGAGTGGACGTGGTGGGAAGAGAGGGCGCGCGAAGAATCTTCATAGCGCTGATCTGCTGCGTGGTGCCGGCTGCCGTTCTTCCCGGGACGACATCCGGGCAGCGCGCCGTGGATCTGCAGGTCGGCACCTGGGCCGTCTCCGGGCCCAACCTCACCCTCTTTTCGGCGACATATCGGCGACACGTGACCGGGCCCCTCGACTTCAGCCTGACCGGCGTTGGTCTGATCGGTTCCGGACCCTCGCACAACTCACTGGTCGGCGTCGGTCCCGGGATCGGCGTTCGCGGCTCGGGGAAGATCACGCCGTACGCCGGCGCCGGCGTGGCGCTGGCCGTACGCGCCGAGGGCTCTCCCGACGTGGCCGCGGTGTGGGACGTCGGTGCCGGAGTCGAGTTCAACCCGTTCTCGTGGTTCGGTATCGCCGTCGAGGTGAGTCGCTACGTCGAGGACGACGGCTTCCGCGGGTTCTGGAACCTGCGCGAGGATGATCGCCGCGGTTGGGCGTTGAGCGGCCGCCTCACCTTCCGCTGGGGCGGCGGTGCCGGCGCGCCGGCGCGCACGGGTGCACCGCGCCGGACGCGGCCGGTGGAGATGGCGGACCCGCTCCCGATCTCGGAGGGGCCCGCCGAGCCGCTGGACGCGACGAGCGCCGCGCTGGCTTACGACATCGTCGACACCGCGATCGAGGTCATGGGCGAGCCGTACCGCTGGGGCGGAACGAGCACCGACGAAGGGTTCGACTGCTCGGGGCTCATCTGGTACGCCTACCGCGCCCACGGTGTGGACGTGCCGCGGGTGAGTCGCGACCAGGCCCGGGCCGGGCGGCCGGTGCCCCGTAGCATCGACGCCCTCGTGCCGGGTGACGTACTGCTCTTTGCTGACGGCGGCACGGCCGTCACTCACGTCGGCCTCTACATCGGCAACTCCCGTTTCATTCATGCGACGGCTTCCGGCGGCGTTCGGGTCAGCTCGCTGAGCGCCGATGACACGGTATACGACCGCTGGTGGTTCCAACGTTGGGTGGGAGCGCGCCGTCTATTGAGGTAAGGCTGGCGGAGCCGTTCTCCGGGGGCGCCTGAAACCCGCGGATGGGAGTCGATCGGATCGTGTCTTGGCGTTTCTTACCCTATCGGATGGCCGCCGTCGTAGCCGCCATCGCCTGCGCCGCCTGCGGTTCGGAATCCGGCGGAGCGGGAGCCGGCGATGCATGGCGGGCGGACGTCGATACCGTGGGCGACACGGCCATCGTCAGAACCCTGGCGGGCAGCGTCTGGGGCGATACGGCGACGCTGGTCGCCGAGGTCTCCATCGGGACGCTGGACGGAGCCGACGAGTACGTGATCGGCCATCCCCGGTCGATCGCGGTGGGACCCGAGGGCGTGATCTACGTCCTCGACGTCCAGGTGCCGGTCGTGCGGGCCTACGGGCCCGACGGCACTTACCTTCGCGACCTGGGGCGCGGCGGCGGCGGCCCGGGCGAGTACGAGAGCCCCGACGGACTGGCGGTGCTCCCCGACGGCCGGGTCTTGGTACGCGACCCGCCCACCGGCCGCATCACCGTCTATGGGCCCGATGGCGTCTACCTGACCGAGTGGCCCCTCTCGCGCGGCTTCAACACCGACCGTCGCTTCTACGTGGACACGACGGGCCAAAGTTATGTCACCGCGCTGCTGGAACGCGGGCTGATGCCGTGGGAGTGGACGTTCGGGCTCGTTCGCTACTCGCCCGACGGTGCCATCGAGGACACGTTGCCCGCGCCGACCTGGGACCATGAGCCCGCCGTGGTCACAGCGAGCAAAGAAAACAGTGCCAGCCGGCGCGACGTGCCCTTCACGGCCGAGACGGTCTGGACCTTCAGCCCGTTCGGCTACATGGTCGGTGGCCTGAGTACCGACTACCGGATCGATCTCTATCGTCACGACGCGGCCGTGCTGCGGATCGAGCGCGAGGCCACACCGGTGCCGGTGAAGCCCGAGGAGGCGGAGGAGCGTGTGCGTCGTATCACCCAGGGGTTACAGCGCCAGTACGGCGGCTGGCGTTGGAACGGCCCCGAGGTTCCGGACACGAAGCCACCGTTCCGTGATCTGTTCGCGAGCTGGGAAGGGAACGTCTGGGTGCTGGTCTCGCAGGAAGGCGTGCCGACGATGACCGAGGCCGAGGCCAGAGAAGAGGAGGAGCGGACGCGCCGCGTGCCCATCCGTTACTGGGAGCCGCCGGCCTTCGATGTGTTCGCTCCCGACGGCAGGTTTCTCGGCCACGTCAGCGTGCCCGAATCGTTCCGGGTCGAGCCGGAACCGATCATTCGTGGCGATCACGTGTGGGCGGTGACCCGGGACGAGCTCGACGTCGCGTCGGTGGTGCGCTTTCGCATCGTGCATCCCGCGGCCGACTCGTAGCCGAGGAGCGGCGCGGTCATGGGAACAGGAAAGGCCCCGGGGGACATCCACCGGGGCCTTCTGTCGTGCGGATCGTTCGTTCCGCTTACATCTTCATGCCGGCGGGCCCGCGGATCTCACCGCAGGCGGCCGGTGTGCCATCGGGCAGATGCACCTGGACGTAGAAGCCCTTGGGGGCCATCTCGCCTTCCGCCGGCGCGCTCAGGTCGCTCATCGGGACCGATGCCTCGATGGTGCCCGTTCCGTCTTCCGCGGCGGTCACCTCACCGAGGGGTGCGGCCACCGGGCCCTGGTCTTCGCAGTTCCCGCGATGGATGTGTGCCGGGTACGTGGCGCCGGGCTCGAGTCCCTCGAGCTCCAGGGTTACGCTGAGCGACTGATCCGTGTGAGACAGGTTGGCGCTCGCCATGACGCCCGAGTTGTTCATGGTAGAGAGCGACATCGTGGGGGTCTCGGCCATCGAACCGGCCGCGGCCTCCATGCCCTCGCCTTCGCCCTCCTCGGCCTGCTCGGCCTGCTCGCCGCAGGCCAACGCCAGGAACAGCGGCAGGGCCAGCACGGCTACAGTGGAAACGCGCGATCTCATGAGATCACTCCTTTTTCGAGGTTCCTCGAAGTGCTGTTTTGTCGGGATTGGGACGCTATTAACATGAAGCAGGCCGCGGTTCGATTCAATCCCTGGCTCGCTCGTCCCTGCAAACCGCCGCCCGCACGGGATCTTACGCCGCTGTCCGGTTCGGCTGCCGATCTCTATCTTCCGGCTTTCCGTTCCAGCACCCTGGAGTGCCCCGGGCGGATCCGCTCCTCGACATGAAGGTCCTACAAAGGACAGGACAATTATGAGGGCCACCCAACTCGCTCTGACCTATCTCGCCTCGTTGATGGTCTTCCTGGTTTTGGATTTCGCGTGGCTGGGATTCATCGCTCGCGGCTTTTATCGAGAGCAACTCGGTCATCTACTCAGGCCCGACGTGCGTTGGGGCGCGGCGATCATGTTCTACCTGCTGTTCGTCGCCGCGGTCGTAGTCTTGGCGGTGCTGCCGGCGGTTGAGCGCGGGTCGTTGCTCAGGGCTACGCTGTTGGGCGGCTTCTTCGGCCTCGTGGCGTACGCGACGTACGACCTCACGAACCTGGCGACGCTGCGGGGCTTTCCTACCCTGGTCGCCGCAGTCGACATGGTCTGGGGGTTCGTCCTGACGGCCATCGTGGCGACCGCCGGCTATCTGGTGGCGTCGCGGTTCTAGCCGGAAGAGCCGGTCGGCGGCCATCCGGTCTCCATGACTGTCCGCGTGCGAACGCGGCGTCCCGGATGCGGACGACGCCGCAGCGCGGCAGCCTGCCAGCCCCCCGTCGTAACCGGGCTTCGAGCCATCCGAAGTTGGCACGCGCTCTGCACCTTCTGAGCGCATCCCCGTCGGTGGCGGCCGGGAACCGAACGGTCCCTGGCCCTCGGATGCGCCAACCGGATAAACGAACGAGGTGAGCATGCTCGGGACCCTGACACAGGACGTGCGCTTCGCGATCCGACAGCTGATCAACCGCCCCGGCTTCACCGCCGGCGCGGTGCTGACGCTGGCGCTGGGGATCGGGGCCAACAGCGCCATCTTCAGCGTGGTCAACGGCGTCCTGTTGAGGCCGCTCCCCTATGAGGCGTCGGACCGGCTGATGGCGCTCTGGCATCGGGACATCGAAGATGGCGATCTGGGGTCGACGTCGCTGGAGAACTTCCGGGACTGGAAAGAGCAGGCGGCGGCGTTCGGGGACATGGCCGCGTTCGGGCGGGCTACCGGGACGCTCATGACCGATGAGGTGGCGCAGCGCCTGTCCGGAGCGCGAGTGACGACGAACACGTTCCGGCTCCTGGGCGTGTCGCCGCGGCTCGGCCGTGACTTCGTCGAGGACGACGCGGTGGAGGGCGCCGGCCGGGTGGTGATTCTGAGCCACGGGTTGTTCGCGCGTACGTTCGGCGGCGATCCGAATCTTATCGGCCGCACGGTGCGGCTGAGCGGCGTCGAACACGAGGTGATCGGCGTGATGCCCCGCGGCTTTCACACGCCACATTATCGCGAAGCCGAGTTCTGGCGGCCGCTGGGCGAAGCCGCAGGGTGTGGACGCGGCTGCTGGTTCGCGCGCGTGGTCGGGCGCCTGGCGCCCGGGGCAACTCGCGACGAGGTGCGGGCTCAGCTCGATGTGGTCGGCGAGCGGCTCGCGGCGGAGTATCCGGACGACAACAAGAACGTGCGGATCGCCGCCGTTCCCATTCGGGAGGAGCTCGTCGGAGACGTGCGGCCGGCTCTCCTGGTGATGTTGGTCGGCGTAGGGCTCGTGCTGCTGATCGCTTGCGTGAACGTGGCCAACCTGTTGCTGGCCCGGGCCATATCGCGCGAACGCGAGCTGGCGCTGCGTGCCGCGATCGGCGCATCCAGAGCGCGGATCGTGCGCCAGCTCCTCACCGAGAGCGTGACGCTGGCGGCGATCGGTGGCGCTGTCGGCGTGTACGTCGCGTTTCTCGTCGTCGACGCGCTGATCGCCCTGTCGCCGCCCGGGCTGCCGCGGCTCGATGCCGTCGGGCTGGACGGTCCGGTCATCGCGGCCATGGCCGCGCTGGCGATGCTGACGGGGATCGTCTTCGGTCTGGTTCCCGCCCTTCACGCCGGCCGGACCGATGCGGGTGGCGCGCTGACCAGAGACCGGTCGGCCACCTGGCGGCACGGCAGGGGGCGGCTGCGGGACGCGCTGGTCGTGGCGGAGATCTCGCTGGCGCTGACACTGCTGGTCGGTGCGGGACTGCTGCTCAAGAGCTTCATAACTCTGCTGCGCGTGGATCCCGGATTCGACGCTGACGGCCTGTTGACGGCGGAGACCCAATTCATCGGCGAGCGCTATGCACAGGGGCCTCCGCGCATCGCATTCTACGACGAGCTGTTCGCCCGGCTCGAGTCACGCTCCGATGTCACCTCGGCGGCGGGCGTCTGGCTCTTGCCCATCACCGAGGGCGATGTGGTTTCCGGCATCGAGGTCGAGGGGCGCCCCGATGTGCTGCCCAGCGACCAGCCGGCCGCGTCGATGCGCGCGGTCACCGACGGCTACTTCGAGGCGATGGGAATCCCCCTCATCTCGGGACGCCGGATACTCGCGTCCGATGATGCGAACGGGCGCCGCGTGATCGTCATCAGTGAATCGATGGCGCGCGAGATCTGGCCGGATCAGGATCCCATCGGCCGACGCATTCGGTTTGGACTCCGCTTCGAGGATCCCGAACCGTGGCGCGAAGTGGTCGGCGTGGTCGGCGACGTCAAGCTGCAGGGTCTCGATGACCGCGACCGCGCCATCGCTTACATGCCCTATCGACAGTTCGCCGTCGGATCGCTCAGCGTGGTCCTCAGGACGACCGGCGATCCCGCACGGCTCGCCGCCCCCTTCCGCGCCGCCGTACGCTCGGTCGACCCCCAGGTCGTCGTCTACGACATCGCCAGCATGGATCGCATCGTCTCCGCCTCGCTCGCCGAGCGACGCTTCTTCATGCTGCTGCTCAGCGCCTTCGCCGCGCTCGCGGTCACGCTCGCTTCGGTCGGCATCTACGCCGTCACCAACTACTCCGTCCGTAGCCGAACCAAAGAGTTGGGTATCCGCATGGCCATAGGCGCCAGGGCGACCGACGTCCAGCGCGCGGTGCTGGTGCGGGCCGCCGTGGTGGCGGCGCTCGGCGTCGGCCTGGGCGGCGGTGCGGCGCTCGGGCTCACCCGACTGATGCAGGGCCTCCTGTTCCGCACTTCACCGCTGGACCCGATGGTCTTCGTCGGAGTCGCCCTGCTCCTCGCCGTTGTGACGCTCTTCGCCGCGTGGCTGCCCGCGCGGCGCGCCGCGCTCGTCGACCCGTTGCGGGCGCTGCGGCAGGAGTAGTACCGGGTCGCGGGATGGGGCGGGCCGGTGATGCGACTTGACAGTCGCGGCGGTTCCAACCATCGTCTTCCCCATAGTGTCTAAGTGAAAGAAGCTGAGGGGACGTATCGGTGGGTCAGTGGGTCAGTTGGTCGGTGGGTCAGTCGGTTGGAAGCCCCCGGGTCAAACATCTTCGATTGAGCGACGCACTGAACCACCGACGCGCCGACCCACTGATCTGCTGGCCCACTGACATGCTGTTCGACTGACCGACTGCTTTCGATCGAGGAGCGGATCGCATGGGAAGACTACCAGAGGGTGTTCGTCGCGCCTTTCGAATGCGACGCCGCCTGCGGTCACAGGTGGCGGACGAGGTGGACGCGGAGCTGCGCTTCCACCTGGAGTCCCGGATCGAGGAGCTGGTCGGGGAGGGCCTGGAGCGGCGCGAGGCGGAGCGTCGGGCGTTGGCGGAGTTCGGCGACGTGGAGCGGGCCCGCCGGGCGCTGGTCCACGAGTCGGCCCGAACCGAACGGCGTGCGCGGCTGGTCGATTGGTTGACCGACCTGGTGCAGGACGTCCGCTTCGGCTGGCGCAAGCTTTGGTCGCGGCCGGGCTTCGCGGCCGTGGCGATCCTGACGTTGGCGCTGGGGATCGGTGCGAACACGGCGATCTTCAGCGTGGTCAACGCCGTGTTGCTGAGGCCGCTGCCCTACGCCGAGGCCGACCGCTTGGTCCAGGTGTGGGAGACGGCGCCCGACGGGGACGACCACAACGTGGTATCGAGCGGCAACTACTTGGACTGGCGCGAGCGGGCGAATTCGTTCGAGGCGCTGGGCGCGTACGGCTGGACGTTCGGCGTGGGTTTGATGGGGGATGATGGCGAGCCGGTGCAGACGGTGGGCACGACGATGACGCCCAGCGTGTTCCGCATGCTCGGGGTCGCACCGCTACTGGGTCGCACGTTCACACCGGAGGAGGGCGAGCGTGGGCAAGTGGTGATACTGAGCCACGGGCTGTGGGAACGGCATTTCGGCGCCGACCCCGGTGTGATCGACCGCCGGCTGTCTTTGGACGACACGCCGTACACGGTGGTCGGCGTCATGTCGCCCGAATTCGATTTCCCGAGGCCGAACATCGACTTCTGGCTACCCCGGCAATTCGATGAGAGCGACCGGGAGGTGCGACGCTCCCACCAGTGGCGGGTGATCGGCCGGTTGGCCGAGGGTGTGTCGATAGAACGGGCGCAGGCGGAAATGGATGGCATCGCGGCGCAGCTGGCGGAGGAACATCCCCAGTTCATGCAGGGATGGGGCGTCAACGTGCTCCCCTTCCGGTCGGATCTGGTGGGGAACGTGCGGCCGCTGCTGGTGCTGCTCTTTTCCGTCGTGGTGGTGGTGTTGCTCATCGCCTGCGTGAATCTGGCGAACTTGCTGCTGGCCCGGGCGATGGCCAGGGAGCGCGAAGTGGCGGTCCGCGGTGCGCTGGGCGCCGGTCGCGGGCGGTTGATCCGACAGTTCCTGGCGGAGAGCCTGCTGGTCGCGACCCTGGGCGGTGGTCTGGGCGTCGTGATCATCGCCGTCGGGCTCGACTCGCTGGTGGCGCTGGCCCCTGCCGATATCCCGCTGCTCAACGACACGCGGATCGATCCAGCGGTTCTGGGATTTGCGGCCGGCGCGACGCTGCTGGCGGTACTGTTCTTCGGTCTGATTCCGGCGCTGCGGATCACCGCGACGAACCTGGGCGCCTCGCTGCGCTCGTCTCACGAGCGCGCGGGCGACGTTCGCCATGCCAGGCTCCGCTCGGGGCTGCTCGTCGCCGAGGTGGCGCTGACGACGGTGCTGCTGGTGGGTGCCGGCCTGCTGCTGCGGAGCTTCGTGCGGTTGCAGAACACCGACCTGGGGTTCAACAGCGAGAACGTGCTGACGGTGATGCTCGACGTGCCACGCTCGCGTTACGGCGAAACCGCCGAGCAGGTGGAATTCTACCGTCGCCTGATCGAGCGGGCCGAGGCGCTGCCCGGCGTGATCTCGGCGGCGGGGACCGCCGAGCCGCCGGTGATCGGCTACAACAACACGTTCAGCTTCGCCATCGAAGGGCGGCCGAGCGGGGACCCCGACGGGCGCGAGGACCCGGTGCCGCTTCGAGCGGTCACACCCGGCTTTTTCCGAACGATGGGGATCCCGCTGGTGCGCGGTCGGGCCATCGACGAGCGGGATCGGCCCGGTTCGCCTCCCGTGATCGTGATCAACGCATCGCTGGCGCGTCGACACTGGTCGGACCAGGATCCCATCGGCCGGCGCGTGAGCTTCCAGGGTCCCGAGGGTCCAACCTGGTGGGAGATCGTCGGCGTCGTCGGCGACACCCGGCACTTCGGGGCCGATCGGCCGCCGGTGTCCGCGCTCTACATCGCCCAGGCGCAGAAGCCATGGGACTGGATGTCGTGGCTGACCGTGGTGGCCCGAACCGAAGACGATCCGCTGGCGCTGGCCCCGGCGTTCCGGGCCGCGCTGTGGGAGATCGACGACCGGATACCGGTCGAGCGGCTGACCACGATGGAGGAAGTGTACGCCGAGAGCAACGCGCAGCGCCGGTTCGCCGCCACCCTGGCCGGCGGTTTCGCCGCCCTCGCTCTGGTTCTCGGCGTCATCGGGATCTACGGCGTGCTCTCTTATACGGTGGCCCGACGGACCCGGGAGATCGGCGTGCGGATCGCCCTCGGCGCACAGCGGTCGGCGGTGGCCGGTTCCGTCGTGCGTCAGGGTCTCGTCCTCGCCGTCGCCGGCCTGACGATCGGGCTCGCCATCGCCTTCCTGCTGTCACGGTTCCTCGAGAGCCTGGTGTATGGCATCACGACCACCGATACCGCGACCTTCGTCGGGGTGCCCACGCTCCTGGTGACCGTCGCCGTTCTGGCGGCGTACCTGCCGGCGCGCAGGGCGACGCGGATCGATCCGATGCAGGCGTTGCGGACGGAATGAGATGGTGAGGAGTGAGGGGTAGGGAGCGAGGAGCGAGAAGGAGACGTGAATTCATGATGCGCAGGTAGGACTGGAATCTCTGATATGGGTCGACTACCGGATGGAGTGAGACGGGCTTTTCGGATGCGGCGGAATCTGGATGACCAGGTCGCCGACGAGGTGGATGCCGAGGTCCGTTTCCACATCGAGGCGCGGATCGACGAGCTGATGGCAGAGGGGCTCGACCGGGACGAGGCGGAGCGCAGGGCGGTGGCGGAGTTCGGCGATGTAGAGGGCGCGAGGCGTGCGCTGGCCCGCGAGGCGCGAAGGACGGAGCGGCGGGCGCGTGTGGCCGACTGGTTCTTGGAGTTTCTCCAGGACGTTCGCTACGGGTGGCGAAAGCTGGCATCGCGACCCGGGTTCGCCGCGGTCGCGGTTCTCACCCTGGCCCTGGGGATCGGCGCCAACACGGCGATCTTCAGCGTGGTCAACGCCGTCCTGCTGCGGCCGCTCCCCTATCCCGAGGCCGATCGACTGGTCCGGGTCTGGGAGGTGAGTCCCCGGGGAGACGACCATAACGTGGTCTCGCGCGGCAACTTCATGGATTGGCGCGACGGGGCCCGCTCGTTCGACGCTCTGGGCGCCTACAGCGCACCGGTATCCGTTGGCCTGGCGGGCCCGGAGGGCGAGCCGGTCAGGGTCTCGGCTTCCGTCGTCACGCCGGACGTGTTCCGGGTACTGGGAGTCTCGGCCCTGGTCGGGCGAACGTTCACGACGGGTGAGGGCGTACCGGGCAGCGACGACGTCGTGGTGTTGAGTCATCGAATCTGGCGGCGGCGGTTCGGGGGTGACCCGGGCGCGGTCGGTTCGACCCTGACCGTGAACGACGCAGCCCGCACCATCGTCGGGGTCATGCCGCCGGGGTTCGAGTTTCCGAGCGCCACGGTCGACGTGTGGGTGCCCTGGGCGCTCGACGAGGCGGCGCGGGGTAACCGACGCTCGCACAACCTGAACGTCATCGGGCGCCTGGCCCCCGGTGTCGATATCGAAGAGGCGCGGTCGGAGATGACCGCATTCGCGGCGCGCCTGGCGCAGGACTATCCGCAGTACATGGAAGGCTGGGATGTAAACGTTCAGCCTTTCCGAGCGGACCTCGTCAGGGGTGTGCGGCCGCTGCTGTACCTGCTGCTCGGGGTCGTCGTGATCGTACTGCTCATCGCCTGCGCCAATCTGGCGAACCTGTTGCTGGCCCGCGCGATGGCCCGGGAGCGCGAGGTCGCGATCCGCGGCGCATTGGGCGCCGGCCGAGCGCGGCTGATTCGCCAATTCCTGACCGAGGCCGGCCTGGTGGCGCTGTTGGGCGGCGCCCTGGGCTTCGCCCTGACGGTCGGGGGTCTCGACCTGTTCGTGGCGTTGGCTCCCAGCGACATCCCGCTGCTCGACGACACCCGGGTCGATCTCGTCGTGTTCGGCTTCGCCCTGGGTGTCACGTCGCTGGCGACACTTCTGTTCGGGTTGGTCCCGGCTCTGCGCGTGACGAGCACGAATCCGCAGACGACGCTGCGGGGTGCCGGAGAACGCGGGGGCGGCGGCCGTCATGCGCGACTGCGCTCCGGCCTGCTGGTCGCCGAGGTCGCCCTGTCAGCCGTGCTGCTCATCGGAGCCGGCCTGCTGCTGCGCAGCTTCCAGCAGCTTCAGCGGGTCGACTACGGCTTCGATCCGGCACGTCTTCTGTTGACCACCGTCAATCTCCCGTCGGCCCGCTACGGGTCGACGCCGCAGCATATCGCCTTCTTCGAGACCCTCACCGAACGGGCGAACGGGCTGCCCGGTGCCGTGAGCGCGGCGGGCACCTCGGACCCGCCGGGCGGCGGATTGCCGATGACGTTCAGCTTCGCGATCGAGGGCCGACCGGCGCCGGGCCCCAGCGGACGCGAGGATCCGGTTCCTCTTCGTGTCGTCACCCCGGGCTATTTCCAGACCCTGCGGGTCCCGTTGCTCAGCGGGCGCGTCCTGGACGAGCGGGACGACGCCGACGCGCCGCCGGTCCTGGTGATCAACGAGTCGCTGGCCCGACGCCACTGGCCGAACTCGGACCCGGTCGGTCAGCGGATCAGCTTCCAGCGCGAGAACCTGCCGGAATGGTGGACGATCGTCGGCGTGGTCGGTGATGTGCGGGTCTATTCGGCCGACGAACCCGGCACGCCGGCCCTCTACATGTCGTACGCCCAGAAGCGCTGGGATTGGCTCGATTGGATGAGCGTGGTGGTGAGGACGCGGGGCGAGCCGCGGGGGCTGGCTGACGAGCTGCGGGGCGCGATCCGTTCGCTCGATCCGGCTTTGGCCGTCGGCCGAATCGAGACGGTGCGCGAGCGCTACGCCGCCGGCGAGTCGCGGCGTCGATTCGCGGCTGTTCTACTTGGCGCCTTCGCCGCCCTGGCCCTCATCCTCGGCACGGTCGGGGTCTACGGCGTGCTCTCCTATTCCGTTGCCCAGCGCACGCGCGAGATCGGAGTGCGGATCGCCCTCGGCGCGCGACGCGCGACGGTCGCCTCTTCCGTCGTGCGGCAGGGCCTCAACCTTGCCCTGGCCGGCGTGGCGATCGGCCTGGGCTTCGCCTTCATCCTGTCGCGATTCCTGGAGACGCTCGTCTACGGCATAACGACTCGGGACACCGTGACCTTCGCCGCCGTGCCACTGCTCCTGGTCGCCGTCGCCGCGCTGGCGGCCTACCTGCCGGCCCGCCGTGCGACACGGATCGATCCGATGCGGGCACTGCGGACAGAGTGATCCACATCGACATTCAATCGAGAGGCGCCCCGAGGTCCGACGTCGGGGAACACCTTCACTCGTAGCGCAGCGCCTTTACCGGGTCGACGCGTGTGGCCCGATGCGCCGGAACCACCGTCGCCAGGAGGGCGACGGCGGTCAGGAAGACGGCTACACCGCCGAAGATGAGCGGATCCACCGGGTCGGTGCCGAAGAGAAACCCCGACAGGATGCGGGTCGTCGCCAGGGCCCCGATCAGGCCCGCACCGATTCCGATGGCGATCACCACGGCTGCCTGGCTCAGTACGAGGCGAACGACGCCCGTCCGCTCGGCCCCCAGCGCGATGCGGATACCCAGCTCGCGGGTTCGCTGGCGGATGTCGTACGCGATGACGCTGTAGATGCCGATGGCGGCGAGGATCAACGCCAGCGCGGCCAGCGCGGCGAGCAGGGCCATGCGGAAGCGAGGTTCAGCCACCGAACTTGAGACCAGGCTCTCGAGGGTGGTGAGCTGGTAGATCGGCAGCTCGCGATCGACGGCGCGGATCTCCTCGCGGACGGCGGGCGCGAGTGCTTCCGGGTCGGTCGAGGTGCGGGCGAGCACGTTGGCGAACGTGACCGGTCGTTGGGCGAAAGGCATGTAGGTGGTGGGCTTCACGTCGCGCTGGGGACCGAACTGGCGAACGTCGCCGGCGATCCCGACGACCTCCCAAGCTTCGCCGAACATGATCAGCCGCTGGCCCAGCGGATCGCCGTCGGGCCAGAAGCGCCGCGCCATCGTTCGATTGATGATCGTCACCTGCGGCGCACCTCTGCCATCGCGGTCTCCAAACCCGCGACCGGCGTGGATGGGTATCCCCATCGCCCGGAAATAGTTGGGGCTCACGGCGCGGAACTCGGCGCAATCACTCTCGGTATCGGATCGTCCCTCCAGAGTGAAATCGTTGCACCAGTTGTGGCCGGTGAGCGGCATCATGCTGGCGATCGCGGCCTCGGCAATGCCCGGAAGCTCCTCGACGTTGCGGACCAGGCGGTCAAAGAGCCGCACGACGTCGTCCTGCTCGGGATAGCGAGACGACGGCACCACCACGTTCGCGGTGACAACCGACTCCGAGCTGAAGCCGCGGTCGACACTGTTCAGGCGCCAGAAGCTCTCGATCAGGAGTCCGGCGCCGATCAGCAGTATGGCCGATAGAGCGATCTGCGCCGCCGCCAGCGCGCCTCGCAACCTGCGACTCTTGCGGCTCGCGCCAGCCCGATCGTCGCCCTCTTTCAAAGTGCCGGCCAGGTTCGGCGTCGACGCCTGCAGGGCGGGTATCATGCCCGCCGCGATGCCGGTCAGGGTCGAGAGCAACAGCGCGAACCCCAGGATCCGACCGTCGAGCTCGATCTCGGTCTGTCGCGGGATCGCTTCCGGGCTCAGGCTCACGAACGCATCCACGAGCCAGAGGGCCAGCGTCACCCCGGCGATGCCGCCCAACAGCGCCAGGATCACGCTCTCGCCCAGCAGCTGTCCGATGACGCGCCGGCGCTCGGCACCCAGCGCGACCCGGATGGCCACCTCCCGGGTCCGGTCCGTCGCCTGAACCAGCAGCAGGTTCGCCACGTTGGCGCAAGCGATCAGCAGCACCGTACCCACGGCCGCCAGCAGGACGAGAAACAGGGTTCGCACGCCGGCCACCATGTGCTCGCGGAGCGGCTCCAGCGTGATGGTACGCTCCGAGTTCACGTCGGGATACTCCACCGCCAGCCGTTCCGCGATGACCCGGGCCTCCGAAGCGGCCTCGTCGAGGGTGACCCCGGCCTTCATCCGGGCGATGGCGTTGAGCCAGCGGGAGCCGCGGTACAGCGAGTTCTCGCTCGTCGTCGCCGGCACCCAGATCTCGATCTCCGGGTCCGGGTAGCGGGTGGCACCCGGCGGCACGACCCCGATCACCGTGAATGCCTCTTCCCGCAGTTCGAGGGACCGGCCAACCACATCCGGGTCCCCGCCGAAGCGATTCTGCCACGCTTCGTGGCTCAGCACCATGACGTGATTGCGCCCCGCCTCGAAGTCCTCGGGGCTGAACAGACGGCCGAGCTGGGGCCGAACGCCCAGGACCGCGAAGAGACCTTCGGTCACCCGGGCGACCGGCAGGACCGCCGGGTTGTCTACCCCGCTCAAAAACCAGCGGGCGGGCGAGAAACCGGCAATCTCGCCGAACGCCGAACTCTCGGCTCGCACGTCCCGAAGATCGGGATACGAGAAGGCAGTGTACGCGGCCGTCGGGTGCGTACGGAGAACCCGCACCAGGCGGTCGGGCTCCGGATAGGGCAGGGGACGCAACAGCACCGTGTCGACCAGCGTGAATATCGCGGTGTTCGCGCCGATGCCCAGCGCCAGCGTCAGGATCACCGCCAGTGTGAAGGCCGGGCGTCTTCGCAGCACGCGCAAGGTACGGCTGAGGTATCTCGACATCGATCGCCCATCCTCAATTCGTTTCGCTCATACCGACTCTAGGCTTGGCTGGCAAGGCACGTACCAGCGTCGGGTCACTCACGGGTGCTGACGCTTGAGCCCGAAATCACGGCAGGCAGGGCTAGCTGGCCGGAACCATGTCCGCTTCCGGGATCATGCATCCCGCAGGCGTACAGGCATCCGAGCCCGCCGCGGCCTCGACCGGCGGCTGGCTGGGGGCAGGCTGGTATTCGGGACGGGGCGCGGCTTGACAGTCAGGGCGAGTGCAACCATAGTGCACCCCAAAGTGTCTAAGTGAAAGAACCTAAGGGGTAATAACCTATGGACCTGATGAAGGGGACGCTCGACGCCATGGTGCTCAAGACCCTCTCCTGGGGACCGATGCACGGGTACGGCGTGACGCGTTGGATCCGGGGTCGCACCGACGGCGAGCTGGACGTTGAGGATGCCGCCCTCTACCAGGCGCTGCATCGTTTGGAGCGCCGCGGCTGGGTCGAGTCGGAGTGGGGGCTGTCGGAGAACAATCGGAAGGCCAAATACTACCGGCTGACGAAGGAAGGGAGGCGGCGGCTGCGGGAAGAAGTCCGCACGATCCGCCGCTATACCGATGCGATGTGGAAAGTGCTGGGCGCCGAGGCGTCGTAGGGAGAGGTCGTCGGTCCGTCAGTTGGCAGTTGGCTGGAGTCCCCCTCGAGACCTCAAGACTTCGCGCCACCAGTGGATTCGAGTTGGTGGTGGAAGCGCTCGGCCTCGACAAGGCGGTCCAACCGCTCGACCAGGATTCGCTGGTTCTCCTCCAGCTCGGTGAGCCGCGCGTTGGTCTCCCGGGTCGCCGCGCCTTTCAGCGCGAGGATCGACTCGGTGACTTCGCGCACCATCGGGCGGAGCACGAAGTGGGCGGCGAGGGCGCAGATCGGAACACCGATCAAGAAGATTATCCCGGTTATGGGAATCAGCATGCTCAGCGCTCTTGGGTCCATCTTTCTCTCCTGATTCGAAGACACCTGCCCGGCGAACTACTGGCGCGCGACGGCATCCGGTGTCGCGCTCCCACGGCTATCCCGACGCAGCGATGCCCGAACGAGTTTCAAATCGCCGGTTGATCAGTGATCGCCATAACACCATCTTTGTCGCCTGTGACTGGCGATTGGCGCCAGTCGGCTGACGCCGGCGGCGGGTGAACGATGATGGGGCGCTCGAAGCTCACGCTTGTACTGCTCGGTTTATCGGTCGGCTTTGCCGCGGGTTTTCTGCTGGGCCGTGAGACCGCGCCTCCGGGCGCCGACCTGAGCCGAACGTTCGGGCTGGGGTTGGAGGGCCGCCCGCTGCGTGGCCCCGAGGACGCGCCGGTGACGATCATCGAGTTCACCGACTACGAGTGTCCATTCTGCCAGCGCTACTCCCAGACGATCTATCCGAAGCTGTTCGCACAGTACGGCGGACGCATCAACTACGCGGTTCGCCATTTTCCGGCCACCTATCAGCATCGTCGGGCGCACAAGGCGGCGCAGGCGGCCGAATGCGCCGGCGATCAGGGCGAGTTCTTCGCGTACCACGAGCTGTTGTTCAAGCGAACGCCGAGGCTGGACGAGGAGAGCCTGATACGCTACGCGGCGATGCTCGGCCTCGAACCCGACCGTTTCGGAGGCTGCCTCCGGTCGGGCGCCAAGTCGGACATCGTCGATGACGACCTGCAGGCCGGAATCGCCCGCGGCGTCGCGGGGACCCCGTCGTTTCTCATAAACGGGCGGATGCTCGTCGGCTTTCAGCCGCTTTCGGAGTTCCAGCGCTACATCGAACGCGATCTGCAGGATTAGTGGCTTGGGTCGAACCGCCGGCTACCCGGTGCTGGCCTTGCGCCGGGCCTCCTTTACGTCTCGGAGCGACGGGTCGGCGTTCTGCCAGATCTCGACCAGCGTCGCGTACGTCCGCTCGGCGGTCTTCGCGTCACCCAACCGCTCGGCGGCACGGGCGAGTCCGATCAGCGAGTCCACGCGTCGCGGCCCGCGCGCCAGCGCCGCCTCGAAGGCGGCTCGCGCCTCCTCCACGCGGCCTTGCTCCAGCAGCACCTCGCCCAGCAGCTCGTGCGACGGCTTGACCACTGGCGGTGGTCCGTATTCGTAGGGCATCGCCGACTCCTTCTCCGACGCCCGTTGCAGAGTTTCGATCGCCCGATCGACTTCGCCGTCGTCGAGCTGGATGAGCGCCTCCAGCTCGAGCGCGAGCACGTGGGCCGCCTGCACGCCGGGCCGGTACGTCGCCGGGTCACCGTCGTCGGTCGCTTCGAGTCGCTGATGGAGTTGGCTCAGCACTCGTTCCGCCTCTTGGCGGTCGCCGTGGCCGAGCAAGGCCCAGCCGCTGGCCAGAGCGCTGGCGGCCGCCACGTCCACGTTCAGGTCGCCGAGCCTCACGTCGATCTCCACCGCGCCGCCGTCCCAGCGGCGGCTGTTCACCAGGTAATCGGCTCGCATACTGGCCAGGTAATGAACCGCCCGTCCTGAACGGCTTTCCGCCGCGTCCTTCTCCATGTCGAAGAGGAGGTCGCGTGCCTCGTCGTAGCGACCCTGCTGCAGGTACCCGTACGCCAGCCAGTGGAGCGCGTGATAGTTGCGGGCATCGACCGGGAGACCCTTTTTCTGCCGACGCTCATCCGCCACCCGGGCCGCGATCTGGTTCGCCTCGACCACCTCCTCCCACATGCCCAGCGCCACGAAGATGTGCGAGATCATGTGCTGGGCGTGGCTGGCGGCGGGTGCGATCTTCGCGTACGCCCGGGCAGGCCGCAGGCCCAGCGGCGCGTGCACCGGGTCGTCGTAGGAATGGATCAGGTAGTGAACCGCTCCGGGGTGCCGCGGGTTGTCGGCAAAGACTTCCTCGGCGACGGCGGCCGCCCGCATGTAGGTCACGTGGTCACGCCCGTCGTGTGCCGTGCCGAGGATCGACAGGGCGTAGAACGCCTTGGCCTCGTTGTCCTCCGGGTAGCTTGCGCGCAGTCGACGCATCGCCTCCGAGTACGCAAGGTCGCGTTCCAGCTTCGAGCCCTCGCCGTACAGGATATCCACCGCCGCCAGATAGCCCCCCTCGCGCTCGGTGGGCGCTTTCGCCCGCCGCGCCGCCGGGGTTGGAGCCAGACGGTTCAGCGCCCCCAGCGCCGCCTCGCGATCCTGCTGCGCCCACAACGAGTGGTTGTAGGTCATCGCTTCTCCCCAGTAGGCCATCGCGAAGTCCGGGTCGAGCCGCTGGGCCTCACGGAAAGCTTCAGCCGCGTCGGCGTATTCGAAGCTGTGGAGAAGCAGCACGCCGCGTATGAAGTGCGGCTGAGCCGCATCAGCGCCGGACGTGGGAAAGCTGATCGTACCCAGGTCGGCCGTCTGGGCGTCGGCTCCTCGAGCGGCCAGCGTTATGGAAAAGATGCACAGCAGTGCGACGACGATGCGGTGCCTCATCGTATCCATCGGGCGCCTCTCTTTGGTCAGCGAGAAATACATCCGCCGTCCGCGCGGGGGCTTGTGCGCGAGACGGCACCCGGTCAGGGCTTCGGCAAGACGCACGAGGCCCGACAGCCCGGACAACATGGTGCATCGACCGCGAAAGCGCGAGAGCCCGGCCCCGTCCTTTTCCCCCTGCCGCATCGCCCCTAACTTGCCGCCTTTCGCGACCCAACCTCGAGGTGAGCTCATGCTGTTCGAACGCTTCGAAGACCGTGGCCTCGCCCACTACTCCTACGCCGTCGGGTGCAAGGCGGCGGGCCAGCTGGCGATCGTCGACCCGCGGCGCGACGTGGACGAGTACGTCCGATACGCGGAATCGCAGAGCTCGACGATCACCCACGTGCTGGAGACCCACATCCACGCCGATTTCGCGTCGGGCGCCCGGGAGCTGGCGGAGCGCACCGGTGCCAAACTGCTCGTTTCGGGCCACGACGACGGCGAGACGTACGAGGTGACGTTCCCCCACGAGGACGTTCGCGATGGGGATGTGATCGAGCTGGGCACGGTTCGGATCGAGGCGCTGCACACGCCGGGCCACACGCCGGAGCATCTCTCCTTTCTGGTCTACGACGGCGCTCGCTCCCGCGAGGTGCCGGAGCTGCTGCTGAGCGGCGACTTTCTGTTCGTGGGATCGCTGGGCCGACCGGACCTGTTGGGCGAGGAGGCGAAGCGGGGTCTGGCGGAATCGATGTACAGGAGCGTCCGCGAGAAGATCAATTCGTTGCCCGACGGTCTCGAGGTGCACCCCGCTCACGGCGCCGGGTCGATGTGCGGGTCGGGCATGAGCGGTCGGGCGAGCTCGACGCTGGGCTACGAGCGGGCGACGAACCCGTACCTGCAAGACCTGGACGAGGCGGAGTTCGTGGAGCGCCTGCTGGGCGATGTGCCGCCGTTCCCGCCGTACTACCGGCGGATGAAGCGGGTGAACTCCGAGAGACCTGCCATCCTGGGATCGCTGCCGGGACAGCGTCCGATCGGGCCGGTCGCATTTCGCTCGCAGGTGGAGAAGGGGCATGTGGTCATCGATCTGCGCGACCAGCTGGCGTTCGGTGGCGGCCATATCGCGGGAAGCTTCGGAATCGGATTCGACCCCGACCTCTCGCAGTGGGCGGCGTGGGTGGTTCCGTATGACACGCCTATCCTGCTGGTCGTCGCCGACGCGGCACACGTGGCCGAGTCGGTTCGTCGGCTGGTCCGCGTGGGTCTCGACGACGTCCGCGGATATTTGGCCGGTGGGATGGACGCCTGGCTGAAGGCAGGCTATCCGCTCGCCGAGATTGGGGAGATCACGCCGGGCGAGCTGCACGAGCGGCTGGCCGCCGGCGAGCCCATCGAGGTGCTGGATGTCCGGACCGAGGAGGAGTACCGGGGCGGCCACATCGAGGGGGCCCGGCACATCATGGGCGGTTGGCTGCCGGAGCGAACCGAGGAGTTGCCGACCGATCGCTCACTCGCCACCATCTGCGCCACGGGCTACCGTTCCACCGTGGCGGCCAGCGTCCTGCAACGGGCCGGCTTCCAGGATGTGATCAACGTCGCCGGGGGGATGACGGCCTGGCGGCAAGCGAACCTGGCGGTTCAGTGAGCGGTGTGCGGTGCGTTCGTGAGCGGTGGCGTGGGACGGTCATCCGCCGCCCCGCCGACACATCCACCGAACACCGCCGCACCGCATACCGCTAACGGCCCTCCTCTTCCGGAAATAGCCGATCGAGCAGCGCCTGCAGCTGGGCGTAGATCGCGTCGACGCTGGCCTGCGACAGACCCCAGGTGGCCACCCAGAGCCAGACGCCCAGAGTGGCGGCCGAATCGCCGTGGCCCGGCTCGACGGCGATCCGCAACAGCGCGTCGCTCAGGTTCGCCACCGTGCCGGAGAATTCGTACGGCGGGTTCAGCGTGGTCACCGCCCCGCGGAAGACGTCGCCGGCGACGGCCAACGAGTACTCGCTCCCCGGCTTCAGCGCCGAAAGGTCCAGCTGCGATGTGAAGCCGTTCCCATCCAGCAGTCGCGCCCACGCTTCTTCCGCCGTCAGCTCGATCGCCTTCCGCACCCAGGCCACCTTGCGCTCCACGCCCGGGTGCCTCTCCAGGTAGTGGCGCAGGCTTCGCAGCTCGAAATGCCAGCCGCGCCGGACACCGTCGTACTCCATGTCCCAGGACGCGTCGGCGCCAAAGCCCGAGTGCACGACTCGCAACACCGTGATGCCTCCCCGACCTTCGAGGTGGAAATCGATGGCGAGGTGGACGGCCTGCGGTTGGCTCTGCGGATCGATATCCGCCTGCGGCGTGGCTCCTGGGCCCACCTGTGCGTAAGTCGTCCGGAGATGTCGGTTCGGCTCCCAGATCTCGATTCGCTGTTCCCACTCGAACATGCTCTGCCAGTGCCACCAGATCTTGCCGCCGGCGCCCGGCGTCACCCGGGCTTCCGGCGCGAACCAGCGCTCGATCTCCTCCGCTTCGGTCAGGGCGCGCCACACCGCCTCGACCGGCGCGCCGATCTCGATCTTCTCCTCAGCGATGCGCCGGGGTGTTTCGGTTCCACTGTTCTTCGCACGGGTCATCTTAATCCCTCTCCTCTGGTTGGGGCTCACTCCCGTCGTCCTCTTCTTTCAGGCCCGGGTAGACGCCCAGGAACAGCTTGAAACGTCGAGCCTCCGGCTCCGAGTCGTCATGGTGCTTCGCCACCAGTCGGGCCAGCTCGTTCGCCAGCTCCTCGGCGAAGGCGTTACGCGCCGCCGGGGAAGAGAAGGCGATCTCGCTCTGCAACGTCAGCGTGGCCAGCCGCTGGTCCGCTTCCTCGGCACCGGCGCGCAGCCGACCCAGATCGCGAATCGCGCCAGCGGCCACCGCCACCAGGTAGGCGGACGAAAAACGGTCGCTCAGCTTCTCTGGATCCGCCGCCAGCGGCCCCAAGACCTCCGGGTCGATCAGGTAATGACTCGCCGCGGCACGCAGGATCCGTTCGGTGCAGTTCCCCTTACGGCGTTCCTCCACCAGCTCGAGCAGCCTGTCGGCTTCGAGCTCCCGCAGGTGGTAGTTCACCTTCTGCCGGGGCAGGTCGAGCTGGCGGGCGACGCTGGACGCCGAGCCCGGCTGGCTCAAGGCATGGAGGATCCGGCGCCGCAGGGGGTGGAGCAGAGCCGCGGCACGTTGGGGCTCACGGATCAGGTCGAGCGCTGGTACGGTACTCAAAGGGCCTCCGACAGTAATTATTGTATTGACAATTTATCTTGTCGGTACCTCCTCGTCAACCTTTCCCTCCCCCGTCCACTTCGACGGAGCGCTCCCCAGAAGCCTATTATGAGGCGGTCACCTTTCCCGTGAACCGTAGGCAGAGAGGACCGGCTGGCATGTCAGGCGAAGCGCACTACCGAAAACTGGAACGGCTTTACCTTTCGGCGCCCACCAACGAGTACTACCGACCGAGCATCCGGGTCGAGCGTGGGCGGGCGGAGATCGAGATCGCCGTGAAACAGGACTTCTTTCACGCGGCTCATGCCGTTCACGGCTCGGTCTACTTCAAAGCTCTGGACGACGCGGCGTTCTTCGCGGTGAACTCGCTGGTGGAGAGGGTCTTCGTCCTGACCGCTTCTTTCACCGTGCATCTGCTGCGACCGGTCTCCGAGGGGGTGCTGCGGGCGACCGGCCATGTGGTGCATCGGTCGCGCCGCGTCTATGTAGCAGAGTCAGAGTTGACCGATGATGAGGGAGAGCAGGTCGCCCGGGGTAGCGGCATCTTCATGCGAAGCCGCATCGCCCTGGGCCCCGAGGTGGGCTACCGGTAGAGCGCGGCCCGGCCCTCTCCAGATCGCGACGGTCCGCACGGGGTCCACGGTCGCCTCGATCCGGGCTGCCGGGAACGCGGCCTTATTCGATGCGCAGCGCCTCCATCGGATCCACCGAGGCCGCTCGGCGGGCCGGCAGGTAGCTGGCGAGCCCCACGACCATCAGCAGCACCAGAGGCACGACGATGAACGTGACGGGGTCCCGCGGTTCGATCCCGAACACGAAGCCCGCCACCAGCCGCGCTCCCAGCCAGGCGCCGGCCAGGCCGATGGCGATGCCGATCGACGCGAGCTTCAACCCCCGGCTCAGTACCATGCCCACAACCTGCCCTTGCTGCGCGCCCAGCGCGACGCGAATGCCCAGCTCCCGGGTGCGACGCACGACCACGTAGGACAGCACCGCGAACAGTCCGGCGGCGGCGAGGACCAGCGCCACGGCGCCGAAGAGGCTGACCAGGATCGCGAGGACCCGATAGCTGGCGACTTCCTCGCCGTAGACGTCATCCAGGGTGCGAATCCGGGAGACGACCAGGTTGGGATCCAGCGACCTCAGCTCTCGTTCCACGGGCCCGGCGAAACGGGAGGGCTCGCCTAGTGTGTGAACGAGGAAGTTGATGCGTGGCTGGTAGTCCTGCAGAACGGACAGGTACATCTGTGGCTGAGTTTCCTCGCCCGGCTCGTAGTATGTGGCATCGCGGGCCAGGCCGATGACGGTGGCGCGTAGCTCGGCGCCCTGGCCCACTACCTTGCCCACCGGGTCCTCTCCCGGCCACACCCGCCGGGCTAGAACTTCGTTCACCACTGCCACCAGCGGCGCGCCGGCTGCGTCGCGCTCCTCGAAACCGCGTCCGGCGAGGAGCGGGATCCCCATCGTCGTGAAATAGTCGGGGCCCACCGCGTTGAATCCGGTGTCGAAATAGTTCTCGCCGGCCGGCGGCTCGACACCCTCCGCCTCGAAACTGCCCGTCCAAACCCCGCGGAACGGAACCATTCGGCTCGTCGTCGCCGAGCGCACGCCCGGCAGCCCCGACAGTCGCTCGAGGCCGCGTCGCAAGAACGCGATGCCTTCCTCCTCGCTGTACCCCTGGTTGCGCAGGTTGACCGACGCCACCAATCGATTCTCGGTCCGGAACCCGAGATCGAGCGAGTGCGCCGCGACGAAGCTGCGGAGGAACAGACCCGCGCCGCTCACCAGGATGATCGCCAGGGCCAGTTGCGCCACCACCAGCCCGTTCCGCATCAACGAACGATCGCTGGTACGGCGGGAGCCGCTCAGCGCGTCGCGGATCTGCCAGCGCGTCACCAGCCAGGCCGGTGCCAGGCCGAACAGCCCTGTCGTCAACAAGCTGATGCCGAGGGTGAAGCCGAGAACGGCGAGATCGGGGCTCGGTGAGACGCTCAGCTCGACCGGCAAGAGCGCCGCTGCCAGGCCCGACAGCCACGCCGACAGCGTCAGCCCCAGCACGCCGCCCGCCACGGCCAGAAGCAGCCCTTCGCTCAACAGCTGCCCGATCACCCGGCCGCGGCCGGCGCCCAGCGCCAGCCGCACCCCCAGCTCCTCGCGTCGTGCCGAGGCCCGGGCCAGCAGCAGGATGGCGACGTTCGCGCAAGCGATGAGCAGCACGAGACCGACGGCGACCATGAGGAGTCGGCTGAGCCCGACGATCTGATCCCGGACCCTTGGCCGATACCCGTAGTGCCCGGTGAGCCCGACGCCGGCACCCTCGGTCCACTCTGGAAACTCTCGCTGGAGCTGGGTGGCCAGCGTATTCATCTCGGCCCGGGCCCCCTCCAGCTCGACCCCGGGTCGCAGGCGACCCAGACCCTGCAGCCAGACGTTGATCGAGCCCTCCACCCGATGGAGCATGTCCCCGCTCGCGGGCATCACGACCGGTTGCATCATGATCGGCACCCACAGGTCGGGCGGCGATTCGATCGGGCTCACACCTCGGAATCCCGCCGGCGCCACCCCGACCACCGTGAACGGGTGGTCGTTGAGCTCGATTTCCCGACCCACGACGCTCGGGTCGCCGCCCAGCTGGCGTTGCCAGAAGCCGTGGCTGAGAACCGTTACCGGATGGGTCGTCGGTGTCCGATCCTCGTCGGGACGGAAGGTGCGGCCCCGTTCCGGAACCACGCCCAGCACGTCGAAGTAGTTGCCCGAGACCAGCCACGCCTCTGCCTGCGATTTGCCGGATGATGTCTCCGCCATGAGCAGCACGCCCCCATCGTAGGCTGCCAGCCCGCTCAACGTGCTGCTGTTGTCCCGGTAGTAGGTGTAATCCGGGTACGAGAACGAGCCCGATCGCGAGTACTCGGTCGTCCGGTTCAACCGGACCAGCCGATCCGGCTCCGCCACCGCCGGAGGCGGCTGCAGGAACAGCGAATTGACCAGCGTGAAGATCGTCGTGTTGGCCCCGATCCCTATCCCCAGGATCAGCACCGCCAGCGCGGTGAAGCCGGGTGTGCGGAGGAGCGTTCTGACTCCGAAACGGAAATCTCTGAACAGGCTTTTCATGCCACCTCGCCGGGGTCTGGCTGGCATCGACGTACGGATCAGCGCCAGAGAGTGCAAGCCGGGTGCCAGTCGTTTCGATTCCTGTANNGCCGGTTGTCCACTTCCGGCACCGCCGTGTCCGGGTCCGGACAACGCCGTGTCGATCGACGGCGGATGGGGAAGCTGAGGGGGCCGGGGGCCGGGGGCGGGGGCGATCGGTAGCGATCGCTATCGACAGACTCAGCCCGAGAAGACGGACTCCGCGGGGCGCAAGCCGAAGCTCGGCGCGCCCCGCAGGCGAACCTCGAGAATGGAGGGAACGGCCTTCGAGCTCTCGACGGAGGAGAGCTCGTTTACTTCTTGATGGCCCGGTATCCGGCCAGAACGATCAGGGCGCCGCCGACGGCGAGTACGAAGCTGCGGATCTCGAAGCCGGCGATGCCGCCGAAGCCGATGAGCGTGCCGAGGTAGCCCCCGAGCACGGCACCGACGATTCCGATGATGATGGTGACGATGATGCCGCCCGGGTCTCGACCCGGCATGATGACCTTGGCGATGGCGCCGGCGATGAGACCGAACAGGATCCACGATAAAATGCCCATGTGTCCCTCCTCGGGGGAGTGAGGATGATGATCCGTTGGCCGCTCCGGGCGGCCGCGGTTCTGTCGTGGGCTTCTGGGATTGTGGGGGAAAGCTAGGCGGTGGCCGGCTGACCGGCAATCGGAGGGTAGAACGGCCCTCGACGTCCGGATCACGGCCGGGACCGGTTGAAGCCGCCGCGGGATCGTTCGACTACTCGGTTCGAAGCGTCTCCATCGGGTCGACGGTCGCGGCGCGGCGTACCGGCAGGCAGGTGCCGGCAAGGGCCGCTGCCAGCAGGACCGCCACGGCCACGGCGAAGCTGACGGGGTCCAGGGGACTCAGCTCGAATAGGAGGGAGCGAAGGAGACGCGTCAGCCCGAAGGACGCGAGGATGCCCACGGCCAGGCCGCTCGAGACTACGATGGCGCTCTGCCACAGGACCAGGCGCTGCACGTCGGCGGCCCGCGCGCCCAACGCCAGTCGCACGCCGATCTCCTGGCGGCGCCGTCTGACCGCGTACGCCACCACTCCGTAGATTCCCACCGCTCCCAGGGCCAGGGCCAGCGTGGCGGCGACCAGCAGCATCGTCATCGAGAAGGCCATCCGCGTGCCGGCCTCCACGACGATCCGCTCCAGAGTCTTTAATCCAGCGATGGGCAGGTCGGGATCGAGGCCGGCGATCTTTGCACGAATGGCCCCGGCCAGGCTCGTCGGCGGCACCGTGCTCCGCAGCGCATAACTGAGCGTGTAGGGTAACGGTCCTTCGGCACCGTGGCGGTGGAGGAGCGGAAGGTAGAGGGTTGGCGCG
The DNA here is from genome assembly GCA_011774835.1 of Candidatus Kutchimonas denitrificans. GTDB lineage: Bacteria > Gemmatimonadota > Gemmatimonadetes > Palauibacterales > KS3-K002 > Kutchimonas > Kutchimonas denitrificans. The sequence continues at coordinate 84,160 of JAACAK010000002.1, read as the reverse complement.
GCCGGTTCGCCCAGCTCGCGGATCGGAAGGTCGTTCACCACGCCCACCACCGTGTACCAGGCCGGGTTCGCTTCGTCGCCATGGTATATCCGTTGCCCGATCGGGTCGCGGTCGGGCCAGTAGAGCGTCGCCAGACGGGCGCTGACCACGGCGGCACCGCTCCGTCGCTCCAGGTCCTCGCGACGCAGCGTGCGGCCTTCTTTGAGCTCGATTTTCAGCGTCTCGAAATAGCCGGCACTCACCCGGCGGATCGCCACCACCGGCGCGATCACGCCCGGCGGCAGGGTCCGCCCCTCCACCGCCAGTTCGCTGCCCGACCAGCTACCGCAGAGTGGTAGACAGGTCGTGAGGCCGACGGATTCGACGCCCGGCAGATTCGCCAGGCGATCGGTGACGTGTCGATGGAACGCGACCGCCCCCGCCCGCGTCGGGTGCTGGCTCTCGTTGAGCCCGATTTGAAAGGTGAGCACGCGATCGGGTTCGAACCCCGGGTCCACGTTGCGCAGGTTCCAGTAGCTGCGGGCCATGAGCAGCGCCCCGATCAGGAGGGTCAGGGCCATGGCGACCTGGCCGACGACCAGGAGGGTCCGCGCCCTTCGGCCGCGCCGCCCGCTCGAGGCACCCCGACCGCCGGCCCTGAGAGCGTCGGCCAACCGCCCGGCCCTCGTTACGGAGAGGGGGATCAAAGCGAAGAAGACGGCGGCGGCCAGTGCCACGAGCGCGGTGAAGGCGAAGGTGGACAGATCGAGCCCCACCTCGTGCAGGCGCGGCAACATCTCGGGCCCGAAACTCGACAGTAACCGCAGGCCCGCGGCGGCGAGCGCCAGCGCCACCACACCGCCCAGAACGGCGAGCACGATCGCCTCGACGAAGAAATGCCGGACCAGACGGCCATAGCCTGCACCGAGGGCGGTGCGGACCGCCACCTCGCGTCTCCCCTCTTCCGCTCGAACCAGGAACAGGTTGGCAACGTTGACGCAGGCGATGAGCAGCAACACGGCGACGCTGCCCAGCAGAATCCAGAGCACCTGGCCCATGTCACCCACGACCCGGTCCTTCAGGGCAACGACCCGGGCCCTCAGCGCGACATCGTTCACCAGCCGGCGGGCGAGCTCGTCGGGAAATCGCTCGTCCAGTCGGCCGATCAGCGTCTGAAGCTCCGACCGCGCCAGCTCCGGCGTGGCGTTCGGTGCCAGCCGGCCGATGGCCCGCTTGCTGAAGCTGCCGAGCTCCGATGAGATCGGCTCGACGATCAGCGGTCTCCAGAGTTCGATGTCCGGGCCGGGGAAATGGAATCCCCGCGGCATGACGCCGATCACTTCGTGCGGCGCACCATCGATCCGGACCGTTTTGCCGATCGTCGACGTATCAGCTCCGAAACGGCGCGTCCACAGGCTATGGTCGAGAATGACAACGTGCCGGCCGCCTGGCCGATCTTCCGTAGCGTCGAATGCCCGGCCCAGCGCCGGCGTTACCCTCAATGCCGTGAACAGGGTGTGCGTCGCGCGGGCCGCCCTCACCCGCTCCGGTTCTCCTTCGCCCGCGAGGCTGACGTTCTCCTCATCGTAGATCGCCAATCGTTGCAGCGTGCGGCTTTCTTCGCTGTAGTGGACGTAGAGGCCTTTCGTCAGGGTCAGCCCACGCTCCACGTCCAGACCCACCGCTCCGTGGTCGACCCAGACCAGCCGCCGGGAATCCGGATAGGGCAGGGGACTCAGCACGATGTCGTGCACCACGCTGTAGATCGAGGTCACCGCGCCGATACCCAGCCCCAGCGTCAGCACGACGGGTATCGCGAAGGCCCGGGCCTTGAGCAGACGGCGGATGGCCTGGCGGGTTTCCCCGATAATAGAGATCGCTCCCTCGTAAACGTGAGGTCCAGCCGGGTGCACCGGCGTTTTCCCTTCGCCGGTTAGACACGAGTCTGCGCCGGATGGTTGACTGTGGTAGGGTCAGGGGACGGTCAGGGGCCGCCGGTCGTTGGCCCTTGCGCCTCGAAGAGGAGCACGTCGATGCCGTCCTCGGCTCGGTAGGTCAGTGCGAGCTTGCCGGCCCGGAAGCTGTAGCGGAGCGTTCCTTCCAGCGCCGACAGGTATCGACTCTCCAGCCGCGCCTCGCCGTCGGGGCAGGAGACTCCGCTAGCCTCGATGGCGCCGATCGCGATCTCTTGCGGGGCCGTTTCCTCTACGGTTGCCGAGTAGCGTCCGCAGCCACCGTGGCCGCCCACCTGCCGGCCGTCGAAGGTCAGGGTGATGACGGGCTCCGCCGGCGCCGGATCGCCACGCCCGAGGTGGGTGAGGCGCCACTCCCGACCTTCCAGATCTGCGATCGATACCGTTCCATCGACGTCGGCGGTCAGCTCGACCAGCTGGCCGTCGCGCAGCGTCCAGCTCCGCGTCGCTTTCCGGGTCGGACAACAGGCGGCGTCGTCGGAATCGTGTTGCACCACGTCCAGAACGATGCGCCCGTCGCGGTACCGCAAGTCGCGCAGCTGGACCCGGTCGCCCACCAGGCTCGTCCCCAGGTTGACGACCGCGCCGTTCCGGCGCGCTACCGCCGCCAGGTACACGTAGCCGCCGGAGCCTCCCGAGGACTCCATTAATAGGACGACGGCGTCTTCCACACCGTCGCCGTTCAGGTCGCCCGTGATCCGCAGGTCCTCCACCAGGCTCACCACTGGCCGAGCCGCACCGCCGGCCACGAACGGCTCGCCCTCCCACCGGCCGTCGCTGAGGGTGACGGGCTCCTCGTAGATGCCGGCGTAGGTCGCGTTCCCCAGCTCGTCCACCGTCGGTGCCGTCTCCACCGGCGCGCCGCCGCCGCTGTCGCCGGTGCGGCAGGCGACGGTCATGCAGATCATCGCACCTGCGATGGAAACGCTCAGCCCCCGGCCCTTCCGGATCCCGCACCTCCTGGTCCTGGTTGTCGAACAGGTGTCGCGAGCTGAGGCTAAGCTGGATCCGTCTCTGTCGTCAACCGGGCCGCTCGGCTGGGCGCTTCGTTGACGGGGAAGCGGCGGGAAAATGTAGCGCAGTAGACACGTCAGCCCCCGCTCCTTATCTTGGATCGAGAGCGGCGTCAGGCCAGTCGGCCGCCGCGATCCTCCCGCCGCCCGGTGTCAGCCGGGGTCCGCATATTTTCTTCGACGACCTCCTGGGTCGAGCGCGAATCAGACCCACATCCGTAGCCGCATGACGGAGCGATCTTGACACTCCACCTCGTACGCGCGTCGACGAGCCCTCGACTGTGGGATGAACTGGTTCGGCGCTTCCTCGATGAACTGAACGGCGCGGCCGGTCCGGAGGGCTACCCGTCGTATCTGTGGCTGACCCATCGGGTTCAGCGGGAGGCACTGTACCGGGCGGCGGCCGAGGTCGGCTCGCGGGGCTGGCTGGCGCCGCCCGTCGCCTTCCTTTCCGATCTCCCCGAGCTGTTCGGCCTCGAGAGCCGTCCCATCGGGCTCATGCGTCGGCGGTCGCTGATCGGTGGCCTGGGCGCGGCGCGTGCGGCCGAGTACGGCCTCGACGGGGCCGACGATCCCGATCGAGGGGGGATCGTGCAGGCGCTGGACTCGCTGTTCGGGGAGCTCTTGCCCGAGGACGTCGCGCCCGACGAGCTGCGAGCGACGGCGGAAGAAGTGGTGAGCGATGACTGGTCGGGGCGCCGTAACGGGTGGGTCGTCGCGACGTATCGCGATTATCTCCGCCAGCTGGACGAGCTGGGCTATTACGATCCGCGCCAGGTGCACGCGCTGGTGGCGGACCGTGTGATGGCCGGCGGCCTCGGCGTCGCGCTGCGCGGCGCCAGCCGCCTTCACGTCTACGGGCTGGTTTCGCGCCGCACGCGTGGCCAGCTGCTGGAGGCGCTGGCGGCTCAAACGGATGTCGAGGTCGTTCTCTACCTGCTTCCGGAGCTGGACACGCAACAGCCCGAGTTCGAAGGAGACGAGGAGCACATCGGAGGCGATTCGCTCGCGGTGCCGGTGGTGCAGCCGGCACCCGACGGGCAACGCGAGCTGGAGTGGGTGGCCGGGCGAATCAAGACGCTTCTGGTCGAGGACGCCGTGGATCCCCGGCGGATCGCCATCGTCGTTCGTACCGGGCGCGAGGACTCAGGGCACGCCCTGCGGGTGTTGCGGGCGGCGGGTATTCCGACCACGGCGCGACTGCGGAGCCGCCTCAGCGAGGTGCCCGCCCTCAAGGCGGTCCTGAGCTATTTCCGGGGCGCCGCCCGGAACTGGAGCTATCCGGCGCTGCGCGCCGTGCTGGAGAGCGCCTACTTCAAGCTCGGCATCGATCGGGTCCCCATCGACCATCTCGCCTGCGTGCAGGCGACCGAAGGGCTGGACGACTGGTTGTTCTCTCTCTGTGATCTGCAGGCGGAGGTCGAACGGCAGGAGGAGCGGGCGGAGAAGGAGGACAGCGGCTGGGTGCCGCTGCACGCGGACGGCATCTTCGCCGATCGAATGCGCGATGTTTGCGAGCGGTTCGAAGCGTTTCGAAACGTGGCCCGCCCGCTCGATCTGCGGCGGCCGACCGCCGCCTGGATCGAGGAGACCCGCAGGCTGCTATCCGGCGACCTGTTCGATTATCGCGAGGAGCTGTGCGCTGCCGATGGGCTCGACCATGAGATCGTTCGCCTCGATCAGCAGGGCGTCGAGGCGCTGACCCGGATGCTGGGCGACTGGCCGGACGCGGACGCGGCCGATGAGTTGGGACCGAAGGATTGGTACGCGCGGTTGCGTCGCTTCCTCGAGAGCAACGAGATCGGGGTCTCGACGCCGCTCCGAAGCGGTGTGCAGGTTCTCGAAGCCCACGAGGCCGCGACTTTCCCCTTCGAGCACACGTTCCTGATCCATGCCAACGATGGCGCGTTCCCCAGACGATGGGCGCCGGGGAGCATCTTCTCCGACGAGGAACGGACCCGTCTGGTCGAGCTGGGCCTGCCGCTCTCGGATCCCGACCGGGCCCTGGCCCGGGAGCGCCGGCTCTGGCAGGCGGTCACCGCCGGTCCCCACACGGTGATCACGTACCGAACCGCGGATTCCCGCGGCACGCCGCTCCTCCCCTCGTTGCTCGTTCCCCGACACGATGAGACCGAGGAGATCCCGCGCACCCGCTTCGTTCCGGATCCACCACTGGCCCCGGGCCAGGTTCGCCAGCGGGCGGCGAAAGCGCTGGCGAAGGCGAAGCGGGAAGGGAAGCAACCGGCGATCGAGGTGGTCGATCCGCTCACGCTCAAGCAGGGCATCCTCAACGCCGCCGTCGAGACTCGACGTCGCCCCGGCCCGGGCGTGGAGGCCGAAACCCTCCACCCATGGACCGGCGCCATCCGCGACCCCGAGGTGCTGGCCCGTCTCGAGCGCTGGTTCGACTCCGACTACGCTTGGTCGGCCAGCGCGCTGGAGCGCTACGCCTCGTCGCCCTTCCTCTTTCTGGTCGGCCGGGTCCTTCGCCTCAGCGTGCGGCAGGAGGCGGAGGAGGAGACCACGCGGCTGACCTATGGCGGCGTGGCTCACGACGTGCTCCAGGCGTTCTACGAGACCGTCCTGGACGACCTGCCCCCGTCCCTGGACGACCGGGCGAAGCAGGTCTTCGAGGAGACGTTCGAGCGAGTCTGCAAGAAACGGCTCGAGCGCCAGGGAGCTCAACGTGAGTGGGTCGGGCTGGCAGCCCTCTGGGCGATTACCCGGGAGACGCTTCGCGAAGAGCTGCTGGACTATCTCCGCATCGAGCTCGAGCAGATGGCGGAGACCGGTGAACGTCCGTTCCGCTGCGAACTCTCCTTCGGTTCCGATGAGGTGTTGGCGATCCGTGGCCGCGACGTCGCCGGTATGGAGCGGACCATCTCGGTGCGGGGCCGCATCGATCGGGTCGACCTGGAACTGGACGATGACACGGCGGTCTGCTCGATACTCGACTACAAGAGCGGGAACGTGCCGGGCACCAAAGGCTACGCCGACGGCGTGGCGGTGCAGACCCCGCTCTATATGAAAGCGCTGTCCGAGATGGCGGTAATGCAGGAGGCACGGGAGCGGGTGGGGGCCGCCGGGGCGGACGTCCGCCGCGGTCGCTACCGCACCTTGAAGAAGAATGGCCGGGCCAGGGACAAGAGCGTAGTCGAGTGGGGAAGCGAGGATTTCGAGCGCGCCCTGGCCATCGCCCTCACCATCCCCGAACGGGTTCGTGCCGGCCGGTTCGAGCTGAAGCGTGCCAAATCCGCCGGCGACTGGGCGTGGTGGGAGCCGGGGCTCGAGGTCCGACGCTCGAACGCGGGCTACGAGAAGGGAGGGCGGTTCGATGTCGGCGCCTGAGCTCGCCTGGACCCTCGAGCAGGCGCGCGCCATCAGCGCCCCGGAGCACGCCCTGCTGGAGGCGAACGCCGGCACCGGCAAGACCACCACGGTGATTGGGAAGGTCTTGTGGCGCCTGGGGCTGCCCGTCGGCCGCGACGAAGATGGCCAGGAGATCCCGAAGCATCCGGACCCGTGTGAAATCGATGAGATCGCCGCGATCACCTTCACCGAGAAGGCGGCCTACGATCTGAAGCGGAAGCTGCGTCAGCGGATCGAAGCGCTGGAAGACGACGACCGCCGCGATTCGCTGCGCTGGCGCATCGATCGCGCTTCCATCGGCACGATCCACTCCTTCTGCGCCGACCTGCTCCGGGAGCACGCCCTGCGGCTCGGCCTCGATCCTTCGTTCCGGGTGATGGACGAGATCGAGGCCCAGCTCGAGCTGGACGAGCTGGTGAGCCAGCTGATCATCGAGCGTCTCGACATGGACGATCAGGGCACGGCTCGCCTGGTCAAAGATCGCCACTTCAGGGGCTATACCCACACCAGCGGCGCCACCGACTTCGTGCGGGCCGCGCTTCGCGATCTGCGCTGGCACCGCCGGCGCTACGAGAGCTGGAGCCGCGATGGCGCCCTCGACCCCGAGGCGCTGGCCCGGGCCTCAGGCGGCTGGAACGAGCTGGACGATGAAGCCTTCGATCAGACCGACGCCGCATGTCGGCTCGCCCGCATGGCGCTGGATCGTTGGGAGCGGCGGCTGGCCGACGAAAACGCCCTCGATTTCGACAGCCTTATATTGCTGACCCGAGATCGGCTGCTGGGCCCCCAGCGGGCTGGACCCGCCCTGGCCAGTCTGAGGCAACGCTATCGGCTGATCGTCATCGACGAGTTTCAGGACACCGATTTCGCGCAGCGCGACATCGCGTTCGCCATCGCGGGCCTGGACGCGACTGCCGCGCCGCGCGACGGGCCCGAGCCGCCACAGCTCTTCCTGGTCGGCGATCCGAAGCAGAGCATCTATCGTTTCCGCGGCGCCGACGTGTCGGTATGGAACGATGCGCGGGCGAAGATCTGCGACGCTGAAGAGCCGCTTCGACTCACCCGGAATTTCCGCAGCACCCGTCCGGTGGTCGATTTCGTCAACCGGGTGAGCCGGCCGGCGATGAACGACCCGAAGCTGGAAGCTCAACCCGAGGCGGCACGCGTCGAGTACGCGGACCTCGTGCCGCAGCGAGAGGGGGATCCGGGCGCGGTGGAATGGCTGAAGGTGTCGTCATCGAGCCCGACACGGAAGAAGAAAGACGGCGAACCGATGGCGGTGAAGGCTCCGGAACGCCGGGAGGCTGAGGCACGTCGCATCGCCGCGCGCCTCCGCGAGATGGTCGACCCGGCCGGCGATGGCAGTCGGGCCGGCGTGGAGATCTTCGGCGATGACGGCGGCCCGCGCCCCTGTCGGTACAGCGACGTGGCGGTCCTGTCCTACTCGCGAAAAGTCTTGGGCCCCTACGAGGAAGCGCTGTGGGCTTACGGCGTACCCTACTACCTGACCGGCGAGGCCGGCATGAACGACCGTCTGGAGATCATGGACGTCGTCAACGCGCTTCGGGCCCTGGACAACCTGAACGACGATCTAAAGGTCTTCGCCTTCCTCCGCTCGCCTTTCGTCGGGCTGCGCGACGAGGTGCTGACGCGAATCAAGCTGGAAGGGCCACGCGGTTGGCGGCCGTTCTGGAAGCTGGCCCGGGACTATCTGCAGCGTGACGACTGGTTCGAGGCCCCCGAGCATCCGGAGATCGTGGCGATCGAGCGCGATGCGCTGGATCGCGGACTGCGCGCCCTCCGGGAGCTCGCGCCGCTTCGCTCGCGCTGGCCCCTCGATCGCCTGCTGGAAGAGCTCCTCGAGCGGACCGGCTATCGGGCGCACCTGGAGCTGATGGAGCAGCCCGCGTCGAAGCTGGCCAACGTACAGCGGTTCGCCCACATCCTCGCCGGCTATCGGGAGCACACGCTGAGCTCGTTTCTCGAGCTCTGGAACCGTTGGGAAGCCCAGGATCTGGGGATCCCGCAAGCTCCGCTCTACAGCAAGAAGGACGACGTGGTCACGCTGAGCACGATCCACGCCGCCAAGGGGCTCGAGTGGCCGGTGGTCTTCCTGATCGACACGCAGGAGAGCAACGAGGCGCACAGGCTGTGGAACACGTTCTGGAGCGACCGTGAATTGGGACCGATCATCTGTCCCTCGAGCGGCAACCAGGGGCCCCGGGCGGACGAGATGCTGGCCCGCGCAGCGGCCGAGCAGGCGGCGGAAAAGGCGCGACTGCTGTACGTGGCAACGACGCGCGCCCGCGACCGGCTGGTGATCGCCGGACAAACGGAAGGGAGTCTCAACTGGCACGCCCGCTGGCTGGCGGCGGGCCTCGACGATGATGTCCACGTGTCCGCGGCGGTGCCTCCGGTCGAGCCGGCGGCGCCCCGGTGTGTCCCGGAGCTGACCTGGATCGAAGCGGTTCGGGAAGCCGGGTCGCTGCCGCCGCTGGCCGCCCCGCTGCGCCAGCGCCGCCTGCGGACCATGCGGTCGGCCACCGAGTTGATGACCCGGGCCCGGAGCCGCCGCGAGTGGAGGGAGCGCTATGTGCTGGGCCTGGTGCCGTACCGTTACTTCACGCAGCGGGCGCGTAAAGGCGGTCTGCCCGCCTGGCTACGGGGCAGCATCGTTCACGACGTGCTGCAGTTCATCCAGGAGCTGGAAGAGCTGGACGAGCTGCTGGATGTGACGATCGGGGCGCTGGAGTCTCCGGAGCTCGAGGAACGGCTGCGGCGCGGCAGCGAACTGCGTGCCGACATCGAGAGGGAGATCGAGGGGGTGGTGAACAGCGACGAGTGGCGCTGGTACACGCAGGGGCGCCACTATCGCGAGCTGCCGTTCGTCCATCTGATCGACGTCGAGAAATGGCACGTGGGGGCGTTCGATCTCTTCCGGCCCGACCCGGAGTGCAATTGGATCATCGATTTCAAGACGCACGATATCGGTGCGGACGAGGCCGATGCCACCGCCTCGAGTTATTCGCTGCAGGCCCTTCTGTACTTGCGGGCGGCGCGAGCGCTGGCGGGCGATACGCGACTCGAGTTCCACTTCACCCGGCCTGGCGTGACCCGGGCGGTGGGTTGAGTTCGCCGGTCGATGGCGCCTGTCTTTCGGCTCGATCGACGCTCGGGGCGCCGACGAGGGCCGCCCCGGGCCGAATCGGGCACGCGTCGTTATCTTAACCTGCACGAGACGGCGGCCTGCCGCCGGGTCGCGGGCCGCGCAGCCGCCGCCGAGGCCGCTGTAACCATGACCGACCCGACCACCCGACAGAGATGAAAGAGCGTCCTGGCTCCCGGATTTTCGTCGATCTGCTCTTCGTCAGCGCCCTACTGGTGGCTGCTCTGCTGCTCGTCTACCAGGGCGCGGCCATGGTCACCTCGCGGTTCGGCACGGCCGAAGCGTCCGATGGCACCCCTTTCACCGAAGTGCAGGCCGACACGTTGGAGGGGTTGCGCTTCCGCCTGAGCGAGGGCGAGCCCGGCGACGAGGTGTCGGTGATCCCCAGACCGGAGACCGAGGCGCTCTCCGACGCTCGGGTCGCCGACCTCCTGACGACGCTGCCCCCCTTGCCCCCCGAGGACGAAGCGGGCAGACCGGTGGCGCTCACCGACGAGATCCCACCGCCGCCGCGAACCGGCAGGACGGTGCGGGGACAGTTTCCGCCGGAGGAAGAGCTGTCGCGGCCTGGCCCGACCGAGATCGGACCCGTCGAGGTCGTCCGCTACGCGCCCGAAGGCGCGGTCGAGCGGGCGCGGGAACTGGCGATCACTTTCAACCACCCGATGGTGCCGGTGACCTCGCACGAGATTCTGAGCGCCCGGCAGGTCCCGGTCCGATTGCGACCGAGACCGGAGGGCCGCTGGCGCTGGGTCGGCACCCGAACGCTCGTGTTCGAGGTCGACGAAGGATTCCCCATGGCCACCCTCTACCGGGCCGAGCTGCGCGCCGGGGTGGAATCGGCGTCGGGGGCCGAGCTGTCGGAGCCGCTGCGCTGGAGCTTCCGCACGCCGCCGCCGGGCCTCGTCCATAGCCATCCCCGTCGGGGGCCGGTGGGTCTCGAGCCCATCATCTTCCTCGCCTTCGATCAGCGGATCGACGCCGATGCCGTCCTCTCGCGCCTCGTCGTCAGCGCCGGCTCGGGCCCGCTGCCGACGCGCCGGGCCACCGCCGCCGAGATCGAGGCCGATGACGCGGTAAAGAGACTGACCGAGGCAACGCCGGAGGGTCGCTGGCTGGCCGCGCGTATCGTCGACCCGCTCCCGGTCAACTCGGCCGTCCAGGTCAGAATCCCGCCCGGCACCCCGTCGGCCGAAGGGCCGCTGACCACCGATACGGCCCAGGCCTTCGATTTCCGAACCTACGGACCGCTACGCGTGGTCAGGGCGCAGTGCCACGGCAACTGCGAGCCGGGAACGGCCTGGCGGATCGAGTTCTCCAACCCGCTCGATGCTGAGTCGATCGATTCGTCGATGGTGAGCGTCGAGCCGCGGTTGCCGAACCTTCGCGTGGCGGCCTCATACAGAGTCCTCTCGATCAGCGGTCGGTCGCGGCCACGCACACGGTACCGGGTCACGCTGAAGCCCGGGATACGCGACTGGTTCGGGCAGAGTCTCGATCACGAGTCCACCCTGACCATCAACGTCGGACCGTATCCCAAAGTCCTGAACGCTGCCGGCGGCAATCTGGTGGTTCTCGATCCAGCCGCGCCCCGCGAGTTGACCGTGCAGAGCGTCAATCATCCGACGCTCCGCGTCCGGCTCTATCGAGTCGAGCCCCGGCACTGGTCCGATTTCCTGAACTCCGCGCGCTACCGATGGAGGGCCGATCCGCCCGGGCCCCCCGGCCGACTCGTTCACGACCAGGAGGTCGTCATCGACGCCGGGCCCGACGAGATCGCCGCGACCCGGATCGATCTCGGCCCCGCCCTCGACGATGGTCTGGGCCATGTGATCGTCGATGTCGAGCCCGGCGAGCCGCCGCTCGACGGCCGGCGGCCGCAGCGGATCCTCAAGTGGGTGCAGGCGACGCGCCTCGGGCTCAGCGTCGTACGCGACCACCGTTCCGTGATCGCCTGGGTCACGTCGCTGGAGGGTGCGGCGCCGATCTCCGGTGCCGAGGTGCGGTTCGTCGACGGCGCTGTCAGGCGCCGGACCGACGAGATGGGGCTGGCGGCGCTGCCCCAGCCCGGAAGGAACCGGATCGCTGCGACGCTGGTGCTCGTGGCGCGCCGCGGGGACGACGTGGCCTTCCTTCCCGCCGGCCGCTGGGTCATGGCGGCGCCCGACGACCGACACGTCATTCACGCCTTCACCGATCGGCCCCTATACCGACCCGGGGAGACCGTGCACTTCAAAGGTTGGGTGCGAAAGATCGGCGGAGGTCCCCGCGGCGACCTGAGCCTGCCCTCCTCGCGGTGGGATGAGATCGAGTACCAGGCCGTGGACCCGCGTGGAAACGACGTCGCCCGCGGCTCGGTGAATCTCAACGACCTGTTCGGTTTCGATGGTGCCTTTCCTCTGCCCGGCGATGTGGCCCTGGGTCCGGTTCGCATCGAGCTTCGCCGCGCCGGGATACCGGCCGAGCGGGCGGCCATACATCGCGTCCACTTCCAGGTTCAGGAGTTCCGGAGGCCCGAATACGAGGTCAGCGTGACCCACGACGGCGGTCCACATTTCGTGGGCGGCGCCGCTCTGGTCACGGCTCGAGCCACCTACTTCGCCGGGGGCGGTCTGCCGGGAAGCGACGTGAATTGGCGCGTCACATCGCGTCCGGCGTCCTATTCACCGCCCGGCTGGGACGAGTTCACCTTTGGTCGTACCCGGCTGTGGCCGTTCTTCGAACCGTACCGCTCCGATCGGGACGACGTCCGGGTGGAAGAGTTCGACGGACGCACGAACGTCGACGGCGAGCACCACCTGCGGGTCGAGTTCCTCGAGGCGGTGCCGCCCGTCGCGATGTCGCTGCAGGCCGTCGCCACGGTCCAGGATGTGAACCGTCAGACCTGGACCGAGTCTACCGACTTGCTCGTCCACCCCGGTGGTCTCTACGTCGGGCTCAGGAGCGCTCGACGCTTCGTCCGCGTGGGTCAGGCGCTGGTCCTCGAGGCGGTAGCGGTAACGCCGGAAGGCGAGCCGGTCGCCGGCCGCGAGCTGGAGCTGACGGCGGTGCAAACCCGGTGGAGCTGGCGTCGCGGCACGTGGGTCTCGGAAGAGGGCGAGCCGCAAGCTTGCCAGGTCGTTTCGGAGACCGAGCCCGTACGGTGCGAGTTTCGGGCCCGTCGCGGCGGCGCCTATCGGATCAGCGCCACGGTGAGGGACGACCAGGGCAGACCGAGCTTGACCGAGCTGACCGTTTGGGCCGCGGGGGGTGCGGGACGGACCGGCCCGGACCGGGGGATCCAGCTCATCGCCGACCGAGATGAGTATCAACCCGGCGATACCGCCGAAATTCTCGTCCAGTCGCCGTACGACCCGGCCGAAGGGATCGTCACCCTGCGACGCGAAGGGCTCGTTCGAACCGAGCGCTTCCGGGTCGATGGGACCACGCACGTGCTTCGCGTTCCGATCCTGGAGGAGTACATCCCCAATCTGCACGTGAACGTGGAGCTCATCGCCGCCGCGCCGGCCGAGCCTTCGGGCAAGCTGCCGCCGGACCCCAACCTGGCGGCGTCGCAGCAGCTAGACCTGGAGATTCCACCCCTGGCCCGCGTGCTCCGGTTGACCGCGGTGCCGCGACAGCGCCAGCTGAAGCCCGGCGGCGAGACCGTGATCGATCTTCGGTTGCTCGACGCCGCCGGCACGGCGATCGAGAACGCCGACGTCGCCGTCGCGGTCATCGATGAAGCCGTGCTCGCGCTGTTGCCTCGGGAATTGCAGAACCCGGTGGAGACGTTCTATCCGGCCCGGGGCGATGGGGTGACCGACTATCAGATGCGCGGCTTCGTTCTCCTGGGCCCCCGTGTCGACACGACGGCGACGGGTTCGGCCGCGCTGCGGGGGACCGTGCGCGACGCTCAAACGGGAAGGACGCTCGAAGGTGTTCAGGTCTATCTGGCAGGCACCCGGCGGGGCACGCTGAGCGGCGCCGACGGCGGCTATGTCCTTTCCGACATCCAGCCCGGCGTCTACACGGTCGTGGCGGAGTATCTGGGATTCGGTCAGGCCCTCGAGCGTCTCGCGCTGGAGGCCGGCACGACGATAGAGGTCGACTTCGCCCTGGCGCCCGACGCCCTGGCGCTGGAGGAGATGCGCGTCGCCGAGCCAGCGATGGCGATGGAGGCGGCCGCGGCGCCAGCCGATCGTGCCGCGGCGCCGGAGATCCGGCTCCGCGCCGACTTCGCCGCCCTCGCCGTCTTCGCCGGCTCGGTGCGAACCGATGACCAGGGTCGTGCCTCGGTGCCCGTCCGGCTCCCCGACAACCTGACCCGCTACCGGGTCATCGCGGTCGCGGCCGGGGGGCCGAAGCGTTTCGGAAAAGGCGAGTCGACGATCACCGCGTCCCTACCGCTCATGGCCCGGCCCTCGCCGCCCCGGTTCCTCAACTTCGGCGACAAGCTCGAGCTGCCGGTCCTGATCCAGAACCGTGAGTCGGCGCCGGTCAGCGTCGATGTGGCGGTCCGCGCCGCCAACCTGACCCTGACCGGCGAGTTCGGTCAGCGGGTGGAGGTACCGGGGCAGAGCAGGGTGGAGGTCCGCTTCCCGGCCCGCACGGTGCGACCCGGGACCGCGCATCTCCAGGTGGCGGCGGCGACCGCGGAGCATGGGGACGCGGCCGAGATGTCGCTGCCGGTCTGGACGCCGGCGACGACCGAGGCGTTCGCCACCTACGGCGAGGTCGACCAGGGCGCCGTCGTCATCCCTGTCGAGGCGCCGCGTGACGTGATCGACGAGTACGGCGGTCTCGAGATCACGACCTCGTCCACCGCGCTGCAGGCGCTCACCGACGCGCTCCTCTACCTCACCAGCTACCCGTACGCGTGCGCGGAGCAGATCGCCTCCCGCATCATCGCGATCGCGGCGCTCCGCGATGTGCTCGGCGCGTTCGAGGCGGAGGGGCTGCCGGAGCCCGAGGTGCTGGTCGCCGCAGTCGAGCGCGACATCAAGCGGCTCGCGTCGATGCAGAACGGCGACGGCGGCTTCTCGTTCTGGGGCGTCCCGGGACAGGCGTCCTGGCCTTACGTGAGCATTCACGTGACGCACGCCCTCGTCCGGGCCCGTGAGAAGGGGTTCACGGTGCCGGAGGAGCTGCTCGGCAGGGCGCAGCGCTATCTGAACGACATCGAAGACCGCATCCCGGCCCGGTATTCGATGCGCACGCGCCGGGCGCTGCAGGCGTACGCCCTGTATACCCTCGCCCTCACAGGCGGCGCCGACGTGGCGAAGGCGCGCGCGATCGTGAGCGACGGAGGTCTCCAGACGCTCCCCCTCGAGGCCGCCGGCTGGCTGCTGTCCGTGCTCGCCGACGCGCCGCTCGAATACCGGGACGACGCGGCGGCGCTGCGTCGCTTCCTGGGCAACCGGGCCAGCGAGACCGCGGCGACGGCCCAGTTCACGACGGACTACGGCGGCGAGGATTACCTGCTCCTCTATTCCCGCCGCCGGGTGGACGCCGTGATCCTCGATGCGCTGATCGCCGATCAACCGGAGAGCGACCTGATCCCCAAGCTGGTCCGCGGGCTCCTGGCTCACCGAACCCGCGGCCGCTGGGGCAACACCCAGGAGAACTCCTTCGTGCTGTTGGCCCTCGATCGTTACTTCGCCACCTACGAGCGGACGCCCCCCAATTTCATCGCCCGGCTCTGGCTGGGTGATGACTACGCCGGAGGTCACGAGTTCCGGGGTCGCACGACCGAGCGCCATCAGATCGAGGTGCCGATGGCATGGCTGACCGCGTCCGAGGATACCAACCCGCTGATCCTCGGCAAGGACGGCCCCGGGCGCCTTTATTATCGGGTCGGAATGCGCTACGCACCGTCCGATCTGTTGCTCGATGCCGCCGAGCACGGCTTCGGCGTCGAGCGCGTCTACGAGGCGGTGGACGACCCCGACGATGTGACCCGCGATGACAGGGGCAACTGGGTCATCCGGGCCGGGGCCAGGGTGAGGGTGAAGCTATCCATGGCCGCGCCCGCTCGGCGCTACCACGTGGCGCTGGTCGACCCTCTGCCCGCCGCGTTCGAAGCGCTGAACCCGGATCTGGCGGGGCAACAGACCCAGGACGCGGAGGTGACCCCGGGCGTCTCGTTCGGCGCCGGCTGGTACTACTGGTGGCGCTGGTATGAGCACCAGAACCTGCGGGACGAGCGAGCCGAGGTCTTCACCAGCCTCCTGCCCGCCGGCGTATACACGTACTCCTACCTGGCCCGGGCGACGACGCCGGGGAGCTTCATGGTTCCGCCGCCCCGGGCGGAGGAGATGTATCACCCCGAAACGTTCGGCCGCGGTCCCAGCGAGCGGGTCATCGTGCCGGAATAGCCCACGCCGCCTCGAAACGCCCTCGAAACACCGTTGGCACGTGACTTGCCCTTTCTATTTACCCGGAATAGGTTCTTTTATCCCGTTCGGCCGATTCCCCCCCACTCCGAGCGCGTTAAAAGCGGGCAAATCCCTGCACAACGGGGCTACTTTTTGCGTCTGAATACGGGTCAAAGACCCTGCCTCCAGATCCTTCGATTCTGCCGGAGCCCGGCCTGCCTGGCCGCCGCCTTGCTCTGTCTGTGGGGGTCCGTGGCCGAGGCTCAGGAGTCCAGGAGCGCTTCCCAGCTGGGGGTCTCACCGGCCAGCGTGGCTGCGACCGGCGCGGCCGACATCTCGCCATCGCCGACATTCAGCGAGCCTGCCGTATGGGTCGAGGGGGCGGCATCCCGGGAAACGACGGAGAACGCGGCGGTCGAGTTCGTCTCTGCGCTGTTCCGGATGAGCGACGTGCAGACCCTGCGGGAGAATCCGGCGGCGGGTCTCAAGCTGCGTTACGAGGCCGCCGAATTCGCACTTCCGTTGTCCGTTACGGACGAATCCCCTCTGCAGTTCTACGCCGATTTCGGCGTCGGCATGACGCGCCTTCGCTCCCAGGAGCTCGGGGCCTTCCCGATCTCCGGGTACTACCGCTTCTCCGAGACCTTCTTCTCCGCGGTCGGAGGCGTCACCGCGAAGCTTCGCCTGGCGGACGGCTGGCAGCTCTTCATCGGGGCTCGCCGGTTTCTTTACCTCAACGACGCGGACCGGATTCAGCTCGACGAAGTGCCGGACACCGAGAAGCTACTCGATACCAGTTCCTGGACCTTCCCGTTCACGCTCGGCTTCGAGCTCAGCTTCGACTAAAGCTCCTTAATTAGAATAGTCTCCTCTCTCAACCTCGCGCTCGTCCGCCACGGACTGGCGAGGGCTTTGTCGTCGCGTATATTGCAAGTCTCAACTCCAACAGCTATCCGCAGCCGTTATCCAGCCATGGAGGACTGCCTAATGATTCGAAGATTCCCGCCGTTCTTGCGTTCCCTCCCGCTCCTCGCGTTCGGCCTGCTCATGCTGTCGCCAGCCGCCCCTGCGCAGCAGGTGTCGGAGACGACCGAGGCCGGCTACGTGAAGGTCGCGTCGGTCGAGGGGATCACAGAGTATCGTCTCGACAACGGACTCCGTGTCCTGCTCTTCCCGGATCAGGGGAAGCAGACGATCACGGTCAACGTCACCTACTTCGTCGGCTCGCGGCATGAAGCCTACGGGGAGACGGGGATGGCGCACCTGTTGGAGCACCTGGTCTTCAAGGGAACGCCGGACCACCCGGACATCCCGCAGGAGCTGACCGAGCATGGCGCGAGGCCCAACGGTACGACCTGGTACGATCGGACCAACTACTTCGAGACCTTCCGTGCCACCGACGAGAATCTGACCTGGGCGCTGGACCTCGAATCGGATCGGATGGTCAACAGCTTCATCTCCGCGGAAGATCTCGCGTCTGAGATGACCGTAGTGCGCAACGAGTTCGAGGCGGGAGAGAACTCGCCGTTCGGCGTGCTGATGAAGCGGACCACGCAGACGGCGTTTCTCTGGCACAACTACGGCAACTCGACGATCGGCGCCCGCGCTGACATCGAGGACGTGCCGATCGAACGGCTGAAGAACTTCTATCGCAAGTACTATCAGCCGGACAACGCCATGTTGGTGGTGGCCGGCAAGATCGATGAGGAGAAGACGATCGACCTGATCGTGGAAACGTTCGGCGCGATCCCTCGGCCGGAACGTACCGGTGTGATGAAGATCTATCCCACCTACACGCGGGACCCGGCTCAGGACGGCGAGCGGACCGTCACGCTCAAGCGGGTGGGCGACACCCAGCTGATGATGGCGGTCTATCACGTGCCCCCGGGGTCGCACGAGGACTTTCCCGCCGTCGACGTGCTGGCCTTCGTGTTGGGCGATGACCCGTCCGGCCGGCTCTACAAGGCCCTGGTCGAGACCGGCAAGGCCGCGCGTTCCGGCGCCTTCGCCTGGCAGCTCAAGGAGCCGGGGATGCTGATGACGTTCGCCGAGGTCCGGCTCGAGGACTCGCTCGACGAGGCCCGCGCGACGCTGGAGGCCACCATCGACGCGCTGGCCACCAACCCGCCCACCGAGGAGGAGGTCGAGCGGGCGAAGAACCAGATGCTGAAGAACATGGAGCTGGCGTTCAACGACCCGGAGCGCATCGCGCTCGAGCTCTCCGAGTGGGCCTCGAATGGCGATTGGCGGTTGCGGTTCATCCATCGCGACCGGCTGAAGGAAGTGACCGCCGACGATGTCGCCCGGGTCGCCGAGGCCTATCTGATGCCTTCCAACCGCACGCTCGGCATTTTCATCCCGGTGGAGGAGGTGCCACCGCGCGCCGAGATTCCCGCCGCCCCCGACGTCGCGGCGCTGGCGGCGGGCTATGAGGGCGCCGAGGCCGTGGCCACCGGCGAGGCGTTCGATCCGTCGCCCGCCAACATCGAGGCCCGCACGACGCGCCTGACCGACTACTCCAGTGGTTTCGAGCTGGCGCTGCTCCCGAAGGAGACCCGGGGCGACAACGTCGTGGTCATCGTTCAGATGCGATTCGGTACCGAGGACGCGCTGATGGGCGAAGCGACGGCGGGCGATATGGCGGGTTCGATGCTGATGCGGGGAACCGAGAAGCGGTCGCGCCAGGAACTGATCGACGAATTCGATCGGCTGAAGGCCCAGGTCAACGTGGGCGGCGATGCCACGTTCGCCTCGGCGCGCATCCAGACGACCCGCGAGAATCTGCCCGCGGTGCTGGAGCTGGTGGGCGAGGTGTTGAAGCAGTCCGCTTTCAGCGAGGACGAATGGGAGCTGCTGAGAGAGGAGCGTCTGGCCGCCATCGAGTCGCAAAAGTCGGAGCCGACGGCGATCGCCTCGCGCTCCTTCCGCCGCACGATGAGTCCGTGGCCGAAAGACCACCCCGAGTACACGCCGACGTTCGAGGAACAGATCGCGCGGATCGAGGCCGCCGAGCTCGACGAAGCGAAGAACTTTTGGAAGGAGTTCTACGGCGCCGACGGCGTGACCATGGCGGTGGTCGGTGACTTCGACTCCGAGCAGATACGCGAGATTTCCGAGGAGATCTTCGCCGATTGGTCGGCGGAAAAGCCGTACGTCCGCTTCGGTCGGCCTTATCGCGACGCCGGTCCCGAGCACATGGTGTTCGAAACGCCGGACAAGGCGAACGCCATCATGCTCGCCGGGATCAACATGCAGATGAGCGACAGCCATCCGGACTATCCGGCGCTGGTGCTGGGCAACTACATGCTCGGTGGCGGTTTCCTCAACTCGCGGCTGGCCACGCGCATCCGCCAGAAGGAAGGGTTGTCCTACGGTGTCGGCTCGAACTTCAGCGCCCACCCCATCGACCAGCGGGGCAGCCTGACCGTCTACGCGATCTTCGCGCCGGAGAACGGTGAGAAGGTCGAGGCCGCGTTCCGTGAAGAGATCCAGAAGGTCCTGGAGTCGGGCTTCACCGTCGAGGAGGTGGAGGCCGCCCGGCAGGGGTGGCTCCAGTCTCGTGAGGTGAGCCGCGCTCAGGACATGTCGCTGGCCAACACCCTGGGTGCGACGTTGTTCTTCGACCGCACCATGGAGCATGAGGCCGAGCTGGACGCCAAGGTCGCCGCGCTGACGGCTGATCAGATCAACCAGGCCATGCGTCGGCATATCGACGTCGATGAGTTCGTCGTCGTGCTGGCCGGCGACTTCGCCGGTGCCCAGGAGCGTGTGGGTACAGGCGGAGGAAGATAAAGCCAGTGTGCGGTCTGCGGTGCGTCGGTATGCGGCGGTAGTTTTGGTCCGTGACCGACGCACCGCAGACCGCACACCGAAACCGCTCCGCACACTTTCGACACGTCGCTTTGGATTACGCACTGCTCTCCATCCTCCCCGTCGCCCAGGGGCTGACCGAGTCGCTTACCAGCCGACCGCTGATTGCCCTCGGGATCCTGTTCGGTGCCGGCGTTCTGACCAGTCTCACCCCCTGCATATACCCGATGATTCCTATCACCGTGGGTATCATCGGCGGTACGGCGGGAGAGAGTGCGTCGCGGCGACGAACCGCGCTGCTGACGCTGACCTACGTCTCGGGCCTGGCGCTCTTCTACGCGCTGCTCGGCGTCATCGCCGGGCTCACCGGACAGCTGTTCGGTACCGTGAGCGCCAGCCCGTGGGCCCGAATCGCGATCGGCAACCTGCTGCTGATCTTCGGCCTGGCGATGCTGGACGTCATCCCGGTGTCGGCGCCGCAGCGGCTGGTCGCGTGGACGTCCCGGTTGCGGGGCGGCTCGTATCCCGCCGTGTTCGTGCTGGGCGCGACCTCGGGGATCGTCGCCGCACCGTGCGGTGCTCCGGCTTTCGCCGCCGTCCTGACCTGGGTGGCCGGAACCGGCAGCGCCGTCCTCGGGTTTCTGTATCTCTTCGTGTTCTCTCTCGGCATGACCGCGCTGCTGGTGGTCGTGGGGCTGTTCTCCGGCGCCTTGGCGGCGCTGCCCCGTTCGGGCCGGTGGATGGTCTGGGTCAAGAAGGCGGCGGGCCTGATCATGCTCGGAGTCGCTGAGTATTACTTCATCCTGGCCGGTCAGGTGATGTGACGAATGAATGGGCTACGATGGTATCTCCTTTCGCTCTTGATGATCGTCGCGCCCTTCGTGTCCAGCGTGCCGGCGTCGGCGCAGGAGGTGATCGGCCTCCCCGTCGGAGCCGAGCCCGAGGCGGTGAGGGTGGAAGACCTCGACGGGGACCCGGTCGATCTCGGCCGTTATATCGGCACCGGAAAGCCGGTGCTGCTGGAGTTCTGGGCCACGTGGTGCACGCTTTGCGCGGCGCTCGAGCCGCGTATGCTGGCCGCCAGCGCCAGGTACGGTGACGCGGTCCAGTTCGTGGTGGTGGCGGTGGCGGTCAACCAGAGCCCGCGTCGGGTGCGCCGCCACGTGGAGGAGCACGAGATGCCGGGACCCGTGTTTTACGATGCCGCTGGCGCCGCCGTGCGGGCCTTCAGGGCGCCTACCACGTCCTATGTGGTCGTGCTGGACGGCGAAGGGAAGGTGGTCTACACCGGTCTGGGTGAAGACCAGGACATCGAGGCGGCGATCGAGAAGGCACTGGAACCGGGCAGGTGAGGGTTACGGTGTGCGGTTTGCGGTGCGTCGGTTTGCGGTGAACGTGAGCCGACCGGCGCACTGCAAACCGCACACCGCCTTCTCCTATTCCGTCTCCGACAGGATCTCGTCGATCGCCACGCCCAACTCCGTGTACGCCGCCGGATCGATCTCCCGGAACGGAACCGCCCGATAGGCGATCTTACCGTCCGGTCCGACGACGAACAGATTGCGATTCGTTAGGTCCGGTCGAGCCAAAGCGCCGTAAAGGCGTCCCACCTCCGCGTCGGCGTCGCTCGCCATCAGGAACTGGAACTGGTCGTCGCGAGCCCACGCGTACAGCTCTTCCACCGGGTCGGTGCTGATCGCGATCAGGATCACGTCCTGACCGTCGTTGAATAGCTGTGCGTACTGATCACGGTACGCATGCATCTGGATCGTTCAACCACGGGTCCGGGCCTTGAAGAAGAAGGCGAGCACCACCGTCTTGCCCTTGAAATCGCTGAGGCTCACCGGCTCCGCCAGCACGCCGTAGCGGGTGGCGCCGGGCAAGGTGAAGTCCGGTGCCGTGGCTCCGATCTCGAGCGGCTCGCCGGTCTGAGCCCACGCCGGCGCGGCGCCCGCCAGGAGCAGCGTGGCGAGAGCGGCCAGGGTTCGTCGTCTCATGCTCCCTCTTTCGTCCGGGTTTCCGATCTGGCAGGTGGGATGCCTTCCCATGGCATACTATCATCGAAGGCGGCCCGGCGGCAAACGCGTCGGTGCCGTGGAAGCGGAAGGCGTCGCGAAGCCTCCGTCCGCGAAGCGGGGCCGGGCGCGCTGAAATCCCCTCTACGACCCTCCGAGCACCCGGTCCCCGCAGCGCGGTCGTCAGTAGTCCTTGGTTCCGTCGGGGGCAAGATCGGTGCCGCATCGCAGGCGACCCTGCGACGTTGTGCGACGCGACTCGCTTCGCGAGCCTCGAACCCCGGACGTGTCGGATCGATACTGAGCGTGTGGTCCGTGTCGGCCAGCGGCCGGCTCACGCGCTAGCGGCGGATTCGGCGCTCGCGCCCTCGGCGCCCTGGGCGCCTTCCGCGCCCACGAAGTCTTCGAGGGGCTCGGCGACGACTCGAGCGCCGCGGCCGTAGGTCAAGTACTGCCACGCCCACTGGATCATCACGGTGAGCTTGTTGCGGAAGCCGACCAGGAAGATCAGGTGCACGAACAGCCAGGCCAGCCAGGCCGGGTAGCCGCTGAATCGGAGGGGGCCCGAGACCGCGACGGCGCGACGACGGCCGATCGTGGCCATGGTGCCCCGGTCCCGGTACCGGAACGCAGGCCGCTCCTCGGGCGGTGATGGGTCGCCGGCGATCTCCCGACCGATGACCTTGGCCGCATGCTTGCCCATCTGGATGGCGGCCGGGGCCAGTCCGGGCACGGCGGTGCCGTCCACCTCGAGGTAAGCGGCGTCCCCGATGACGAATACCTCCGGATGTCCGGGAACGCTCAGGTCCGGGAGAACCTTGACGCGGCCGGCCTTGTCGAGCTCCACATCGGGACCGAGCTGCCGCGTCAACGGGTGCGCCGAGATGCCCGCCGCCCACAGCACGTTCCGTGTGAGAATATCCTCCTCGCCAGACTGGCTCGATACCGTGATGCGGTCGGCCTGGACGTTTACCACCCGGGTCCCCAGGCGCACCTTCACACCCAGCTCTTCCAGCTGCTCGCGGGCGCTCTCCGAGAGTGACGAGGGAAAAGTTGGCAGGATACGGTCCAACGCTTCCACCAGGATCACGCTGGCCCGAGTCGGATCGATGTTGCGGAAGTCGCGCCGGAACACGTGGTTGGTCAGCTCGGCCATGGCGCCAGCCAGCTCGACGCCGGTCGGTCCGCCACCGACCACGACGATCGTCATCAGCCGCCGGCGCTCCATCTCGTCGGGCTCGTTCTCCGCCAGCTCGAACGCCGTCAGCAGCTGGCGCCGCAACCGCAGCGCATCGCCCAGGGTCTTGAGGCCCGGCGCATGGCGCTCCCAATCGTCGTTGCCGAAGTAGCTGGTAACCCCGCCCATCGCCATTACCAGGTAGTCCCAGCGAAGCTCGGACTTGCCGGCGCGCAGCGTCTTGTTCTTCAGGTCGATCGAATCCACCTGCGCCATGTGACTGGAGACGTGACGGTAGCGAGAGAAAATCCCGCGCACCGGTGCGGCGACGTCGGATCCCGCCAGGCCAGCCATCGCGACCTGGTATAGAAGCGGCTGAAACGCGTGGTGATTGTGCTTGTCGATGAGGACGATCCGGGCATCGCCGCGGAACGTCTTGCAGAAGTTCAGGCCACCGAACCCCGCGCCGATAACCGCGATGACCGGTCTGTCATCTTGGGGGCGGACGATCCGTATCACGACAGGTCGGCGCTATCGACCGATTTCAACCGGTTGTCGTCGCGCACCCCACGTTCCCGGTGCGCCAGCGAAGACGCCGGCGCAGACGACTCCGCACCGTCCGCAGCGGCCGTCGTCGGTGAGGTGCCATTCGCGCAGCACGTACCAGTCCCTGACGATCAGCGGCGCGCCGCAGGCGTGGCAGAAGGTGGTGCCGCCCTCGGTATCGTGGACGTTGCCGGTGTAGGCGTAGCGCAGCCCGTTGCGCAGCGCGATCTCCCGCGCCCGGGTCAGCGTCGCCGGCGGTGTCGGCGGTACGTCCATCATCTTGTAGTCGGGGTGGAAAGCGGTGAAGTGGACGGGGACGTCGGGACCCAGGTTGTCGACCACCCAACCGGTGAGCTCGTCGATATCGCCCGGCGCGTCGTTCTTGCCCGGTATCAGCAGGGTCGTCAGCTCGAACCACACGTCGGTCTCGTGCTTGAGGTAGAGCAGCGTGTCCAGCACCGGCTGCAGGTGGCTCTTGGTGATCTGCCAGTAGAAGTCATCGGTGAATGCTTTCAGGTCCACGTTCGCGGCGTCCATGTGGGCGTAGAACTCGCGGCGCGGCTCCTCGCACACGTAGCCCGCCGTGACGGCCACCGCCTTGATACCTCGCTCGTGACAGGCGTCGGCCACATCAATGGCGTACTCGTGAAAGATCACCGGGTCGTTGTACGTGAAAGCCACGCTCCGGCAGCCCAGCCGCTCGGCCGCCTCGGCCAGCCCCTCCGGCGTCGCTCTGTCCGCCAGACGGTTGATCTCCCGCGATTTGCTGATGTCCCAGTTCTGGCAGAATTTGCAGGCCAGGTTGCAGCCCGCCGTCCCAAAGGACAGCACCGGTGTCCCGGGGAGGAAGTGGTTGAGCGGCTTCTTTTCGATCGGGTCGATACAGAAACCGCTCGAGCGGCCGTACGTGGTCAGCACGATGGCGCCATCCTGGCACATCCGCACGAAGCACATGCCGCGCTGTCCTTCCCTCAGACGGCAATAGCGCGGGCACATGTCGCACTGAACCCGACCGTTTTCGATACGGTGCCAGTACCTGGTCGGGACGACTGTCGATGCTTCCATAGGTGTCCGTCGGATTCGAGGGTGTCCTTGTAGAATACCCAGAAGGGCGACTCGTGTTCAACCTCTGCGTGGCGCGGCTGGCTTCCGCCTCCCGACCACCCCCGTGAGACTTGAGATGCCGACCCGTCCTTGCCACAATAGTGATTTCTCACATTCATGGTGGGGTAGCGGCGGTTTGGCCCTGGATTGGGCGGATCGGCGAACGACGTGGCACGGAGGAGGAGACGACATGCCGATCAAACGAGCAGGCAGCGTGGCCACCCAGACGGTCGAGGCGGGCACCGACACGGAACGGCAGGTGCTGATCGGTCCCGAGGAGGCGCCCAACTTCGCGCTGCGACGTTTCATCATGCAGCCCGGAGGTGGTATGCCCCGCCACACCAACGCCGTGGAGCACGAGCAGTACGTGCTGCGCGGTCGCGCCCGCGTGGGAATCGGTGACGAGGTATTCGAAGTGCAGGCCAACGACGTTCTCTACATCCCCGCCGGCACGCCGCACTGGTATGAGGCCGAGGGCGAGGAGCCGTTCGAGTTCCTTTGCGTCGTGCCGAATGCCCCCGACAACATCGAAATTCTGGACTGACTCTCTTCTCCGGTCCGGCAGCGTGCGGCACGGCGTCGAAACTCCCGCCGCCCGAAACTCGTAGGCGGTCGTTGAACAGATTCATCTGGCTCCCCAGGGAGGATCCACGTGACGGACGCTCCGGTCATCCGGACCCAGAACCTGACCAAGACCTACAAGAACGTCAGAGCCCTCCGATCGCTCGATCTCGAGGTGCCGCGCAATTCGATCTTCGGCTTTCTGGGGCCGAACGGGGCGGGCAAGACGACTACTATCAAGCTACTGCTCGGTCTCGTGCGGCCGACCGCCGGAACCGCCGAGGTGTTCGGACACGACATCGTCGGTGATACGATCGATGTCCGCCGTCGCATCGGTTACCTGCCACAGGAGCCGCGCTACTACGAGCACCTGACCGCTCGCGAGACGTTGCGCTTCACCGCGCGGTTCTTCTACCAGGGCCCCGCCCCCGCCATCGAGCGGCGCGTCGCCGAGACGCTCGAGCTGGTCGGGCTCTCCGACCGGGCCGATCGCCCGGTCAAAGGGTTCTCCAGCGGCGAGCGGCAGCGTTTGGGCATCGGCCAGGCGCAGGTCAGCAACCCCGATCTCCTCATCCTCGATGAACCCGCCGCTTCCCTCGATCCGATGGGACGGCGCGACGTGCTGGCGATCATGGAGCGGCTGCGCGAGCGGGCTACCGTCTTCTACTCGACCCACATCCTGGACGACGTGCAGCGGGTCAGCGACACGGTGGCGATCCTGAATCGCGGCGAACTGATCGCCAGAGCGCCGATCGAGGAACTGCTCGTCGGAAGCGAAGGCGTCGCCTATTCGGTCGTCCTGCGAGGCGAAGCCGCCGAGGCCCGGAGTCGCGTGGCGAATCAGCCCTGGGTTTCCGAGATCCACGCCTCCACCGAGAACGGCCGGACCGAATGGCTGGTGCGGGTCACCGATACGGAAGCGGCCGAAGCTCAGCTGCTCCGCGTGATCCTGGCCGATGAGCGCGTGAACGTCGCCGCCTTCGGCCGCCGCACCTACGAGCTCGAGGAAGTGTTCATGAATCTGGTCGAGGAGAACGGCAATGGCGACGACTAGCCTGCAGCTCCAGCCCGCATCCGGTCATGGCTGGCTGACCGGCTTCGTCAACATGATCGACAAAGAGTACGGGTCGTGGTGGCGAACGCGTCGCGCGCTCTACCACTTCATCATGTGGCTGCTCATCATCAACGGCTTCCTCCTGCTCGTCGGCTTCGACGCCGGGCGGCAAAACCCGTGGGCCGCGGTCGACGATCTGATCGAGGTCTTCTTCCGCGTCGGTGGGCTGTTCGCCACTATCGGCGTCATCGTGGCGACCCAGAACACCGTTCTGGCTGAAAGGGAGCTCGGCACCGCCGAATGGGTCCTCTCGAAACCCGTCACCCGCGAGGCGTTCCTCCTCTCCAAGCTGCTGGTCAACGGCCTCTCGTTCATCGGTCTGGCCGTCTTGATCCCCAGCGTGGCCTTCTTCCTCCAAACGCTGTTCGCCACCTACCTGCAGCCCGATATCGACGCCTTCCTCCTGGGCGCCGCGTTTCACATCCAGCAACTCCTCTTCTACCTCGCGCTCACCATGGCCCTCGGGACCTTCTTCAACAGTCGGGGCGCCGTTTCCGGCATGGCCATCGGACTCGTCTTCGCGGGCCTCATCCTGCCCAACTTCTTCCCGTGGCTGTGGGACTACACGCCCTGGCAGTTGCCGTCGCTGGCCTATTTCGCGGCCGTCGGCCGGGCGCTGCCCGATGGCACGGCCCCGGTCGTCATCCTGACGGGCCTCTATACACTGCTCCTGGTCCTCCTCGCCTTCTGGCGCTTCAATCGCGAGGAGTTCTGAACCTCCGACGGCCTCCGGGGCCAGGCAACCCTTCGCTTTCCGCGGACATCTAACCCCTGATGCCGCGTCGCGCGACACGGATGTCGGTCCGTCGTCCAGCGGCCACCTGAAACTCGAGAACCCCCTCAACCCGTAAGGCGTTACGACAGCGCCGGGGCGGAGAGCCGGCGGGACCGCGGTTTGTCCGCGATCTCCGGCGACCGGCACTGGCCGAAAGCGGAGTTGTCCATATTTTGTCTTTGACAAAATATGGACATTATTGGGACACGACCTTTTCTTTTACGGACTACAGATCGTCAAAGGGCTTCGACATGAAAAAGAGCACGATTCTCAAGATCGCCTCGGTACCGGCCATTCTCGCCGTCGGCGTATTGGCGATGAGCGCCCTCGGTTCGACCGAGCGGCAGAGCAACCGGCGGACCAGTCAGCCGGAGGCGCGAGCGGTGCAGACCGAGCGGCTGAGCTTCGGTGAACTGACGCTCCACGTCGACGGCGACGGTGTGGTCGAGTCCGAGCGGACGCTGGAGATGATCTCGGAGGCGAGCGGTCGCGTACTGTTCGCCAAGAACGACCTGAAGGACGGGACGTTCGTCCGGGAGGGCGAGCTGGTGCTGAAGATCGACTCGCGGGACGTGGAGAACGATCTCTACGCCCTGCGGTCGGATTTTCTGAACGCGGTGGCCTCGGTGCTGCCGGATCTGCAACTGGATGATGCGCGGATCTACCGGCGCTGGTTCGATTATTTCAAGAGCCTGGACATCAACACTCCCGTGCCCGAGCTGCCGGAGATCACGAATGCGCAGGAGAAGATCAAGGTCAGCACGAAGAACGTCATCGGGCTGTACTACTCCGTGCGCAACCAGGAGATCGCGCTGTCGAAGCACACGATCCGTGCGCCGTTCGATGGTTACATCGGTTCGAACGGCGTGATCGAGGGGAGTTTCGTTTCGACCGGGCAGCACCTGTTCACGCTGGTCGACCCGAAGAACGTCGTGGTCACGGTTCCGCTCCTCATCGAGGAGAGCCAGACGATCGATTTTTCCAGTGCACCGCAGGTGAAGATCCACGCGGATGAAGGCAGCGACCGGACGTTGTCGGGCCGTGTAACGCGAAAGCAGACCAAGCTGGATCGCAACTCGCAGACGCTCGACGTGTTCGTGACGTTCACCAATAACCGCCTCGATCCCCAGTTTCTGCCGGGGAGCTATGTGCACGTGAAGATCGAGGGGCGGACGTTGCGGGACGTGGCTCCAGTGCCCCGGCACCTGATCGATGCGGACAGCCGCATCTACACGATGGAAGACGGCTCGTTGGGTCGTCAGCAGGTGGATGTCGTCGCCTACCAGGGCGACATGGCGATCGTGAAGAACACGATCCCCGAAGGGACCGTTCTGGTCACGACGGTGCTGCAGAAGCCCCTGGTCGGCATGGACATCCGGTCGATCAATATGCCGGAGCTGAATCCGGAAACCGAGTTGACCGAGGGCGGAGAGGCTTCGTCGGAGTTGGCGGACCAGGACGCCGAGGAGAAGTCGGCCGCCGCCAGCACGCGATGAGCGGATTCGGCTGACGCCGGGCTTCAGCAGGATGAAGAGCACCGATTAGAGCGAATAACGAAATGAAGAACGTCATAAACTATTTCATAAAGCACCGCATTGTCACCAACTGGGTGATGCTCGCCGTGATGCTGGCGGGCGTCTTCGCGCTCTTCAATCTCGAGCGGCGCCTGGCACCGAAGCTCGAGATCGAGGAAGTCTCGATCCAGGTCCCCTATCCGGGGGCCTCGGCCGTCGAGGTCGAAGAGGGGATCACGATCAAGATCGAGGAAGCGCTGCGCGGAATTGAGGGGATCCAGAACGTCTCCTCCGTCTCGTCCGACGGCTTCGCCAGCCTGGACGTAGAGCTCATCCCCGACTACGACATGAACAAGGCGCTCCAGAGCATCCGGAACGCCGTCAACTCGATCAACTCGTATCCCACCGGCGCGGAGAACCCCGTCGTCTTCCAGGAGACGCAGTGGAACCGCGCGGTCATGCTGAGCATCTACGGGCCCGAGGACCTGTTCACTCTGAAGCGGATCGTCGAGGACTTCCGCGACGACCTGCTGGCGACGGGCGCCATATCCGAGGTGAGGTGGTGGGGGCTGCCCAACCGTGAAATCTCGATCGAGGTATCGCCGGAGAACCTGCGGCGTTACCGGTTGACGATCGAAGATATCTCTCGGGCGGTCCGGAACTCGAACCTGAACATCTCGTCCGGTTCGGTGCTCACCGATCAGGAGGAGATCCTGATCCGCTCGTACAACCGGAAGTACGAGGCTCCCGAGTTCGAGCGGATCGAGGTCGTCTCCTCGATCGACGGGACTCGGATTCGGCTGGCCGACATCGCCACGGTCAGGGAGCAGTGGCCGGAGAACATGTTCTACGCCGAGTACAACGGCCGCCCGTCCGTCGGCTTCAACGTGATGTACAACAACAACGAGGACGTCATCGAGATCACCCGGATCACCGAGGATCTCGCCGCCGAGTACGAGGCGCGCTACGCCGGACTCGTCAACTTCGATACGTTCATCAAGGATACCGACGAGCTGGAGGAGCGTTTGTCGCTGATGACCACGAACGGCCTCCTCGGCCTGCTCCTGGTCCTCGGTCTGCTCGGCCTCTTCCTCAACGTGCGGCTCTCCTTCTGGGTGGCGCTCGGCATCCCGTTCTCGCTGCTGGGCATGTTCTTCGTCCTCTGGCTCCTGGACATCACGATCAACGAGATGAGCCTGTTCGGGATCATCATGGTGATCGGTATCCTGGTGGACGACGGGATCATCATCGGCGAGAGCATATACTCGCAGTACGAGAAGTACGGGAAGAGACCGATCCAGGCGGCGATCGACGGCACGATGGACGTGATCAAGCCGGTGACGATCTCGGTCGTCACGACGATGATCGCCTTCATCCCGTACTTCTACTTCTACGGGATGCTGGGCAAGTACGTCTGGCAGATCGCCGCCGTGATCATCATCGCGCTCGCCTTCTCGCTGATCGAGGCGTTCATCATCTTGCCGGCCCACCTGTCGCACTCGAAAGCGCTCCAGGATCGCCCGGAAGCCCACAAGTTCCTGTCTAGTGTTCGTGAGAAGGTGAACGGCGCGCTGGAGGGCCTCGTCAATCGTGTATACAGCCCGGTCCTGCGGTTCGCCCTCGACAATCGCTGGGCGGTGACGGCGGGGATGATCGCGATCATCATGGTGATCGCGGGCATGTTCCAGGGCCAGCATGTCAGGGCCCAGTTCTTCCCGTCGATCGAGCCGCCCTATGCCCGGATGCAGGTCGAGGTGCCGGCCGGGACGTCGGCGGAGGTGGCGGACAGGATCCGCACCGACCTGATACAGCAGGCGGTCACCTTCGGCGACGAGTGGGACTACCCTGGCAAGGGCGAGGGGAGCGCGATCAAGAACTACACGTCGTGGATGGGCGGCAACACGATCAACATCTTCTTCGTCCTGCCCTCGGCCGCAGTGCGTGAGTTCACGGTGGGTGAGTTCTCCGACGCCCTGGCCGAGTACATCGGCGAGGTGCCAGCGGCCGAGAATGTCATCGTCGGCGGCTTCTCCTTTGGAGGGACCCCGATCTCGGTCCGCTTCCAGAGCTCGGATTACGAGCAATTACTCAAGGCGAAGGAACTGCTCAAGGACGAGCTCCGCGGGATCGCCGGTGTGAAGGACATCCGGGACGATACGCCGCTCGGCAACAACGAGTTCGTCGTGGACCTCAAGCCGAAGGGGCAGGCGCTGGGCTTCACGGTCCGGGACCTGACCACCCAGCTGCGACAGGGTTTCTACGGCGACGAGGTAATGCGTCTGCAGAAGGGACGCGACGAGGTCAAGGTCTGGGTCCGCTTCCCCAAGGAGGACCGGGTTTCGATCGCTCAGATCGAGAACCTCAAGGTCAGGACGCCGACTGGCGAATACGTGCCGTTCAAGGAAGTGGCGGACTACCATATCGAGCGCGGGCTGCGACGGATTCGCCATGACGACGGTCGACGCTCCGTGACCGTGTACGCGGATCTCGACTATTCCCAGAACGACCTGAACGTGGTGCTGGCCGAGGTCAACGGGGAGGTCGTGCCCAGCGTGCTGTCTCGCGTCGATGGCGTGTCCCGTGCGGTAGGCAGCGGACAGCAGGAAGAGGTCAGCAAGATGGTCGACTCGATGACCTACACCATGACGCTGGCTTTCGTGGCGATGTTCACGATCCTGCTCTTCCTGCTCAAGTCACCGATCCAGACGCTGATCATCCTGGGCCTCATCCCGCTGGGCGTCATCGGGGCGGTCATCGGGCACTTCATCGTTGGGATCCCGGTATCGATCCTGTCATTCCTGGGCATCGTGGCGCTGGCGGGGATCATCATCAACGACTCGGTGGTCCTCGTGGACCGCTACAACAAGATGATCGCGAAGGGCAAAGACGTCGGTGAGTCGCTGTACGAAGCCGCCATGTCGAGGTTCCGACCCATCGTGCTCACCACGGTGACGACCTGCGGCGGCCTCGCGCCGATCATCCTCATGCGCAGCGAGCAGGGGCAGTTTCTCGTCCCGATGGCTGTATCGGTCGCGTTCGGCCTGCTCTTCGGAACGTTCTTGACGTTGCTGCTCCTGCCGTCGACGCTGTATCTGATCAGCGATTTGCGGGTGCTGCTACGTCGGAAGAAATCGCGCACGGAGCTCGAACCGGCCTACTCAGGCGATTAGTTCGGTGCGCAGTCTGTGGTGCGCCCGCATACTGATTACCGAATCTGATCCAGTGCCCGCTCGCCGCCCCAGCGCTCCACGATCCTGTCGTCGTAGTCGTCCGCGGTCCGCGCCACGTGCACGACTGACGCCTCCAGTTCGCGCTGATCGCACGTCGAACCGACGATCGAATGCTCGAACAGAATGTCTCCCTCTTCGTCGATTCCGAAGGCGCCGAACTGCATCCCGGAGTTCTCGAGCAGCAGGTACCCCAGGAGCTCCGCGGTCAGATCGACGCCCGTTACCACGTACGATCGCGTCGTGATGACGGCGTCGTCCTCGCCCCAGGGAAAGACGCCGATTTGCGCGAAGGCCGAACCGTACATGACACCGATCACCGGCGCGTCAGGTTTCCGCAGTACCGAGCCGCCGAACAGGTCGGTGACCCAGGGGAGCACTCTATCGTAGATCTTTTGCTGGGCCTCGGTCTCGAATTGCATTCTGCACGTCCCTCCGACAGGGGGAGCCGTGGTCAAGGGTCCGGAACGCTGTCCGCGAGCCCGGCATGCCGCGGCGCTCTCGTTTTGGATAGGCCTCCGTACGATGGGCCGCATCCGGGCGTTAGGCAACCGGGTGCTGTCGTCTGGCGCCCGACGGGACCGGGGCCTAATTTGTCGCCCACCCAACCATCAATCGGATGCAAAGCTTCAGGAAGGGAGTTGTCTCATGCGACGTGGTGTGTACGCACTTCTCGTTCTGCTCGCCGGGGTCGCCGCCAGCGCTTGTGCCGGGGGTCAGGCGCAGACCCGACCCACGCCGCAGGCAGGAAGGAACCAGCAGGAAGAGGGAATCAAGTCCTACTCTCAGGTCATCACGTCGGACGCGGTAACCGACGAGGGGCTGTTCGCGGTCCACAAGATCAAGGAGAAGTACTACTACGAGATCCCGATGGATCTGCTGGACCGCGAGATGCTGATCGTATCGCGCCGGGCGCGAACGGCTGACAACATCGGTTACGGCGGCGAAAAGAACAACACCGAGACCGTCAGGTGGCAGCGGCAGGGCGACAGGATCCTCCTGCGGATCGTTTCGTACTCCGACGTGGCCGCTGACTCGCTACCGATCTACGAGGCGGTGAGGAATTCCAATTTCGAGCCGATCGTGATGGGCTTTGACATCGAAGCGTTCAAGGTCGATACCGCTGGCCCTGACACCGCGGCTGCGGTGATCGAGGTGACGAACCTCTACACGTCGGACGTGCGAGTTCTGGGGCTGAGCAATTTCCTTCGCGAGCGCTTCAGGGTCCGTAACCTGGACAAGGACCGCACGTACATCAGTTCGGCGAAGAGCTTCCCGGAGAACATCGAAGTCCGGGTCGTGCTCACGTACAACGCCGCGCAGCCGCCATCGAACTCGGCCACGGGCTCGATCTCGCTCGAGATGAACCATTCGATGATCTTGCTGCCGGAAGACCCGATGATGCCGCGCCTCTGGGATGAGCGGGTCGGCTACTTCCGCGTCCAGCAGGTCGATTATGGCCGCAGCGATCAGAAGGTGGTGACCCGGCGCTACATCACGCGTTGGCGGCTGGAACCGAGCGATACCGCCGCCTTCAGGCGCGGCGAGCTGGTGGAGCCGGTGGAGCCGATCGTCTACTACGTCGACGCGGCCACGCCGGAAAAGTGGCGGCCGTACATCAAACAGGGCGTCGAGGATTGGAACGTCGCCTTCGCCGAGGCGGGTTTCGAGAACGCGATCATCGCCCGGGACGCGCCGACCCCGGAGGAGGATCCGGAATTCAGCCCCGAGGATGCGCGCTACTCGGTGATTCGCTGGTTCCCGTCCCAGATCCAGAACGCCTACGGCCCGCACGTGCACGATCCCCGTTCGGGAGAGATCCTCGAGAGCGACATCGGGTGGTTCCACAACGTCATCAACCTGCTACGGAACTGGTACTTCGTGCAGACCGCAGCGGCGAATCCCGAGGCGCGGGGGGTCGAATTCGACGATGAACTGATGGGGCAGCTGGTTCGCTTCGTCGCCGCGCACGAGGTAGGCCACACCCTAGGCCTTCCCCACAACATGAAGGCGAGCTCCGCGTATCCGGTCGACTCGCTGCGTTCCGCCAGCTTCACCTGCGAGATGGGCACGGCGCCGTCGATCATGGACTACGCCCGCTTCAACTACGTGGCCCAGCCGGAGGATGAGGGCGTTTGCTTCATGCCCGGCATCGGGCCCTACGACAAGTACTCGATCATGTGGGGCTATCGGCCGATCATCGATGTCGAGACGCCCGATGCCGAGGAGGAGGTTCTGGATGCCTGGGTGGTCGAGCATTACGACGATCCGACTTACTACTTCGGTGACCCGAGCGGCATCGACCCGACCTCGCAGACCGAAGCGCTCGGGGACGACGCCATGCGCGCCAGCCAGTACGGCATCGAGAACTTGAAGCGGATCGTCCCAAACCTTGTCACCTGGACCTACGAGGAGCGAGAAGACTACGGCGATCTGGAGGAGCTTTACGGCCAGGTCCTCAGCCAGTGGAACCGCTACATGGGCCACGTGGCGACCGTCGTCGGAGGCGTGGTGGAGACGCGAAAGACCTTCGACCAGGAGGGCCCGGTGTACGAGTTCGTCGATGAGGCGACCCAGCGCCGCGCCATGCAGTTCTTCGATGAGCAGGCGTTCACGCCGCCGACCTGGATGGTCAACGAGGATATTCTCGGGCGAATCGAGAACGTCGGCACCATCGAGCGCATGCGTTCCGTCCAGGTGCGGGTGGTCAACCTGCTGCTCAATCCCGGCCGCATGCAGCGCCTGATCGAGAACGAGGCGCGCAACGGCCGCAGCGCCTATTCGCTCGGTGAGATGCTGGGCGATCTCCGCGGATCGGTCTGGAGCGAACTGGGCTCGGGCCGGTCGATCGACGTTTACCGCCGCAACCTGCAGCGGGGATACCTCGAGCGGATGGAATATCTGATGACCGAGGAGCCACCGCCGATCACCAACCCGTTCTTCCTGAGGTTCGTGACGCAGGTGAACGTGTCTCAATCGGACATCCGGGCGTACGTTCGTGGCGAGCTCCAGACGCTGAAGCGCGACATCAATCGGGCATTGAGCCGCGGTGGTCTCGATCGGGCCACCCGACTGCATCTGCAGGACGCGGTAGTCCGAATCGATGATGTCCTCGATCTGGAGGAATGAAGCGCCGCCGCGCGGTGGGAGGAGAAGCCCGGGGCTTGTCCCCGGGCTTCTTTTTTGAAGCCCGGACCGCGGCGCTCGATACTGAGCGATGTGGGGCTGATCAACACGAGAGGGGTGCCCGTCGCGGAAAGCGAGCAGTTCGACGCAAGGGCGTGGGATAATCGAATGCCACAGCGTTATCATGTGTGCGATTCGACGAGAACGAAGATCATGGCTCAGGAGGACCTCGTGTGCAGGTCGTCTCTCTCTCTCGTATTCCTCTTTCTCGGGTTGACCGCCTTCCCCCAGCCAGGCTCGGCTCAGAAGACGCCGTCACCGCCGCCTCCGGTGGGCAGCGGCGAGTCGGTGATACCGGCGTGCTCGGCCGACGAGCACCGGCAGTTCGATTTCTGGCTCGGCTACTGGGAAGTGACCGACACGACGGGCCAGGTGGTGGGAACGAACGCCATCACGCGAGTTGCCAGCGGTTGCGGCCTGCTCGAGTACTGGCGAAGCGCCAGCGGCCGCACGGGCACCAGCCTGAACTGGTACGAGCCGGGGACGGGCAAGTGGCACCAGCTGTGGGTCGGTCTCGGGATCTACCTGCGTTTGAGCGGCGGCCTCGAGGATGGCCGGATGGTGCTGAGCGGTAAGCGAGATTCGGGGGGCGGAGCCGTGATCGACCGGATCACGTGGACGCCGTTGGAGGGCGGACGCGTTCGGCAGGTCTGGGAGAGCTCGCTGGACGGCGGCGCGACGTGGAAGTTGCAGTTCGACGGGATGTACGCACGCAAGCGATGACGCGCCGGTGCGAACCGCATTCCATCCCCGACGGACCTTTCTATATTAAGGTCTGTCCAAATGAGAAAAGCGGTTCAACCGGAAATAGCGGACATGCCGGACACCAAGAAAGTCACAGTTACCTGTCAGTTTTGTCTAACGCGTAATCGAGTCCAGGTCGAGAAGATCGATGCCGGCCCCCGTTGTGCCGAGTGCAAGAAGCCGATTCTGCTCGACCGGCCTATCAAAGTGACGGACGACGATTTTCGGCAGGTCATCAGCGGATCGGACGTCCCCGTCATGGTCGACTTCCACGCCGATTGGTGTGGCCCCTGCAAGATCATGGCACCGGTCCTCGACGAGTTCGCGCAGGCGCACGAGGGCGAAGTGCTGGTCGCCAAACTCGACACGGACCGCAACGCGAAGACGGCGCAGGAGTTAGGAATCCGCGGCATTCCCACATTGATCGTGTT
Organism: Candidatus Kutchimonas denitrificans; assembly: GCA_011774835.1. Classification (GTDB taxonomy): domain Bacteria; phylum Gemmatimonadota; class Gemmatimonadetes; order Palauibacterales; family KS3-K002; genus Kutchimonas; species Kutchimonas denitrificans. The sequence continues at coordinate 48,100 of JAACAK010000002.1, read as the reverse complement.
CAGGGACGGCGAAGAGTCGGCGCGGCAGACCGGAGCGGTGCCGCGGGAGAAGCTCGAGGCCCTGCTCAACGGCTGATCTCAGGAGCCGAGCTCGGGTCGATCCGCTCGCTCGATCGCGGCGAGCGTCTCCTCGGTCAGCGCGTCCATCAGCCGACGCAGCGCGCGACGACGCCTGCGGACCGTTGCCGCGAAGAGCGAGCGGGCGGCCAGGTAGGAGGCCCCGAGGACGCCGGCGGGGAAGAGGATCGAGAAGGCCACCGACCCGAGGGCGCCCAGCCCGACACCCAGGCCCACCCCGAGACCCACGCCGCCACCGACGCCTCCCAGCAGGCCGCCGAACAGCGCTCCGGCAAGGTTGTTGTAGCGTTCCTCGATTCGGATCCGTGTGCGTCGGCTCTGTGAGCTGACGCTGACGTAAAGCGTCCGCATGTCGTTGGGTGTGGAAGACTGCCAGGTGAAGGTGCGGCCGATCATGCTCGGCTGACCGACCCGGTCGGCGAAGCGCTGGATGGTCGGGACGAGAAGCTCGAAGCCGTCGGCGGGCAGGTCGCCATCGACCGAGCGCTCGATCTCGACCGAGAGCGGGGCCCCGACCAGGGCCGAGGCGTCCTGGCCGTGGCTGGGTGTCGCGTCCAGCTCGGCGGCGGCCCGGCCGATGAAGCGCGGGTCGATCCCGGCTTCCGTGGCGATCTCCTCCAGCTCTCGGAGGCTGAGACCGCCTCCCTCGGCTGCCGCTGCCGGCTCGGTGCGCTGTAGCTCGGCGGCCCGCTTCAGGATGAGGCCGACTTCCTTGTCGCCGTAGCGGCGGCGCCTATCGGGTTGGTCCGGCATGGCCGGAATCTAGTCAGCGGGCGTGTCGCGCCTCAAGCTGTGCGGTAGGCTCGCCATCTACATGCGCTGAGCCCGCTCGAGCACGACATCGCCGGCGTCGGCGTCGGCTTCGCCGAAGACCGGGACCGCGCGTGCCACGACGCGATCACCATCCGCCTCGATCACGAGCACGATCTCGCGTTGCCGCCCGTCGGGCGTGACGACCGTAACCGTGCCCAGCGTGTCGTTCACCAGCCGGCCGGAGAACTCGGCCACCACCGATCCGGGCCGCGCGCCCACCTGGCTCAGCACCGGGCCCGGCGCCTCGGCGTCGGCGTGCACTCGACCGCTCAGCTCGCGCACGTTCTGGTTCACTTCGATCGTCACGTGCCCCATGGCCGCGATCATCGGCTCGAAGCTGGCCGGCCGCGTCGGCAGCTTGAACCGGCCCATCTGGAGCTCACCGTCGACCGTCAGCGTGACCGGCTGGTCGTTCTGCGTCCACTCGATCCGGACGGCCTGCCATCGACCGGACACGTCCAGCGGGCCGCCGTCGCCGCAGGCGGCCGCCGTCGGGCCCAGGGCCGCACACAGAACGATCAAACGCCGCTTCCATATCGTGATGATCATGTCTCGGGCTTCGCCTTGCTGCGGCCACGGTCGGATCGGAATCGAAGCTTCGGCGCGAAGATAGCGAAGCCGGCGGTGCCGCGCATGGGTGAGGTCTACCGCAGGCGCAGGGTCGCCGGCCGGGCCGCGGCCGTGCGGACTGGCGGCTCAGCCCGCCGCCAGCGGCGTCATCAGGTCGACGACCACCCTCCAGCTTTCGTCGGAGACACGGCGCCAGGCCCGGACATAGACACCGGTTTCCTCGCTGCCGTCCGCAGGAGAGATGTAACGGTACTCGCCGTACGTGTAGCCGACGTCGCCGCTCAGCGAAACGCCGCCGTCCTGCGGAGTCCAGGTCAAGCGTCCGTTCCGTTCCACCGCCAGCTCCCGCAGCTCGTCGACGCCGGCCAGCGGCGGCCTGCCGTTGCGGAGCGCACGGATGTCGGCGCTGGCGTAGCTGGTCAACGCGTGAAAGAAGCCTCGTGCGGCGCTGGTGGCGCTGAAAGTCCGATCGATCTCGAGGAGTCTGTCCCGCGCCGCAGCGCCCCCACCGGCCGACGCGGCCCATTCATCGCTGTACGGTGGCGGCGTCGGCGTCTTGACCTCGTCCGGGATTGAGTCCGGTCGTGGGTTGGAGGTGCCGTGATCGAGGGCGACCCTCCAGCTGCCGTCGGTCTGCCGCTTCCATATCGAAAAGAACTGGCCGTACGCGACAGGCTCGGCGCCCGGCTCGCGACGGTACTCCCACGGGCCGGTGGAAAACCCGAGATCATCGCTGTGCGCGACGTCGACCAGGGCGGGTTGCCAGGAGAGGGTTCCCGGCGTCGGCGCCTGGTCACGCAGATAGGCCTGCGCGTTGACGGGGCGTGGTCGAAACAGCACGCCATCGTCGGCCAGGTAGGCGATGAACGCTTCGCGGACGCCCGCCCGTTCGGCGGTGCGGGCGAACGATCGCTCCGCCGCGATTAGCGATTCCAGGGCGCTCTCACGGTCGATCGGGCTCGCGCACGAGGTCCCCGTCAGCAGCCAGCCGACGAGGATCATCGTGGTTGAACGGGGCATGGATGCACTTCGATAACGCACGAAAACAAGCTAGTCGATGGCAGGCCTGGCGCCATTGTCGCGCGATGAACCGCGTCGTCCTGGCGCTGATCCGCCGCTCGAGATGGTTGAGACGGCAACCGAGGACCTTCTTGCGGATCGACCCGGCCCTGCCGATTGTCGATAGGCCTGCGGATGTGACCGGGGACGCTGAATTACGGCGCGGTGTGATCCGGAAGCCGGAGACCATCGCGGTGCGCCAGCTTGCAGGAGGCCTGGATGAGTGTAGTCGGGGAACTGCCGATCGTTTGGGATGAAGCCTACGAAGCCGACATCGGAGTCCACGTCTTTCCCACTCGCAAGTATCGGGCGATCCGTGATCGGCTCCTGAACGAGGGGACGATAAGCGAAGATTCGATCCGACGACCCCAACCCGCGGCGGACGAGCAAATCGCCCTGGTCCACACAGCGGGTTACCTGTCGAAGATGACGGAAGGCCGCTTTTCTCGACAGGACGAGCTATTGCTCGAGCTCCCTTATTCCAACCAGCTGAAGCAGGCGATGTGGCTCTGCGCCGGAGGCTCGATCCTGACGGGTCGGCTGGCGCTGGAGCGTGGTCTGGCGGCCCACCTCGGCGGCGGTTTTCACCACGCGTTTCCTGACCACGGCGAGGGCTTCTGCCTGATCAACGATGTCGCGGTCGCCCTCCGCGTCCTCCGGGCCGACGGGTCGATCGAACGGGCCGCGGTGTTCGACTGCGATTTGCATCAGGGCAACGGAACGGCGGCGATCTTCTCCGAGGAGCCCGAGGTCTACACCTTTTCGATTCACCAGCAGAACAACTACCCGATGTGGAAGCCGCCCAGCGATCGGGACCTTGGATTGGCCGACGGGATCGGCGACACCGAGTACCTGCGATTGCTGCGGGAATACCTGCCGTCGATCCTCGAAGATCACCGACCGGATCTCGTCTTCTACCTGGCCGGCGCGGACCCCTACCGTGAAGATCAGCTGGGCAGGCTCGAGCTCAGCCTGGACGGCCTGCGCGAGCGAGACGAATCGGTGCTCGAGATGTGCGCGGCCAGGCAGGTCCCCGTGGCGATCGCGCTGGCGGGCGGATACGCGCTCCGCTTCGAGGACACGGTGGAAATCCACTGCAATACCGTTCGGGCTGCGGTGAAGCAGTTCGAGCTCCTCGGTAACTGAGCCGGAAGTCGAGACGGATACGACGACGACCGCGGGAGCACTTGCAGGGCCGCCCGTGGTCGTTATCGTAGTAGCGAACATACGACAGGGGTGCTGGGGAGTCTCCCGGCTGAGATCACACCCTCAGAACCTGATCCGGGTAATGCCGGCGCAGGGAGTCAGCCACCCCCATCCCTGGCGACGACCTTCTCGATTCCAACCGTGGGAGATCCGCCATGGGCTTCAGCACCGAGCAGCTGCAGCGGGTACAGCCGGTCTGGGACCGCATCCTCTCTCACCGATTTCTCCAGCAGACCAGGGATGGAGTGATCCCGCAGGAGACTTTCGCCAACTGGATGCGACAGGACTATCTGTTCGTCGAGGCGGCGATTCCCTTCATCGCCGCGCTGATGCCGCGCGCGCCGCTCGAGCATCGCCAGGCGCTGGGCGGCTCGTTGCCCGTTCTGGAAAAGGAGCTCGAGCTTTTTAAAGAGCGGGCGAAGAAGGTGGGAGTCGATCTGGAAGATGTGGAACCGTCCTTCGTGAACCATGCTTACGTGCAGTTCCTGCTGGCGAGCGCCTACACGAAATCGTACGCCGGTGCATTCACCGTGCTCTACGTTGCCGAGAAGGCCTACTACGATTCCTGGATGGTGGTTCGGGCGGGGATCGATCACGAATCGATCTGGTTCCCCTTCGTGGAAAACTGGACCAGCGACGCGTTCCGCGGGTGGGTCGACTTTCTGCAGACGAGCCTCGACGAGTTGGCAGACGGTGTGGGCGCGGGCGAGCGCCGCGAGATGGCCACCCTGTTCGAGCTGACGGCCCGATACGAGCTGGCGTTTTGGGAGATGGCGGCTACCGGTTCGGGGTGGCCGGGTCTGGATGAGGAGGTGGCGTGATGGCGTTCACAGATGAGCTGCGGGCGGCCGCCGAGCCGATATGGGACGCCCAACTCGAACATCCTTTCGTCCGGGGCATCGGCGACGGTTCGTTGGAAGAAAACAGATTCGCGAACTGGGTGCTGCAGGACTATCGGTACCTGAAGGAATTCGCCCGCGTCTTCGCCTGGGCGGCGGCGAAGGCCGAGCGCCTGGAATCGATGATGTGGTACGCGACGGTTCTCGACCTCACGCTGAACACCGAGATGGATCTGCACCGCCAGTATGCCGCCAGGTTCGGACTGTCGCCCGACGACCTCGAGGCCGCTCCCATGTGGCCGACCACTCGAGCCTATACGGACTTCCTGGTCCGCACCGCGGCGGATGGGGACATGGCCGATCTGGTGGCGGCGCTGCTGCCTTGCGCCTGGGGTTATGTCCATGTGGCAAAGCACCTGGCCGAAGTCGGCGGGCCGGAGGATCAACGGTACGCCGACTGGATCGCTCAATACGCGTCGGAGGAGTTCGCCCAGGCGGCCGATTGGCTCAAAGGCGAGATGAACCGGCTGGCCGAAGGCACGACCGCCGATAAGCGTGACCGCCTGAAGAACACCTTCCTACTCTCGAGCCGCTACGAATGGGCTTTCTGGGAGATGTGCTGGCACGGAGAGGCCTGGCCGGTGTGATCGTGCCGCGGGGCTGGAAGGAGAAGGCGACACCGGGCGGCGCGACGGCTTGTACTGCGGAGAGTCCCTGGCGCCGTCGCTGCAGGGGCTGAGCTTCCGACTCCGCCGGCCTTCAGGCCGCCTGACGGCGGCGGACCCCGGAAACCCGGCGGTGTCGCCAATTGTCTTGCCCTGCCATGCGTCCCACCGCCCCTTTGCGGGGGAATCGATGCCGGGTCTCATTGTCGCCGCGAAGTGTCAAATCGGCGTCAGAAAGGGAAATGGCGGACCGGCTGAGAGCTGTGGGCCGACGCGGCGGATCCGCGGTTTGAGGCAAAGAAAGCGCCCGCCGTCCCGAAGCGATGCCGCCCATCCCGGAACATCGGGCGCAACCACGGGGCCCCCAGTCGATTCCGGGGACCTGTCCCTTGTCACGCCCTGGGCCGCCGAGTTCCCGGGGCTCAGCCGGCCCGGCGCCAGGCGACCTCGGCGACCGCCGCGTCCTGAACGCCCACACCGGTGAGATCGCAGATGATCAGCTCGTCCGACTCGCGACCTTTCGCCTGGCCGATCACGATTTCTCCCAGCTCGGCGTGCACATCGCCCTCGCTCAACTTCCCCTCCGTCACCGCGTGATGCAGCTCACCCAGGGCGGCGCACTGGCTCAACCGGTCCACCACGATCTTGTCGGCGCGGGCCAGGACGGATGTGGCCAGCTCGCGCTTGTCGGGTCCATCGGAGCCGACGGCGATCACGGTCGCGTTCTCACGTAGCGCTGCCGCATCGAACAGCGGTCGACGGCTCGGTGTGACGGTGATCACCAGGTCCGCCGCGCCTACGGCATCCTCGGGCTCGGCGGCGGCGGTGAAGGGGATCCCCAGTTCCGTCTCCATCTCGGTGCAGTATCGGCGCAGGTTCGCCGCTGTGGGGCTCCAGGCGACGGTGCGTCGCCAGCTTCTCACGCCCTGTAGCGCGCACGCCTGGTAACGGGCCTGTACGCCGCTGCCCAGCACGGCCACGGTGTCCAGCCGCTCGTGAGCCAGGTAGCGGGCGGCCAGGGCGCCGGCGGCAGCCGTCCGCAAGTCGGTGAGGTATCCGTTGTCCAGCAGCAGCGCGACGGGGAATCCGGTGTCGGCCGCGAAAACCATCATCAGCCCGCTCCCGGTTGGCAGATCCCGGTCCACGTTTCGATAGAAGCCGCTGGCGATCTTGACGGCGAAGACCGGCGCCCCTGCGATGTGGGCCGATTTGATGTGGACTTCGCCCTCCACTTCTGGAATCTCGAGCCCCATGGGAGCGGGCAGGCTGGCCGCGCCCCTCCCCAGGGCGGCGAAGGCGGATTCAACCGCGTCCAGCGCCTCGGGCGCGCCCACCGCGGCACGTATCGCCTCTTCCTCGATCGTTCTCATCGAATTCATCTCGCTCCCTGTCGCGAAGCCGGCCGATTCCGGATCGCCTCAACATCTCGGCGTGCTCAGGCTGTCTATATTGACCTACACTACGGAATGATGTCGTCCGCGTCGACTCTGTCGGCGAAGGGGACTGGGGGCGGCCATGGCGGTCCGTCGAACGCCCCGACCTCCGGCCCTCAACCGGGGGGACCGCTGGACGACGGCGCTGCCGAGTCCCATCTTCCGGGCGAAATCATCGGCCCAACCCGTCCACGACAACTCGACAGAGTCATGAGCGATAGGAACGCACCCGAGCGCATCACTCCGCAGGATTTCCAACCGTCGCTGCCGATCGATCGGCTTCTGTCAAGAGAGGCGCCGTCGGAGGAGGCGGTGCCGCTGGATGTTCTCTTCATCGGCGGCGGACCCGCGGGCCTGGCGGGTGCGATCGAGCTCGCGAGGCTCGCCAAAGAGGACACGGCGCTTGAGGAACTGGAGATCGGTGTGCTGGAAAAGGCGGGTGCGCTCGGCGAGCACTGTCTTTCCGGCGCCATCGTGAACCCGGGGCCGTTTCGGGAGCTGTTCCCCGACGTCGCCGAGGGTGACCTGCCGTTTGCTCGCTCGGCGCCCCGGGATCGGGTCTACCTGCTGAGCGAGAAACGCGCCCGGAGGTTGCCCACGCCGCCGACCATGCACAATCGGGGCAACTACGTGACGTCGATTTGCGAGATCGTGCGCTGGATGGGCGAAAAGGCCGAAGCGGCGGGCGTCAACATCTTCACCGGCTTCCCGGCGGACACGCTGCTGCTCGAAAAAGACCGTGTTCTGGGAGTGCGTACGACTCCAGCCGGCCTCGATCGTGACGGGAACCCCGGGGGCGGCTACGAGCCGCCGGCCGACGTCACGGCTCGCGTGACCGTGCTCTGCGAGGGCACCCGCGGCTCGCTTACACAGGCCTGGCTGGAATCTCAAGGCGTCGGGTCACCGAACCCGCAGATCTACGCTCTGGGCGTGAAGGAGCTGTGGCGGGTCGAGAAGCCGCTGGGCAATGTGATCCACACGATGGGCTGGCCGCTGCCGAACGACGCGTTCGGCGGCAGCTGGCTCTATCCGATGGCGGATGATCTGATCTCGCTCGGCCTGGTCGTGGGTCTCGACTACCGCCAATCGACGCTCGACGTGCACGTGCTGCTGCAGCGGCTGAAGGAGCACCCGCTGGTGGCGCCGTACCTCGAGGGCGGCGAGCTGCTGGAGTGGGGGGGCAAGACGATACCCGAGGGGGGCTACTACTCGCTTCCGGAACGGTTGCATGGCGACGGGCTGCTCATCGCCGGCGACGCGGCGGGCCTGGTCGACGTGCCATCGCTGAAGGGGATCCACTACGCGGTGGCCTCGGGGATGTTCGCCGCCCGGGCGATCTTCGAGGCCCTGAAGAAAGACGACACTTCCGCCGCCGGTCTGGCGAACTACGATGCGCTGGTGCGCGACAGCTTCATAGGATCCGATCTCTACCGAACCCGCAACATGCGGCTGGCCTTCAAGTCCGGTTTGTACGGCGGAGGCTTGAAGGCGGCGCTGATGTGGCTGTCGGGCGGTGCGTTGTTCGGCAGCCGCATCGGCGTGGAAGCCGACGCAGCCGAGCCCCGCGAAGTCACGCCGCCGGTCGAGTTCTCCGCCGCCGACCAGGCGATCAACAAGCTCGACGCCGTCTTTCAGTCGGGCAACTCGACCCGCGATGACATCCCCTCGCACCTTATCGTCGGTGACGATGTCCCGGGCGCCGTCGCCGACCTGTACGCTCACATGTGTCCCGCCGGGGTCTACGAGCGGAAGGGCGACGGGCTCGTGGTGAACGCGCCCAACTGCATCGACTGCAAGGCGACCGATGTGCTGGGACCGCGCTGGACGCCGCGGGAAGGGGGCAGCGGGCCGAGCTACAAGCGCATGTAGCCCGGTCGGAGTGCAAACGACGGGAGCGCGGTAGAATGGCCGTACGCTTCCCGCCGAACAGCACAACGCGTATTTTCCCAACTCGACATCCGATGGTCTCGTGAATCAACACAGGAGGATACGAATGCGATTGGTCCCCTTCGCCCTGGTTCTCGGCCTGTTCGCCACGCCGGCGCTGGCCCAGGAGTCGCAGCAGGAGCGACCCGCCGACTGGAAGGTCCGCTTCGATAACCCGGCCCCCGACGATGCGATCGACTTCGTGACGATGGCCCCGGGATGGCACGTGACGACCGGACCGAGGGCGATCCTTTACAAGCCCTCGCAGGTGGCCAGTGGCGCCTACCGCCTGGAGTCGACGATCCACCTGTTCCCCAGCTCGCGGCGCGAGGGGTTCGGTGTCTTCGTGGGCGGTGAGAACCTGGACGGTCCGAATCAGTCGTACCTCTACTTCCTGATTCGTGGGGACGGCCACTACCTGATCAAGCACCGGGCGGGAGATGAGACCCAGGTGATCGTCCCGTGGACCGAGCACGAGGCCATCGTCGGGCACGAGGGCCAGGAAGGAACGGCGGAGAACACACTCGCCATCGAGTGTAGCGGCGAGAGCGTCGATTTCTACGTCAATGGGCAGAAAGTCAACAGCTTGCCGAGGTCCGAGATGGACGTGGAGGGCGTCGTCGGCCTGCGGGTCAACCATCGGCTGGACATCCACGTCGCCGGTCTGTCCGTCAGTTCGATCGGCGCTTAGCTCGATCCGGCTGCCGCGCGGGTAGGGTGGCGGACCCATCCCCCGGGGGACGTGCGGTCAGAGTTGGCGCGTGGCCACGGAGGATGACGCCATGAAAACGATCGGGATGCTGGGCGGGATGAGCTGGGAGTCGACGGTCGAGTATTACCGGATCATCAATCACGAGGTCAGACGGCGGCTGGGCGGCCAGCGCTCGGCGAAGATCGTCCTCTACAGCGTGGACTTCGAGGAGATCGAGGCGTTGCAGAACGAAGACCGCTGGGACGTGGCCGCTGAAATTCTGGTGGACGCTGCCCATCGGATCGAGAGTGGCGGCGCCGAATTCCTCGTCATGTGCAGCAACACGATGCACAAGGTCGCCCCGACCATCGAATCGGCGATTGGCATCCCGCTCGTCCACATCGCCGATGCCACCGCCGGACAGGTCCGGGCCGCCGGCATCCGCCGCGTCGGGCTGCTGGGCACTCGATTCACCATGCAAGAGGAGTTCTACCGCGGGCGGCTCGCAGAGCGCCATGGCCTGGACGTCGTGACTCCGTTGGCTGACGACCAGGCGTTGGTCGACCGGGTCATCTTCGCCGAGTTGTGTCAGGGCGAAATACGGGACAGCTCGCGGCGCGAGTACGTGCGAATCATCGCGGAGCTCGGCGTGCATGGCGCCGAGGCCGTGATCCTGGGATGCACCGAGATCGGGCTGCTGGTCAGGCCCGAGGATTCGCCGCTGCCCGCGTTCGATACGACCCGGGTCCATGCCGAGAGGGCGGTGGACCTGGCTCTGGCTGCCTGACGGTTACTGGGCCGGGCTGAGCAGGTGGAGCGGCTGGGGTGGCCGACGAAAGATAAAGCTTCGCCGCCCGAGGAAAGAGAAACGGGTTGCGTGCATATCGTCGAATCCCGGTTTTCGGTGATTCGGCCTTGGGTCAGGGCCCGTTGGCCCGGTCATAGACCCTGACAAACTCGATCCTGCGGCGGGCGATGATCTTGATTTCGACCGTCAGCTGCCGACCCTCGTTTCTCAACGCGTACGTCTCGGTGATCGTCGGACCGCTTTCGAGCTGCTTGCGGACCACGAACTCGTCCCCGTCCCACCAGGCCTGCACACCCAGAATCCCCAGGCCTTCGACGCGCTGCCGGAACGGTCGGCCGTCTTGATAGATGGTGCGCTGTCGGCCCTGCGCATCGATGAACACCAGGGCGGAATCCTGCTCTTCGATCCTGAATGCCACCGACGGCATGAAGCCAGCCGACATGGGAATTCGGGTCCGACTCGCGCTGGGCTCGCGGCCCGGTGGACCCGGCGGCGACCGATCTTCGTCTTCCGGCTGATCGCTTTCGTCCGGATTGAACAGCCAGGTGCCGGTGAGGTCGGGGTGTTCCGGTATCACGCCGACCTCCGGACCGGAGCCGCAGGCGTTCAGCGACAGCAGCAGAGCGACGCCTGCCAGGGCGCCGGCGATAGAGCTTCGTACGATCTGAAAGCGGGTCATCGATCACTCATGTTCGAGGACAGTTCCCGGGCCCGAAGGGGCCCCGCGAATCGGAGATTCAGCGTTCCGGCGCGGGTGGCCCGCGTCTCCCCGGCCGTCCCTGGTGCATCGGACCGCGCGGGCGCATCCGGACCATCAGGCTGTCGAGCCTGGCGGCCTGTTCGACGGTGAGCACGGCGCGGACTTCGTCGCGAACCGAGTCGGTCACGGCCCGCAAGCGCGGCAGCATTTCCTGCAGGATCCTCTCGGTCCGGGGACGGCTCTGCAGGAGGATGGTGGCGATCCGCTCGCGCTGATCCGCCGTCAGATCGAGCTCGCGGAACATCATCGGGAGGTGGCCTTCCGCCCACGGCTGCCCCATCCCGAACGGCCGGGCGCCGGACGGCGCGTTGCGGGCGATACGAACACGCTCGAGGGCCACACCGGCCAGCACGCCGACGACGAACATGACCAGCAGCAGCACGATCCCCTGCGCCCTGATGCGACCCAGCGATTCGACACCGTCCTTCATCGGTCATCCTCCAGCGTCAACAGCAGCTCGGCCGGATCGGGCCCCTCGCTGCTGCGAACCCAGGTTGCGACCTGCTCCGACATCCCGAGTGCCTCGGCGATTCCCGTACCCGATTGGGTCTCACGGCCGTCCGGATCGACGCCGGCCAGCGTGGCGATCGCCACGATCGCGGTTACGGCCGCCGCCGCCAGCAGCGGACGCCACCAGCCGGCCAGCTGGCCCAGCGCATCCTGGCTGTACCGTCGGTCGGCCAGCTCGGGCCCGGCCGCTGCCATGATCGCGGCGACGGTTGCGTCGAACCGCTCTCCATCGCCCGTCGGATCGATGGCTCGGAAATCGATGCGATCCGCGTCGTCATTCATCTCCGTACTCCTCGACGGCCCTCACACCCAGCCGCTCCCGCAACGCTCGTCGGGCCATCATCAGGTGCTGCCGCGACATACCCTCCGATATCCCGAGGGCGTCCCCGATCTCCCGATGCTTCCATCCTTCCATATCGTGCAGCAGCACTACTTCCCGCTGCACCTCGCTCAGCTCGCCCAGCGCCGCCTCCAGCGCCGTTCTCAGCTCGGATCGCTCCGCGTCCCGGCTCGGGTTCTCCACCCCCGCCGCCGACACCTCGTCCAGCGGCTTCGCCTCGCGGATCCGCTGGTAGGCCCGGTAATTGTGCGCCCGGTTGCGCACGATCTGCAGCAGCCAGGCGGCGAACCGGGCCGGGTCCGGATCCTCGATCCGCTCCAGCGCCCGAATAAATGCATCCTGGCACACGTCTTCCGCGTCCATCGCGGTTCCCAGCCGGGCCAGCGCCACCGAGTACGCCGCCCGGTAGTAGCGCCGGACCAGCGCCTCGAAGGCCGCCGCGTCACCGCGGCGGGCCCGCTGGACGAGCGACGCATCAGGCACATCGGGGCTCCTTCCGAGCACCATGGGTCAGAACGCTTCCGAAAGTAAGACAGTCCTCACGCTTCCAATGTTAGCCGAACCGCCCGTCATGCAACGGCACCGCCACCCCGCCCCCACGCTGACACCCACTACCTCTCACCCCTTACTCCTCACCGCTGTTACCGAACTTCCGCCCTCCTATGGTGTATCAGGCCGCAATTGGGTAAATTTACATGCCCGCCCGTGCCAATTCCTTGACACAGCAGGGTGTAGGACCACGCGGACTCGCGGTGGCTTACCACACGGAGTTGGATCCGGTCGCCGGGCGCACTCGCCCCGGAATTCCAGGTTAGAGGTAGTCCGTCAGTTGATTCGAAACATCGCCATCATCGCCCACGTCGATCACGGCAAGACGACGCTGGTCGACAAGATGCTGCGCCAGGCCGGCATCTTCCACTCGAAGCAGCAGGTGGAAGAGCGGGTCATGGATTCGAACCCGCTGGAGCGTGAGCGGGGGATCACCATCCTGTCGAAGAACACGGCGGTCCGCTGGAACGACGTGAAGATCAACATCGTCGACACACCGGGCCACGCCGATTTCGGCGGCGAGGTGGAGCGGATCCTTCGGATGGTGGATGGTGTTCTGTTGCTGGTGGATGCGGCGGAGGGCCCCATGCCCCAGACCCGGTTCGTCACCCGCAAGGCGCTGGCCCTGGGTCTGCAGCCGATCGTGGTGATCAACAAGTTCGATCGGCACGACGCGCGTCCGCTGGAGGTCCACGACGCGGTCCTCGAGCTGTTCATCGACCTGGAGGCCAGCGATCGGCAGCTGGACGCGCCGTTTCTCTACGCCTCCGCCCGCGACGGTTGGGCGAGCCCGACCGAGGACGAAGTGGGCGGCGATCTGGGACCGCTCTTCCGGGCGATCGTCGAGCATGTACCGGCGCCCGAATGCGACAGGCAGGGCAGCTTCCAGATGCTGGTCTCGACCATAGACTATTCGACCTATCTCGGACGCGTGGCCATCGGCCGGGTCGAACGAGGTCAGGTGAGTGTTGGACAGGACATCGCTGTGCTGCCCGCCGGCGAGCTGGGTGCCGTGAGCGATGAGGAGACTGCGGCCGGCCGCGTCCTGAAGCTGTTCGCGTTCGACGGCCTGAAGCGGGTCGAGATCGAGACCGCTCGTGCCGGCGACATCGTGGCGGTCGCGGGACTCGACGGCGTCGAGATCGGCATGACACTCGCCGAGGCTGGCGAGTACGAGCGTCTGCAGGGCATCGTCGTCGAGGAGCCGACCCTATCCGTCGACTTCATGGTGAACAATTCGCCCTTCGCAGGCGATGCGGGTCGCTTCGTGACAAGCCGACAGGTACACGAGCGCCTCTTTCGCGAGCTCGAGCGCAACGTGGCGCTCAAGGTGGAAGAAACGGCCGGGTTCGAAGGACTCACCGTCTCCGGTCGCGGCGAGCTGCACCTGGCCATTCTGATGGAGGAGATGCGCCGAGAGGGCTACGAGTTCCAGGTGAGCCGGCCCCGCGTCATCCTGCGCGAAGGGCCGAACGGCGAGCGCCAGGAGCCCTACGAGGAACTGGTCGTCGATGTCCCGGCCGACATGACCGGTGCGGTGATGAAGAAGCTCGGGCCGCGACGGGCGGAGCTGATGGGGATGGGAAACTCGGGCCACGGCCGCAGCCGGATGCACTTCCGGATACCGGCGCGCGGTCTGTTCGGCTATCGCTCCGAGTTCCTGACCGATACCCGGGGCGAGGGGGTCATGCACCATCGCTTCCTCGAGTACGGCCCCTGGGTCGGCTCGCTGGAGGGACGGAGCCGGGGCGTGCTGGTGGCCGACCGGGAGGGCGTGGCCTCGGCTTACGCGCTCTTCAACCTGCAGGAGCGCGGCACCCTGTTCATCGGGGCCGGTGAGCGTGCCTACCAGGGCATGATCGTGGGCGAGCACTCGCGCCCCGGCGACCTCGAAGTGAACGTCGCCAAGGAGAAGAAGTTGACCAACGTTCGCGCGGCCGGGTCCGACGAGAACATCCTGTTGGAGCCTCCGCGCCGCATCACACTGGAATCGGCGCTCGAATACATCGAGGACGACGAGCTGATCGAGGTTACGCCCGACGCGATCCGGTTGCGGAAGCGCGTTCTCGATGCCAACCAGCGAAAGAAGGTCGCACGCAGCAAGGCCTATTCCTACTGAACCCCTTCATAGTGAAGAGAAGAACGTGAGCAAAAACGAATCACTCGGCATCCTCGACCTCAAAGACAGAAACTCGGGCTTCATCCGCTGCAAAGAGGCTCACTACCTGCCGTCCGACTGCGACGTGCACGTCGGCCGCAAGATGATCCAGCGTTACGATCTGCGAACCGGCGACGAGATCGCCGGATCGGTGGGTAAGGCGCCCGGACGCGGAAAGAGCCCGCCGCTGGTCGAGGTCGCGGCGATCAACGGCCGCGACCCTGCGACGATGGATCGCAGGCCGCAGTTCAATCGCCTCGGCGCCGTCCACCCCGACGAGCAGCTGGTGCTCGATTGCGGGCGCACCATGCTGGGGAAGCCCGACTATACCAACCGTGTCATCGACCTGATGTGTCCATTCGGCAAAGGCCAGCGGGCGATGATCGTCTCGCCGGCCAAGGCCGGTAAGACTACCGTGCTCCAGTCGGTGGCCGAGGGTGTCGTCAAGAACAATCCCGAGTCCACGCTCCTGATTCTGCTGGTCGACGAGCGGCCGGAAGAAGTGACCGAGATGGAGATGTGCGGCTTCGGTGAAGTCGTCTCATCCAGCTTCGATTATCCGGCCGACCGGCATGTGGCGCTGACCGAGCTGACCCTGGAGCGGGCGCGTCGACGTGTCGAGATGGGCGAAGACGTGGTCATCATCCTCGATTCGATCACCCGGCTGGCCCGGGCCTACAACACGACCGAGCCAGGCGTTGGCCGCACCCTGTCGGGTGGGCTCGACGCCTCGTCGCTGGACAAGCCGAAGCGTTTCCTGGGCAGCGCCCGGAAGATCGACCCGGCGAAAGGCGGTGGCTCGCTCACGATCATCGCGACGGCCCTGGTCGACACCGGCTCCCGCATGGACGACGTGATCTTCGAGGAGTTCAAGGGCACGGGCAACAGCGAGCTGGTGCTGAGTCGCGAGCTGGCCGACCGGCGCGTCTTTCCGGCCATCGACCTGACCGCCAGCGGGACGCGACGCGAGGAGCTCCTGCTGCCGGAAGAGACGCTGAAAGTCTCGCAGGCGATCCGCAAGCGGCTGGCCGACATGTCGCCGGTCGATGCGATGAACGAGATGCTGGCGGTCATGAAGAAGACCGAGTCGAACGAGGAGCTCGTCAATCAGGTCATCTCCAGCGGCGTGTAATCGCTGCGTCGTTCGACGCGCAACCCTCACCAGCTCCTGCCGAAACTGGAACTACCCGCAGCGGCGTACGGTCTCGTAACGGCGCGCAGCACGGGCATCGTGGTGGCGAGCCACCTCGTGCGCGCCCTCGATAGAGAGGCCAACGCGTGAAACTGACCGACATCGTCGAGACATCCCGACGCGTCTCGGAGACCGGCGGCCGCCGCGAGAAGATCGAGCAGCTCGCCGACGCTCTGAGGCGCGCCGGGCCGGACGAGGTACCACTCGCCGTCGCGTACCTGGCGGGCGAGTTGCCGCAGGGGCGGATTGGGATCGGGCCGGCGAAGCTCCGTGCCGCCGGCCCGGATCACGCGGCGTCCGAACCTTCGCTCGAGCTTCTCGAGGTCGACGCCGACCTGGACGCGATCGCCGCGGTTTCGGGCCCGGGCTCCGAGGCTGAGCGCGGACGCCTGCTCACCCATCTGCTCGCACGCGCCACGCGACGGGAACAGGAATTCCTCGGCCGCCTGCTGTTGGGCGAGCTGCGGCAGGGCGCGCTGGAGGGGATCATGGTCGAGGCCGTGGCCCGGGCGGTGGACGTGCCGGCCTCGGCCGTGCGCCGGGCGCTGATGTTCAGCGGCGATCTCGGGCAGGTGGCCCCGGCCGCCTTCCGGGAGGGCAGGGAAGGGCTCGCTCGCTTCTCGATCCAGCTTTTCCGTCCCGTCCAGCCGATGCTCGCCGGAACCGCCGACGACGTGGCCGAGGCGTTCGACCGCTTGGAGACCGCAGCGCTGGAGTACAAGCTGGACGGCGCCCGGGTCCAGGTGCACCGTGCCGGCGACGACGTGCGCGTCTACACCCGCAAGCTGAACGATGTCACCACCGCGGTGCCGGAACTGGTCGAGCGGGTTCGCGCCTTGCCGGTCGATGAGATCATCCTGGACGGTGAGGCGCTGGCGTTTCGCGAGGACGGCCGGCCGCAGCCGTTCCAGGTGACGATGCGCCGCTTCGGTCGCAAGCTCGACGTGGAGGAGATGTGCCGCGAGCTGCCCCTGGACGCCTTCTTCTTCGACATCCTCTATCTCGATGGGACGAGCCTCGCCGATCTGCCGGCGCGCGACCGGCTGGACGCCATGTCCGGTCTGATACCGGAAAAGCTGGCCGTACCGCGCATCATCACCTCGGACCCGAATCGGGCGGAGGCCTTCCTGCGCGAGGCCCTCGAGGTCGGCCACGAGGGGCTGGTGGCCAAGTCACTCGATGCGAGCTACGAAGCGGGCCGCCGCGGGGGCTCCTGGCTCAAGCTCAAGCCCGCCCACACCCTCGACCTGGTCGTGCTCGCCGCCGAGTGGGGCTCGGGCCGCCGCCGCGGCTGGCTGAGCAACCTGCACCTCGGCGCCCGCGACCCGGCGAGCGGCGGCTTCGTCATGCTGGGCAAGACGTTCAAAGGTCTCAAAGATCAAACGCTCGAGTGGCAGACCCGACGGCTCCTCGAGCTGGAGGTCAGCCGCGACGCGCATACCGTTTACGTGCGCCCTGAGCTTGTAGTGGAGATCGCCTTCGACGGCGTCCAGGAGAGCCCGACCTACCCGGGCGGGATGGCCCTGCGATTCGCGCGAGTTAAGCGATATCGGCCGGACAAGCGGCCGGAGGACGCCGACACCGTCGAGGCAGTCCGCCGCGTCTACGAACGGCGAGCCTAGTGCTGCGTGTCAGACCCCCTGGACGTCTCCGCGCCCCCACCACGCGAGACCGCCGGTGACAGGGCGTTCGGACGTGCCTAATGCTGGTACTTGTGAGCCCAGAGGCGGTTCTGAGTGGCTTAGTGTCCCGAGTGGAGGATAGTTGACAGGCGCCGGCCGTGATAGTAATTTGTCACATCATATCAACAGCGATTGCCACTCCATCTGCAATCTACCACGCAAGGGGGGGCTTATGTTATATTACAATCTATACTTACGGCTCGGCCTTGGCTTGCTCCTCGTCGCGGCGTCGATGGTAACTGCATGTCGAGAGGATGACCCCACGAGGACCAGTGCAATCACGGTACTGGCGTCCTGTCCGTAATGGCGGGATGGCCGTCTACTAACAACACGTATCCGCTGGGGATGGCTCCGTACGCAAACCACTTCATGTATCGCGCCGACGCCCGCGACGCTTACGGCCGCTGTGTCATCGACGCCACGGCCGCAGCTTCCGCTGTGGATCAGGCTGTGTTCGATGACCAGATCCACGCAATCAACATGAGCTTCTCCGGTCCTGACGGCTCGTCCCTGCTGCACGGCGCACTTCAACTGGCTCACGATGCCGGCATTGTCTTGGTGAGTTCTACGGGTAACACCGGTGAGAATGAGATCCGGTATCCTGCCGGATACAGCTTTGTGCTCGGTGTGGGCGCACTCGAGTGCAATATCGGGCTCCAGTACTTGGCAGACAAGACGCGGTGCAACGGTAGCTTGAGGCGAGCGCCTTTCTCCACCTATGGTTTCCACGTAGGCATCGCGGCCGTGGGGAGCAATGTGCTGATAGACCTTGCAGGAGGAGGGGCACAGTATGCCGACGGGACGTCATACAGTGCACCGGCGGCGACTGCGGCGGCGGCGCTCGTGATGGCGTACTGGCCCGACAGCCGCAACAGACCCGGTGCCATAAAGAACCACCTTGAGCACACGGCGTACACAGGGACGCCCTACTATAACCAACTGTACATGGGAGCAGGTGTTTTGGACGTGGAGGCAGCAATCAACGAAGATCCTTGCGGGTGGCAGAGTTGCCAGATTGGGTTGAAATAGCCTACCTTGCACGCATGAGTATCACACGGAGGTCACGTCATGTGCAGAATAGCGCTGGCCGGGAGGCGTTTAGCGTTGCCGTTCGTCGGGCTGTTGCTCCTAGGCGGTTGCAGTGATGGAAACGTCCCAGCATCGCCGTGCGGCGCGCAACTAAGCACGCTAGCAGGAGCCGCCCCTGAAGAGCTCGTCACTGTTGTCGTGCACTTTGCATCGACGCCCACCGAACACGATAGGGAGTTTTTGGACTCCTCGGGTGCCGAGATCCTGGGGGAGTTCAAGGGAACGGCTGCTCTGGCCATTCGAATACGCGTCGAAGACTTGCCACGCCTTGAAGAGAACGCTGGCGTGACGCTCGGTCTGGCAGCGCGAGCGGGGGGGTCCCTGAACGTCGGAGTGTTCTTCGTGTCCGGTCCCACCGAGGACGACCGCGAGTTCGTGGCTTCGCTGGGCGCTGAAACCATCCATGAGTTCGGTGGGATGCCCGCACTAGCGGTCCGTATACCTGTCGAGGTCTTGCCCGACGTTCTCCGCGGGCTGAACGATAACCCGCGCGTGAGCATGGTGGAATCCGGCAAGCCCATGGAGCTCGATGCCTGCTGACCCGAAATGGGTTGCTAGCTTCGGTCCGCTGCCAATGGCAGAGCGGTTCAGGTAACTCGTCCAACGCACTGGTTTCGGGGACGTTGAGGTTGTGTTGATCCTCCCATGCTCATGATTCGTGGGCATGGGAGGATCAGACAGAGCAGGCCGACGCCTGTTTCCTTGCTCGGGTTGGTTTTCGAAAGACGCCAGTTGGCCTCCACCTGCCACCCTCGTCGTCGCGCTGGCCCCCCCGGCCCGTTCAGCACCTGCCCACCCCCCTGCCCGTAGGCCTGAGCCCCTTCAACAGCAGTCTCTTGATCGGTGTCCCTACAGAGCTGTACTAGGTGTAGCATAGTCAACCCTTCCCTAAGATGGAATTCGGATACCGTGTTGAGTGGACAGCGGTGACAAGGTAGTCGTCCGGTCACCGGGGCGAATTGTCGCTGGAGAGGTAGGCCGAGCTAATCCTAGCGTGAGGAGGGTGAGTAGGAATGAAGACGACGACACCGTGGGAGGAGGAGTACCGGCCGAAGGCGCTCAGCGACATGGCCCTCAGCGACGACGTGCGCCAGCAGCTCTCGGCGGCGATCAGTGCCAACTCGTCCCCCTCGGAGCGGATCGCGTCCCGGCCCAGCGCCTGCCGCAGCGCGTGGACGGACTGGTTCAACAGCTGCCCGCCCGCGCACCCCCCGGCGAAGAGCTCAGAAAGCTCAGAAGGCGAAGAACAGAAGTGAAGCGGCCGGCCCTAGCGCTCGCGTGGCTGGGTACGGTCGGCGCGGTGGTGCTGTCCGTAGGCTTCACGCTCGGCGGGCGCTACGACCCGGTGCTCGCGATCCTGACCCTGACGGTGATCGCCGTGATCTGGTACACCTACTTCACCTACCGGGCCGTCCGCCTGCCGGAGCAGTTGGAGGAGCGCCGGCGCCGCGACCGAGCCAGTAGGGTCGCCCGGACCTTGATGGCCGAGGTCGAGCGGCTGCGGGACGAGCTCGGGACAAGAGAGGAGGTACTTGGCGCGATGGCCAAGGTGCCGACCGTCCACCCCTGGGTGGAGAGGCACATCGCCGACGCGGCGGAGGTCGACGCGGACGTCGTCAGGTACTTCCTGAAGCTCGACGACCACCTGTACAACCTCAGCACCCACCGACGGGAGCTGGCGGAGGCGCGCGCCCGCGCACAGCAGCTTGAGGACGATCTCGAGGACGACCGTCGAGCACTGGCGACCGCCGTCAGCAGAAGTGAGGGCGAGCCCGGGCCTGAGATAGTCAAGCCGGAGCTCGACCGGGCGAAGCGACACGCGCAGCACGTCGAGAGGTCGGTCGCCGGCCTGCACTCAAGCGTGCACGCAGAGCTGGACGCGATCGAGGAGCTGCTCAGGGACTCGCTGTAGTGTCGTCCGGAGGGGCGCGCCCAGCGGGTGATTGCAGCGTCACCACCAGAGGGGCCAGCCAGACAGCACCACCCCGAGCAGCAGCCAGGCGAGGCCGACGGACTCGAGGCGCAGGCCACCGATCGAGATGTCCTTGATCAGGTCTCGGACCTTGTCGTCCTCGCTCGACTCGCGCTGAACGCGCCAGAGACCCCACGGGGGGACACTACCTGGGGCCCTACCCACGGAGGCGGGAACTCACCGAACCACTCGCGCAAGCTCTTCCCGTCGCGCCCAGGCCGGTCGAAGAGCCTGCGGACGTTCCGGAGGCCCCTGGCGACGACGCCGAGGCCGAGCACCTGCAGGACCAGGCCGGCGAGCGCGGAGCGAGTTTCCCACACCGTCGCGGTTGACTGGGCGACTCCGCGGAGCGCCCACTCGGCGACGACCGCCAGGACCAGCGCGCCCACGACGCCCAGTGCCCCGAGTCCGACGTGCGGGAGCACCGTGAGCCGAACGTCCCTCAACCAGCGCCACAGTTCGCGCAACCAGCGCCGGAGTCCTGAAGCGAGCGTCCCGAGCCCGCGCCAGAGTGGCTCGAGCAGGCGCAGCAGTGCCCCCAGTCGCTCCCACTGCCGGCGAAGCCAGCGACCCACGGTACTCCACAGCGCGGTCAACACGTCCGCGAACCTACAACACAGTCGGCCGCATTACCAATACTGAGCTGTCACCGCGCCCGGGGAAGATTCTCTTGGTGATTCGGACGGTCCCCCAACGAGCCCCCAATCTCAGACGCAGTTAGTCCTTCAGCGGATGACCGACACATGCTGGAATGGCAGACGCGGTAGAGGGGGGTGGGACGTCCCCAGTGACCGCCCAGGTGGCATGGCGTTGACGACCTCACTTGGCTTGCGATGCCGCTCTGTCGCCTTCCGTCAGCTCGGGAAGCCAACCCCGCTCGCCCAGGACGCGGGCGAGGAACGACAGCTGGTCGGCCCAGTTGTCCATGGCGCGCTCGAGGTCCGCTCCGTACGCGTGGCCGGCGTCCCAGGAGACGCGGAGAAAGATCGGGTTGTCGCACGCCTGAGCGTGCTGAAGGGCGGCGACGAACTTGTACCCGTGGAGCGGCGGTGTCGTCTCGTCCTTTTCGCCGGGTGCGACCAGGGTGGCGGGGTAGCAGGTGTCGGGTTTGAGGTTGTGGTAGGGCGAGTAGGCGTAGAGCGCCTCGAACTCGTCGGGGTCCTCCACCGAGCCGTACTCGTCGCGCCAGGCCCGGGCCAGCGTGAATTGATCGTAGCGCAGCATGTCGAGCACGGGAAAGTCGATCAGCGCGGCGCCGTACAGGTCGGGGCGCTGCGTGATCGCGGCGCCGGCGATCGGGCCGCCGGCGCTGCTGGCGTTGGCCACGAAGAGCCCGCGGGTCGTGTAGCGGTTCTCGATCAGCCACTCGGTGGCAGCGATGTAGTCGTCGATCGAGTTCTGCTTGTTCTGCCGCGAACCGGCCTGGTGCCAGTCCTCTCCGTACTCGCCGCCGCCCCGCAGGTTGGGCAGCGCCCAGATCCCGCCCATCTGCAGCCACAGAACCAGGTGCGATTGGAACCAGGGGGCCGCCGCCCAGGAGCCGAAGCCGTAGCCGTACATGATGACGGGTGCGTTGCCGTCACGCTGGAGCTCCTTTCGGTGCACGAGGTACATCGGCACCCGGGTGCCGTCGGCACTACGGAAGAAGACCTGCCGGGTGACGAAGTCGTTCGGGTCGTAGGAGAGCTCCGGTCGCGCGAAAAGCGTCGACCGGCCGGTGCGGACATCGAGGCGGTAGATCGAGCCGGGGTCGACCAGGCCGCTGATCGAGTAGAACGCCTCGGGATCGTCCTGGCGGCCGGAGAAGCCGCTCCAGACCGACCCGTAGTACGGGAGCTCGAGGTCGTAGTCGAAGCGGCCGTCGAGCTGGAAGACGCGTGCCATCAGCCGGGCGTCCTCGAGATAGCCAACGATGAACCGTCCGCCGACGGCGGAGACGCCCACCCAACTGTCGATCGTCTCATCGGCCTCGGGGATCAGCTCGACCCAATCGCCGACATCCGGGCTCTCGATGTCGACAGCGATCACCCGACCGCGGGGGGCTTCGAAGTTGGTCTGGAACCAGAGCGTGGTCCCGTCGTTGCCGATGAAACCGAAGCTCGACTCGGCGTTCGAGATCAGCTCGACGACCTTGCCGTCGGGATCGTACAAGTCGCGGTAAAGGACGCGGTTGCCTATGTCTTCCGGATCGCTTTCAGAGATGACCAGGAAACGGCCGTCGTCGCTGACCTGGAAGCCCAGTGACCGATCCGGATGCCCCTCGGGGCGATAGACGAGCTCATCTTCGCCTTGGGGGGTGCCGACGCGATGGTAGAGGATGCGCGCGTTCCGGAGGCGAGCGCGCAGTCGCTCGCCCGCCTCGGGGACCTCGAAGGCCTCGTAGAAGAAACCCGCGCCACGTCCGTCCCAGGCGAGGCTCGAGTTGTTGGAGTTGATGCCGGTCAGCACGTCCAGAAGCTCGCGACCCGAGTCGACCTCGATGATGCGAACTTCGAGCCAGCGTGACCCGCCATCCGCTGTCCCGTAGAGCAGCCGCCGCCCATCGCGGCTGGGCAGCGGACGCGTCAGCCGCAGGCCCTCCGCGGCCAGCGCCTGGCCGTCCAGCAGCAGCCGGGCGTTTCCGTCCGCCGCCTCCTGCACGTAATACGACGTTCCGGGCCCGGAGACGCCGAAGCGCGAGAAGAAGTAGCGTCCGCCGCGCTTCGTGGGGGTTCCGAACCGCCGGACGCTGGCGATCCTCTCCATCCGTTGGCGGATCCGATCGCGCTCGGGGTAGGCGGCGGCGAAACGGCGAGCGCGCTCGTCCTGAGCTTGAACCCACAGCCGGGTTTCCGGAGCTTCCATCTCTTCCATCCATCGGTAGGGATCGGGCACCGCCACGCCGTGATAGACGTCGACGCGATCGCCGCGCCGGGCCTCCGGCGTTGTCTGCGCGGTACCGACGAGAGGGCAGAGGCTGGCGAGACAACAGATCGCGGTCAGCGTGGCGGATATCCTGGCGGAGCTCCCCATCGTTCCTCCTCGAAGCTCGGGGTGATCGATGCTGCGTCACGAACCGGACACGGCGAATATCGAGGGGAACGGCCCCGCTCGCCGCGCTCTTGTGACGAGTGGCCCGAGGGAGGGACGAATCGCGCCGGGAGGCGGGCGGCGGCTCAGAGCTTGCCGCCCAGGCGCTTCTCCAGGTGTGGCCGGTACTTGCGAGTGAGGGACAGCTGACGGCCGTCGCGCAGGATCACCAGGTGGTCTCCCTTGAACCAGGGTTGGATCTCCTCGATCCGGTCCAGGTTCACGATGGTGGAGCGGTGGATGCGGGCGAAGCCCTTCGGACCGAGCTGCCTTTCCAGGTTCCGCATCGTCTCGCGGATCAGATGTCGTTCGGCGCCCGTGTGCAGGATCGCATAGTTGCCGTCGGCCTCGATCCAGTCGATGTCGTTCACGTTGACGAAATAAGAGCGACCGCGGGTCTTTACGAGCAGCCGATCGACGGCTTCGTCCCGTCGTTCCAGATCGCTCAACAAGGAGGAGAGTCGTCGGGCGATGTCGTCGCTCGACTCGGCGCGAAGCCGTTTCCTGGCGCGCTCGATCGCCGCCGCGAAGCGCGCGGGCGACACGGGCTTGAGGAGGTAATCGACGGCATGAACCTCGAAGGCCTTCAGCGCGAACTCGTCGAAGGCGGTGACGAAGATGACGAGGGGGAGCGAGCGGCCCTCGGCCTCGAGCTCGCGCAAGACCTGAAAGCCGTCCAGCCCGGGCATCTGCACGTCGAGGAGGACGAGGTCGACATCATCGTCACGCTCGAGTGCGGCCAACGCCTCGCGGCCGTTCGCGCACTCGCCCACGATGACCAGGTCGTCGACCCGGGCGGCGTGATCGCGCAGCCCACGGCGTGCCAGCTCCTCGTCATCGACGATGAGCGTTCGAATCGTCATCTAGAGATTGCTTCCTTCAGCGGCCGCGCTCTGGAAAACGCGGGCCGGGATCTCGATTCGAACCTCGAGTCCCCCGGCTTCGGGTCGCTCGAAAACCAGGCTATGGTCCGCGCCGTAGAGCTTCTGCAGACGCGCTTCGGTGTTCGAAAGCCCCACGCCGCCTTCGACCGGCCGTTCGGACCCTGGCGCCAGGCCGGGGCCGTCGTCCCGAACCGAGAGGCTCAGCCGACCGTCCTCGCGTCTGGCCGAGATCGCGACGTGGCCAGGCCCGGTGCGCGGCGCGATGCCATGGCGCAGCGCGTTCTCGACCAGCGGCTGCAACAGCAGAAACGGGACGGCGCAGTCGAGCGTTTCGGGGTCGATGTCGTACGACACGTTGAGGCGGTCGCGAAAACGTTTCTCCTCGATCGCCAGATAGCTTTCCAGGTGCTCGAGTTCCTCCGAGAGCGGCACCTCGTGACTGCCTCCATGCCGGAGAGTGCTGTTCAGCAGATCACTCAGCCGATACAGCATGGCCCGCGCGCCTTCGGGGTCGTGGTCCATCAATACGGCGATCGAGTTCAGCGCGTTGAATAGAAAGTGCGGGTTGAGCTGCATGCGCAGCGCCTGCAGCTGCGCCTGCGCCAGCTGTGCCTCGAGCTGGGACGCCCGCAGCTCACGCTCGCGAAACTCCTCGTAGTAACGTAGCGCGTGGGTCACTGCGAAAACGACCCAGTAGATCCCGATGCCCACGTGCAGGTGGACCACCGTCCTCTCCAGGTCGCTGACCAGCTTCCCCGGCGCGCCCAGAAGCGTCGACCAGCCGAGATAGCGATCCGTGGCCTGCAGCGTCAGCAGAACGAGGAACGAGACCCCAACGCTCGTGAACAGGTGCACGGGCAGCCGCCAGGCCGCGTGACCGCCGTGGACCGGCAGTCGACGGCTGAACCAGTAGATGCCGGGTATGACGGCGGCCCAGACCAGAAGCTGCGGGAGCGTCCAGGCGAAAGCTTCTGACCAGGAGACCGTCAGCGGCCACAGGTTCACCCACACGTACAGCTGGCTGGCGAGTATGAGCGCCAGCGCCGCGAACGCGGCCAGGGCAAGGGTCAGGCGAAGTCGTCTTTGCGCGGTCATGGGTCTCCAGCCAGAGGCGACCGGATGGGCCGCCCCGTGGCGTCTATTATGCTCGGCCGGCGGGCGAAACGGTAGGGAAGTGGGGCGAGCCCCCCAGCTTCGGGGCGAACCGGGGTGGGGAAAACTCTGATTGACGGGGCTGGCGGGTCCGTTGTATACTGACCAGTCAATTACAAGCTTGTACTAAAGTTCCTTTAATTACGGCGCTTAAGCGCCTTAACTTGACCAACCGGTCCGTCCGAACATGGCCCGATCCAGCCGCGCCCGGGACCAGCTCATCGATTCCGCCAGGGATCTCTTCTACGCCCACGGATACGCCGCCGTCGGTGTTCAGGAGATCTGCGATCAGGCCGGGGTCAACAAGGGGAGCTTCTATCATTTCTTCCCCTCCAAGCGTGACCTGCTGGCCGCGGTCATCGATTCCCACGCCGCGTGGCTCCGGGGCGTCCTCGAGCGGTCCGCGGTTTCGAAGCTTTCGCCGCTGGAGCGCATCCGCCGTGTCTTCGTCCTGGTCGGCGAGTTCGATCAGGAGGTGCGGCGACGGACCGGCCAGACGATCGGCTGCCCCATCGGCAACCTGGCCGGCGAGCTGGTGGCTCAGGACGAGGGCGTCCGTCGGCGGCTCGAAGCGGTGCTGGGCGACGGCGTCGCGTTCTTCGAGCGGCAGCTGTGTGAAGCCGCGGCGGAGGGTGCGATCGAGGTCGAAGATCATCGAGCCCGGGCGCAGGCGATCATGGGTTACCTGGAGGGGCTGCAGCTGCTGGCGGCCGCTCGCAACGAACCCGGTCTTCTGGAGGCGTTGGCCGACGGCGCGCTGCGCCTCGCAGGGGCGGAAGCTTCGGCGGTGATGAACCCGAGAGGGCAGGAGAGGGAGCGATGATAGATCGAGCCAGACCGAAGCGGAGAGAGTTCGAAGAGGAGGCGCTCGCTCATCTCGATGCGCTCTATCGGTTTGCCCGGGGGTTCACTGGCGATCCGAGCCAGGCGGAGGATTGGGTCCAGGAGACGCTGCTCAAGGCCTACCGATCCTGGTACAGTTACCAGCGTGGCACGAACATCCGGGCATGGCTGTTCACGATTCTTCGCAACACGGCCTACTCGCATCATCGCCACAACCGTCGCCGGCAACCGCTCGATTTCGATGACGTGGAGAGCTACTCGATCTTCGAGGAGCTGACCGAGACCGATCCCGAAGGACGACTCTTCGCTGAGCTCGTAAGCGTCGATGTGATCGATGCCCTCTGCCGGTTGCCCCTCAAGTTTCGGGAGGCCGTTCTGCTCACGGATGTCGAGGACCTGTCGTACGCCGAGGTCGCCGAGGTGACCGGTGTGCCTATCGGAACGGTCAAATCGCGGATCGCCCGGGGGCGTCGCCTGCTGCAGCGGCAGCTGTACCGGTACGCCGTCGAGATGGGTTACGTGTCACGGCGCCTGTCCTCGCGCGTTCCGGCGTCCTGAGGCGCCGTTCAGTCTGTCAGATCTCGTGCCGCAGGGTCTCTGCCGGATCGACCCTGGTCGCCCGGCGCGCCGGGACGTAGCACGCCAGAGCGGCGACGAGAACCATCAGCGATGTGACGGCGCTGTAAGTGAGAGGGTCAACCTTGCCGACGTTGTACAGCATGCTGTTGATGAATCTCGAGCCGACGAACGACATCGCCAGTCCGAGGCCAATCCCGATCCCGGTCAACGTCAGGCCACTGGCCACGACCGTGCGAATCAACGTCTTACCCGGCGCTCCCAACGCCATCCGAATGCCGAACTCGCGCCTGCGCTGCCGAACCGCGTAAGACATGACTCCGTAGAGGCCCAGGGTGGCCAGGAACAGGGCGAGCAGGGCGAACAGACCGATCAGTCCGAGGGCAAACCGCGTCGGCGACGTGGCGGCGGCGATGTAGTCCGTCATGGTGCGTACGTCGTACATTGGCAGATGCGCGGCGAATGCCCGTAGCTCGTCGCGCGCGGGGCCGACCAGTCGCGATGGGTCACCGCTGGTACGCATGACAACGGCAAACTCGCGAGAGGCTTCCTGACGATAGGGGACGTAGATAGTCTCACGTCCGTTCCCGGTCAGGCTCTCGTGCCGCACATGCTCTACGATACCGACGACCCGAGCCCAAACAGGAGCGCCGTCGAGCGGGAATCCGAGTCGTTTTCCCAGGGCGTTTCCGTCTGTTCCCCCGAGACGTGTCGCCATCCGTTCGTCAATGATCGCGACCCTTTCGCGCTCGTACAGATCCTCCGCTTCGGTGAAGTGACGACCCGCCAGGAGCCGGATCCCCATCGCCCGGAAATAACCCGAGGTGACCATCCGGAAATCGGCCTCGTTGGCGCTCCACTCCTCCACGCTCGCGCCGTCGAGGCCGTACGGCTGTGTCCAGAGGTCGCCCGCCAGGGGTAACCGCCCTACGAGACCTACCGCCTCGACTCCGGGCAGGGAAGCCAGACGCCCCTCCAGCTGGTGCACGAAGGCCGCGCGGTCGGCCGGGCCCAGATATCGGTCAGGGTAACGCAGGGATAGCTCGAAAGTCAGGACCCGCCGCGGCTCGAAGCCGGGGCTCACCTCACCCAGGCTCAACAAGGACCTCAGCAGGAGACCGGCGGTGATGAGCAGCGTGAGCGAGAGGCCTACCTGACAGACGACGAGGGTGTTCCTGATCCCTCGGCCGTGCCGGTCGGCCGCTCGAACCCCGCGTCGCCGGACCAGGTGGCCGCCGGCCCCATCCCGCGAAAAGCTGAGAGCGGGCGCCAATCCAAAGAAGAGCGTGGCTAAGAGCAGGCAGCCGAGCGTGAAGGCCAGCGCCGCACCGTCGATCCCCGCATCGGCCAGCCTCGGCAAGTCGGCCGGACCGGCTTTTCTGATCAGCGGTAGGGCCCCGCCAGCGACGAGGAGTCCCAGACCGGCGCCCAGCGCCGCCAGCAGGACGCTCTCCGTCAGCATTTGCCGGGCCAGCCGCCAGCGGTTCGCCCCCAGGGCGGAGCGCAGGGCGATCTCGCCGCTGCGGCCCAGCATGCGGGCGAGCGACAGGTTGCCGACGTTGAGGCAGGCGATCACGAGGACGGCCCCCACGGCCGCCCACAGCGCCAGCAGTATCCGTCGTGTATGCTCCACCGCGGACGCCTTCATCGGAACCACGTCGATCCGCAGGCCGGCATGTCGATACTCGGGCACTTCCTCTCGCAGCCGTGCCGCGATGCCGTCCATCTCCGCCTGCGCCTGCTCCAGCGTGACGCCGGGCCGCAGGCGGCCGATGACGGCTCCGGTGTTGTCAGAGTCCTGATCGGTGAGTCGATCGACCCGCTGAAGTCGACTCAGGTCGACGCGGATGGGCAGCCAGAGATCCGCCCGCCGTCCGACGCCCACGTCCGGCGGCAACAACAGCTCGAAGTCGGCGGGCAAGACCCCGACAACCACCGCCGGTTGCCCGTTGAGCCGGATGTCACGGCCGAGCACATCGACCGTTCCGCCAAAACGAGCCTTCCACATCCCGTGGCTCAGCATCACGGGCGCTGGCGGAATCGTCGCACTGCTGTCGTCCAGGATTTCGGGTGGCAGGACATCCTCGCGCCCTGAAAAGCCGCGGCCGAGAGCCGGCCGCACACCCAGCAGATGGAAGAAGGTGGGATCGACCCGGCCCGCCCGGACGTGCAGGGGACCCTCACGGCCGCTCAGGCTGAGGTCCAAGGTCCCCTCGGTGAACCCGAACCTCTCGAAGCCCTTCGCCCGCTCACGATACACGGCCACGTCCGGCGCGGCGACGGGCATCCGCTGCGCCCCCGCGCTGGACGAGCGGTTCCAGAGCAGCACCAGTCGGTCCGGCTCCGCGTACGGCAGCGGCTGCAGCAGGACGGCGTTGACGACGCTGAACACCGCCGTGTTCGCGCCGATACCCAGAGCCAACGTGAGGACCGCCGCCACGGTGAAGCCCGGATTACGCCGCAGTTTGCGAAGGGCGTATCGGAAATCCCGCCCCGTATCCTCCAGCAGCCGTGTGCCTCGCTCGATCCTGACGCCCTCTTTTACCGCGTCGACACGGCCGAAAGCCCGAAGCGCCGCCTCGCGCGCCTCGCCGGCCGGCATCCCCGCCCGCACGTATTCCTCTGCCTGCCGCTCGACGTGAAACGCGATCTCCTCGTCCAACTCCGCTTCTACCGTGGCCCTGAACAACAGGGGTCTGAGCCGGGATCGTATCCCGTGGAGCCAACCCATCTATCCTCCGGCGTAAGCGATCCCCAGGATCCGGTTCACCGCGGTGGAGGCCCGCACCCATTTGCGTTCCTCCACCGCCAGACGCTTCCGGCCGGCTCCCGTGAGACGGTAATAGCGGGCTCTCCGGTTGTTCTCGGTTACCTGCCAACTCGAGGTGATCCAGCCCTTTCGCTCGAGTCGCTGGAGAGCGGGGTAGAGAGAGCCGTCGTTGAGGTCGAAGACCCCCTGGGAGATGTGGCGGATCCGCTGGCTGATCGCCCACCCATGCTGGGGCTCCAACTCCAACGTCTTGAGCACGATCATGTCCAGGGTTCCCTGCAGGAGGTCGGATCTGACCTTGGCCATGGCGACTGTCCTCTCGGCGGCGTGCTCCTCTAGATAATCGAGGGCAGTATATCATCGCTTTCTCTAGATCGTCAAGAGGAAGCGCCGCCGCCCCTTCGCTGCAAGCCTCCTGCGGGCGCCGCCCCTTGCCCGCCAGCGCCTCTCGACCGTTCTTTGAGGTGATGAGACGATACCCGAAACACGGGCGACCGGCCCTCGCACTGGTCCTGGCCCTGGCCAGCGCCGCCTGCTCCGATGGGGCGGGGATGCGTTCTCAAGCCACCGACCCCCGGGCGACGGTCCTTTCGGATTCGGCGTTCGCGACGCTCAGCCAGCAGCTCTCCGGGCCGGGCGGTTACTTCGACACGGACAACCTGATATCGAACGAGACGTCGTATCTGCACGTGATCGCCACGCTGGAGGAGCTGGGCGTCGAAGGCGGTGCCTATATCGGGGTGGGGCCCGATCAGAATTTCTCCTACATCGCGGCGGTGCGGCCGCTCATCGCGTTCATCATCGACATTCGCCGGGACAATCTGCTGCTGCACCTGATGTTCAAAGCGATGTTCGAGCTGTCCGAGAACCGCATCGAATATCTCTGCCTGCTGTTCGGTCGACCGATCCCCGAGAATCCCGAAAGCTGGGACGGGCACAGAATACACGAGCTGGTGGCGTACATCGATGAGACCGAGGCCACGCCGGAGCTGGCGGAGACGTCGCTGGCGCTGGTCGCGTCCGAGGTCCAGCGTTTGGGCCTGCCGCTGGATGAGGGGGACGTGAAGCGGATCCGCCGCTTCCATTCCACCTTCATCGATGCCGGCCTGGATCTGCGCTTCCAGAGCTACGGCCGGCGCCCGCGTCCACGTTATCCGACGTATCGCCAGCTGCTTCTGGAGACCGACCTGATGGGTCGGCAGTCGAACTATCTGGCGAGCGAGGAGGCGTTCCGCTTCGTGAAGAGTCTGCAGGAGCGCAACCGGGTCATCCCGGTGGTGGGCGATCTGGGGGGACGGCATGCGCTTCGCGCCATCGGCGAGGAGATCGAGGGCCGCGGACTGGTCGTCTCG
The DNA here is from genome assembly GCA_011774835.1 of Candidatus Kutchimonas denitrificans. Taxonomy (GTDB): domain Bacteria; phylum Gemmatimonadota; class Gemmatimonadetes; order Palauibacterales; family KS3-K002; genus Kutchimonas; species Kutchimonas denitrificans. Next base: position 17,114 of record JAACAK010000002.1, on the reverse strand, counting down.
GCCTTCTACACGTCGAACGTCGAGTTCTATCTGGTTCAGGACCGTACCTTCCATACCTACGCGCTGAATGTTCGGAGTCTGCCGCGCGACGAGGAGAGCGTGATCATCCGGGCCTACTTCGGGCGTAATTTCGGCTTCGTCCACCCGCAGGCCGTGGCCGGGTACTACAGCGTCCAGCTCCTGCAACCGCTGAGCGAGTTCGTGCACGATTTCGAGGCGGGCAACTACGAGAACTACCTGGACATTGTCATGAGCGACGAGATCGAGGTTCACTGACCCATGATGCGATCATCGATTCGACACCGGACACTCGTGTTTATTGTAGGGCTGGCCATCATCGGGATGGCGATGGGCGGTGCGGGCAACGTGCTGGCTGACCGTGGCCGGTCCGGAACCACGACGGAGGAATGGGACCGGGCCATGCCCGGGGTGCCGCAGAACACGAACGTCGCCAGCTCGTTGCAGCTCTCGAGCCCCGCCTTCGAAGACGGCGAATCGATTCCCCGACGCTTCACCTGCCAGGGGGCGGATCTGTCGCCGCCGCTTTCTTGGACGGACGTTCCGGAGGGCGCGATCAGCCTCGCGCTAATCGTCGATGACCCGGATGCGCCCGCCGGCACATGGGTGCACTGGGTGATCTACGACATACCGGCCGCACTCGACGGCCTGCCGGAAGGCCTACCGGGCGACGCGGTCACGCCGCAGGGTGCGCGGCAGGGGATCAACGACTTTCGCCGGGTGGGTTACGGCGGGCCCTGTCCGCCAGCGGGCGAGCCGCATCGCTATTACTTCTACCTGTACGCTCTGGACATCCAGACGGGTTTGCCGGTCAGCGCCACTAAGGAGGATCTGCTGGAGGCGCTGAGCGGGCACGTTCTCGGCGAGAGCCAGCTGATGGGCCGCTACGAACGGAAATAGGTCTCGGCTCGCTTCACTCTCTCAGGATCCCCAGGTACTCACGCCAGGGCCCGACCTCCGGGGCCCAGCTCAAGGCCAGGGTCCGGGCGATCTGTGCTATGTGGTTCAGGTCGTGGACGGCCCAGGTCGCGAGAAGCTGGCTGGCGGTCACCGTGCCGAGCTCCGGGTGGTTGCCTCGCAGGACGAGCTGATCGGCGCCGAGCTCCAACTCGCGCAGCGTTTCCAGATTCCGTCGACGCAAGCCTTCGAATTCGTCGAGGAGTTCTTGCAGCGTCTTGCCGGCGCTCTTCTCGAACTGAGCGTAGCGATCGAAGCTGTCGAAGGTCCGCGCCGGGCCATGCTCCAGGATGATCCGCAGGCGGGGAATCCAATCGGTCTCCTCCCCGTGGATCAGGTGGCCGACGACGTCGAAGGGCGTCCAGCCGCCTCCCTCGGGCGCCGACTCGGTCCACTCGGTCGGCAGCTCGCCCAACATCGCCTGCAAGGTACCCGGCGTGGCGCGGAGGATCTCGATGGCACGATTCGGTGAGAACATCATGGATCACTCCAGGTTCGATGGCGCGACGGACGGGGCGGCCCCCCGGCCCCGTTCCGCTCGGAGACCAGTCCGGCCCGCCGGCGGTACCAGGCGATGGCGACCAGCGCGACCAGAGCGAGGGCGCTCACCCCGAGAGCGAGCCCGGGATCCCTCCGATAGAGGCGCGCTACCCCTTCGCCTGACCATACGAACAAGATAGTGAACGGCAAGATTCCGACGGCGGTAGTCCAGAAGAAGGTCCGTCGGCGGCAGACGGTGAGGCCCAGTCCCCAGTTCAGCGCGGTAAACGCGATGGCGGGTATCAGCCGCACGATGATCAGCCCGGGCCAACCCGCGGCTCGCACCAGACCGTCCACCTTGTCGACGGCGCTCTCCGGAACGACACGGCAGACGAAGGGACGTCCGAAGCGCCGGGCCAACTCGAAGCTGAGCTGAGCTCCAACCATTCCTCCGGTCCACGTGATGAGGACGCCGAAGAGCGGACCGAAGAGCATTCCATTCATCGCAGCGGGGATCTCGGCCGGGATCGGCAGCAGGGCGATGCCAGCCATGAGCGCCACGGCGGCAGGGTAGCCCCAGGGACCCAGGTCGTGCACCCAGTACCCGATGCTCTCGATTAGCTCGATCATTCGATCTGCACGGCGCCACGGCTCATCTTTCAATCTACGTGCTCGCCGCACGTCGTGTGTCATCGAGGGGGGACTGGACGGCCCGTTCGGGCAGGGCAACCTCCGGCCCGGTGTGGCCGTCTAAGGTTATGAGTGGGGGTTGAAACCGGGGTCAGGTCCGCTGCGTACGGAGCTCTGGAGAGGCGACTCCCGGTGCGAAGTTGGAAGCCCGGGCGCCCCGATGTTGGCGACAGAGGGGCGCTCTGAATTCCTCCACGTCCAGCCGACACTGGACGATCCCTCCCACGGAGTCCCACCCTACTCCGCAACTGGCAGGGGCCGGACGCGATTTAGCGCCGGCCCCTTGTTCTCGCTGTTCGGTGGCGGAGGCGTGCTAGTACTCGTCCCGGCGCTTCAGCCGATCGAGTTGGCGGCGCTCTTTCTTGGTGGGCCGGCCCTTTTCGCGGAACGAGAAGGTGGGCGCCGCCTTTCGTTGCAGACGCAGCGCCTCCCGCGCTGCCACGCTCTCCGGGGTCTCCTCGTACAGTTTGGCCGCCTCGGCGGCCGAACGGCGTTGCTCGGAGAGCTCGAGGACCACGAGCTGGTATTCGACGCGTCGCTTCCGAACTCGGACCCGGTCACCGATGCGGAGCAGAGAGGACCGTTTCGCCCGGCGTCCATTGATCTGGACCTTGCCGCCGAGGATCGCTTTGCCGGCGACGGAGCGGGTCTTGAAAAAGCGGGCGGCCCACAGCCACTTGTCGAGCCTCACCGTCGCGTCGGTCACCGGGCCGGCTCCTCGGTGGAACTCGGTGGCTCCACCAGCTCGAACTCCACTCTCCACGGGATGAGCAGAGCATAGACATCCAGAAACTGTCTGGCGCGCTCTCGGAGCGCCCCCTCCAGGATCTCGCGTCCCATCCGGGTGGTCACCACCCGGCGCCCGGTCGTGACGGTCCCGCTGGACGACTCGATCCGATAGGGGACCCGCATCACGTTGGTGATCGGATTGATCTTGACGCGCTCGTCAAAGCGCTCACGCATCGCACCCCAGAGGGCGAGATGCCAGATGAGCACCAGTGCCAGCAGAGCAGCCAGCGCTCCTCCCAGGCGCATGTGGTACCAGGGACGCTTGCGCGAACGCTCGAGTGGGACCCCGGGAACGAAAGGATGTGACCGCGACATGTAATAGAACCCTGAGATCATCCTGGCATGACGGAACGCCGAATGCAACACGGGACCCGGTCATCGGGAGCGGCCGACTCCGGCGCTGGGGCCCCGCTCGCCGGGGCCCCTTCCGCAAAGCGGCGAAGGAAACCATCTTGTGTGGCTTTGTAGCGAGTCAACTCTCAGGCCGTGCCCGACCCCGGGGCGCTCGGGACGGCCGCGATAGCTTGGCCACCATGTCGATTTCGCACGGTGGCCCCCCAACCATGGTGGTGTAGAGTGAAACTTTCGGATACCGCCATCCGGAGGCCGGTGCTCACGACGATGATGAGCGCCGCCCTCATCCTGTTCGGTGCCATTGGATACTTGCGGCTGTCGGTTCGCGAGTTCCCCGACGTCGACCCGCCCATCGTTTCCGTGACCACCGTCCTGCGGGGCGCCAACCCTCGGGTCGTCGAGTCCACCGTCACGGACATCCTGGAGGAAGAGCTCAGCACGATCGCGGGCCTGAGGACACTGACCAGCAGCAGCCAGGAGCAGGTCAGCAACATCACGCTGGAGTTCACTCTCGAGCGGGACATCGAGGCGTCGGCACAGGATGTCCGGGACAAGGTCGCCCGGGTTCGCGGCCGGTTGCCTCAGGAGATCGAGGAGCCGGTCGTCACGAAGCAGGACGCGGACGCACAGCCGTTCTTCTGGCTGGCGCTGACGGCGGAGAACTACGACCTGATGCAGTTGTCGGACATCGGCGACCGGATCGTCAAGTCGCGGCTGCAGACCGTACCCGGCGTGGGCCGGGCACAGGTCTTCGGCGAGCGTCGATATTCGATGCGGATCTGGCTGAAGTCCGCCGAGCTGTCCGCCCGAGGGCTCACGGTGCAGGACGTCGAGGCGGCGATTCGGAGCCGCAACGTCGAGATACCGGCGGGCCGCATCGAGTCGGAGCGCCGTGAGTTCACGGTCCGGTCGATGGGCGAGCTCAAGACGCCGCAGGAATTCGCCGATCTGACCGTCGCCAACCAGAACGGTCGACTGGTCAAGCTGCGCGAGGTGGCGGCTGTCGAGTTGGGACCGGAGAACGAGCGCAGCCTGCTGCGCTTCAAGCAGGTCCCGGCGGTAGCGGTGGGCGTGGTGCGCCAGTCGAAGGCGAATCTGATCGAGGTGTCGGACGCGATCCGGGCGGAGATACCAGCCATCAACAACGCGCTGCCGCCCGGCGTCAACTTGGAGATCGCTTTCGATTCGTCGATCTTCGTTCGGCGCTCGATCGAGGAGGCGCAGGAGACCCTCCTGCTCGCCGCCGCCCTGGTGGTTTTGATCATCTTCGTGTCGCTGAGGAACCTGAAGGCGACCATCATCCCGGGCCTGGCCATACCGACATCGATCATCGCGGCCTTCGGCGCGATGTACTTCCTGGGATTCTCGATCAACAACCTCACGCTGCTGGCGCTGATCCTGGCGATCGGCATCGTGGTCGACGACGCCATCATCGTGATGGAGAACGCCTACCGGCACCAGGAAGAGCTGGGTGAGGAACCGACGACGGCGGCGCTGAAGGGGACCCGCGAGATCGCCTTCGCGGTCATCGCGACGACCGTGGCCCTGGTCGCGGTTTTCTCGCCCCTCGCCTTCCTGCGCGGGACCACCGGCCGGCTGTTCAACGAGTTCGGCATCAGCATGGCGGTCGCCGTGGTGATCTCCAGCTTCGTCGCACTCACCCTGACCGCGGCGGCCTCGGCGAAGATCCTGCGGGTGCCGAAGAGCCACGGCCGGCTGTTCATGGCCTTCGAGCG
>JAACAK010000002.1:0-12057 GCA_011774835.1 Candidatus Kutchimonas denitrificans | reverse complement strand
ATCGTCATCACCGTGGCGCCGGAGGGCGCGACGATGGCCTACACCGACGACTACCAGCGGCGCATCGAAGGGATACTCGCGCAAACCGACGGCATCGATGCCTTCTTCAGCGTGATCGGCTTCGGCGGGCGTGTGAGCAGCGGGATCATCTTCACCCGGCTGACCGATTGGGACGATCGCGACCGATCGGTCGGTGAGATCATCGGCGAGATCCAGCCCCAGTTCTTCGCCATACCCGGCGTATTCGCGTTCGCCAACAACCCTCCGGCCTTCGGCTGGCAGAGCCCCGTGCAGTTCGTGGTGCGGCATCCCGACTTCGACTCGCTGGCCGTCGGCATGGACCGGCTGGTCGCCCGGACACGGGGGATCCCGGGACTGATCAACGTCGATACCGATCTGCGGGTCAACAAGCCGGAGCTGACGATACACTACCAGCGCGATCGAGCGGAGGATCTGGGCGTTCCGATCCGGGACGTCTCGGCCACGCTGCAAACGATGCTGGGCGGCCGCCGGGTCAGCACGTTCACCCGGGCGAACAAGCTCTATGATGTCATCGTGCAGCTGGAGCCGGAGCAGCGCGCGACGCCCGGGCAGATGGAGAAGCTCTACGTGCGCGGCCGCGACGGCGCGCTGGTGAAGCTGGATGCGTTGGCGAGGATCGAGGAGGGTGTGGGCCCCCGCCAGCTGAACCACTTCAACCGGGTTCGCTCGTTCACGCTCACGGGCAACCTGGCGCCGGACTTCACGCTCGGTGAAGCGCTCGATTCGCTGTACGCGGCCGCCGACGCGGTCCTGCCGCGGGGGAGCAGCACGGCGCTGGCGGGCGAGTCACGGGAGCTCGAGGAGAGCGGGAACGCGCTCTATTTCGCGTTCCTACTGGCGCTGGTCGTCGTCTACATGGTGCTGGCGGCGCAGTTCGAGTCGCTGGTGCATCCGTTCACCGTCCTGCTCTCGGTGCCGCTGGCGGTCACGGGCGCGCTGCTGACGCTGCTGCTCGCCGGCTCCACGCTGAACCTGTACAGCCAGATCGGGATGATCCTGCTGATCGGGCTCGTGACCAAGAACTCGATCCTGCTGGTGGAGTACGCGAACCAGCTGAAGGAGAAGGGGATGAGCTCGGTGGAGGCTATGCTGGAATCGGGCCGGATTCGGCTGCGGCCGATCCTGATGACCGCGACCGCGACGATCATCGGTGCCACACCTATCGCTCTCGGCCTCGGCGCCGGCTCGGCCAGTCGTCGGCCGCTGGGCTACGCCATCGTGGGTGGGCTCCTCTTTTCTACCGTTTTGACGCTCTTCCTCGTGCCTGTGGTTTATGTCCTGCTCGACGCTCTCAGGGCTCGAATCGGACGCCGCGCGGGCGCGTTCGAGACTGCCGAAGCCGAGGTTCGATGATTCTGGAACTGATCGTCCTCTCGCAGCTCGCCGCCGCGAGCCCGGCGCCGCAAGCCGCGGAGGCGGATTCGATCCCCACGGTGACCCTGGAGCAGGCGCTTCAGGCCGCGGCCCTGCTGGACCCGAACTACGTGGCGGCATTAGGTGGAATAGACGACGCCACCTGGGGACGACGCGCGGCGCTGGCCGTGTTCGTACTGCCGTCGGTCTCTTTGCAGACCTCGTTGACCAAGGCCAGTGACCCGTTCTTCAACGTGGGGACGGGCGACATCGCCTCGCAGATCGTCGATGCGCGGGTCCAGCTCGGCTACGACCTGTTCCGCGGCGGCAGCAAGTTCTTCGAGCTCGCCCGGACCCGCGCCGAACTGGAGAGCGCCCAGGCCAACGAGACCCGGACGCGCTTCGCCACGGCGGTCCTGACCGAGTCGGACTATTACGACGTCCTGGCCGAGACCGAGCTCACCCGGGTGGCGTCCGACCGGGTGCGGCGGGCGCGAGAACAGCTCGCCGTCGCCCGTGCCCGAGTCCTTACCGGCGCGGCCGTGCAGACCGACTCGTTGCAGCTTTTGCTCGAGCTGACCCGGGCCCAGGTGGATCTGTTGCGACAGCAGGCGACCCTGCGGGTGGCCCGGGTCCAGCTGGGCCGGCGCATCGGCTATCCCGGCCCGGTGGACGCGGCGCCGATTGACACGACGCCCATGCCCGACTTGCCGATCCGGGAGGACAGCGCCGTGAGCGAGGCGTTGATGCAGGGTCCGGAATTCCGCCGATCGGTGGCGGATGAGCGGGCGGCCAGCGCGGCGCTCAAGCAGGCGCGTGCGGCGTATCTGCCGTGGGTCAGCCTGTTCGCGTCCTGGCAGGGCTTCGACGAGAAGTATTTCCCCGAGGCGACCACGCGTACGCTCTACGGTTTTCAGGTGACGTTCCCGCTCTGGAACAACGCGCAACGGGAGATCGCGCTGGCGCGGGCCCGGACGGCGCGGGACGTGGCGCGAGCGGTGATGGAGGACACCGAGCTGGCGGTGCGCCGCGATGTGATCCAGGCCTACCAGGCCTACAACACGGCTCGGGCCGCGGAAGATCTCGCGCTGCAGGGTGTGACGGTCGCCCGGGAGAACCTCGACGTGCAGAATACTCGCTACCGGGCGGGCGCCACGACGATCTTGGACCTGTTGTCGGCACAGGTGGCACTCTCGGAGGCGGAGGCGGCGGCCGTCCAGGCTCGCTACGCGACGCGTCTGGCGCTGGCGGGGTTGGAGGCGCTCTTGGGAAGACGGCTGTTCACGGATAGATAGGCAAATAGAAGGAATATTGGCGTGAGAATTCGACCTCTAATGCTGATCGTGTCCTCGGTCGCCCTGGGCTGCTCGAGTGCCGAGTCGAATAACGGCGGCGGCCCTGGCGGCGGTCCGCCGCCGATGCCGGTGGAAGTGGCGCCGGCGGTCCGCGACACGGTAGTGGACGCGATATTCGTCACGGGCGGAATCGAAGCGGTCCAGTCGATCGAGCTGCGGCCCGAAGTCGATGGTCGCATCGTCGATATCCTCGTACGCGAAGGCACCGAAGTCAGGGCGGGAACGCCGTTGTTTAAGATCGACGACGCTGAAATCCGCGCCCAGGTGGATCGGCTGAAAGCGGAGCGAGATCTGGCGCACCAGGCGCTCGAGCGAACTCGTCGGCTGATCGAGCAGAACGCATCTTCGGAGGCCGATCTCGAGGAAGCCGAGTCCAACTATCGCGTAGCCGAAGCTCAGCTCGAACTGCAACAGCTGCGTCTGGAACGGACGGTGGTGCGTGCACCTTTCAGCGGGCTCGTCGGTGAGCGCTTCGTCAGTTTGGGAGATTACGTGACCAGCTCGACGCGCCTCGTGACCCTTCAGACCGTCGATCCACAGCGTGCGGTCTTCCAGGTCCCGGAGCGCTACGCCAACAAGCTGGCCCTGGATCAGCGAGTGACGTTCACGGTCGCGGCGCTGCCCGATACCCAGTTCGCCGGCGCCGTGGACTTCGTCGATCCGGTGGTCCAGCTTCCGGCGCGGACGATCACGGTCAAGGCCCGGGTGCCCAATCCGCGACGGCAGCTGAAGTCCGGGATGTTCCTGGAGGCTCGCCTCGCCACCGAGGTGCGGCCGGAAGCCATCGTCGTACCCGAAGATGCGGTGCTGCCGCTCCAGGGCTCCACGTTCATTTGGGTCGTGACGGAGGACAACACGGCCACGCGCCGACAGGTGAACCTGGGTGTCCGGATCCCGGGGTTCGTGGAGGTCCTCAGCGGGGTGGAAGCCGGGGAGCGCGTCGTCGTGGGCGGCCTCGAGCGACTCTCGGAAGGCGCGCCGGTCGCGCCGACTCCCGTGGAGCGGGACCCGGATTAGTCGCCTTCCCAGCCGCGGGGCGGTGCTGGAGAAGATTGTGTGGCGGCTAACCTGGCACCGGGAGTAGATCGCCAGGCCGGCGGGGTAGGTGCCTACCTGCTGCCCTGGCAGGCGCCGCCACACGGTGCGCAGAAAACGACGAAAGCAGCCGACCCGGCGCCGCTTGTGGCGAGGGTTCTTCGGCAGTGGGAGATCGTGCCGGTCGCCAGCGCCAGCTGCTTTCGCTTGAGTCATGGCGCCGGGCGGGGGCCTCTCACCGAACTGACCCCTCTTCACCGGATTTCTCCGGGGGGCGCATCTGCGATTTTCGGAACCCGGCGCTCGATCTTTTTTTCTTGCTCCTTCAACGATAAAGCCGGGTCGGTTCCGGGGAGAACGATCTTTCGACGAACGGGCGTTCGGGCGGGCCGAATCGCGCTCAGCGGGGGGTCAAGCGATCGGGTTTCGGCGGCGGCGACCTAGAGCGACCTCCCCAATCGCTGTTCCAGGGTCCGGCGACGGCCGCGGCTCAGCTTGAGCTCCGTGCCGTTCTTCAGGATGACCATGTAGTCGCCGTGGAAGTAAGGATGCAGTTCCTTGATGCGGTCCAGGTTGACGATGATCGACCGGTGGATCCTGGCGAAGCGGGAAGGATCCAGCTGACGCTCGAGGTTCTTCATCGTGTCGCGAATCAGGTGATGATCGGACCCGACGTGGAGCTTCACGTAGTCACCGTCAGCCTCGATCCAATCGATGTCGTCGACCTTGAGGAAGGTTACGCGGCCCGCCGTCTTGAGCATGATTCGCTGAAGGTGTGTGCCTGCGGATGGGGGCGGCGAAGTCCCCTGGCTGGTGCTTTCCAGTAGCTCGATGAGACGGCGGCTCAACTGCCCGACCTCGCCGCGCCGGATCTGCTCCTTCGCCCGGTTCACGGAGCGATTGAACCGTTCGTCGTCGAACGGCTTGAGCAGGTAATCGATCGCCGCGACATCGAAGGCCCGGAGCGCGTACTGATCGTAGGCGGTGACGAATATGATGACGGGCATCTCCCCGGGTCCGACGTCGGCGATGACCGAGAAGCCGTCCATCTCGGGCATCTGGATGTCGAGGAAGACCAGATCGGGCTTCAGCTCCAGGATCGAGCGCGCGGCCTCACGACCGTCGGCGCACTCGCCGACGACTTCGATCTCCGGATCGTCCTCCAGCAGAACCCGGATCCCTTCCCGGGCAACCGGCTCGTCGTCCGCGATCAACGCTCGGATCCTCTCCATCGCTACGCCTGCCGCTGTAATTCCCCGGGGGTGAGCCGAAACGGGAGCGCGAGGTCGGCCGCGACGCCGCCCTCCGGCAGGTTCTCCAGCGAGAACTGGTGCTCCTGGCCGTAGAGCTGTTCCAAGCGTGCGGCCGTGGTCGACAGGCCGACCCCGTCCCGCTGACTCGCCCCGCCCTCCTGTGGCAGGCCCGGTCCATCGTCTTCGACGGTCAGCCGCAGCCGCTCGCCCTCACGTCGCGCCGCGATGCGAAGACGGCCAGCGGCGGCCCGATAGGCGATGCCGTGCCGGATCGCGTTCTCGACCAGAGGTTGCAGGATGAGGTAGGGAACCTGCGCGTCGACGACGTCCGATTCGATGTCCATCTCCACCTGTAGACGGTCGCCGAAACGTATCTGCTCGATCTCGAGATAGCGGCGAATGAATTCGATCTCCTGCTTTAGCGGCACGAAGGGCGACCCGACGCCATCCAGCGCGTGCCGCAGCAACTCGCCCAGCCCGGTGACCACCCGAACCGCCTGCGCGTTCCGCTCCGTTCGAACCAGGACCGCGATCGTGTTCAGCGCGTTGAACAGGAAATGTGGATGAAGCCGCGCCTCCAGGGCCTGGAGTCGCGCTTCCGCCAGCTGGGTCTCCAGCTGCGACGCCCGCAGCTCGCGCTCACGGTTCGCCTGATACTGCTGGATCAGGTAGAACAGGCCGATGATGATCCAGTACAGATACGGGTCGAAGTGAAGGAAGGCGACGAAGGTGACGATCGACCTTCGAAACAACACGTCCGTGCCGGGGGTGATGTACCCGAGCAGCTGGCCGGCCGAGTTCCACGCGATGCTGGCCAGCCACGATATGGCCAGGCTGGCGAACAGATGGATCGCCAGGCTCGACTTCCACTTCGCCCGGTTGAAAGGGAAGCGGCGCGCCAGCCACAGAATGAGCGGCGTGGCGATGGCCCAGGCGCCGGCCCAGGCCAGATACCAGATGACGAGGCTCGCGAGCGACATCGGTTCGCCCCGCGCCCGGGAGCGAAAGAACGACTCGACGGCGATCAGGACGCCGAACAGAGTCCAGGCCGAGATGATCAGCGTCCAGGTGAGGAGCGGCCTGCGCTCGCGTCGGAAGTATTCGTAGAAGGTCAAATCCGGGCGCTTTTCGGAGTTGTCGAGGACGGCTAACCGGTCGGGGCCAACGTAGCACAGCGCGGCGCTGAGCAGCAACGGCCTTGCGACGGGCGGCCAGGGCCGGAGGACGAGCGGGCGATGACGACGACTAAACGCGGCCGGGCCCGAGGGTTGACGCCGATCGAGTGAGGGCGAACGTTTAGAATCACTTCACACCGACCCGTGCGTCCCTGCGCCCTGCGCCCCTTTTCTAGAGGACGAAAAGCATGTACGCCGTCGTTGGAGCTACCGGCAACACCGGTAGGGTCGTCGCCCGTACCCTGCTGGCAGCGGACGAGGACGTGCTGGTCATCGGGCGCAGCCGGGAGCGGCTGAAGCCTCTGGTCTCCGAGGGGGCGGAAGCGTTCGCCGGCTCTGTCGAGGACGCCCAGTCAATGTCGATCGCCTTCTCCGGCGCCCTGGCCGCCTATTGTCTCCTCCCGGTCAGGTACGATGCCGAAGACGTGCCTGGGTTCCTCAGGTCCGTCGGCGTGGCGCTGAGCGCGGGGATCCACGAAGCTGGCGTGCAGCACGTGGTCTTTCTCAGCAGCATCGGGGCGCAGCATGAGACGGGCACGGGGCTGATCGTTGCGCTGCGAGAGCAGGAGCAACGGTTCGCGAAGCTGAGCGGCGTTAGCGTCCTCAGTCTGCGGGCAGGCTGGTTCATGGAGAATTTCCGCGGGCAGATCAGGTCGATCCGAGAGACCGGAACGATCGCGACTCCGCTGAGGGGCGACCTGCCCATCCCGATGATCTCGGCGCATGATATTGGCCGGTACGCCGCGGGCCGGTTGGCGTCACGGGATTTCGAGGGTGCGGCGACACAGGAGCTGCTGGGCCCTCGCGATGTAACGCTGGAGGAAGCGGTTAGAGTACTGGGTGCGGCGATCGGCAAAGCGGACCTGCGGTACGTGCAGAGGTCTTTCGAAGAGTTCGAGGAGACGGCGCGCGAGGCCGGGATGAGCGCGAGCGCCGTTCGCGTTCTCTCGGAAATGTATCGTGCGTTCAATGATGGGCGCGTGGCATCCGAAGAGGGCAGGTCGGCGGAGAGCACGACCGAAACGACGATCGGGGATTACGCCGAGGAATTCGCCAAGATTTATGACGCGGTCGGCAAATAGACCTCGGCCCGTTCGGATAGACGTCAGCCCGTTCGGCAGGAAAGAAAAAGGCCCTCCGCGCCTCGTCGACGCGGAGGGCCGGGATCAGCGGACGGTGCGTGTCCCGCGTTCTAACCTCTGGCCGCCGCGTAGCGATCAGCCACCGCCGCCCAATCGATGACGTTCCACCAGGCGTCGATGTAGTCGGGACGCCGGTTCTGGTACTTCAGGTAGTAGGCGTGCTCCCAGACGTCGATGCCCAGGATCGGCGTCCGACCCTCGCTCAAAGGACTGTCCTGGTTTGGAGTGCTCTCCACCACCAGCTGACCGTTCTTCTCCACGGAAAGCCAGCCCCAGCCGCTGCCAAAGCGGCCGGCTGCCGCATCGCTGAGCTTCTGTTTGAAGCCATCGAAGCCGCCGAATTTCTTTTCGATGGCGTCGGCCAGGTCACCCGATGGCTCGCCGCCGCCCTTCGGGCTCATGATCGTCCAGAACAGCGAGTGGTTGGCGTGACCGCCGCCGTTGTTGCGGACCGCGGTGCGGATATCCTCGGGGACTTCGCCCAGCTTGCGTAGAAGATCCTCGACGCTCAACTCGGCCAGATCCGAATGCTTCTCCAGCGCGGCGTTGAGCTTCTTCACGTAGCCGGCGTGATGCTTGCCGTGGTGGATCTCCATCGTCTGCTCGTCGATGTGCGGCTCGAGCGCCTTGAAGTCATAAGGCAGTTCGGGAAGTTCGTGTGCCATTTTTAGTCCTCCACTCAAGATGGTCGGGTTGGTTGCTTCTTTTCCGGTTTTTTCAGTATGGCCGAATCTTAAATACAACGAATCGGCTCGTGGCAGTCAACCTTGACAGGAATCCGCCCCCTCGTTCACGGACCGTGCTTGCGGTCTCCGGGCGTCCCCGCGCATGTTCGGAGGAGGGCAGAACCGGCGATGGGGTCGAGTTCGGCCTCGCGGACATCGGTTCCGGGTGACGGCAGGCGTCGGCCGTGGAAGGAGGAAACGAGATCATGTTCCTCGGTTTGAGAACGGTGGTATACGAGGTCGACGACCTCGAGAAGGCCAGGGAATGGTACGCCGGCGTGCTGAATGCCGAACCTCACTTCGATGAACCCTATTACGTCGGCTTCACCGTGGGCCCGTTCGAGCTGGGACTTCGTCCCGCCGACGAGAACGCCCCTCTGGGTGCCGGCGGCACGATGGTCTATTGGCGGGTCGAGGACATCGAGTCGATGATGAAGCGTTTCGAGGCCCTGGGCGCTCCCGTGCACAGCGAGATCCAGGATGTAGGAGACGGCATCCTGGTGGCGTCGGTCGTCGATCCGTTCGGCAACCCGGTAGGCATGATTCAGGATCCCCGCCCTGGCCGCTGAGGTCGCGCCCGGCCATCGATGCTTACGGCGTCCACGTCCAGTAGCTCGGGCCGATTCGCAGGTTGTGCAGCCACTCGGCCGGCCAGGCGGCGCGCAGGAGCACGGCCAGCCAACCGTGCGAGAGAGCGAGGGTGATCAGGTTCGGCGTGCGGTGGAAAAGCAGGCACCATACGACTCCGCCGATCGCGGTTACCAGCGCCAGCGGCAGGTTCGGCCAGTGCACGGCCCCGAACAGAACCGCGGCCATCGATGCGGCCGCGACTGGACTCCCCACCGATTCACGTATCCGACGAAAGGTGAACGACTGCATGGCGTACTGCTGCGCCAGCCCCCAGAACGGATAGAGCAGGATAGCCCGGACGATCCCCGGCCGGCTCTCCGGCGCGTGGCCCGCCAGTAGACCGATAGCCACTACCACGATGGCGCCGGCCGCCGTGGCCGCGCCCACCTGGGCAGCGGAAGCCCCGATGTTGTCGATCCTGAGGCCGAGCTCACCAAGCGAGTCGCCGTGCCGAAAAGCCGAGACGAACGGAATCAGCACGATCACCGTCATCACCGGCACGCGGATCCAGTCGTTGTCGGTCGGCTGCACGACCCAGACGTAGAGAAGTGCGAGGGCGACGAACAGGAGGGGTTCCAGCGCCGAGCCCCGGCTGCTGTTGCGTGTTGGTTTCATGTGGCTCCCGCTCCTCAACGCCCGTCTGCGGTACCCGGTGAACCCGGGCCGTTTGCCTGGCACGGCTCGTGCCCCGTACAGTTGAACGAACGGCCTTAATACCATCTTCGCGGCACCCGTGCAACGCGACGACTGGACGCAGGCATGTATCGTGACGCACAATATTTGCCAGACGGCGCTCGAGGTGCTAACGTGAGTCATTCGTTCACGGAGACCCACTCCCGCCGCCCGGAGGTATCGTACATGGAGCGACGCGAGTCTGGCATCGGGCAGATCCCAGCTGAATCCTTTGCTGTTCGAGCGACACCTGCGCATCTCAGGTTCCGAACCGAGGCGAAGCCAGGGGGTGACCCGATGCGGCGTTGTTGGGAGGCCATCTTCTCCTACGGCGAGGGTTGGGCCCGATTCGATGTCGTGGTCAACCTGAACCGCGGCACGTTGACGCTCCACCGCTCGCTGGATGCCGACTACTCGCCGATGCTGCGGCAGCTGCTCGGTAAATCGAACTCGCTGACCCCGATCCCTCAGTCGTCACGCAAGGTCGAGTCGATGACGTTCGACGTCGAGATCCTCGGCTACAAGATGTCCCGGCAGGGCGCGGGGGAGTTCCGGCCCGGCCGGTCGGGCGACTGGCTGGTGGTTCAGTCGTTCCTCCCCGGCTCCGCCGACTCGTTCCTGTTCAGCGTCAACGATCGGTTGAACGCGGGAGAGCTGACCATCCAGAACGAACGCTCGCTGCCAACGGTAATCAGCACGCTGATGCTGGTCTTCGGCTAGGGCCGGCCCGTTCCGCAGTTCCGTCGCTCCCGCCGCGAACCGGCGCTTCTGTCACTCTACTCCCTACCATTCCCCCTCTGGCCATCCGGCCGACGCCTCATATAATCATGAGGTAGGCCCGCCTCAATCTGCTCATTCGCGTGTGTGCTGACTTCTGTCGTGCAGCACGCTCGATTCGAACGTCCCGGGGGTAGGTGGATGATCCAGCCTGAGGTCCGTGAAGTGGCCGGTGTCTTTCGCGGCGAACTGCGCTGGATGTTCGGCCCGTATCCCGCCCTGATACCGGAGGCCGGCTGGCCGTCCGTCGGCATACTCGATGCTCTTTGTCGGGGGATGCAGGGTCGCGGCGATTGGACGGAGGGCGAGAAGCTATTCGCCGCCGGCGCCGCGGCGCATGTCGGTGAGCTGGTTCACGACTGCTGGGCCGTCTTCGCCGAGGAGGTCCGGGTTCAGCACGATGACGGGGTAGTCTGTACGGGTCGAATGGAAGGTGACTCGAGCTATCGCTTGCCCGTCGAGAAGGGGATGCTCGCCGCGTTGAGAGACCCGAGCCTGCCTCAGCATCCCCCGGAGTTCTTGCCTTTTTGTCCAGGGAGCGACCGGAACCCCCTCGAATCGTTCGGGCTCAGCGCCTGTCTGGGCATCAGCGCGTTCGGGGAGGGGGATTGGATCGAGCTGCGGGGTGACGCCCTGGAGCAACGTGCGGCGGCGGTGGTGCCGCGGCTGGCCGGGATGTGTGCCGACTACTACAGGGAGCTGCACCCCGAGGAGCACCTCGGGCAGCGGGCGGACCTTTACGGACGCCTGATCTGGCCGCTGACGCTCTGCGAGGGCGTGCGAGCCTACACGGAAGCGGCAGCCAATCTGCTGGCCTATCTGGACGGAGCCTTGGCGGTCATACGGGGCGCGTTGCCGCTGCTTCGCAACCTGGCCCGCTATCCGCTCAGGACGGTGCGGGGAGCGGCGCTGACTTGCCTGGTTCTGGATGAGCGCGTCCCGGTGTCGGGCGAGCTGATCGAGATCGCCGCCGATCACTTCGTCGACCGGGCGCCGGCGTACCGGGAGGCAGCCATCGAGCTGGCGGCGGAACGGGGCCGGAACATCGATTGGCTGAACGGCGGTGTGAATGCCCAGGCGCGCTTCCGTTACGAGCGCCAGCTGTCACTGTTGCCGCTGATCCACCTCCCGTTCGAGCTGTGCGTCGAGCCGTCGAACCGCGAGCTGGTGAGCGCGCTGATCCGCGGCGATGCGGAAGCGGCGCGGGACCTGCTGTCGAAGCGCCTGCGGCGCGACGGTCGCGGCCCGCAGATCCTCTTTCAGCAGGCGATGCTGCAACGCCATCTCGGTGAGCTCGATGCCGCCGAATCGCTCCTGCAGGAGATCGTTCGTCTCTATCCGGAAAGGCTCGACGCGGAGTTCTACGTCGAGGCGGGCGTGGGAGCGCTGGCTCGCAACCAGCTCGAGGACGCGATCACGCGGCTAGAGCGAGCGCGCGTCTTGGGGCCGGCTCGGAACCGTGTGGCGTTGATCCTGGGAGACGCTTACGCCCGGGCCGGCCGACACGACGAGGCGGTCGCCGCCTTCGGAGAGGCCATCGCGCAAGGCCATCTTCCGTCGGATGTGCTGGTCAGTCGGGCCGAGGTGCAGCGCCTGCGGGGGCAGCAGGAAGGGTACTCGCGTGATCTGGCGGCTGCGGCGGCCCTTCACCCGTTCAACCCGCGGGTGGTGGAGAAAGTGATGGCCGGCTACGTGGAGGCGTAGGGATTCGGGGAATCCCCGATTCCCTACGGCCGCCAGCGCCCGGTCTTGTATCCTTCGCCGGTCACTTTCGACACCACCTCGCGGAAGCTGTCGCCCAGCTCTCGGGCCGCCGAGTCCAGCGAGTCGAACGAAAGTTCGCACGTCGTGTAGCCGTCTTCTGACTGGCAGGTGACGACGACCTCCAACCCGCCGTC
>JAACAK010000144.1:610-1064 GCA_011774835.1 Candidatus Kutchimonas denitrificans | reverse complement strand
CACGGCGCGGACGTGCGCCGGCACCGAGCGACGGATGTCCGTGACGGGACGCGGGTCCTCGGTGAGGATCCGCATCAGAATCGCCTGGGCGGTCGGACCGGTGTGCGGGGGATCGCCGCTGAGCATCTCGTAGAGCACGCACGCCAGGCTGTAGACGTCCGAGCGGGCGGTGAGGTCGCGGTCGGCCGTGGCCTGCTCCGGGCTCATGTAGTGGGGCGTGCCGAGGCTGAGCCCCGTCTCGGTCATGCGGCCGCCGCCGGCGGCGCTGACCGCCAGCGCGATGCCGAAGTCCGCCACGACCGGCTGGCCGTCGTGCAGGAGGATGTTCTCGGGCTTGATGTCGCGGTGCACGATGCCGTGCTCGTGCGCGTAGTGGAGCGCGCTCGCCACGGCCTTCGTGATGTGCAGCGCCTCGTCCACCGCGAGCTGGCGTTCCCGGTCGATCTTGTCCCGG
>JAACAK010000144.1:0-584 GCA_011774835.1 Candidatus Kutchimonas denitrificans | reverse complement strand
GCCCCCGATGACCGCGGCCAGCTCGGGCTTCAGGACCTTGAGCGCGACCTTCCGGTCGTGCTTCAGGTCCTCGGCCAGGTAGACCGTGGCCATCCCGCCCTCGCCGATCGGCGCTCGATGCGGTAGCGGTCTTCGAGGGCCTTCTTCAGGCGGTCGAGCGGATCGGTCACGGGG
The DNA here is from genome assembly GCA_011774835.1 of Candidatus Kutchimonas denitrificans. GTDB lineage: Bacteria > Gemmatimonadota > Gemmatimonadetes > Palauibacterales > KS3-K002 > Kutchimonas > Kutchimonas denitrificans. Next base: position 410 of record JAACAK010000144.1, on the reverse strand, counting down.
TCATCCTCGGCAGGCACGAACGATGGCGGGGAAAATCCGGCCTGAAGGGTCTCTGGCGCAAGCGACAGGTGGCCTTCGAGGTCTGGCCTGCGCCGGCCCCGACTTCGGCGCCGGCATCGGCATCGGCATCGGTGATCCCACCGCGCGCGGTCACCGCCGTTTCCCCGGAGACGTCCATGCGCTGACGGGTCCCAGCCCCAATCACCGCGTCTCGTCCGCTCTCACGCGTCTCGTCCGCTCTCACGGGTCCCGTCCACGCATCACGGCGTCCCCTTTCCCCCTTGACGGATTTCGGAGCGCGGAGCGGAGGTGATCCCGGACCGGAGGCGGACGTGCCGCTACGGACTTCCCATGGCACCGTGTTCCTCACCGCGCTCCGCACGACCCTTCAGGGTCCTCGGGCCCGCCCC
>JAACAK010000053.1 GCA_011774835.1 Candidatus Kutchimonas denitrificans | reverse complement strand
CGCGCCGGTCGTTCCGATGACTTTGAGAAAATTGCGACGCTTCATCGTCGCCTCCTACCTTTCGACAGCTTGCTCAGCTCTTCTGGCCGTAACGGCGTTCCATTTCCTTCTGGATCTTCTCGATCTCGTCCTCGGCCCCCTGCTCGAACCACTGGTGCTCCGGACGGGCCAGGATGTCGTTGATCACCTTCTCAACCGCGCGGGCCTGGGCGCCGTGCCCGTTCTCGCGAGCGTGCTCGACGAGCTCGCGCGCCTGCGGGATCAGCTCCATGTAGAAGCGCTCGGCCACCTCGTACATGCCGTGCCAGTGCGTGTAGTCGGGCGCCATCATCGACGCGCCGTGGCGCGCGCGCCGGCCCTCGTGGTGCCACAGGTAGAACCAGGTCCACTCGATCTCCTCGTCGAACTGGGTCTTCGTGATCAGCCCCTGCTCGGTCAGCGCGCCCATGATCTTCTTGCCGGGCTTGGCGAACTTCTCGTTGTAGAGGATCACCAGGTCGTCGTACTGCTTGTAGAACGCGTTGACGTAGTCCGGCGTGTGGCAGTGCGAGCAGACCTCCTTCATGCGGTTCCGCTTCTGCTCGGCGCTGTCGTGGATCAGCGCGCGACGCTTCTCGGGGTCGGTCTCCTTGACGATCGCGTGGTTGATGTCGGTGTCCATCACCAGGCTGACCGGCGGACGGTTGGTCCACGAGATGCGCTCGCCCGGATCGTGCGTCACCTTGCCGCCGTTGCGCAGGTTGCCGGACATGTGACAGGTCGCGCAGGTCGGCGCGGCCGCGTAGTCCTCGCCCAGCACCCAGTCGGTGGCGTCGAGGTTCATGTCGTCCTTCAGGTCGCGGTACGCGACGCCGTGCTTCGACTCCTCGTAGATCTCCTTCTGCGGGTGGTCCGGGCCGAGGTGGCACTTGCCGCAGTTCTCCGGCTGGCGCGCCCGGCGCGGCGAGAAGTCGTGCCGGCTGTGGCAGGCCGAGCACGAGCCGCGCGAGCCGTCCAGGTTCAGCCGGCCGATGCCGGTGTTGGGCCAGGTGCCGGCGTGGAACAGCGGCCGGCCCTTGTCGTCGCGGACGATCTTGGCCACGGCGTCCAGGTTCGTCGGCTTGCCGTCCGAGTCCGGCTCGAGGTCGCGCACCGTGATCATCCCGCCGTCGGTCGACTGGAACGCCACGTTCGACCCGTGACACTGCTGGCAGCCACTGAAGGCGCTGGCGAAGC
>JAACAK010000051.1:69431-71569 GCA_011774835.1 Candidatus Kutchimonas denitrificans | reverse complement strand
CTGACCGTGGGGATCCTGCCGGGCGAGGACCCGGGGGCGGCGAACCCCGGGATCGCGGTGGCGATCCCGACGGGGCTGGGCGAAGCGCGGAACGCCCTGGTGGTGAACGGGTCGGACGCGGTCATCGCGGTGGCCGGCGGCTGGGGCACGCTGTCGGAGGCGGCCTTCTGCCTCAAGAAAGGCGTTCCGCTCATCCGGCTCGCCTCGGAGCTGCCCGAGCTCCCGGTGCCGGCCGCGGATTCCCCCGAGGACGCCGTGGATTGGGCCGTGGACCAGGCGAAGCGCCGGCGTGGCTGAGCTGGGCGGTCTGCTCCTCTGGGCGGCGACGCCGCTGGCGGCGCTGGCGGCGGTCCTGTCGCTGGCCGGCGGCTGGACGGGGCGCGGCGAGCTGGCGGTGGCGGGCGGCCGGGCGGCCGAGTCGACGGTGGTCCTGCTCCTCCTGTCGGTGGCCGGCCTGGCCACCGCACTCCTCGACGTCCGGCTCGAATACTCGTACGTGGCGGCCTACACCGGATTCCAGGACCCGTGGCCGGCCCGGCTGGCGGCGCTCTGGAGCGCGCCGGCGGGCGCGGCGCTGGTGCTGACGTTTCTGGTCACGGCCGCCGCGGTCGGGAGCTTCCGGGCCGAGCGGAGCCGTGGCGCCGCGGCCCGGACGGGCACGCTGGCCGCGCTGGGGTTCACCGGGCTGCTGCTGGTTCTGGTCCGGGCCCAGCCGTTCCATCAACCGGAGTCGCCGGCCGCGGCCGGGGCCGGGCTGAGGGATGCGCTGGCGGATTCGGCGTGGCAGGTCGAGACGTGGATGGCCATGCTGGCCGTGCTCTGCGCCGCCTTCGTCTTCGCCGAGATCACCGGCCAGCAGGTGGCGGAGGCCGCCGGGCCCGACCGGCGGGGGCGCCGGGCGATCGCCTGGATGGCGGCGGCGTTGACGCTGGCGGTCGGCGCGGCGGCCTGGCGCGCCTACGCCGCCAGCGGGCGGCTGCTGGACGCGGCCGGGGTGGAGATCGTCGCGGTCCATCTGCCGGGCTGGCTCCTGGCCTTCGGGTACCTGCAGGCGCCTGGCGGCCGGGCGGTCCCGGCCTGGGCGGCGCGCTGGCGTCGCGCGATGGGTGTGGCCCTCTTTCCCGCGGCGCTGGGCGGTTTCGCCGCGCTCATGGCCGGCGCCGGCGACGCGCCGCCGCCGGTCATCTGGGGGAGCGGTCTGGCGGTGGGGATCGCCTCGGGCGCGCTGGCCGGCGCGGGCCCGGCGCGCCCGACGGCCGAGTCGCTGCGGACCCTGCCGGGCTACGGGGCCTGGGCCTTCCAGGGCGGCGTCATCGCGCTGCTGCTGGCGGGGCTGGCGATGACCTGGGGGCTGGTGGGAGGTCCGATCTGGTCCGACCTGGGGCCGGCGGCCATGCTGGTCAGCGTGGCGATGATGTGCGCCTGGGCGCTGGCCCGACCGGCCGGCGGCTGGCGCCACGTCTGGCCGATCGGCGTCGGCGCGGCGCTGGCCGCGGGGGTCGCGGCCCACCTGGCCTCCGACGGCGACGCGGCGTTCACGTTGGCCGCCGCTCTCGGTGCCGCGGCGCTCCTCGGCCTGGCCGCCGACGCCTTCCGCGTCCGCCGGGCCCGGATCGCCGTCGCCGGGGCGGTCGATGAGCCGCAGCGTCAACGGTTGCGGGCCCGGGCCCGGCGTCGGGGCGCCGCGACGACGGCGCACCTCGGCGTGGCCCTCGCCGTCGTCGCCCTCGCCGCCGGCGGACTGAGCCGGACCGAGAGCCGGGCGATCGGGCCGGGCGACTCGCTCACCGTCCAGACCGCCGGCGGCCCGGCCCGGGTCGTCTACCTGGGGATGTCCCAATACCGGGTCGGCTTCTCCGATCGCCGCGTCGCCAGCTTCAGCCTCTACCGCGGCGACCGGCGACCCGAGCTGATCGCCGCCTCGCTGACCTGGGATCCGGTGGCGCGCCGGCAGCACCGGACGCCCCACCTCGATCGGGGTGTACTGGACGATGTGGTGGTGGCGGTCACCGGGCTCCGGGGCGGAGAGAACATCCTCTGCTCGCTTTCCGTTCGGCCTCTGGCCGGTCTGGCCTGGCTGGGCGGCGCCCTGGTGCTGCTGGCGGCCCTGGCGGTGCGAGGGCCGGACGCATGAGCGG
>JAACAK010000051.1:21018-69415 GCA_011774835.1 Candidatus Kutchimonas denitrificans | reverse complement strand
TGGCGATGGCCCGCCCACCGCCTGGTGGTGGGGCCCGGCGCCAAGGTCGAGCCGGCGGATGTCGAGTCGGACGCCACGGCGCTCCGCGCCTGGTCCCGGGCGGCAGGCGAGCTGCGGAGCGATGGGAGCGGGCCTCAGAAGGCCGCCCCACTTGACCCCGAAGAAGTCCCGAAGTAGCTTGATCCCTGTATTCCGCTCGATCGCGCCAGGAGCCCGGGGGCCCTCGGGGATGGGAGCTCCGATCATATCGTCAAACACGCAATCCGGGATCCGATGACAGCGAACGACATCGTCGACCTTCGCAGCGACACGGTCACGCGTCCGTCGCCGGACATGCGCCGGGCCATCGCCGAGGCGGAGGTCGGTGACGACGTGCTGGGCGACGACCCGACGGTGAAGCGGCTGCAGGAGCGGCTGGCGGAGCTGCTGGGCAAGGAGGCGTCGCTCTTCTTCCCCAGCGGCACGCAGGCGAACCAGACGGCGGTCCTGCTGCATACGCGGCCGGGGAGCGAGGCGATCTGCGAGGCGAACGCCCACGTGCTCCACTACGAGTTCGCGGGTGCGGCGGCATGGTCGGGCGTACAGCTGCGGCCGGTGCCGACGGCGGACGGGGTGCTGACGGCGGAGCTCGCCCGTCCTTTCGTGCGGCCGGAGAACCCGCACCTGATGAGCACGACGCTCATCTGTGCCGAGAACACCCACAACATGGCAGGCGGCAAGTTGATGCCGCTGGAAACTCTGAAGGGTCTGCGCGACCTGGCGGACGAGCACGGACTCCCGCTCCACCTGGACGGGGCGCGGCTGTGGAACGCGGCGGCGGCCGCGGGCGAGACGCCGGCGGAGCTGGCGGCGCCGGCCGATACGGTGATGGTCTCGTTCTCGAAAGGGCTGGGCGCGCCGATCGGCTCGGCGCTGGCGGGCACGACGGAGGCGATGGGCCGGGCGCACCGGTGGCGGAAGCGGCTGGGCGGCGGCATGCGGCAGGTGGGCATCCTGGCGGCGGCGGCCCTCTTCGCCCTGGAGCACAACCTCGACCGGATCGCCGACGACCATGCCCGGGCCCGGCGGCTGGCGGAGCACGTCGACGGTCTGGACGGGTTCCGGGTCGTTCCGCCGGACACGAACATCATCATGATCGACGTGGAGCGGGACGACGTGTCGCCGGACGACATCGTGGGCTTCCTGGCCGAGCGCGGCGTGTGGCTGCTGCCCACCGGCCCCAGGCGGCTGCGGGCGGTGGCGCACCTCGACGTCGACGACGCCGGGATCGAGCGGGCGTGTGCCGCGTTCGCCGAGCTAGCGGATCGGTAGCGTGTTGATAATCCTTTGACCACGGGTGGCTAGTGTGGCGCGGGTGGAACGGGTGAGTCCAGCAAAACGTCCAACGTCCAACATCCGACGTCCAACGCTCAAGTTCTTCAGGAGGAGAAATGGCTGCAGAGCTCAGTGAAGAGAGAAAGAAGGCGCTGAACGTCGCGATCTCCCTCGTGGAGCGGCAGCACGGCAAGGGCGCGATCATGCGGATGGGCTCCGAGGGCGCCCGGGTCACCGTCGAGGCGATCCCCACCGGGTCCATCACGCTGGACGCCATGACCGGCATCGGCGGCATCCCCCGGGGCCGGGTGACCGAGATCTACGGGCCCGAAGCGTCGGGGAAGACGACCCTCACGCTCCACATCATCGCCAACGCCCAGAAAGCGGGCGGCGTGGCGGCGTTCATCGACGCCGAGCACGCCCTCGACATCACCTACGCCGAGAAGCTGGGCGTCGACATCGAGAACCTGCTGGTCTCGCAGCCGGACACCGGCGAGCAGGCGCTGGAGATCGCCGAGGTGCTGGTCCGCAGCGGCGCCGTCGACGTGGTGGTGATCGACTCGGTGGCGGCGCTGGTGCCCCGGGCCGAGATCGAAGGCGAGATGGGCGCCTCGCACGTCGGCCTGCAGGCGCGCCTCATGTCGCAGGCGCTGCGCAAGGTGACCGGCGCCATCAACCGCTCGAAGACCGCGGTGGTCTTCACCAACCAGATCCGCGAGAAGATCGGCGTCATGTTCGGCAACCCGGAGACCCAGCCGGGCGGCCGGGCCCTCAAGTTCTACGCGTCGCTCCGCCTCGACATCCGGCGGATCGCGTCGATCAAGGACGGGACCGATCAGGTCGGCAACCGGACCCGGGTCAAGGTGGTCAAGAACAAGTGCGCGCCGCCGTTCCGCCAGGCCGAGTTCGACATCATGTTCGGCGAGGGGATCTCCCGCTACGGCGAGCTGGTCGACCTGGCCGCCGAGCACGACATCGTGAAGAAGTCGGGCGCCTGGTTCTCCTACGGCGACCAGCGGATCGGCCAGGGCCGCGAGAACGCGAAGTCGTTCCTGAAGGAGAACGCCGACATCACCGAAGAGGTGGAGCAGAAAGTCCGCGAGAGCCTGGGGCTGGTGAAGGCGTCGGGGTCGGCGGCGGGTGAAGAGGAAGACGCGGAGGACGAGGAGTAAGGGCTGGTGAGTTGGTGGGTTGGTGCGTTAGTGCGTTAGTGCGTTAGTGGGTTGGTCCTGGAACGCGAATTCAGCCCAAGAAGCAACTAAGGTACTAACGTACTAACGAACTAACGCACTCGTGAACTAACCCATTAAGCGCGCATCACCAACCAATAAGCGATGGCGGAACCCCCAGCGGAAACGCCCGAGGAGACGGCTGCACGCGCGATCGACGCGGCCCTCAACTACCTATCCTACAGACAGCGGACCCGCCTGGAGGTCCGGCGCAAGCTGCTCGAGCGTGGCTTCGATGAGGAAACGGTCGAAGGCGCCATGGGACGCCTCGAGAACGTCGGGCTGGTCGATGACGTCGCTTTCATCGGCGCCTACGTCCGGGACCGGGTCGCCCATCGGCCCATGGGCGTTCGCCGGATGGCCAGCGAGCTGTACGTGAAAGGCATCCCGCGGGACGAGGCGATCCCGCACATCGAGGCGACGCTGGCCGAGGAGGGGATCGACGAGGAGGCGATGGCCTGGCGGGTCGGCGAGCGGAAGGCGATGTCGCTGCGGGTCCGGGACGAGCCGCAGGACGTGCGGCGCCGGCGGCTGCGCGAGCATCTACACCGGCGCGGCTTCGGCCCGCGGGTCATCCGGGAAGTCGTGGACGCGTTGCTGCCGAGGAACGGGCGGGCGAACGATCGATGATCAATCGTCAAAGGTCAACGATCGTCGGGACCTGGTCATTGAATCGTTGAACTCGCTGCTGGGCGCATGCAAGGGATCGGCGATCGAACGAAGCGTGGGAGGCCGGATGGGTGAGGCGACCGCAGAGGTTGGCGGCGTGCGGCGCGCGCGGGCGGCGGAAGCGGCGGAGCTGTCGGAACTGGCACTGCGCTCCAAGGCGCACTGGGGCTACGACGCCGAGTTTCTGGAGGCGTGTCGACCCGAGCTCACGCTGACGCCCGAGCTGATCGAGCAGCAGGACGTCTACGTGCTGGAGAACGGCGGCCGCATCGTGGGCTTCTACTCGCTGGTGCCGTGGAAGTCGGAGATCGAGCTGTGCCACTTCTTTGTCGACCCCCCGGCGATCGGCCGGGGCGTCGGTCGCCAGCTGTGGGACGACGCCGTCGAGCGCGCCAGGGCACGCGGCCACCGGCGGTTCCTGATCCAGAGCGACCCGAACGCCGAGGGCTTCTATCGCAAGCTGGGCGCGGAGCGGATCGGCCTGGTCCCGTCGCAGGCGCGGCCGGGGCGCGACTTGCCGCTGCTGGTCTACGCGATAGATAGTGGGGAGTAGGGCGTGGGAGTAGAAGAAACCAGGGAGAGATATCGCGATTGGGTTGTCGGCAGTGCGAGGGAGCGGAGAGCTTCTTCAGCGGGTTCTGGGTGAAGCGCGAGCTGCGGAGCTATCAGCGCTCGGGCCCGCGGAAGACCACGCGCTGGCTGATCGACGCGATCAAGGCCCGGGGGGTAGAGGGCGCGACGCTCCTCGATATCGGCGGCGGCGTGGGGGCGATTCAGCACGAACTGCTGGAGTCCGGGGCCGGGCGGGCGACGGGCGCCGACGCCGCGTCCGCCTACCTGGAGCTGGTCGAGCAGGAAGCCGAGCGGCGCGGCCACCGCGACCGCATGACCCAACGCCACGGCGACTTCGTCGAGCTGGCCGACGATCTGGCGCCGGCGGACATCGTGACGCTGGACCGGGTGATCTGCTGCTACCACGACTTCGAGTCGCTGGTCGATCGGTCGACCGCGAAGGCGCGCCGGCTGTACGGGCTGGTCTACCCGCGCTACACCTGGCTGACCCGGGCCGGTAACCGCTTCCTCAACGTTTTCCTCTGGCTGATCCGCAATCCGTTCCGCGTGTTCACCCACCCCACTCACGCCGTCGACGCCATGATCCGCGACTCCGGCTTCCAACGGATCTACCACGCCAACACGCTGACTTGGCAGGTCGTCCTTTACGAACGCTGACCCGCCGTCCCATCACAATTCGAGAATTGGAAATTGGCTGTGAACATTGAAAATTCACCTTGGTCATCGACCATTGGTGAATTGAACATTCACGCCTCTCACGGCGCCCTGAGCCGCAGCTCCTTCGTATCCGCGGCCGCCTCCCGATCCGGCAGCCCGGCCGCGATCCGCTCCATCACCTTCTCCGCGGTCGCCCGATACGACGTCAGCTTGCCGCCGTAGATGGTAAGCACCCGCGGCGGACCCTCCTTCTTCTCCCGGTCCGGGTGCAGGATCACCTCCCGGGTCCGATGGAAGGCGTGCCCCGGACCCGCCGGCAGGACCCGCAGCCCGGCGAAGGCGTCGATGACCGCGTCGGGCGCGTCGGCCGCGTAGCGCGGGAAGTAGCGGCCCAGCACGCGGATCAGGTAGTTCTTCTCCGCGTCCAGCGGCTCGACCTCGTCCGGATCGCCCCGGAACTTGGTCTCGGTGGTGCCCACCATCGTCGCCCCTTTCCACGGCATGACGAAGATCGCGCGCCCGTCACGGGGCGACTCGACGTAGTAGATGCCGCGTTCCACTTGGCCGCGCACCACCAGGTGGCTGCCCTGCACCAGATCGATCTGTTCTTTCGGCGGCGCGGGCTGGATCCGGCCCAACACCCGGTTGACCCACGGGCCGGCGGCGTTCACCAGCACCCGGGCCTCGCAGCTTCGCTCGGCCCCGTTCTCCACGTAGTGCACGAGGCAGCCGCCGTCGGTCAACTCGGCGCCCGTCAGCTCCGCCGGCATCGCCAGCTCGGCGCCCAGGTCGACGGCCGAGTTCATGACCGCCGCGGTCAGCGCCGCGTCGTCGGTCTGGGCATCGTGGTACTGGAAGACCGCGTCGAGGTCGTCGGTGACCAGCCCGTCGAGCTCGTCCCAGCGTGAGCGCGGCAGGCTGGTGAATCGGACCTCCTTGCGCAGGCCACCCAACAGCGCGTAGAGGGACAGACCGATCCGCACCAGCCACGGCCGGCGGCGCGTGTCCGAATAGATGGGGATGTGGAACCGCTCGAGGCACACCAGGTCCGGCGCCAGCCGCAGCAGCCGGGCCCGTTCGTCGAGGCTCTCGTGGACCAGCGAGAACTCGTAGCTCTCCAGGTAGCGGAGGCCGCCATGGATCAGCTTGCTCGACTTGCTCGACGTGCCGGCGGCCAGCGCCTGCTTCTCGAGGAGCCGCACCGAGTGGCCCGCCGCCGCGGCCGCCTGCGCCACGCCCACCCCGTTGATTCCGCCGCCCACCACCACCACGTCGCGGGCGTCAGTCATCGGCCCTCCGGCCCGGGGCCAACCGGCGATCGGCCAGCATCTCGGCGATCGCCATCGTCTCGATGAAGCGGGCGCCCCGCGTCGCCAGCTCGAGTGCCAGGTCGACGTCGACGATCTCGTACAGAGCCCAGCGCCACGGGCCGCTCCATAGCTGCGCGTCGCCGGGGATCATGCGGTAATTGCCGAACAGGTAGTCGGGCTGAATCCGCTTCGCCTCTTGCAGCGCCGCCTCGCTCCATTCCGAGAGGACCCAGCCGATGGCCGCAGCGCCCCGCGCTCGGGCCAGCGCGATGGCTTCCGGGTCTAACGAGATGACGAAGCAGCGGTCCCGGGCCGGCGCTAGCGTCTCCATGACCTTGTCGACGATCGTCTCGACGCCGAACCGCCGCATGCTCTCCCGCTTGATCTCGACGAAGGCGGCGATCTCGCGATGCTCGCGCACCAGCGCCACGGCGTCGTCGAGCGTCGGCGCCTGCACGCCGAAGAAGCGCGGGCCGAGACGCCGGGTCTCGGTGACCTCGACCTCCCAGAGCTGATCGAGCGTCAGGTCCATGACGACACGTTCGTCCTGGCCGGTGCGCCACAGGTCGGCGTCGTGGAGCAGAACGGGCACGCCGTCGGCGGTCATCTGAACGTCGAACTCGATGTAGCCGGCGCCCGCCCGTACCGCGGCGCGCAGGCTCTCCAGCGTGTTCTCCGGATAGCGCAGCGCGTAGCCGCGATGAGCGATGAGAGCCGGCGGTCGAACGCGGACGTTTTTGGGTACGGTCAAGCGCGTCATGATGGTCGGTAATGTGGGTGATAGGCAGGGTTCGGGATAGGGGAGCGGCTGATGATGGTTTGTTGAGGGTAACAGATAGAATGTTCGAATAACCGATGTTCAATGGCCGATTTTCAAGTGGAATTTTGCAATGTTCACATTCAATCTTCCATTTTCAATTGGTTGAGCGGGTCTACGATCTGGAGGACCGGTTGGTGGAGTTTGCCGTGGTCGTGTCGGGCCTGGCGGACAGGTTGCCGAGGACAGCATTGGGGCGGCATGTCGCGGGGCAGTTGATTCGGTGCAGCACGGCGGCGGCTCCCAACTACGGCGAGGCGTGCAATGCGGAGTCGCAGCGGGACTTCATCCACAAGATGAGGGTATGCCTCAAAGAGCTTCGCGAGACCCTCGTCTGGCTCAAGTTCACGAAGCGGAAGGTCTACCTCAGGGGCAACGAGTTGGACGAGGTGGTACGCGAGTCCGATCAGCTCGTCCGCATCTTCGCGGCATCCGTTCGAACCGCAGAACGCAACCGCGACCTCTAACCACCTGAAAATTGAAAATTGAATGTGAACATTGCAAAATTCACATCGAAAATTTTCAATTCACAATTGAACATTCTCCGCCACTATCCTCCGGTATCACCCTCCCGTTCCTCGGGATACAGCGAGACCCGCACGTAGTTCTCCGTACTCAGATACAACCGCGCCGCCGCCTGGATGTCCTCCGCCGTCAGCTTCTCGATCACCTCGTCGTACGTCACGATGTTTCGCAGGTCGCCGCCCGAGGCGAGCCGCGCCACGATCTGACCCATCCAGTACCCGTTCTCCCGCAGGTTCGTCTCCAGCGAGCGGCGCTGCTGCTCCTTCACCTTGTCGACGATCTGCTGGTCCGGTCCTTCGGCCTTGAACCGAGCGATCACGGCGAAGACCGAGTCGGCCATCTCCTCGAGGCGTTCGGGGGCCGTGCCGAAGCTGATCGAGAACTCGTACTCCTCGCGCGGGATCTTGCTGGGTGAAGCGCCGACGCCGACGCCGTAGGTGGCGCCGAGGTCCTCGCGCAGCACCTCGCGCAGCCTGATACGGAGCGCCCGGGCCAGCGAGGCCATGTGGTGACGGTTCTCGCGGGTCCACTCGAACGGCCCGCTGAAGATGATCCGCGTCTGGCTCTTCTCCTCGATCCCGCGGTACACGGTCTTCTCGATCACGCCGGTCGGCGGCCGGATGCCGACGTCGCGCCAGCTCTCCTCGCGGCCGGTTGAGGGCAGGCCGCCCAGGTAGCGTTCGACCAGCGGACGCAGCGAGTCGGGCTGGAACGTGCCGACGAAGACGAACGTGAAGTCGCTGGCGTCGGCGAAGCGGTCCTGATAGAAGGCGAACGACTGGTCGAGGTCGGTCTCGTCGTAGAGCTCGACGCTGGGCGGCCGGGCCCGCGGGTGGCCCTGGGTCATGGTCACGGTGATGGTGTCGAAGAACGCGGTGAGCGGCTCGGCGCTGCGGTTCGCCAGGAACGCCTGCATCCGGGTCTTCCAGGACTGGAACGCCTCGGGGTCCTTGCGCGGCGCGGTGAAGTACAGGTAAGTGAGCTGGAACAGCGTCTCGAGGTCCTGCGGCGAGACGTTGCCCGAGAACCCTTCGGAGAGAGACGCGATGTACGGCGCGACGCGGACCGCCTGGCCGGCCAGCGCCTTCTGCAGCGCGATCAGGTCGAAGCTGCCGGCGCCGCCCTGGGTGACCGCGGCGGTCGCGGTCATCGCCGGGACGTGCCGGTCGTTGGGGGCCAGCGACGTGCCGCCGGGGCTGTAGGCGCGCATCAGGATCTCGTCGTCCTTGAAGTCGGTGGGCTTGAGCAGCACGCTGACGCCGTTGGCCAGCTCCCAGCGGGTGATCCCGACCTCGTCGAGTGTCTCGGTCCCGATGACCGGGCCCGGCTCCGGAAGCTCCTCGACCAGCGGCGCGTCGGAGGCCACGTCCTCGTAGGCCGTGATGTCGGCGTCCTCGACGGCGGCGATGACCGCGGCGAGCTGCTCGGCGGTGGGGATCCTGACGCCCTCCTTCTCGGGCCCGTTGATCATGAGGACGCGGTTCCGATCGACGATCCATTCGCTGGCCAGCCGGTCGACCTCGGCCAGCTCGATCTCGGGCAGGAAGCGTTTGTAGAGCTCGAGCTCGTAGGTGATGCCGGGTATCGGCTCGCCGTAGAGGAAGGCGCGAACGTACTCGGAGGCATAACTGCTGGACTCGGTCTTCTCCCGCTCGGCGTACGCCTGCTCCATGCCGCGCAGCAGCTCGCGCTTCTCCCGCTCGAGCTCCGACTCGGTGAACCCGAAGCGTGCCACCCGCTCGCCCTCGACCAGCAGCGTCTCGAGCCCGCGCTCGATCCCGTTCGGCGCCACGGCGGCGGTCATGATGTAGACCTCCTTGGGGCCGATGAAGCGGCCCTGGCCCGACAAGCCGAACAGGAAGGGTGGGTCGGCCTGCTGGGTCAGCTCGAACAGCCGCTGGTTCATCATCCGGTTGTATAGCCCTTCGACGATCGATTGGCGATAGGCGGCATGGGTGGCGTCGTCGCGGGCCGGCTGCTTCCAGTAGATGCTCACGGTGTTGGTCGCCGCTTCCGGGTCGGTGGCGATGGCGTAGAGGGTCTCCTCATGGTCTGGCACCGGATAGGTCACGCGCTCCCGAACGTCGTCGGGCATCAGGAGGTCGGCGAAGTGCTCGATGACCAGCGCCTCGATGGAGTCGGCGTCGAAGTCGCCCACAGCGACCACGCCGATCAGGTCGGGCCGGTACCAGTCGCGGTAGAAACGCCGCAGCGTCTCGTAGTCGAAGCTCTCGAGGACCTCTGGCTCGCCGATGGGCAGCCGCTCGGCGTAGCGGGAGTCCTTGAACAGGATCGGCAGCTGCTCCTCCCGCATGCGGGCCCGGGCGCCCTGGCCCAGCCGCCACTCCTCGATCACCACGCCGCGTTCCTTGTCGATCTCCTCCGGATCGAACGTCTGGCCCTGGGCCCAGTCCTCGAGGATCTGGAACGCCGTCTTCACCAACTCGGCGCTGTCGGTGGGGACCGTCAGCATGTAGACCGTCTCGTCGAAGCTGGTGTAGGCGTTCAGGTCCGGCCCGAACCGCATGCCGATCCCCTCCAGGTAGTCGACCAGCTCCTGCTTGGCGAAGTGCTCGGTCCCGTTGAACGCCATGTGCTCGACGAAGTGGGCCAGCCCCAGCTGGTCCTCGTCCTCGAGGACCGAGCCGGCGTCGATCACCAGCCGCAGCTCGGCCCGGTCCCGTGGCTCCGGGTTCTCCCGGATGAAATAGCGCACGCCGTTGGGCAGCTCGGCCATCCGGACCGCCGGGTCGACGGGCAGCGAGTCCTGCAGCGCGGCCTGCGCGACGTCGAGGCCCGGCTGCTGGGCAACCGCCGGGGCCGGCGGGCCGAAGAGGGCGGCCGCCAGAAGGGCCACCGGCAGGGAGGGGCGGGGCCGGCGGAGGCGGTGGGGGCGGTGGGGGCGGTGGGGGCGGTTCATCGGTTCTCCTCGGCGTTTCGGTGCTTGTCGGGCCGCGCAGGCGGTCTCGAGATTCGGCGATATGCGTTGAGGCCGCCAATATGACGGCCTCCGGCGCCGGCGGCCAGTGGCGAGCGCTTGAGAACCCCTCTCGGTTCGGTCATATTCCAGTGGATTCAAGGTATTTCAGGACTCGAGGGGGCCCCCAACCTGTGGGCTGGGTTGATGAAATCGGCAGAGATCAGACAGCGGTTCATAGACTACTTCGTGCGCAACGGGCACACCCACGTCCCGTCGTCGTCGCTGGTGCCCGCCGACGACCCGACGCTCCTGTTCACGAACGCCGGGATGAACCAGTTCAAGGCGACGTTCCTGGGCCAGGAGCCGCGGCCGTACAAGCGGGCGACCACCGTGCAGAAGTGCGTGCGCGCGGGCGGCAAGCACAACGACCTGGAGCAGGTCGGCGAGACGGCGCGGCATCACACGTTCTTCGAGATGCTGGGCAACTTCTCGTTCGGCGACTACTTCAAGCGCGAGGCGATCCGCTTCGGCTACGAGTTCTTCACCGAGGACCTGGGTTTCGAGCCGGACCGCATCTGGGCGACGGTGCACCACACCGACGACGAGGCGTACGAGCTGTGGCAGGAGGTGGCCGGGCTGCCGGAGGACCGGGTGCTGCGCTTCGGCGACAAGGACAACTTCTGGCAGATGGCCGACACGGGGCCGTGCGGCCCCTGTTCGGAGATCCATTACGACCAGCGGCCGAAGAAGGCGAAGAAGGAGCTGAGCGCCGAGGAGTTCGAGGCGCTGACCGAGGCGGGCGAGATCCTCGAGCTCTGGAACCTGGTGTTCATGCAGTTCGACCGCGACGAGGAGGGCACGCTGAACCCGCTGCCCAAGCCGTCGATCGACACCGGGGCGGGGCTGGAGCGGATCGCCGCGGCGCTGCAGGGCGTCGACTCGAACTTCCACACCGACCTGTTCATGCCGCTGATCGGCCGGGCGGAGGAGATCGTCGCCCGGAAGTATGAGGCCGAAGACGAGAGCGGCGTGTCGTTCCGGGTGCTGGCCGACCATGCCCGGGCGGCGGCGTTCCTGATCGCCGACGGCGTCTTCCCGACCAACGAGGGGCGCGGCTACGTGCTCCGTCGCATCCTCCGGCGCGCGGGCCGGCACGCCTGGCTGCTGGGCCGTCGGGAGCCGACCCTCTACGAGATCTGTGACACGGTGATCGCGGAGATGGGCGATGTCTACCGCGAGCTGGTCGACCGCCGCGACCACATCCTCCGGACCACGCAGGCGGAGGAAGAGCGGTTCATGGCCACGATCGACGAGGGGATGCAGCGCTTCGACGAGGTGGCGCCCGAGGGCGGCTCCGGCACCATCTCGGGCCCCGATGCCTTCCGGCTCTACGACACCTTCGGCTTCCCACTCGACCTGACCGAGCTCATGGCCCGTGAGCGCGGCTACGACGTCGACACCGAAGGGTTCGAGCGCGAGCTGGAGCAGCAGCGCGAGCGCTCCCGCAAGGCGCGTGACGTGACGGTCACGCCGGAGGCCGTCGGGGCCGACTGGTCCGTCGAAGATCTGGAGGTGCACAAGAAGGACATCGAGCAGAAGTGGGTCGGCTACGACCGGCTGACCGTCGATACCGACGTGCTGGCCAGCGTGCGCCAGAACGGCCGGATCGTGCTGGCGCTGGAGGAGAACCCGTTCTACGCCGAGGCCGGCGGCCAGGTGAGCGATCGCGGCCACGTGGAGGGCGACGGCTGGAGCATGGAGGTCGAGGAGGTGGCCCGCCTGGAGGACCGGGTCTACATCGCCGGGCCCATCGAGGGCGAGTTCACGCCGGGCCCGGTCCGGGCCGTGGTGGACGGTGCCCGGCGTCGGACGCAGCGCAACCACACCGCCACGCACCTGCTACACGCCGCCCTCCGCCAGGTCCTCGGCGAGCACGTCACCCAGGCTGGCTCGCTGGTGGCCCCCGACCGGCTGCGCTTCGACTTCACCCACACCGGCCCGCTCAGCGACGTGGAGCTCGAGGAGATCGAGCGGCTGGTCAACGAAGAGATCTGGGCCGACAAGGGGGTGCGGAAGGGGTTCATGCCGTACCGCGATGCCATCGACCGGGGCGCCATGGCGCTGTTCGGGGAGAAGTACGGCGACCGGGTGCGGGTGGTGGAGGTGCCCGGATTCAGCCTGGAGCTGTGCGGCGGCTGCCACGTGGAGACGACGGGCGAGATCGGGCTGTTCAAGATCGTGTCGGAGACGGGCTCGGCGGCGGGCGTGCGGCGGATCGAGGCGGTGACCAGCTCGGCGGCGTACGAGCGGGTCAAGGCCCAGGAGCGGACGCTGAAGCAGCTGAGCGAGACGTTGAAGACGTCGCCCGACAATCTGGTGAAGCGGGCCGAGACGCTGATGGCCGAGGGGCGGGCGCTGAAGGACCAGCTGCAGGAAGCGCTGAGCGGCGCGGCCCGGGATCAGGTGGCGGAGCTGGTGGGTGTGGCGGAGGAGGTGAACGGAGCCAAGGTGGTGTCCGGGACGATCGAGACGGCCGACTCCGAGTCGCTGCGGGCGTTCGGCGACCGGCTGCGCGACCGTCTGGGTAGCGGCGTCGGCGTGGTGGTCGCCCGGATGGGCGATCGGGACGCGCTGCTGGCGGTGGTGACCGACGACCTGATCGGGCGGGGCGTCCGTGCCGACTCGGTGGTACGGGAGGTGGCGAAACTGGCCGGCGGCAAGGGCGGTGGCCGACCCCACATGGCCCAGGCGAGCACGGGCGATCCGGGCAAGACGCAGGAGGCGCTGGCCCGTGTGACCGAGATCGTCCGCCCGATGCTGGAGAAGGCAAAGTCGTGAGGCGACACGACTGGCTGCGCCGCCGACTGGACGAGACGCCGTCCCCGCTCCGGGAGGAGCTGGAGAAGGCGGTGGCCGGGCTGGAGGCCGAATCCGAGCCGGCCGCGGTGCTGGTGGCGACGGCCTGCCGGACGCTGGACGGCGTGCGCGGCCGGCTGGACGAGCGGGCCGCCGCGTTCGACCTGCTGCTGGCCGATGGCCTGCTGACGCTGGCGTGTGACGCGGCGGCGTTCGGCGACCCGGACGCTGTGGTGGAGCGCTGCCGGGCGATGGGCCCGAGCGGCGAGCTGGGGCGGCTGGCGCGCAAGTGGGCGGGGAGGAGCTAGCTGGATCGGGCCGATGGGCAGGGATACGCGAGAAGACGCTCCCGCGGGGATGGTGGACCTGCACACCCACATCATCCCCGGGGTCGACGACGGCGCACCGGATCTCGACAGCGCGATCGAGACGTTGCGGACGCTGTCCGCCGACGGGATCGCCGGGGTGGCGGGGACGCCGCACCTGAACGCGTCGAACCCGAACAGCCGGCGGCGCGACCGGGCGGACGCGGTGTGGCCGGAGCTGGTGGAGCGGGCGGCGGAGGAGGCGCCCGGCGTCGAGCTCCACCGGGGCTACGAGATCCAGCTCGATACGCCGAACCTCGATCTGAGCGATCCCGGCCTGCGGCTGGGCGGCGGCCGCTTCGCGCTGGTCGAGTTTTACGCCTTCACGGTCCCCGACCGCTCCGCCGAGGCGCTGGCCCGGATCGTCGCCGACGGTTACGTGCCGATCGTCGTGCACCCCGAGCGCTACTGGGGCTACGACCGGAACTTCGGCGTCGTGTCCGAGTGGCGGCAGGCCGGCGCCCTGGTCCAGGTGAACAGCGGCAGCCTGGTGGGCGAGTACGGCGAGCAGGTGCGGAGCGTGGCGCTTCGCTTCATGGCCAACGGGGCCGTCGACCTGATCGCGTCGGACAACCACGCCCGGCCGGATCGCTGTCCCTCGCTGCGCGACGCTTGGGACCTGCTGGCCCGGGACGGATTCGAGGAGAAGGCCAGGCTGCTGCTGATCACCAACCCGCGGCGCATCCTGAACGATGAGATGCCCCTCGCCGTGGGCCGTCTGGCGCCGCGCGACGGGTTGATGGCGCGCATCGCCCGCGCTTTCCGGGGAGGACGCCCATGACGGATCGAAAAGCCGAGCGGTCGTCCGGACTGGCTGACCATGTGGCGGCCGAACTGCGTGAGACCGCGGCGTTGGCCGAGCGGGTCGCCGACTCGCTGGCCGCCCCCATCGCCGAGCTGGCACGGCGGGTGGCCAGCACGCTGGAGGCCGGCAACAAGCTGCTCTTCTGCGGCAACGGCGGCAGCGCGGCGGACGCCCAGCACCTGGCGGCGGAGTACGTGATCCGCTATCGCCGCCAGCGCCGGTCGCTGCCGGCCCTGGCGCTGACCACCGACACCTCGGCGCTGACCGCCGCGGGTAACGACCTGGGCTTCGAGCGGATCTTCGCCCGCCAGGTCCAAGGTTTGGCCGGAGCGGGCGACTTGCTGATCCTCCATTCGACCAGCGGCGCCTCGGCCAACCTGGTGGAGGCGGCCCGGACGGCCCGGGGGTTGGGGGTGAAGACGGCGGCGCTGCTGGCGCGGGACGGTGGGGAGCTGAAGGGAGAGGTCGACCTGGCGATCGTGGTGCCGACGGAGTCGACGGCCCGTGCGCAGGAGATGCATCTGGCCATCGGGCACCTGGTGGCGGAATGGGTCGACCGGGTGTGGTCGGACTCGAACCCGGAGGACGGATAGCCGTGGCGGAGGGCGTGATCGATCTCAAAGGGAAGCGCGCGATCGTGACCGGCGCCTCGCGCGGGATCGGCCGGGCGACCGCGCTGATGCTCGCCCGGGCGGGCGCCGATGTCGGGTTCGCCTACCACACCCGTGATGAAGACGCGGAGACCGTGGTGGCGGAGATCCAGCAGGCGGGTCGCCAGGCCTGGTCGGTGGGCTCGGACCTGGGTGTGCGACAGGGCGCCGACCAGCTGTTCGCCGCCTGCGACGATAATTTCGGCTGGGTCGACATCTTCGTGGCGAACGCCGGCATCTGGCCGCCCGAGCACGTGGCGCTGGTCGACATGACCGACGAGACGTGGACCGAGATGATGAGGGCGAACCTCGACTCGGTCTTCTATACGGTGCGCGGGGCGGCGCGGCGCATGGCCGACGGCGGCCGGATCGTCATCGTCAGCTCGACTGCGGGCCAGCGTGGGGAGGCGGGCCACAGCCATTACGCCGCGACGAAGGGCGCGGTCATCGCGTTCGTCAAATCGCTGGCCGTCGAGCTGGCCTCGCGCGACATCACGGTGAACGCGGTGGCGCCCGGGTGGATCGACACCGAGATGGCGGCACCGGCGCTGGCGGAGGAGGGGATGCGCGACCAGGTGGTCGCGGAGATCCCGCTGGGCCGGATCGGCAGCGCCGACGACGTGGCCGGCCCCATCGTCTTTCTCTGCTCGAAGCTGGCGCGGCACATCACCGGCGAGGTGCTGAACGTCAACGGCGGCAGCGTGCTCTGCGGCTGACGTGGAAGAGCGGAAGTCGGCCCTGGACGTGCCCGCGGCCGTCGTCGAGATCACGCGGCGATTGGAGGAGCGAGGGTACGCCACGTGGGCGGTGGGCGGCGCGGTGCGCGACGCGCTGCTGGGCAGCTCGCGAACCGATTGGGACCTGGCGACGGCGGCGACCCCGGAGACGGTGCGCAAGCTGTTCCGGCCTTCCTATCCCATCGGCCTGCGGTTCGGGACCGTCGGCGTCCGGGGCAGGGACGGGCTCGTCTACGAGGTGACCACCTTCCGGCGTGACATCGAGACCGACGGTCGGCACGCGGTGGTCGAGTACGCCGATACGCTGGACGAGGACCTGGCGCGCCGCGACTTCACGATCAACGCCATCGCCTATCACCCGCTGCGCCATGAGATCCACGATCCCTTCGACGGCCGGTCCGATTTGCAGCGGCGGCTGCTGCGCTGCGTGGGCGATCCGGCCCGTCGCTTCGCCGAGGACTACCTGAGGGTGCTCCGGGGGCTGCGCTTCGCCGGCCGCTACGGACTCGAGGTCGAGACGGCCACCTGGACCGCGCTCACCACGGCGGTGCCCGGCACCTCCCGGCTCTCCGGCGAGCGGGTTCGGGAGGAGCTGATCAAGGTGTTGGAGGCGCCCGGTGCGCCGGCGGCGCTGGAGCTGTACCGGCGGTCCGGCCTGCTGGCCGAGCTGTTCCCCGAGCTGGACCGCCTGGACAACGAGGAGTGGGGGCGGCGGCTCCGCGCCATCGCCGACCTGCCCCGCGACCCGGTGAGGCTCCGCCTGGCGCTGCTGTTCGAGCCGCTGGGGGAGACCGCGGAGGAGACCCTGAGCCGGCTGCGCTTTTCGAACGCCGAGGTCCGGGACGTGACCGAGCTGGGCGCGGCGCTGCGCGAGCCGCTGCCGCCGCCGGACGACGTGAAGGCCGGCCGGCGCTGGCTGCGAGCCGTGACGCCGGAATGGGCCGAGGACGCGCTGCGGCTGCAGGCCGCGCTGGCCGAAGGCTGGGACGCCGAAGAGGACGAGCGGCGGCGGCTGGAGGCTCAGGCCGCGCGGGTCCGGGAGATCCTCGAGCGCGGGGACCCGGTGACCCTGTCCGACCTGGCCATCGACGGCAACGACCTGAAGGAGCTGGGCCTCGAGCCGGGCCCCGACTTCGGACGCATCCTGGACGCGTGCCTCGACGCGGTGATCGAAGACCCGAGCCTGAACCGGCGGCCGGCGCTGCTGGAGCTGGCCCGGGAGATGACGTGAGAGCGGTGACATGAGCGAAGAGCTGGACCTGTTCCCCGGATCGAAGCCGCGGCAGCGTGGCCGCGGTCGAATCGCCGACGAGAGCTCGCCGGCGGCGCCGCTGGCGACCCGCATGCGGCCGCGCTCGCTGGACGAGTTCCTCGGGCAGCAACATCTGGTGGGCCCGGCCCGGATCCTGCGGGAGATGATCGAGCACGACGATCTGCAGTCGCTGATCTTCTGGGGACCGCCGGGCAGCGGCAAGACGACCCTGGCCCGCATCATCGCCGACCGGACGAACGCGGCGTTCGTTCCGTTCAGCGCCGTCACCGAGGGGGTGCCCCGGGTCCGGCAGATCATCGCGGAGGCCGAAGAGCGGCTGAACGCCACCGGCCGCCGCACGATCCTGTTCTGCGACGAGATCCACCGGTTCAACCGGGCGCAGCAGGACGCCTTCCTGCCCCACGTGGAGGCGGGCACGGTCATCCTGATCGGCGCCACCACCGAGAACCCGAGCTTCGAGGTGAACAGCGCGCTGCTCAGCCGCTCCCGCGTTCTGGTCCTCGAGCCGCTGAGCGCCGAGCACGTACGCACGATCTGCGAGCGGGCGCTCACCGACGCGGAACGCGGTCTGGGCGCGGAGGCGCTGAAGGTCGACGAGGCGGCGCTGGACTTCCTGGCCGAGAGCGCCGACGGCGACGCGCGGCGTGCCCTGTCGGCGTTGGAGATCGCCGCCTCGATGGTGGGGAAGGGCGGCCGCGTCACGGCGGAGCTGGCGGCGGAAGCGCTGCAGCGGCGGTTCGCCCAGTACGACAAGTCGGGCGAGGAGCACTACAACCTGATCTCGGCGCTGCACAAGGCGGTCCGCGGCTCCGACCCCGACGCCGCCCTCTACTGGCTGGCCCGGATGCTCGACGGCGGCGAGGACCCCCTCTACCTCGCCCGGCGGCTGGTCCGCATGGCCAGCGAGGACATCGGCCTGGCCGATCCCCGGGCGCTCTCGGTGGCCATCGCCGCCCGGGACGCCTACCACTTCCTCGGCTCGCCGGAAGGCGAGCTGGCGCTGGCCGAGGCGGCGGTCTACCTGGCGACCGCGCCCAAGTCGAACCGGATCTACACCGCGTTCGGTCGGGCCTGGCGGCGGGCCCGGGAGACGCCGGGCGAGCCGGTGCCGCTCCACATCCGCAACGCGCCGACCCGGCTGATGAAGGATCTCGGCTACGGCGCGGACTATCGCTACGACCACGACGAGCCGGACGCGCTGGCCGACCAGGAGTACATGCCCGAGTCGGTGGGGCGGCAGCGGTTCTACGAGCCGTCGGGGCGGGGGTTCGAGGCGGAGATCGCGAAGCGGCTGGAGTATTGGGCTCGCAAACGGGCTCGAAAGAAAGAAGAGCGCTGACGCGCTCATCTCGAGTAGGAGTGCGAGTACGATAAGGAGTACGATAATGAGTAGGAGTAGGAGTAGGAGTACGACTGCTCCTACTCGTACTCGTACTGGTGATCGTTACTCTTAGTCGATCCGGAGTTGACCCGGACGCGCTGCTCCTACAGCATCATTGAGAGGGCCATGACACATAGAAGGCGAGGAAGGATATCACTAACCCGAATCTGATAGAAATCGAGATACCGCAGGAGCGGGCTCTGCTGGTCAGCGCCCCGCACGGCGCGACCACGCGTCAGGAGGCCCGCGATCACCTGACCGAGCTGGCCTCGCTGGCCGACACGGCGGGCGCCGAGGTCGTGGGCACCGCCGAGCAGCAGCTCGAGGCCCCGCATCCCGCGCACTACATCGGGACCGGCAAGGTCGAGGAGCTGCGCCAGCGGGTAAGCGATGACGAGATCACGCTGGTGATCTTCGACGAGGACCTCACGCCGACCCAGGGCCAGAAGTTGGAAGAGGCGCTGGACGTGCGCGTGATGGACCGGACCGAGCTGATCATCGACATCTTCGCGCTCCGGGCCCGGACGGCGGAGGCGAAGATGCAGGTGGAGCTGGCGCAGCTGCAGTACCTGATGCCGCGGCTCAAGCGGATGTGGACGCACCTGTCGCGGATCCGCGGCGGCATCGGGCTCCGGGGCCCCGGCGAAACCCAGCTCGAGACCGACCGGCGGCTGATCGGCCGGAAGATCGGCGACCTGAAGCGTCGGCTGGAACGGGTGGCGCGGCAGCGGGCGACGCAGCGCCAGGGTCGCGCCGGCGAGTACCGGGTGGCGCTGGTCGGGTACACCAATGCCGGAAAGTCGTCGATCCTGGCGGGACTGTCGGGCTCCGAGCTGTTCGTCGAGAACCGGCTGTTCGCCACCCTCGACCCGGCGACCCGGATCGTCGAGCTGGGCGACGAGCTCTACGCGCTGGTCACCGACACCGTCGGGTTCATCCGCAAGCTGCCGCACGACCTGGTGGCCTCGTTCCGGGCGACGCTCGAAGAGGTGAACGAGTCGGACCTGCTCTGCCACGTGGTCGACGTCTCGCACCCGAACTGGGAGGAGCAGTACGAGGTGGTGGAGGAGGTGCTGGTCGAGCTCGGGTTCCACGCGGGCCACCACCTGGTCCTCTTCAACAAGGTCGACCGGCTGACGCACGGTGAGCAGTCCGCGGTAGACGAGCGGTCGACCAACCTGTTGGGCGGCCACGTGTTCTCATCGACGGTGGAGCCGGACGGGCTCGAGGCGCTGCGCGCGGAGCTGCGGCGCCTGGCGATGGAAAGCTGGCCGACCGTGGCGCTGAGCGTGCCGGCGGCCGACGGCGAACTGCTGGCCCGGATCTATCGGGAGGGGGCCGTGCTGGGGCGCGAGGACCGGGGTGAGCGCATCCATCTCACGGTCCGACTGCCCGTCGAGCTGCTGGGCCGGCTGCGGATGCGGGACGAGGTTTCGGTGTTCGAGGCGCCGCCCGCGGCCTGACCATGTCGGATTCCCCGGCCTACTGGATCGTCGGGCCCGGCCGCATCGGGACCGCGCTGGCCACGGTCCTCGCCGGCATCGGGCCCGTCCGGGTGATCGGCCGGCGCGAGCTGCCGGCCGATCACCCGATCCGCGCCCTTGAGGTCGACTACCGCGTCGACCCACCGGGAGCGCCGCCGGCGAACACCCGGGTCCTGCTGGCCGTGCCGGACGGGGCGATCGGGAGCGCGGCGGCGGAGCTCGCCGCGCGTGGCGCGCCGGGCGCTGGGTGCACCGCGCTCCACTTCAGCGGTGCCCAGCCGGCGTCGCGGCTGGCACCTCTGGCCGAAGCCGGCTATGCCATCGGGTCGCTCCACCCGCTGCAGACCGTGGCCGACGCGGCCCACGGCGCCGAGCGGCTGCGCGGCGCCTTCTTCACCTTCGAAGGCGCGGCGTCGGCGGCGTCGGCGGCCCGGGCGATCGTCGAGTCCGCCGGCGGCCGAATGCTGGAAGTGCACGGCGGCGACAAGGCGGCCTATCACGCGGCGTGCGTGTTCGCGTCGAACTACGTCGTCGCCTGTTCCGCGGTGGCGACCCGGCTGCTGGCTGATGCGGTGGGCGTCAGCCGGGAGGAAGCGGCACGCGCGTTGCAGCCGCTTTGGAGCGGCGCGGCGGCGAACCTCGAGGATCCCGGGCTGCCCCGGGCCCTGACCGGACCGATCGCACGGGGTGACGTGGAGACGGTCCGGGCCAACCTGGCGGCGCTGGACGAAGGGACGAAGGCGCTGTACGCGCGACTGGGGCTGGTGGCGCTGGAGCTGAGCCGGGAGCTGGGGCTGGAGCGCGGTGCGGCGCAGGCGATAGAGGAGGAGTTGCAGAAGGCTCTCGCATGAGGAACGGGCAGGATGCGACTGTACGTTAATCTGGACCACGTGGCGACGGTCCGGGAGGCGCGGAAGACGGACGAGCCCGACCCGGTCCGGGCGGCGGTGCTGGCGGAGCTGGGCGGAGCCCAGGCGATCACCGTCCACCTGAGGGAGGATCGCCGGCACATATCTGACCGCGATGTGGTGCTGCTGCTGCAGACGGTGCGGACGGGTGTCAACCTCGAGCTGGCCGTGGACGAGGAGATCCTCGAGTTCGCGCTGGAGCATCGGCCGATGCAGGCTACGCTGGTGCCGGAGCGCCGCGAGGAGATCACCACCGAGGGCGGCCTGGACCTGGGTGACGAGAAACGGCGCGAGAAGGTCGCCGATGTGCTGGAACGATTGGGTTCCGCCGGGATCAAGACGTCGCTCTTCATCGATCCGGAGGAGGCGACGATCCGCGCGTCGGCCGAGCTGGGCGCCGACGCGATCGAGCTGCACACCGGCGAGTACGCCAACGCGTCATCGCCGGAGGCGCGCGAGGAGCAGTTGCAGCGGCTGCGGCGCGCGGCGAAGTTGGGACGTGGTCTCGGGCTGGCGGTCCACGCCGGTCACGGCCTCACCTACGAGAACGTGACGCCGGTGGCCGCGATACCCGAGATCGAGGAGCTGAACATAGGACACTCGATCGTGGGCCGCGCCGTGCTGGTGGGGATGGAGCGGGCGGTCCGCGAGATGCTGGAGCTCGTGCGTTCCGCGCGGCCCGTCAGGGAGTGACAGGATGCCCAGAACTCTACTCGAGTTCTTCGCCGACGAGGCGACTGACTATCTGGACAAACTGCAGGCCACGCTCGAGACGGCGGGCGAGCCGGACGCCGACGAGCTGAGGCGGCTGGCCCGGGCTCTCCGGGGCAGCGCCCGCATGGCCGATCAGGAGGCCGTGGCCCGGGGGGCGGGCGCGCTGCAGACGCTGGCGTCCGAGCTGAGCGCCGGCCGGCGTCACTGGTCGCCCGATCTGCGGGCGACGCTGATCTCGGCCCTGGCGGAGCTGCGAGGGATGGTGAACTCGCTGGACGAGCCGGCGCCCGACCTGTCGGCGCGGGCCGAGGCGCTGGCCCAGAAGCTGGGCGAGGTGAGCACGCCGCCACCGCCGCCGAGCAAGGACGACGATCGGTTCCGACGCTATCTGGGCACCGAGCTTCGGGGCCTGGCCTCCGATATCGGCGACGCGCTCGTCGTGCTCGAGCGCGATCCCCGCAACCGGGAGCCGCTGAAGCGGCTGCTCCGGCGCATCCGGCCGCTCCGCGGCATCGAGGGTGTGGACGACACACCGGGCGTCGGATCGGCGGTGATGGCCGTCGAGGAGGTGATCCTGCGGATCGCCGACACGAGCGCCACCGTGGGGCCGGGCCATCTGGTCCTCTTCCGTCGGGCCCGGCAGGCGCTGGACGACGTGGCCACCGAGCTGATCCGCGGCTTCCGGCCCGAAGCGATCAGTGGCGGCATCGAGATCGAGGACCTCAAAGACCAGATCCTCGAGACGGCGGCGCAGCGCGAGATCACGTGGATCAGCGAGCTCTTCCACGACGATGACGGCCCCCACATCGAGGAGTGCCCCATGGCCGAGCGCGGCGCCGGATCGTGGGACGCTTTCTTCGCCCTCGAGGCCACCGGCAGCCTGGACACCATCGACCGGATCCGCGCCGAGATGGCCCGGGAGCCTGAAAGTGCCCGCAAGGCCGGCGAGCGGCTGGCCTTCACGCTGCGCCAGCTGCGCGAGCGGGCCGTGACCTTCGGCCATGCCGAGATGGGGCGCGTGGCGCGCCGGGCCGCCGCCGCCGTCCGCGCCGCCCTCGAGGGTCCGCCCTGGCGCCTCCAGGCCATCGCCATCGACCTGGCTGTCACCGTCGCCGCCCTGCGCTCCTATCTGGGCACGTCCGACGAGGAGGCCCGGCACCAGGCGCTGAAGCGCGGCGAAGACTCGCTTCAGGCCGCCACCCACCCGTCCCGCGAGCCGACTGTCGATATCGAAGAGCTCGTCTACACCACCGAGGACGCCGTCGAGCGCGCCAAGTCCCTCTGGAGCGAGGCCGGCAGCGTCATTCGGTCGCCGCAGCCGGACTTCGATCGGGCGCAGGGGCTGCTGGCCGAGGCCCTCGACCTGATCGGGCACGCCCTCGACCGGGTGGACGCGAGAACGACGAAATGACGCTGCGCTGGCAGACGGCGGTCGGGCTCGTCGTCAGCCTCGCCTTGCTCTACTGGGCACTCCACGACGTCTCGCTGGCCGAGCTCTGGGGTCACCTGCGGGCGGCGAACCTGTGGCTGCTCTTCATCGCTATCGTCATCCAGACCAGCCTGTTCGCCATCCGCGCCGCGCGCTGGGCGATCTTCCTCAAGCCCGTGCTGCGCGGCTCGTCCTTTCACTCGCGGTTCGCCACCACCTGCATCGGGTTCATGGCCAACAACCTGCTGCCGGCGCGGGTCGGCGAGTTCGCCCGGGCTTACGCCTTCAGCCGCGTCCAGCCGGTGACGGTGAGCGCCTCGTTCGGTTCGCTGGTGGTGGAGCGCCTGTTCGATGCCCTGACCCTGGCCGTCTTCCTCGCCGTGCCGCTGCTCACGCCAGGGATGAACCTGGTGGGCCAGAGCGGCGACGAGATCGTCGGTCGGGTCGTCGCCATCCTGGTCATCCTCGGTGGGGCGGCGACCGCGCTGCTTCTCCTGATCTGGCGGCCGGCGCTGGCGGTCCGGTTCTTTCGCGCCACGATCGGCCGCCTGCTGCCCGGGGTGCTGAGGGACAAGATCGCCGAGATGATCGAGTCGTTTGTCCAGGGTCTCGGCGCCATGCGCAGCCCGGAGCTGGTGGTGAAGGGGTTCGCCTGGTCGTTTCTGCACTGGGGGGTCGGAGCGTTGGCTCTCTATGTCGGCATGATCGCCTTCAGGATCTTCGAGCCCGGCTATCTCGGCGCCGTCTTCCTGCAGGCGGTAAACGCGTTCGGCGTGTCGATCCCGTCGTCACCCGGCTTCTTCGGGCTGTTCGAGGCCAGCGTGCGGATCGCGCTGGCACCGTTCGGTGTCGACGCCGGCCGGGCCGTCAGCTTCGCCGTCGCCTTCCATATCGGCTCGTACATACCGGTGACGGTGGTCGGACTCTACTATCTGGGGCGCCTCGGGCTCAGCTGGAGCGAGGTGGGACACTCCGAGGAGATCGTCGAGGAGAGCGCTTAGGACTCGCCATGGCCGAAGGATGGATGGAGGCGCGCGCCTGCGCCAAGGTGAACCTGCGGCTGCGGATATTTCCCCGGGCCGCCGACGGCTATCATCCCCTGGAGACCCTCCTTTGCCGGATCGAT
Source organism: Candidatus Kutchimonas denitrificans (assembly GCA_011774835.1). Lineage (GTDB taxonomy): Bacteria > Gemmatimonadota > Gemmatimonadetes > Palauibacterales > KS3-K002 > Kutchimonas > Kutchimonas denitrificans. Next base: position 45,673 of record JAACAK010000051.1, on the reverse strand, counting down.
CACGCCGATCGCGTCGGCGTGCGCCTGTGGCCGGAACCGCCGCGCATCTGGCTCCGCCTCGAGGGCGGGGAGGCGGCGGCGGACGTGCCCGACGGCCCGGACAACCTGGCCTACCGGGCGGCGGCCACCTTCGCCGAGCGGGCCGGGATGATCGGCAGCATCGAGGTCGCCCTGGAAAAGACGATCGCGCCCGGGGCCGGGCTGGGCGGCGGCTCGAGCGACGCGGCGGCGGTGTTGAGGACGCTGGAGGGCGCGCTGGACCTGCCGGGCGGCGGTGAGGCGATGATGGAGATCGCAACCGAGCTCGGCGCCGACGTGCCGTTCTTCGCTGCCGACCTGCCAGTCGCCCTGGCCCGCGGCCGCGGCGAGCGCCTGACCGCCGTGCCCGGGCTCGAGCCCCGCCCGATGCTGCTGGCGCTGCCAGCGGTGCGGATCGCCACTGCCGAGGCGTACGCCGCCTGGGACGACGCCTACCAACGGGGCGCCATCGGACCGGCCGCCGACCCGGCGCTGGAGCCCCACGAGCTGGCCGACTGGGAGCGCGTGAGCGCCCGGGCGATCAACGATTTCGAGCCCGTCATCTTCGCCCGTTATCCCGAGCTGGCCGACCTGCGCGACCGAATCGAGTCGAGCGGCGCGATCGTCGCCCGCCTGTCCGGCAGCGGCTCGACGGTCTTCGGGATCTACGACAGCGAGGCGCGGCGCGACGACGCCCGGGCCCGGCTTCAGGATGTCTTCCAGAACGTGGGTTGGGTCAGCGCCCGCGGGCCTGTGTGAGATCGGCGGGCCCGCCGTCCAGCATCTCGGAGTAGACGAGCTGCCCTTCCGGCGGCGGCAGCAGGGCGACGTCGTCGCTCAGCGAGTCCACGTCGCTTCGCTTCCAATATGCGAACATGTTCGGCGCGCAGGAGACCACCGTGACGAACGCGTCCGACCGACGCTGGAAGTCCGAGATGTCGGTCCGCGACAGGTAGCAGTTGCGCGCCAGCACCTGGACGCTGGCGCTCGTGAGCCTATGGCCCGGCGCCGGATGGTTGTGCCAGGTGCCGACGCTCCGCCGGCCCGACTTGCAGGCGGCGGCCTGCACCCGACCCGACTTGGAGGAGAGGATGTGGGGCATCCGGAAGTCGGTGATATAAAGGTCGCTGCCCCGCCACTCGCCCTCCAGGCACAGCACCAGCTCGGTCTCGAACTGGCCGAACAGCAGTGCGATGTTGTCGGAGACCTTGGCGGCGAACACGAGCTCGCGGAAATCGTCACCACCTGGCAGACCGGCCTCGCCCGCCGGCCGTCCCACGGCCAGCGACATGACGACGATCAGTATCACGGCGATCCGCTTCACTCGCACCTCTCCTGCCTGGCTTCCTCTTCTGAACACGCGACGGCAGACTCTTCGTTCCGGCTTGGCCGGTCGCGGGTGCTGTGATCATCAGGGGGCGCTACCGGGGGGATACGCGGCAGGACAGATCCTCTATACCCGAAAAGGCCGGTCAGGTTCGCGGGGACTTGATCCCCGACCCCCGCCGGCAGAGATTCGTCGTGGCGGCCGCTCGCCGCCCCGCGCACACTGGCCCGTCGTCTAATGGCAGGACGCTGGACTTTGGATCCAGAAATGGTGGTTCGAATCCACCCGGGCCAATCTCCCCCTTTTTCCGCGCCATCGACCGGCAGCGTCATCCAGGCCAGCCAGTCGAGACCGTTCTCGTCTACCCCGCGGATGGATCCGCGTGGCCGCTCCGCCTCGCAGGCCGCCAGTGCCAGTCCTGGAATCTCGGTGTGTTCGGGTCGGTGCATCCTGGGCCTCCGTCGAGCTCCAACCAGCTCCAACCCTCAGCGGGGCAGGACTTGTGCCGGACAGCCCCGAAGCACTCAAGTCCTTCTTTACTAGAGGGTTATGCGATCAGCGATGCGCTCGACCGGCGCCTCGACGGGCTCGTGGCATTACCATCCGGTAACCTGAACGGTGACCCAAGGACCACTTTGGAAGTTGGGAGTTGGACGATGGACGTTGGACGTTTGACTTGGACGTTTGCCTTGACCATTGAACGTTCAAGGCGAATAGCCAATCACCAAGTCGAACGTTCAACGTCCAACTTCCAACGTCCAACTTCCAGGTTGTTCTTTTGGGGCAGGTGGTCAGGAGGGCAGAGCCAAGAGAACCACGAAGGCGGCGTAAGCGGACAGCAGGATCGCGGCCTCCCAGCGGGTCAGGCGCAGGGTCGTCCAGACGAAGGGGAGCACGATGACGCTGACGGCGAGCATGACCGGAGCCTCGACCCGGATGACCGATTCGGCGACGGGGATCGGCCGGGCGATGGACGCGGCGCCGAGGACGGCCAGCAGGTTGAAGACGTTGGAGCCGACGACGTTGCCGACCAGGATGTCGCCTTCGTCCTGGACCGAAGCGGCGACGGCGGTGGCGAGCTCGGGGAGCGAGGTGCCCATGGCGACGACGGTGAGGCCGACGGCCAGCTCCGAGATCCCGAGCGCCTGCGCGGTGGCGGCGGCCCCGCTGACGACCATGTGGGCGCCGCCCAACAGGACGGCGAGCCCGACGAAGGTGAGGAGGATGTGGCTGGCGATGTTGCCGCCGGCGGGCACGAACTTCTGGTACTCGACCTCGATGGCGGGCGACTCGCGGCGTGCACCGTCGAGCAGGTAGAGGGTATAGGCGATGAAGCCGGCGGCGAGTGCCAGGCCGTCCCACCGGCTCAGGATCCCGTCGAGGGCGAAGACATAAAAAGCGAGGGAGGCGAAGATCATGATCGGCACCTCCCTCACCAGCAGTCGCATCTGAACCCGGATCGGCCGGATCAGGGCGCCGATCCCCAGGATGAGCGCTATGTTGGCCACGTTAGAGCCGACTACGTTGCCGATGGCGATGTCACCGCTGAATCGAACCGATGCCACCATGCCCACCAGCAGCTCGGGCATCGACGTGCCCATGGCTACCACGGTCAGGCCGATCACCAGAGCGTTTACGCCGAGGTCGCGCGCGAGACGCGAAGCGCCCCGGATGAGCACATCCGCGCCCAGGTAGAGGCCACCCAGGCCCGCCGTGAACAGCACCAGAGTTTTGACCATCGGCGGGGAATGTTAAGCGCGGGCGGCCCGCGGACAAGGTGTCCGACCTGGCCGGTCGCCGGCCGGTCGGCTGGTTGACGCTCCCCGGAGCCCGGGATAAGTTGCGAAGTTCCTCGAATCCAGAGGATTACTGGCGTGACCGATTCCTCCAATGTCGATCCGAAGAGCAGGGAGATGATGTTGCTCTCGGGCACCGCGAACCGGCCGCTGGCCGAAGCGATCGCCCGGGAGCTCGGCACCTCGCTCTGTGACGTGACCATCAAGCGGTTCGCCGATGGGGAGATCTTCGTGCGGGTGGATGAGAACGTCCGGGGCCGGGACGTCTTCATCATCCAGCCGACAGTACCCCCGGCGGACAACATCATGGAGCTGCTCCTGCTGATCGACGCCGCCAGCCGGGCGTCGGCGGCCCGGGTGACGGCGGTGGTCCCCTACTACGGCTACGGGCGCCAGGACCGGAAGGACCAGCCGCGGGTGGCGATCGGGGCGAAGCTGATGGCGAACCTGATCACGCAGGCGGGGGCCGATCGGGTGGTCTCGATCGACTTCCACCAGCACCAGCTGCAGGCGTTCTTCGACATTCCGGTCGACCACCTGTACGCGTTGCCCGTGTTCGCCGAGCGCTATGAGAAGATGGACCTGTCGCCGCTGGTGGTCGTGGCCAGCGATGTCGGCGCCGCCAAGATGGCCCGGGGGTTCTCGCGGCGGCTGGGCGGCGAAATCGCGATGATCGACAAGCGGCGGCCGTCGCACAACGTAGCGGAAGTCGCCACCGTCGTCGGTGAGGTGAAAGGGAAGAACTGCCTGATCCCCGACGACATGATCGACACCGGCGGCACGGTCGTCGGCGCGGCCCGTGCCCTGGCCGAGCGGGGGGCGGCCAAGATATTCATCTGCGCCACCCACGGGCTGCTCAGCGGCCCGGCGGTGAGCCGACTCTCCGAGCTACCGGCGGAGGTCGCGCTGACCGATACGGTGCTGATCCCGGAGGAGAAGCGCTGGCCGGACCTGAAGGTCCTGTCGGTGGCCAACCTGCTGGGCAAAGCGATTCGGAACATCCACGAGAACGAGAGCGTCAGCAGCCTGTTCGAGTAGGCGGTAGATCGTGCAGGCGTGAGAGAACGAGAAGAGGTATCGGCGAGATGACGACCGTAACATTGGAAGCACAACTGAGAACGGAGACCGGGAAGGGGGCGGCCCGCGCGTTGCGCCGGTCGGGCTTCGTGCCCGGTGTGATTTACGGGCATGGCGAAGAGAGCCGGTCGTGCAAGATCGACGCCCAGGAGCTGGAAAAGCTCCTGACCTCGGTCCCGTACGAGAGCACGGTGATCAACCTGAAGGTGGACGGCGCCAAAACGCCGCAGCAGGTGCTCATCCGTGAGGTGCAGATCCACCCGTACCGCTCTCAGGTCCTGCACATCGATTTCCTGGCCCTCCACAAGGGCGAGAAGGTGCGACTCGACATCCCGATCCGCCTGCTGGGTGCGGCGCCGGGCGTAAAGGAGGGCGGCGTCATGGAGCACCTGCGCCACGAGGTGGAGGTGCGAACCCTGCCGTCCGACATACCCGAGTCACTATCGGTCGACGTCTCTCACCTGATGGTCGGCGACCAGGTGACCGTGGCGGACATCGTGGTCCCGGCGGACGTGGAGATCCTCGAGGAGCCGACGACCGCGATCGCGCAGGTCGTGCCGCCCACCGTTCACAAGGTCGAGGAACCGGAAGAGGAAGAGGTGCTCGAGGCCGAGGAGGAGGAGGGCGAAGAGGCCGAGGAGCCCGAGGTGGTCGGCCGCGGCAAGCCTTCGGAGGAAGAAGAGGAGGCAGCCGAAGAGGAGGGTTAACCCTGAAAGCCGTCGTCGGGCTGGGCAATCCGGGAGCCCGGTACGAAGCCACCCTTCACAACGTGGGCTGGTGGCTTCTCGACGAGCTCAAGCGTCGCTGGTCCGCTACTCCGTTTCAAGAAGACGATCTCTGGCTTCGGTCTACGGCCGAGGTTTCCGGGGTGGGCGAGGTCCTGCTCGTCAAGCCCGTGACCTACGTGAACCGGAGCGGCGTAGCCGTTCGCCTGCTGACCGAGTGGGAGGCTCTCGACATCGAGGAGGACCTGCTGGTCGTCGTCGACGACACGGCGCTGGAGCCCGGCCGGCCGCGCTTCCGCGCCCGGGGCTCGGCGGGCGGCCACAACGGGCTCGCCTCGATCGAGGCGGCGCTCGGCACGCGGGACTACCCGCGGCTGCGGATCGGCGTCGGTGGGCCGCCCGCCGGGGTCGATTCGGCGGATTGGGTCCTGTCGGAGTTCGACGATCCAGCCGCTGAGGATGCCGTGCTGGCGAGCCTGCCGCGCCTGGCGGAGGGAGTCGAGCTCTGGGCGCGCCAGGGGATCGAGGCGGCGATGAACAGGTACAACGCGGCTCCGCCGGCGGCGGAGTGAAGCTCGAATCCGACATCCAACGTCCAACGCCCAACTTCCAACGTCCACCTCAACACGGAAAATGCGGGCGTCGTCGTTATTGCTGAATACACCCGGGAGGATAAGTGACTAACGTAGCGGTTACCTACGCGGCGCCGCTGGGCCTGCTGGGCCTGATTGTGGCCGCACTCATCTTTTTCTATCTCAAACGGCAACCGGTGGGCACCGAGCTCATGGCCGAGCTCGCCGCGCGAATCCGGGAAGGCGCGCGTGCGTTCCTGAAGCGCGAGTATTCGGTCCTGGTGCCGTTCATCGTCGTCGTCGCGGTCCTGCTCTTCCTGGCGCTGGACTCGCTGCCGACGTCGCTGGCCTACGTGGGCGGCGCGCTCTGCTCGCTGTTGGCCGGATTCTTCGGCATGAACGCCGCGACCGAAGCCAACGTCCGCACCTCCGAGGCGGCGCGGGACGCGGGGCAGGGCCGGGCGTTGCGCATCGCGTTCAACGGTGGCGCGGTGATGGGATTGTCGGTGGGCAGCCTGGGCCTGCTGGGGATCGGTGTGGTGCTATTCGTCTACTCGGGCACGCTCGACGGTGACCTGGCGTTCAAGACGTTCAGCGAGGTGATCGCCGGGTTCGCGATGGGCGCCAGCTCGATCGCGCTGTTCGCCCGCGTGGGCGGCGGCATCTACACGAAGGCGGCGGACGTCGGCGCCGACCTGGTGGGCAAGGTCGAGGCGGGGATCCCCGAGGACGATCCGCGCAATCCGGCGACGATCGCTGACAACGTGGGGGACAACGTGGGCGACGTGGCTGGCATGGGTGCGGACATCTTCGAGTCCTACGTCGGTTCCATCATCGCCACCATAGCGATCGGCGCCACATCGGCTCAGATCCTGGCCGACCAGCGGCTGGAGGCGATCACGTTGCCGATCCTCTACGTGATGGCGGGTCTGGTGGCCAGCATCATCGGCGTCTTCTCGATGAAGGTGATGGAAAAGTTGAGTCCGGCGGCGGCGCTGCGGAACAGTACGTACATCGCCGCCATCCTCTTCTGGATCGCGGCCTGGTGGCTGACGGGTGAGCTCGACATCTTCGCCGGCAACGACGCCCTGGGCACCTTCGGTCCCTTCTGGGCGATGTTCGGCGGCTCGCTGGTGGGGATCTTCATCGGCCTCTCCACCGAGTACTACACGGCGGGCCAGCCGATCCGGAAGATCGCCGAGGCGTCGCAGACCGGTGCGGCCACCAACATCATCTCGGGCCAGGCCGTGGGGATGATCTCCACCGCCATCCCCATGCTCCTCATCTGCGCGGCCATCTGGCTGGCCTACAAGTTTTCCGGCCTCTACGGCATCGGCATCGCCGCCGTCGGGATGCTGGCCACCGTCGGCGTGACCATGTCGGTGGACGCCTACGGTCCGGTGGCCGATAACGCCGGCGGCATAACGGAGATGAGCGGGCTGGGCCCGCAGGTTCGCTCGATCACCGACAGCCTGGACGCCATCGGCAACACGACGGCGGCCATCGGCAAAGGGTTCGCCATCGGCTCCGCCGCCCTGACGGCGCTGGCGCTGTTCAGCGCCTATTCCTCGGCGGTGGGCCTGCAGGAGCGGGGGATCAACGTGGTCGACCCGATGGTCGTGATCGGGATCTTCGTCGGCGGCACGCTCCCCTTCGTGATCGCCGCGCTCACCATGACCGCGGTGGGTCGGGCCGCCGGCGGTATGGTTCAGGAGGTGCGCCGCCAGTTCCGCGAGATACCGGGGTTGATGGAGGGCGAGGCGCGCCCCGACAGCGCGCGTTGCGTCGACATCGCGACCCGCTCGGCGCTGATCGAGATGGTGGCGCCGGGACTCATCGCCGTCGTGGCGCCGGTCCTCGTCGGCTGGCTCCTGGGCGTGGAGGCGCTGGGTGGCCTGCTGGCCGGCGCGACGCTGGCCGGCGTGCTGCTGGCCCTCTTCATGGCGAACGCGGGCGGCGCGTGGGACAACGCCAAGAAGTACATCGAGGGCGGCGCGTTCGGCGGCAAGGGCTCGGACCCGCACAAGGCGGCGGTCGTGGGCGATACGGTGGGCGACCCGTTCAAGGATACGTCGGGCCCGTCCATGAACATTCTGATCAAGCTGATGAGCGTCGTCAGTTTGGTGTTGGCGCCGTTCTTCGTCGCCCTGGCCGGGTAGGGAACCGGGCCACTGAACATCGAACATCGAACATCCAACGTCCAACCTCCAACTTGGGCGTTCAACCGAAATCTAGGCGGCCGCCACGTTGGACGTTGGAGGCTGGACGTTGGATGTTCGATGTTCACTATAATTGAAGCATGAGCCGTGCATTACGCGCCGGCATAGTGGGTCTTCCCAACGCCGGCAAGTCAACCCTGTTCAACGCGCTCACCGCTGCGGGCGTGCCCGCCGAAGCATACCCGTTCACCACCATCGATCCCAACGTCGGGGTCGTCGAGGTGCCCGACCCCCGGCTCGACCGGCTCTTCGAGCTGGTCGAGGCGCCGCGCAAGGTGCCGGCCGTGGTCGAGTTCTTCGACATCGCCGGCCTGGTCGAGGGGGCGCACGCCGGCGAGGGGTTGGGTAACCGCTTCCTGGCGCATATTCGGGAAGTCGAAGCGCTGGTCCACGTGGTGCGCTGCTTCGAAGACCCGAACATCGCTCACCCCGAGGGCTCGGTGGATCCGGTCCGCGACGTCGAAACCGTTCGAACCGAGCTCATCCTCGCCGATCTGGACACGGTGGAGAAGCGTGTCGACCGCGTGGAGCGGATGGCGCGGAGCGGCGATCGTGACGCCGCGCGAGAGGCCGAGTTCCTCGGACGCCTGAGGGAGGGACTGAACGCGGGGACACCGGCCCGCGAGATCGAGACCGGGGACGAGGAGTCCGACATCCTGGCCTCGCTCTTCCTGCTCACCCGCAAGCCGGCCCTCCACGTGGCCAACGTCGCCGAGTCCGACCTGGCCGGCGATGCGCCCCTGGCCCGGGAGCTGGCGGACGCGGTGGGCGCCGACCGCGTGGTGCGCCTCTGTTGCCGCTTGGAGGCGGAGCTGCTGGAGCTGGACCCGGAGGAGCGGGCCGAATTCCTGCGCGAGCTGGGCCTCGAGCGACCGGGGGTGGAGCGCCTGATCCGGGCCACCTACTCGCTCCTCGGGCTAATCACCTTCTTCACCTTCAACGAGAAGGAGGTGCGGGCCTGGACGATCCGACGCGGCACGCTGGCGCCAGGCGCGGCGGGCGTCGTCCACACCGATTTCGAGACCGGGTTCATCCGGGCCGAAACGGTGAGCTACGAGGACTTCGTTCGGGCCGGCTCGCTCAAAGACGCCCGGGAGGAGGGGTGGGTCCGGGCCGAAGGCCGCGACCACGTGGTGGAGGACGGCGACATCCTGCTGTTCCGGGCGCAGACCTGACGCCTTGAGGGGAGCCGTCTTCTCGGCTACATTGGGGTCGCGTTATTTCAGGTTCAGTTTGCCAGAACAGAACACCTGCTCCGCCCCGGGTCACCGGGCGGGGCCGCGGAGGCCTGAGCCATCGGGCCGAGACCAAAGGGAGGTGGCGATGCGCGACTATGAAGTCGTGTACATTTTCGATTCAGCCCTCGATCGTTCCACTATCGATCAGAAGCTGGAGACGTTCAACGGGCTCGTCGCCGGGAACGGCAAGGGCGAGGTCGTGGCCGTCGAGCACTGGGGCAAGCGGCAGCTTGCCTATCCCATCAACAGACACGACAACGGCTACTACGTCGTCGTCCAGTTCCGAACCGAACCGGAGAGCCTGCCCGAGTTCGAGCGAGCCATAAAGCTCGATGAGCAGGTCCTGCGCCATCTGGTCGTCCTGTCGGAAGGCGAGCTGCCCAGCCCGCGCTCCGCCGAGGAGGAGGGCCGGAAGCGCTACGATGATGACGACGACGACGATGACGACGACGACTGATCGTCGCGGGCGCGAACATCCGGAACACGAGAGGACAGGTTAGATCATGGCGAGGAGAAGGAGAAAGGCGTGCCACCTCTGCGAGTCGAAGATCTCGGTCGTCGACTACAAGGATGAACAACTGCTCTCGCGGTTCGTCACCGAGCGTGGCAAGATCGTGCCAAGCCGGATCACCGGCACCTGCGCGCCCCACCAGCGGCAGCTGACCCGGGCGATCAAGCGGGGCCGTTATCTGGCGCTGATTCCCTACGTGGAAGGCTACCGGCACTAGATGGACGCCAGCCGCGCCCGCGGCGAGCTGGCCCGGGCGCTGGGGTTCGGGCTTGTCACGCTGGCGCTGGCGGTGACCCAGCCGTTCGTGCTGATCGCCCTGCCGCTGGCGCTGCTGCTGGTCGGAATCGGGCCACGCAACCCGTGGACGGCGGCGCTGGTCGGCGTCCTGCTGGCGCTGTCGTTCCTGGGCGACCGTTCGGGCGTCTGGTGGTTCGAGCGCGGCTGGCCGCTGCTGCTGGCCGGGATGTATCTGTGGATGGCGGCGTGGCGCCCGGGGTGGAGCTTCTCGACCCGGGCGCTGGCGGCGCTGGGACTGGCGGCGGCGGCGACAGTGGCGATTTGCGCCGTCAACCCGGCCGTTTGGCTGGAACTCGACGCCACGATGGGGATGCGTGCCGCCCAGGCGACCGAGGCGGCGACGAAGCTGTTGGGCGAGCGGGCCGACGAGCGGATCGGATCGCTAATGCAGAAGGTGGCGGGCTTGCAGGTCGCGGTCTTCCCGGCACTGCTGGGGGTGAGCTCGTTGAGCGCGCTGGGGGCGGCGGTCTCGGTGCGCAGTTGGCTGGCGGGGGAAGCGGGACGGGCTTTCGGACAGCTTCGCCGCTTCCGCTTCAACGATCATCTGATCTGGTTCTGGCTGGTCGGATTGGTGCTGGTGCTGGCGCCGGCGGGAGAGCTGGCGCGGCGCGTGGGAGGGAACGCGGTCTTCTTCATGGGCGCCCTGTACGCGGTGCGGGGTCTGGCGGTGGTGCTGAGCCTGATCGGAGGAATCTCGATCTTCGCTGGCGTGATCGGCGGTCTGGTGGCGCTGCTCGTGTCGCCGATCCTGGCGGCGGGTCTGGGCGTCATGCTGGTGATCGGGTTGGGCGACACGTGGCTGAACCTCAGGAGTCGAGCGAGCGGAGAGGGTAAAGCCGATTGAAGGGTGTTTATTGCGATCGACCTTGAGCCGAAGAATGGAGCGGTAAAGTGGCCAGGAACCTGGATGTGATTCTGAGACGGAAGGTTGCCAATCTGGGCGATGTGGGCGATATCGTTTCGGTGAAGGCGGGATACGCGCGGAACTTCCTGCTGCCGCAGGGGCTCGCCTACCGGTCGACGGAGGCGAATCGGCAGCGGCTGGAGCGGGAAAGAACCGCGGCGCTGGCAGCGGAGGAGCGTGACCGTGCCGCCGCTCGGACCCTGGCGGACAGGCTGGAGGGCGCTTCGATCACCTTCTCCATGCTGGCGGGCGACGAGGGGAAGCTGTACGGTTCAGTGGGGCCGCGGGATATAGCGGGCAAGCTGACCGAAGATGGATACGAGGTGGAGCCGCGCCAGGTCCTGCTGCAGGAGACGATCAAAATGCTGGGCGTCTACTCGGTCCCGATTCGGCTGTATCCGGAGGTGGAGGCGTCGGTGAAGGTGTGGGTGATCAAGGAGGAAGAGGAGTAGGATCTGACTATCGCCTATTGCGACGGGCGGCGCCTCAAGCGCCTGTTCGTGGCGGGTTCGGAGCACGTGCTGTTTCATCGCGACGAGCTGGACCGCCTCAACGTGTTCCCTGTTCCCGACGGCGATACCGGTACGAACCTCGCTCTCACCTTCCGCGGCATGGTGGAGGCCGTCGACGGACACGACGACGGTTCGGTGGCCGACTTGGCCTCCCGGCTGGCGGAGGCCGGCGTACTGGCGGCCCGGGGCAACTCGGGCATGATGATGTCTCACTTCTTCCTCGGCTTCGCAGAGGGACTCGGTGGGAGCCAGCGCGCCGGGTCCGACGAGCTGGCCGAGGCGCTGGTCCGGGCGTCGAGCTCGCTCTACCAGGCCGTCGATGAGCCGCGGGAAGGGACCATCCTCACGGTCGTGCGCGAATCGACCGAAGAGCTCCACCGCCGGTCCGCCGAGATCTCCGACCTGGAGCGCCTGGCGCAGGATATGCTCGGCGCCGCCCGCACATCCCTCGCCCGGACCCCCGAGCTGCTGCCGCCCCTTCGTGAGGCGAACGTCGTCGATGCCGGGGCGCAAGGGTTCGTCCACTTTCTCGAGGGCGTCGTTTCGCTGATCGATCGGGGTCGCGAGCGCATGCCCGTCGTCGTCGGCGTCACTCCGGTCAGGGATGCGGCGGCCGAGACCGCGTTCCCCGACGACGGCGGCCGCGGGTTTCGCTATTGCACGGAGTTCGTCGTGCGCGGCGAACCGCTGCCGGAGCGGCGCCAGCTGGCTGAGGCCGTGCGCGGGTCCGGTGGCTCGCTGATCGTTACCCGAGCACCCACCCTGGCCAAGATACACATCCACACCGATGACCCGGTGGTTGTCGAGGAGCTGTTGGCCGAGCTGGGCGGAACGGTCGAGCGGGTCAAGACCGAGGACATGCAGGGCCAGCACCGCGCCCGACAGCGGAAGGTCAAGTCGCGGATGGCGCTGGTGACCGACACGACGTGTGATCTTCCGCCCGAGCTGATCATCGAGCACGACATCACGATCGTACCGCTCACCGTCATGTTCGGGGATGAGGCGTTCCTCGACCAGGTGGATCTGGGCCCCGAAGAGTTCTTGGCCCGGCTGACCGATCCCGACGCCCCCCAGCCCACCACGTCGCAGCCAGCCCCCGCCCATCTGGAGCAGGCGTTCGGCCGGGCGGCGGAGCACGCCGAGGAGGTGCTGGGCATCTTCCTGTCGGGCCGGCTCTCGGGCACGCTCGGCCAGGCGCAGAGCGTCGCCGGCCGCTTCGAGGACGCCCGGGTCACCGTCTATGACTCGCGCTCCTCGTCACTCGGCCTCGGCATGAAGGTGCTGCGGGCCGCGGAGCTGGCGGCGGCGGGCAAGACGGGGGCTGAGATCGTCGCCGACCTGGAGGGAATCGCCGGGCGGTCGGGCTTGCTGCTGACGGTGGACACCCTCAAGTACCTGATGCGCTCGGGCCGCCTGGGCAAAGCTCGGGGTTTCCTGGGCTCCATGCTCCAGCTCAAGCCGCTGCTGAGCCTGGACGAGGACGGCGCCGTGATCCCGGTGGATCGGGTGATCGGCCGGGAGGCCGCGATCCCCCGGGTGCTGGAGCTGCTGCGAGAGCGGTTCCCAGCCGAACGCGGCCGCCTGCGGATGGGCGTCGCCCACGTGGCCTGCCACGAGCTGGCCCAGGAAGTGGGCCGCCGGCTGGAGGCGGAGTTCGCCCCGGATGAGGTGCTGATCCGGCCGGCGGCGGGTGTCATCTCGGCCCACACCGGACCGGGTGCCTGGGCCGTGTTCTATCAGTGCGAGTAAGGCGCCGTGGGGTGGAAAGTTGAGGCCCCTGCGGTGTACAACGAGACAGCCAGGGAGGGCGTGACAACACCGCATGTCTGATGCAATATCACATGAGGCGGGAGGCGGTAAGGGCCCGCTCGATCCGCAGGATCTCCCGGACACGGTGCGCCGGGCGATCGATCTGTGTTTGGAGCGCAAGGCGCGCGAACCGACCGTGCTCGACCTCCGCGGTCTATCGGATGCCACCGATTTCTTCATCGTGGCATCGGGCGATTCCGATGTGCACGTCCGCGCGATCGCCGAGCACCTGGTGGAGGAGCTGCGTCAGGAAGGCGTACGGCCGGCGGGCGTCGAAGGCGAGCGCGCCGCCCGCTGGGTGCTGATCGATTACATCGATCTGGTGGTCCACCTCTTTCACCCGGTGGTGCGCGATTTTTACCAGCTCGAACGGCTATGGGGCGACGCACCCAGCATCTTGATCGAGGAGCCGGCTTGAACCCATGAGCTCACGCCGCGGGCGGCGCCGACACGCGCGAGCCGCGTTGGCGCCCGGCAGCCTGGCAGCTTTCCTGCTGCTAATGCCCATGCTGGCGGAGCCGGCGTGCGCCCAGTTCGGGCGCAACAAGCTGCAGCATCAGGTGTTCGACTTCGAGATCCTGCAGACGACCCACTTCGACATCTACTACTATCCCCGGGAGCGTGAGGCGGCCCTCGACGCGGCGCGGATGGCGGAGCGCGCCTACATCCGGCTGAGCCGGATCCTCGCCCACGAGTTCGAGGAACGGAAACCGATCATCCTGTACGCCTCGCACAGCGAGTTCCAGCAGACCAACGCACTGCCCGGCTTCATTTCCGAGGGGACCGGCGGCGTCACCGAGTTCACCAAGCGGCGGATCATCCTGCCGTTCACCGGTTCGTACGCCGATTTCGAGCACGTGCTCACCCACGAGATGGTGCACGCCTTCCAATACGACGTCATCGCCCGGGGCCTGGCCAGCCAGCTCAATCCGCTGGAGTTCCAGCCGCCCCTCTGGTTCTTCGAGGGGATGGCGGAATACCTCTCCGTCGGCGGCGTGGACACCAACACGGAAGCGTGGCTGCGCGACGCCGTGCTCACCGGATACCTGCGTACGATCCCCGAGATGAACCGGTACAGCGACTACCTGTCGTACCGCTTCGGACAGTCGCTGTGGGCGTATATCGGCGGCAAGTACGGCGACCAGACGATCGGCTTGCTGTTGCAGCGGACCATGCGGCTGGGTCTGGAAGGCGCGCTGCGGGTGACGATCGGCAAGGGGATGGGAGAGCTGTCGGAGGAGTGGATCGAGACGATCCGCACCACCTATCTGCCCGACGTGGCCCGGCACGGCCGGGCGGGTGAGGCGGCGCAGTCGATAACGACCCACGCCTTCCGGCCGGGCTCGGGCGACTTCGCGTCGTACCTGGCGCCGGCGTTGTCGCCGGACGGCCGCCGGATCGTCTACCTCTCCGATCGGGGACACGACCTGTACTCGTTCTTCGACCTCTGGCTGGCTTCGGCGGAGACGGGGAAGGTGGAGGCGCGGCTGGTGAAGGCGGCGCGCGACCCCGATTTCGAGTCGCTGCGTTTCATGAGCTCGTCCGCCGCCTGGTCGAACGACGGGCGGTACCTGGCCTTCGTGGCCAAGACCGATGGCCGCGACGCGATTTATCTCTATAGCGTGGAGCGGCGCCGGGTTACGCGGCGGATCGAAGTGGATCTGGACGGTATCCAGAACCCCAGCTTCTCGCCGGACGGGCTCTGGATCGCGTTCACCGGTCTCCGCGGCGGCATCAGCGACCTCTACATGATCGACGCCAACGGTCAGCGCTTCCAGCAGCTGACCGACGACAAATATGCCGACCTGCATCCCGCCTGGTCGCCCGACGGCGAGTTCATCGCCATCGCCACCGACCGCGGCGATGACACCGACTTCGATGAGCTGGTGTTCGGTAACTTTCGGATCGCCCTGTACAACGTGGGCCGGGGCGACCTGGAGCTGCTGCCGTTCCAGGAGGAAGGCAAGAACATCAACCCGGTCTGGTCGCCCGACGGCAGCTCGATCGCCTTCATCTCGGATCGGAGCGGCATCAACAACGTCTATATTCTCGCGTTGGGCGAGCGCCGGCTATATCAGGTCACCGACCTGCTGTCGGGCGTCTCCGGGATCGTGCCCCTCAGCCCGGCCGTTTCGTGGGCCGCCGGGACCGACCGGCTGGCCTTCAGCTACTTCGAGGGCGCCGGCTACAACATCTACATGATCGACGACCCGCGGACGCAGGCGTGGCCGATCGAGGCGCCGCCCGCCGATCCACCGATCGCCGGGGCCGGCCTCGGGACCGCCGACGGTTCTCCGCCCCTCGAGCTCGCCCCCGCCGGCGAGCGGGCCAGGTCGTTCTATCGGCTGGCCGACGAGTTCCGACTCTCGGCCACGCCGCCCGTGGCGCAGGAGCGCCCGGCGACACCGCGAGAGGTGACCGTGGCCGACCTGCTGGCCGACGCCGAGCTGGGGCTCCCGGACACGGCGTCGTTCCAGGAGCGGGACTACCGGGTGAAGCTTTCCCCGGACATCGTGGGCCAGCCGGTGATCGGCGCCCAGGTGGGCGGCTTTTTCGGAAACGGGGTCTACGGCGGCTCGTACATCCTGCTGTCGGACATGCTGGGTGACCATAACGTGCTCCTCTGGGGCCAGATCGCCGGCTCGTTCGAAGATGCCTACATCCTGACCCAGTACACGTACCTCCGGGAGCGGGCGAACCTGTCGATGGCGTACCAGCAGTTCCCGCTCTACCGCTTCTTCGGGACGGTGCCCAACCTGAATTCGGCTTCCGGGTCGGTGTTCGAGGACCGCTTCCTGCGCGACGTGTACCGCATCCTCTCGACCGACCTGCATTACCCGCTGAACACCTTCCAGCGATTGGAGTTTTCCGCCGTCGGCTTCCACGTGAGTCGGGACAGCGTGTTCAACCGGATCGTGACCACGGGGACGTCGAGCACCAACGATCGTCAGATCCGCCCGCTGGAGGACCTGGTATTCGCGGGCCCGGCGGTGGCGGTGGTCTGGGACAACGCGCTGTACGGGTACACCGGCCCCATCGCGGGTCGGCGCTATCGCATCGGGGTGGGACGCTACTTCGGCGACGTGCAGGTCACCGACCTGACGTTCGACTTTCGACAGTATTTCAACCTGGGCGGCCAGTGGGTGTTCGCGACACGTCTGACCACCACGTCGAGGACGGGCCGGGACGAGCGGGAGTTTCGGCTCTATTGGGGCGGCCCGTACTTCATCCGCGGCTACGACGGTGGCTCGTTCAGCGTGGCGGAGTGCTCGGCCTCGCTGGCCCGGGTCGAGGACCTGGAAGCGACCCTTTGCCCGGTGCGGGACCAGCTGATCGGCAGTGGGGTGGCCTTCGCCAGCGCCGAGCTCCGCTTCCCGATCTTCAATTTCCTCGATCTCGGCTTCGCGCCCCTGGGTCTGCCGCCCCTCGATGCCGTGTTCTTCTTCGATGTGGGCGCCGCTTTCAACCGCTTCGACCAGCTGGTCTGGTCGCGAGGGCCCGAAGCGAACCCGTGGACGGTGCGTCAGCCGGTGGCGGGGTTCGGCGCCGGACTGCGGATGAACATCGCGTACACGGTGCTGCGGGTCGACTATTCGGTGCCGCTGCATCGGCCGGACAAACGGGGGCTGGGCGTCTGGTCGATCGCGTTCGGGCCCACCTTCTGACTGGCCCGATGTGCCCGCGTTGTCTTGCTTTTTCGCCGTGGCCGCGGCTATTTTCTCCCATGCCCCCACGACTCCAGCCCACCCGCAGGCGATCGTTCCTGAAAGCGCGGAAACCGTTCTGACGTTGTACACCTCGAAGCGAACCGCAACCGCCGTCCTGCTGGCGCTGGCGCTGGCGAGCCAGGGTGGCTGTCGCGGCGGCGAGCGGACCCAGCTGGCGGCGTCGCCGCTGGCCGGGACCGCGTGGCTGGGCAGCGCGGAGGGGTGGGGGCTGCTGGGCCTTCCGGAAGACGGAGGGCCGGTGACCTATCGGCGCGCCGGGACGCTCGAGTCGCCGACGTGGGCGCCGCCGGAACTGGAGCGAATCACCGGCGCTTGGCAGGGCGAGAAGGCGATCTGGGTCCAGCTCACCGAGTCGCGCATAGCCCGCTACGATTACGCCACCCGCCACCTGCTGACGTGGGAGGACGTCCCGGCCACGGAGCTGGCGGTGGCGTTGGAGGGGCGTCGCGAGCTGATCATCGCGCCGGACGGGAAGGCGCTGTGGGTCGTGGGCGCGTCGGAGCCCTGGCGGCTTCGATTGGGCGGCTCGCTCGTCAGCCTGCGGGACGCGGGCGACGGCCGGGCCGTGGCGGTGGTGAAGGGCGAGGCGGGCACCGAGATCGTGACCGTGGGGACCGAGCCCGATTCGGTGCTGGCGCGGCGTGCGGTGGAGAGCATCCGCGATCTGGCGATTACGGCCTGGGGCACGCGGCTGTACTATCTGACGGCCGACGAGACGGATTCCGTCGTGCACGCGCTGACGCTCCCCGGGCTCCAGGACGCGGAGGATGTCCGGCTGCCGGCACCCGGCTACGCGATCGCCTTCACGCCATCGGGCCACCGTCTCTACGCGGCGACGGGCGACACGATCCGGGTCTTCGATCGGCTGCGGAACCGGGAGCTCCCTTCGGTCGCGCTGCCCGCACCGGCGGTCGATTTGCGATTCGCGATCACCGGCGCCACCCTGCTGGCGCGGCTGGTCGGCGTCCAGGACAGCCTGGCCGTGCTGCAGGTGGGTGTGGATTCGCTCCTGGGTGTCGTGCCGGGCGCCTGGGGCCCCGACCTGCCGGCGGTGATCCCCGGCGGCCGCCTCATCGCCCGGCTCGGGCCCGAGCTCGTGCTGTATGACGCGCGCGACCTCAGCGAGCTGGCCCGGGCCGAGGTGGGTGTGGACCGGCGCTGGTTCGCGGTGCAGTGGCAGCCGCCGCGGCCGCGTCAGGAGCCGGCGCACCGACGACGGGCGGCGATCGCCGAGCGGGTCGTGTCTTCCGAGGAGCCGGGCGACGAAGGGGCGATGGCGGAAGAGGGGGAGGAAGGGGAAGAGGAAGGCGCGCCGCCCGGATTCTACGCGGTGGTTTCGGCGGCCCGTGAGCGCACCGGCGTGGACAACCTGGTGACCTGGCTGCGGAGCGTTGGTTATGCGGGGCGGGTCGACCGGCACGTCGACCCGATGGGGGTCACGTGGTACCGGGCGATGGTGGGGCCCTACGACGAACGTGAAGAGGCGGAAGAGGCGGCCCGCTCGCTCGGCGCCCGCTACGGCTACAAGCCGTGGATCCTGACGGTAGACGGACCGGGTGAGGATGAGTCGGGAGGTGGGGACAGTGGAGAGCTCGAGAACTGAAATCCCGTGGCCACACGCGGTAACCCTCGTGCTCGCGACCACCAGCGCGCGACAGCGACGGTGGGCCGTGGCGACGGCGATCGATATCGTGCGCAAGCTGGCCAGCCAGCGGCCGAAGGTCGTGCTGGCCGACATCCAGCTGCGCCAGCCGTCGTCGCTGGCCGCGACGCTCGGCGTCGAGGAAGGAGAAGGGATCGTCGATGTGCTGTTCCGCGGCGCATCGTTCTCCGCCGTCGCCCACGAACCCGAGTCCGAATCGTTCTTCTTCCTGACCCTGGGCGGTGAACCGCCGCCCCGACAGATCTTCTTGCGTCATCCCCGCTGGGAAAAGATCGCTTCGCGACTGGCTCAAACCGACGCGCACCTGCTGCCGTGCGTCGCCTCCGACGACCTGCTGGAGGCGGGCCCGATTCCCGGCTTCGAATCCTGCATCGTGCTCAACGCCACCGGGCAGGAGATCGAGCTCCCCGAAGGCGCGCGCCGTCTGGCCGAGTTCCTGGCTCCGCCGGAGGTCCGGGAAGAGGGGAGAGGCCGCGGCGACCTTCCGTCCTTCGCCGCCAGCGACGCGACGACCCGACCCATGCCCGGCGGCCCGCCCCGGACGAGCCGTGAGGACGAGGCGCCGGAGGATCGGACGGCCGCTCAGCCGTCCGAACCGGAGCCGGTCGAGGCCGCGCCCGCCCCGGGACTCGCGCCACCGGAAGACCGCTGGGCGTCGCCGGAGCGCAGCTTTCCCGCGCCGCCACCCTCGTTGGTGACACGGCGTCGCCGGCGCAGTCTGGTGCCGGCGGTGGCCATCACCTTGGCCGCCATCGCCGCCGTCGTCCTCTGGCGCACGATCGGCGTCGCGCCGGAACCCGAGGAGCCCGCACCGGTCCAGGCGGCGGCGGAGACCACCGACGTGAACGAGCCGACGACGGGCCCCGTCGCCGCTCCGAACGAGGCCGCGCCGCCAGCCTCGACTGCGACGGCCGAGGCGGAGCCGACGGCCGGGAGTCGACGGTCGGAGGTCTCTCTGCCATATTCCGTGGTGATCGCGTCGTACAGCTCCTTCGATGACGCGCTCACGCGCCGGGAGGACTGGGCGTCGCGCGAGGACGTGCCGTTCTACGTGGCCCCCACGGTCGTGCGTGGGGTGGTGTACTATCGGGTCTTCGCCGGGCTGCTGCCCGATCGCGACCGGGCGGAAGAGTTGATGGACCGGCTGGTCAGCGAGGGGATCAAGGAGACCGGCCGCGCTTGGGACGTACGGCCGGCACGGCTCGCCTTCGACTTCGGGATCTTCCCGAACGCCGAGGAAGCCCAACAGGTCGTCGATACGCTGCTGGGCCAGGGGATCCATGCCTACCTGGTGCCGGCAGCCGGTGCGGCTGCGAACGGGTCCGCCTATCACGTCTACGCGGGCGGTTACGAGAAGCCCGAGGACGCCGCGCCGCTCCGCGAGCGGCTCGAATCCCTCGGCCACGATGTCGAACTTGTCGAACGGGTGGGGTTGGAACTGCCATGAAGCTGGTCGGAATCGAATTCCATGGCTTCAAGTCGTTTGCCGATTCGCAGAGCATCCGCTTCCATGACGGGATAACCGCGATCGTCGGACCCAACGGCTGCGGGAAATCGAACGTGGCCGACGGGCTGCGCTGGGTGCTCGGCGAGCAGCGACCGACGGCGATCCGCGGCTCCCGGATGGAAGAGGCGATCTTCCAGGGCACCGAGAAGCGCCGACCCATCCACCGCGCCGAGGTCAACCTGAAGCTGTCGAACGAGGACGGCGCCCTGCCCGTCCCCTACAGCGACGTGGAGATCGCTCGCACCGTCTATACCGGCGGTGAAGGGGAGTATCGGCTCAACAACGCACAGTGCCGCCTGCGTGACATCCAGGACCTCTGCCGCGACACCGGACTCGGCACCAACGCCTACGCGATCATCGAGGGTCGCATGGTCGACGCCATCCTGAGCGACAAGGCGGAGGAGCGGCGCGCCATGTTCGAGGAAGCGGCGGGGATCGGACGCTACAAGGAGCGCCGCCGCATCGCCGTTCGGCGCCTCGATGAGGCCGACACCGACATCGCCCGCGTCGACGACGTCATCGCCGAGGTCGGGACCAAGGTCCGCAGCCTCGCTCGCCAGCGCGGCAAGGCGCAGCGCTTCCTCGAGATGCGTGATCGCAAGCTGGCCCTCGAGCTCGCCCTCGCTCACACCGAGCTGGAGCGGCTCGGACGGCGGCAGCACGAGATCGATTCCGAGCTCCGCTCCCTCGCCGACGCCCGCGTCCAGGACACCACGCAGCTGCGCACCGCCGAGGCCGAGCACGAGGCGCTTCGGGGCCGCCTCGCCGAGCTCGACCGCCAGCGCGGCGACGACGGCCGCAAACTGATGGCCGTGCGCGACCGGCTCGCCGAGCGCGAACGGCAGCGCCTGCTGGCGGACGAGCGGGTCCGGCATGCCACCGGCCGATTGGAGGACATCGAGTCCGAGCGTCGCGAGCTGGAGCAGGAGAAACAGGAGCTGGAGGCGGAGGTCGGCCGGCTGGAGGAGCTGGTCGCCGAGCGGCGCTCGTCGCTGGAAGGTTTGCGAGATGAGCTGCGGTCGCTGGAGGTCGACCTGGCCGAGGTCAGCGAGCGGAAGCAGGCGATGGAGGCGGCGGAGGCGGCGGTCGAGTCGGAAAAGCAGGCGTATAGGGAGCGGCGCGCGAGCCTGCAGGCCCGACGCGATGCAGCCCGGGCCGAGGCGGCCGAGCTGTTGCGCCGGTTGGAGGAGGCGGAGCACCGGATCGACGCCATCGAAGGGTCGCGGCGGGAGGCCCGCGCGGCCGAGGACGAGGCGCGGGGCGCGGCGGCTACGGCGGAGGCCGGGTGGCAGCGTGCGGCCGAAGAGCTGGCGGGCCAGCGCGACCGTCTGGCCGAGCTCGAGGCGGAGCGCGACGAGCTCCGCGGCCGCGTGGCGGCGCTGAACGAGCGCCGGCAAGCGGTTCGGGCGCGGATCGAGGCCCTGGCGGCGCTGAGCGATGAAGGAGGGAGCCCGGCGGTGGCGGCGGCGCTGGAGCGTGCCGACCAGCTGGGCATCCTGGGCCGACTGGGGGAGATGATCACGACGTCGGACGAGCTGGCCGAGAGCATCGAGGCGTACCTCGGCGCGTTCGTCGATGGCCTCGTGGTCGAGGACCGGGCCGCGGTGGAACGGATCCGTCGCTGGTTCCTGAACGAGTACCAGGGTCCCGGCGGCCTGGTCGTGTTGCCCCTCGAGCCGGTGCGCTTCGCGGACGGTCGCTTGCCGCCTGGCGTCCAGGCCCGTGGGCCGGCCGCCCGGTGGGTCGCCCGGCTGCTTCAGGGCGTCGACGTTGGCGCCCGGCAGAGGTCGGGCGGCCGGCCCTGGATCGGTCGGCGCGAGAGCGTGGACGCCCACGGAGTGCTCCGCCTCGGCCAGCCGCACGGGGGAGGCGGAACGCTGGTCCGCAAGGCGGAGCGCGAGCGGCTGGAGTCGCAGCTCGAAGAGCTCGAGGACGAGGCCCGACGGGTCGGCGCCCAGCTTCGGGCCTCCGACGCCCGGGTCGCGAACCAGGCTTCCGCCGTCGCTCAGCTGGAGGCCGACCGGCGCACCGCGGGCGAAGAGGCGGCTCGAGCGAAGGCCCGGGCCGAGGGGGCCGCCGAACGGCTCGGCCGCCTGCAGGAGGAGCTCGAGTCGGCACGGGAGGCGATGACTCGTCTGGAGGCCGAGCGGACGGCGGCGCTGGAGCGCGGTGCCGCAGAGGAGGAGGCCCTCGCCTCGCTGAAGCCCCAGGGGACCGAGGTGGCGCCCGATTCGGAAGAGCTAGCCGCCGTACGCTCCGAGTGGGAAGGGCTCCGCGAGCGGGTCACCGAAGCCCGCCTGGCCGAGGCCCGGGCCGCCGCCGCTCTCGACCGGGCCGAGCGCGAGCTGCGAGGCCAGCGGAGCGCGCTGAACGGGGCCGCCGAACGCTCGGCCCGATTGGGCCGCGAGGCCGAGGAGCTGCGCGCCGGGCTCAGCGACGACCGGGCCGAGTCCGAGAAGGCGGCGGAGGATCTCGAGGCGCTGTTCGAGGAGCGCGACACGCTGGAGCGTGCGTCGGCCGAGTTGGACGAGGAGGCGGACGAGCTGCGTCGTCGCGTGACCGAGCTCGAGTCACAGCTGCGCAAGGTCCAGCAGGAGGAGCGCAGCCACGCCGAGCGGCGCCACGAGCTGGAGCTGGAGCGCACCCAGATCGGCGCCGAGCTGAGCCGCACCAGCGAGCGTCTGGAGGACGAGTGGGGCCGGCCGTTCGATGAGTTGGCACAGGAGGTCGAGCCGGCGGAGGGCGAGCCCGGCGACCTGCGCGCCGAGCTCACCGAGGTGGCCGGGTGGCTGGGGCGCGCCGGCCTGGTGAACATGCTGGCCGAGGAGGAGTACCGGGAAGAGAAGGAGCGGCTGGAGTTCCTGGAGGCTCAGCGCGCCGACCTGGCGCAGGCCCGCGACGATCTGCGCGACACGGTCCGCGAGATCAACGAGACGGCGTCGGCGACGTTTCTCGATACGCTGGCGCAGATCCGGACCAACTTCAATCGCACCTTCGCGACGCTGTTCGCCGGTGGCGAGTGCGATGTCTGGCTCGAGGACCCGTCCGACCCCCTCGACTCGCCGATCGAGATCTCGGCCAGCCCGGGCGGCAAGCGCACCCAGCGGATCCACCTCCTCTCCGGCGGCGAGCGGGCGCTGACCGCCCTCTCTCTGCTCTTCGCCATCTACCTGGTCAAGCCGAGCCCCTTCTGCGTCCTCGACGAGGTCGACGCGCCCCTCGACGAGACCAACATCCGGCGCTTCGTCTCCATGCTCGAGCAGTTCAAGCCGAGCGTCCAGTTCGTCGTCATCACGCACAACCCGGTGACGATCGAGGCGGCCGACTGGATCTACGGCGTCACCATGGAGGAGCCCGGGGTCTCGAAGATCGTGGGCGTCGAGTTCAGCGAGTACGCTCGCGGCGCGGTGGCCTGATCGCAGATGCGCCTGGTCACGGTCGGCACCGGCACCGTCGTACCCGACCCCGACCGGGCCTCCGCCTGCTTCTGGGTCGAGCATGCCGACTGTCGCCTGCTCCTCGACTGCGGAGCCGGCGGCCTACAGGGGTTGGCTCGCTACGGGCTCGCCTGGAGCGAGCTCGACCACCTCTTCATCAGCCACTTCCACGCCGACCATATCGGCGAGATCCCGTCGCTGATCTTCGCGCTGCGCCACGCCCTGGCCCGGCCCCGGACGAAGCCCCTCCATATCTGGGGGCCCGAAGGGAGCCGCCAACTGTTCTATGCCTGGGCGACGGCGCTGGGTAGCTGGCTGGTCGAGCCGGGGTTCGAGCTGCCGATCCACGAGGTTCGCCCCGGCGAAACGGCAGACCTGGGCCCGTTCGAGGCCCGCTTCCAGTCCACCGAACATACCGACGAGAGCCTCGCCATCCGCCTCACCTCCGATGGGTTGGCCCTGGGATACACCGGCGACACGGGGCCCGACGAGGCACTGCCCGCCTTCTTCGGCGGTGTCGACCTGCTGGTGGCCGAGTGCTCGCTCCCCGATGACCTGGTGGGCGGCAACCACCTGTCGCCAACGCGGCTGGCGCGGCTGGCGGCAGCCGCCGGCGTCGAACGTCTGGCCGTCGCGCACGTCTATCCCCAGCTGCAGGACGCCAACCTGCCTGCCCTCCTCGCGGAGGCCGGCTATGAGGGAGAAGTCATAATGGCCACCGATGGCCTCGAGCTGACTATCCAGAGTTAATTGAAAATGGAAAATTGAATGTGAACATCGAAAATTCACGTTGGCAAATTTGAGATTGAGGGTCGAACATTCTGACCGGAATGTTCAATCCCCGATGCTCAATTTTCCAAGGTAAACTTTCAATGATCACATCCAATTTTCCATTTTCAATTGTTGATGGTGGGGTGATAGGGGCGGGGTATGGTGGCGTATGGGACCACCACACCGACTCGGAGCTCTGGGCGAGCGACTCGCCGCGCGTCATCTCGAGCGGCTGGGCTACACGATCCTGGCCCGCAACTTCCGCTTCGGCCACCGGGAGATCGATCTGATCGCGAGGCGCGGTGACACGGTCGCGTTCGTCGAAGTCAAGACGCGGGCCGGCGACGGCTTCGGTCACCCGCTGGCCGCGATCACCGCGCTCAAGCGCCGCGAGGTCGAGCGGGTCGCCCGCCACTGGCTCCGCAGCCACGGCGGCCGCGGCTGCCGCTACCGCTTCGACGCTCTGGCCGTGACCGTACGCCCCGGCAGGCCGCCGCAAATCGAGCACGTCCCGAACGCCTGGCGTCTGGGCGAGTAAGGAAAT